>NZ_NRRY01000006.1 GCF_016583905.1 Lamprobacter modestohalophilus | reverse complement strand
CTCACCACTCACCACTCACCACTCACTACTCACCACTCACCACTCACCACTCACTACTCACCACATCACCCACCAAAAGCCCCAACCATAGCCCGCTGACTCACTTCATCCAACTGCATCCTGACATCGCGCTGCGGATAGGGGATGCGGACACCCTGCTCACGGAAGCGGCGCCCGATCGCGAGCAGCACATCGGAGCGGATCACCAAGCCGCCCGGTCCCTCATTCATGCGAAAACAGTACTGCACGCGGATGCTCACCGCTGAGTCGGCGTATTCCCACAAGAAGACACCCGGCGCCGGGTCCTTGAGCACATGCGGATGCTCGCTGAGGACAGCCTCGATGAGGCGGATGGCCAGCTCCGGATCATCGTCATAATGGATGCCGATGTAGTGCACGTTCCGCAGCAGATCATCGCTACGCGTCCAGTTGGTGAATTCGCCGCTGATGACCGATCCATTCGGGATGATGACCTCCTGTTTATCCAAGGTGCGCATGGTCAGCGAGCGGATGCCGATCCGCGTGACATTGCCCAGGTTGCTGCCGATGCTGACGAAATCGCCCACACGCAGCGGCCGCTCGGCCAGCAGCAGGATGCCCGAGACAAAGTTGTTGATGATGTTTTGCAGGCCAAAGCCGATACCGACGCCGAGACTGGCCGCGAAGACCGTGAGCGTGGTCAGATCAAAGCCGATGATCTTCATCGCCAGCAGCACACCAGCGACGATGACGACGTACTGGGTAAAGGTCGCCAGCGCCTGGCGCAGGCCGGCATCGCGGACGCTGCGATAGGCGATGTTGTAGCTGACCTGCTGACTCCAGCCACCGATGTAGAAGACGCTGCCAACAAGGGCGAACGCGAGCAAGATATCGGCGATCGTGAAGGCCGACTCGCCGAGTTCGAAGAGCCGGGTATTGATCACCCCGAGCACCCAGCGCACCACCGGTGTCTCCATGTGCCAGCCCCAGAGGTAGAACAAAAGCCAGCCCGCACCAATGAACGACAGCAAGACGCCGAGCCGATAGCCCGGCTCGACAAAATGGGTACGCCAGAAGTCTGCCAGCTCATTGGCTGGCGGCGGCGCGCTTTCGCCAGCGCCGGCATCGGCAGCCGCGTTGTCCTCGACTCGGGCATTGGCGCCCGAGCCCGAGGCAGCCAACGCGCTGTCCGATGGCATGACGGCCGTCGTCTCCTGAACGGCCGGCGCCAGCAACCGTTCAACGCTGTAATCCCGGACATCGGAGAGCAAGCCGATCACCAACAGCAGCAGCAAGCCAACGACCACCAGCCAGGCGAGATAGATCAGCAAGGCCCATGCGAGGTTGATAAAGCCCACTAGACCAAGCAGCCCGACACCGAGTAGGAATACTGGCAGCAGCCGCGAGATCGATGCCGACACGGCGACCCAGCGGCGTCGCCCCCGGGCAGCGGTTCGGGCGAGACGCTCCAAAAGACCCCGCAGCGCAAAGGCGGGAATCGCCAGCGCCAACACCCCGAGCATCGCAACGCGATCGATGAGATCCGCCAGAATCGGGGCGACAGTCAGCGACCGCACCAGAATGAACAGGCCGGCGACAACGGTTGCCAACAACAGACCGATGCGCAGTTTCCGGTAGAAGCGTGCCGGGGCGCTGGATAGCTCGGTCGCCAATATGGCAGCGCGACTCAGACCTTGCGGGCGCGGAAGCGGGTGCTGCAGCGGGGCTGCCGGTGTCGGCGACGCCTCGAGCGGGGCGCTGCTGCTCGGAACTGGTCCGGTCGCCGATGTCGGCAACGGCGCTAGCGGGCGGCTGCCGCCCGGCGCCTCGTCGACCTCAGCGTCGACCTCAACATCGACCTCATCGGCGTGCTCAGGCGGCCGCTCCTCCGGATTGGCTGCCGGCACCGCCACCGGCTCCTCCTTGCCGTCTTCAACCTCGTCATCCATCGAGTAGGTGCGCGCTGAATGCAACAGGGGCTCCGATGCCGATGCCGACAGCACCCCGGTCATCGCGTCCGGCGCGCACAGTAGCTCGCGCACCAGCGTCAGCACGAACAGGGTCAGCGGTGGCAGCAACAGCAGGAGCGCGATAGCCCGGATGGAGTCGCCGGTGATGCCGAACAAGGTTTCGGCAAGCAGCCACAAGGCGGCGGGGATGGCCGCGGGCAATGACCGAGCCAGCGCGCGCCCGAACAGCGCCAACTTGCCATCCTCAGGCTGCCGCTCGACCCAGAGCCGAACCCCGCGCGCGCCCCAGAGCAACAGCAGGACCAGCAGCGCTGCACCGGCCACGGCCAACCATTGCAGGGCTGCACCGGCGCCGAAAACCGCCTGCCTGAACTGTTCGACCACGGCCGCGACCATCTGCCGAAGCGACCCCGGCAGCTGAGCTGCATTGTGGGCGACTCGGCCCCAAGCCGCAGCGCTGTCGGGTAGCCCGCGATGATGGCCCAGGGATGCGACGTAACGCTCGGCGATGATGCGGTCGAAGACATCCCGCTCAGCAGCGATGCGCGCCGTCATGGCATCGATGTCGGCTTGCTGGAAGTCGAGCGCGATACCGAGATCGTCGAGCAGCGCCGGCTCCAGCTCGTTCACCAGGAGTTGCTTCTCCAGCGCCACCTGCTTCGATCGGAGCACACGACGCTGAGCGTCAATCAAGGATTGGATACGCGTCAGCCCCTCGGCGAGACCGACCACCCGCTCCTTGGCGCCGCGCAGCACATGCAGCGGCATCGACTCATCGCGGCGCAAGGCCTCGAGATCGTCCAGGGCGTTGCCCGCCAACAGCAGCTCCAAGTCGTTTTGACGCAGGACACTGCGGATCAGCGCGTCGTCAGCCCGTGCCGCCAGTGCGCGGCGCTGCGCTGGCGCTAGTGGCTCGCTGCGCTCTGCTTCCTGCAGGCGCGCGCCGAGCTGCGCCGCCCGGCGCAGATGATCGGCGATCACCGACTCCAGCATGTCCAGGCGCGGGTCCGGGTTGAACAGGGTTCCGCCCTCCAGCGCGCTCAACTGCAAGCGGCTCTGTAACAGGCGAAGGCGCTCGCGCAGCAGTGCCGAATTGCCACGCGTGACCTGCGCGATCTGCCTGAAGCTGTCGACCACGCGCTTGGTCAGCGCGAGCTGCTCGGCGAGCAGATCCCGCGCCACCTCGTTGCGCACATCGTCGATGTCGCCATCCGGGGCGCCGACCGCGCGATCGAGCCGGATAAGCTGCTTACGCAGCCGCTCCGCTGACAACAAGCGCTGTTCGATGCGGCCTTCGATCACGGCCAGCCGCGACTCGGCGGCGTCGAGCTCAAGCCGCGCCTCGCCGAGCATCCGCGGCGAAACCTCAGCTTTCGACAGGCTTAGCTCTTCGCGCTCGAGCTGCTCGGTCAGCTGTGTGCGCCGAGTCTCCCGCGCCGTTTCGCCGCATCAACCTCCTCGATCCAGCCCTCGAGCCGCGTGTTCTCGCGCTCGATGTCGCGCAGATCGGGGATGCTGACATCGGCAGCTGCCGCGCCGGTGAGCAGCAGGATGGTGATCAGTAGGCATGCGCGCATCAGAACTCCCCGGCTCGCAGTGCAGGGACAACCGATCGCGAGCGGAAGATCGTTGAAGCCGAGAATCGAAGCACGGTTTTCCTGCAGAATCCGACAACTAAAGCGTCTCTACGGACTCTGCGCAGTATGCACGCGATACACGGTCTACTGCGGACCGCACTTGAAGGTCAGCACCGCACGATAGTCCTCGGGACCTCGCGTCGAGACATAGGAGCCGCTGGAGCCGGCCGCCCTGGCGATCGCTGAGACCGTGTCGATGATCAGCGCCGCATCCTTGTCGATGCCCTGATACTGACTCTCCCGCGTCAGGACATAGGCCTCTAACCCACGCGCGGCACAACGGGCATTCGCTTCCTCGAGCGCTTCATTGAGCGCCCCAGTCTCGCTGTAACCGGTGGCGATCACCTGATAATGACCATCCGCCATCGGAATCACGGTTGCCGAGCTGAAGCAGCCCGCAATGGCACCAATCATAGCGAGTGGCGCAAGCCAACGACCTATCGACAAGAGGTTGGGGTTCAAAAATTCCTCCGACACAAGGGCCTGATGAAGCCCGGGCAGATCAAACCGAATTGCCATAACGGCGGTCGCATCATAGCCAAGCGACTGGGCAGCGACAACGGAAGTTTGGGCGATTGCCGGACAAGCGCATACCAGCCTTGCTGGTCTTTTCTCGCGCTTTAGGTCGTCGGGACGCGCTGAGCGGCGCGATGTCATCGGGACATCACCGACCGTCAGGGGGAGGTTCTCTAACTGAGAAAGACAGCGCCGACCGGGAGGCCGGCGCTGCGTCAACGCTGCGTTAACGCTGCGTCAAACTGGCGCGCCGGTTAGGCGACTTCGCCACCCAGCTTCTCAATCTCCGACGGCTCGTCGGCGCTCGCAAACAGGTTATAGATCAGGCCGGCCAACGCCGCACCAATGAGCGGAGCGACCCAGAACATCCACAACTGGCCAAGGGCCTGACCATAGCCACCCGTCATCAGCGCGATCGCGGGACCCGTGCTACGGGCCGGGTTGACCGAGGTATTGGTGACCGGGATGCTGATCAGGTGGATCAGGGTCAGTGCCAGACCGATGGCAATGCCGGCGGCAACGCCCGACGCCCGCTTATCGGTCGCGCCCAGGATGATCAGCAAGAACATCATGGTCATCACGACCTCGGTCACGAAGCCGGCCATCATGCTGTACCCACCCGGTGACAACTCGCCATAGCCATTCACCGCCAGCGCATTAGCGGTCAGCGTAAAGCCCTCTTGGCCACTCGCGATGAAGTAGAGCAGATAGGCGGCGACGATAGCGCCCAGCACCTGCGCAACCACATACAGCGGCAAATCGCCCCAGGAGAAACGTCCACCAACGGCGAGCCCGACCGAGACAGCCGGATTCAAATGGCAGCCGGAGATATGACCAATGGCATAGACCATGGTCAGCACAGTAAGACCAAACGCAAGCGAGACCCCGAGCAGGCCAATGCCAACCTCGGGGAATCCGGCAGCCAGCACCGCGCTGCCGCAGCCACCAAGGACGAGCCAAAAGGTACCGATGAATTCGGCGACCGAGCGTTTAAAGAGTGGCAAATTTGCGATCCTCAATGAGTCAGTTAAAAACCTGTAGAGCACAAAAGCGCCATGGACAATGCCAGGCGAACGAAATGTAGCCGCCTTGGCGCCTGAATGCTATGGTTTTTTTAACTCACGTCTGCCGCAGTCGCGAGGAGCGGGATGCGGGATGCGGGATGCGGGATGCGGGATGCGGGATGCGGGATGCGGGATGCGGGATGCGGGCGAGGGTGATCTGCGTGGTTTTTCTTCGACGCAAGGATTCGCTGATCAAAGCTCAGGACCACAGCGAATCCTTTGCCCGCCTCAGACCTCAGAGCACCCGGCAGTCGCTCATCATCACGTCGGTCTTGGTGCGACCCTGGCGCGAGCCCTGCTCTTCCATGGTCTCGACCACATCCATTCCCGAGGTCACCTTGCCGAAGACGACATGGCGACCGTCGAGCCAAGGCGTGGGCGCGACGGTGATGAAGAACTGCGAGCCGTTGGTATTCGGGCCGGCATTGGCCATTGAAAGCAGACCGGCTTCGGTGTGCTTGAGCTCAAAGTTCTCATCAGCGAACTTTTCGCCGTAGATCGACTTGCCGCCGGTGCCATTGCCGTTGGTGAAGTCACCGCCCTGGATCATGAAACCTGGGATGATGCGATGATACGGGCTGCCGGCGTAGCGCATATCTTCACCCTGCTCGCCGCTGCAGAGCACGCGGAAGTTCTCGGCGGTCTTCGGCACCACATCGGCGAAGAGCTCGGCCTCGATAGTGCCAGCCGGCTCGCCGCCGATGGTCACGTCCATCGCCACCTTCGGGTTCTCGGCCAGCACCGCGCTGCTGGCAAACGCCAGCAGTGCACCGAATGCAATGGCCTGGCGAGCAGGCTGGGTGTTGAATCGGACCATGGATCTCTCTCCTCAGTTTGAATGGATGTCAAAGTCAGTCCACGAGCAACAGCAGTTGTTCGATGAAAGCCGGCAAGACGCGGCGGAGTGGTTAACCAAAGTTGATCCGCGCCTCCAGATTCGCTGCCGAATCGGCATGGGCCAGACACTCGTCGAGGCTGATCCGCCCTTCGCGATAGAGCCCGAGCAGCGCATCGTCGAAGGTGACCATGCCACCCTCGCTGCTGCCGGCCATCGCCTCGCTGATCTCATCGATCTGGCCTTCGCGGATCAGGTCCGAGATATGCGGCGTGTTGATCAAGATCTCGACCGCCGCGGTGCGTTTGTCGTCGACCGTTCGCACTAGGCGCTGGGCGATGATCGCGCGCAGGTTGAGGGACAGGTCCATCAACAAGGTCTTGTGCATCACCTGCGGGAACAGATTGATGACGCGCTCCATGGCCTGATGGGCATTGTTTGCATGCAAGGTCGAGATGGCCAGATGACCAGTTCCGGAAAGCTCGATGGCGGCCTCCATGGTCTCGCGATTGCGGATCTCGCCGATCAGAATCACATCCGGGGCTTCACGCAGCGAGCTCTCTAGCGCTGCCGCATAGGACAAGGTATCCATCCCCAACTCGCGTTGATTGACGATACAGCCCTTGTGCGGATGCACGTACTCGACCGGATCTTCGATGGTCAGGATGTGGCCACGGCTGTTGCTGTTGCGATGATCGATCATCGCCGCCAGCGTGGTCGACTTGCCGGAGCCCGTCGCGCCGACCATGAGCACAATGCCGCGCCGCTGCATGACGATGCCCTTCAGCACCTCTGGCAGCCCTAGCTCATCGACGCTCGGGATCTCGGCCGGCAGATAGCGGATCACCATCGCCAGCGATCCACATTGATGGAAGGCGTTGATGCGGAAGCGTCCGCGCCCCTCGAGCCCGATGCCGACATCGATCTCACGCTCGCGCTCGAGCGCGCTGATCTGCGGCTCGTTCAGCAGCGAGTAGACCGCCTCCCGGCACAGCGCCGGCGTGTAATTGGTCTCACCGATGCGATGCAGCTTGCCGTCGATCTTGATCTGCACCGGCGAGCCCGCGCTGATGAAGACGTCGGACGCCTTCTTTGCGACCATCATCTCGAGATAGGGCTTGAAATCCATGCGGACCTCGCTCGGTTAATGGACATGGCGCCTCGCCACCCGGACGATGAAGCGCCTATTTCACGCTAACGGACATGGCGCCTCGCCACCTGGGCGATGCGGCGCTTATTTCAGCGAACGGCGCGGCTAGGTTTGCTCCTGCTCGGCCGGCAGATCGTTATCGCCCAAGATCGAGAATCCATCCTCATCGCCCAACGACTCAGCCGCGACGGCATCCTTGCCCTCCAACTTCACACGCAACCGGAGCTCATTCATGGAATCGGCGCTGCGCAGTGCATCTTCATAGGTGATCACGCCGGCCTCATAGAGATCGAACAGGGCCATGTCGAAGGTCTGCATGCCCTGCTCCTTTGAACGCTGCATGATGGTCTTGATCTCGTGCACCTTGCCTTTGAAGATCAGATCTTGGATCAGCGGCGAGTTGATCATGATCTCGATCGCGGCGACGCGCCCGCCGCCGACCTTCGGCAACAGCCGCTGCGAGATGATCGCACGCAGGTTCAGCGAGAGATCCATCAGCAGCTGCGCACGGCGCTCCTCGGGGAACAGATTGATGATGCGGTCCAGGGCCTGGTTAGCACTGTTCGCGTGCAGCGTCGAGAGACAGAGATGGCCGGTCTCGGAGAAGTTGATCGCGTGTTCCATGGTCTCGCGCGCGCGGATCTCGCCGATCAGGATCACATCCGGCGCCTGGCGCAGGGTATTGACCAAGGCGTGATCCCAGGACTCGGTATCCACGCCCACCTCGCGCTGGGTGATCAGGCAGTGCTGATGCGCGTGGACGAACTCGACCGGGTCTTCGATGGTGATGATATGGCCATAGGTCTCGCGGTTGCGATGCCCGAGCATGGCGGCCAGCGTGGTCGACTTACCCGACCCGGTGCCGCCCACCACCAAGATCAGCCCACGCTTGGAGAGCACCAGCTCCGGCAGGATGGGTGGCAGACCGAGTTGCTCGGCGGTCGGGATCTCGGTCGGGATGGTGCGCAGGACCAGGCCGGGATGGCCTTGCTGGACGAAGGCATTGACGCGAAAGCGGCCGATCCCCGGCGGGCTGATGGCGAAGTTGCATTCCTTGCTCGCGTCAAATTGACGCACCTGTTGATCATTCATGATCGAGCGCGTCAAGAGCGCCGTCTGCTCCGGTTTCAAGGCCTGCTGACTCAGCGGCGTCAGCTTGCCATCGAACTTACAGGCGGGCGGAAAACCCGCCGAGATAAACAGGTCTGAGCCCTTGCGCGCCAGCATGGTGCGCAAGCAATCGAGCACGAACTTGGCGGCTTGTTGACGATCCATAAGCGGTCTCTGTAGCCGTGAAGCAATCGCTTCCTCTTACGGGGAGGCGACGCGCCCTGATCCTTAGCCCGTCGCGAATCGCACTTGGTCAAGCGCTGCCGCAGTATCCGCGTGATACCGATCCGCGGCAACAACGGCTTCGGAATTCGGAACTTCGGGCCATGGTCATGCAGCCGTCATCGAAGTTGAACTTGATGGTAAAGTTAAACGTCTAAGATGCCGGATCATCATCAGAAAGTCAGCGACAGTAAGAACAAAAGTAGGAGAAAAAAGATGGTTGGGGAAAGACGCTATTGCGCTCGACACCGGCTGGATCTGCCAGTCTACATCCGCTACCACAAGCGCCCATTCCTCACCGCGACGGCGCGCACTGTCTCGTCGGGCGGCATGTTCTTGTCGGTCAAGGCACTCACGCTGCCACCCGGAACCCAGATCGAACTCGAGCTGCGCGCCCTCGGCAAGCGCTGGTTGCTGCCCGCGATTGTGATCCACGGCGACAACAGCGGCATCGGCGTGATGTTCCAGACCACTCAGACCGCCCTCTTTCAAGCGCTCATCGACGACACCAGCGCTGCCATGCCGCCCCTGGTTGCTGCTGACAGCACTGATCCGCTCCGGGCGTAACAGCCCACACCTCGCCGATCAAACCCGGGCGCCCAAACGGTCCATCGCTAGACTGCCGATCGCCAAACGGCCCATCCTGAACTCCGGCGCAAACCCAGCCATTACTGATAGACCTGACCCGGCAGCCAGGTGGCAAGCCCCGGGAACAGGGCCAGGGTCGCCAGCATCAACAGCTGAATCAGGATGAATGGCGCCACCCCGCGGTAGATCTCGCCAGTGCTCAGCTCGGGCGGCGCGACCCCCCGCAGATAGAACAGCGCGAAACCGAACGGCGGCGTCAGGAACGATGTCTGCAGGTTGATCGCGATCATCACGCCGAGCCAGACCGGATCGAGCCCCATGGCCAGCAGCACCGGCCCGACGATGGGGACCACCACGAAGGTGATCTCGATGAAATCAAGGATGAAGCCGAGCAGGAACAGCACCAACATCACCAGCGCCACCGCACCCACCGTGCCGCCCGGCAAGTCACTCAAGAACTCGGTCACCAACTCGTCGCCGCCAAAGCCGCGGAATACCAGCGAGAAGATCGCCGCGCCGATGAAGATCAGGAACACCATGCTGGTAACGATCGTGGTTTGACGCACCACCGCCAACAGTGTGTCGAGACCGAGCTGCCGATGCACGGCAGCGAGCAGCATGGCCCCAACCGCACCGACCGATGCCGCCTCGGTGGGCGTGGCAACGCCATACAGGATCGAGCCCAGCACCGCCACGATCAGCACCAGTGGCGGCAGCAGCACCTGCAACACCCGCAGCCAGAAACGCGCATCGTGCCGCGGCCGCTCGCCGACCGGAATGGCTGGCACCGCCTGTGGGCGGAAGATCGCCACGCCAATCATATAGATGATGTAGCCGGCCACGAGCATCAGCCCGGGGATCAGTGCACCAATGAACAGGTCGCCAACCGAGACCGTGTCTGGCGAGAAGATACCCATATCGAGCTGCGCCTGCTGGTAGGCCGAAGAGAGCACGTCGCCGAGCAGCACCAACACGATCGAGGGCGGAATGATCTGCCCCAGCGTGCCTGAGGCGCAGATAGTGCCGGCAGCCACGCTGGGGTCGTAATGCCGCCTGAGCATGGTCGGCAAGGTCAGCAGGCCCATCGTAACCACAGTGGCGCCAACGATGCCGGTGCTCGCGGCGAGCAGCATGCCGACCAGGGTCACCGAGATACCGAGCCCACCGCGCATGGGCCCGAACAGCAGCGCCATGGTGTCGAGCAGGTTCTCGGCCACCCGCGAGCGCTCCAGCATCACGCCCATGAACACGAACAGCGGCACCGCGATCAGGGTCCCATTGGTCATCACGCCATAGACCCGATTCGGCAGGGCCTCGATGAAGGCGTGATCGAAATAGCCAAACCATTCACCGACCAAGGCGATCACCAGGGCGGTGCCCCCTAAGGACAAGGCCACCGGATACCCCAGCAGCAGCACAACGCCGACTGCCAACACCAGCAGCAGGGGCATCAGCTCAGCCATCGGTGTTGGTCTTCAATGGCGACGCGGCCGCGCTGTCGGCGACGCGAGCTGAGTCCTCGTCTGGATCAGCGAGGGCGGCGTCGACGCCGGCGAGAAACAGGCCGTTGCGCAGCACCCAGATCAGCCCTTGCACCAGCATCAACGCCGGCATGACCAACAACAGCGTCTTGAGCAGCCAGACCCCAGGGAGACCACCGGCCTCACGCGAGCCTTCCTTGACCGCCCAGGAGTCGGCGACATAGCCCCAGGAGGAGAGCAGCAGGAACACCGAGACGGGAACCAACAGGAAGAGGGTGCCGAGCAGATTGACCCAGGCCCGGCCGCGACGCGAGAAACGCTGATAGAGGATATCGACGCGGACGTGACCATCCTGCTGCAGCGTGTAGGCGGCACCAAGCATGAATAGGATCGCGTACATGTAGGTCACCGACTCTTGCAGCGCGATCGAGCCGGAGTCGAAGACGTAGCGCAGCACCACCACGACGAAGGTCATCAGCACCATCGCTAGGGCTAGCCAGGCGACCAGAGCCCCGATGGAATGGTTGATCCATTCGAGATGCTCGGCGACTCGCAGCAGGCCGGGCTTCGGCCCGCTCGAAGAATCCTGGTTCATGCGATCAGGTGCTCCGCGAGATCGATATGATGAGATCGATACGATGAGATCCATATCATGAGATCGATTCGATCGGCTAGATCCACGGGCTCGGCTCGTTCCGACTGATCGCGGAGCGACACAAGCCGCTAAACCTAGCCTTCATCGCTCATCATATCCGGTCGTACAAGCAGACAGCGTCATCGGAGGTCACCCTTCCAGGTCGCATCCTCAAGGTCTACCAGCTGAACAACAGCCACTGCGGCACCGCGAGATCAGGCGCCTGACGCTCCTCCACATCGAGCACCCCATCGCCATTCGTGTCGAGCAAAAAATACGGAGGCCCAACGGTGGGCTGGATCTTGACCATGTAGACTTGCCCCTTGACCCGATACTCGTAGACCGTGCCTTCCTCGGTCTCGGTGATGGTGACCTCGGGGGCGCTCGCGCTATCGCCGGCGTAGCGACCGGGGATCGACGGCACCTCGGGGGCAGAGAGGAACCCGCCACCTGAGTCGGCTTGCGCACGCAACGTCGCGGGCGCGAGCACCACACACAACAAGAGCAGGGCCGCAAGGCCAAGACGGGCGGAGGACGGTAAAAATGCAGACGCTGACATGGGCCTCGGGCTCGATGCAGGATTTGGGCGCCTAGTTTAGCCCGAGGCGGACCTGCGCGCCCAACGGGCTTGCTCCCCATCTCTCTCTTTCTTCATTTTCTTCATTTCTCGATTGTCCAAACGGGAGTCTATTGATGAGAGGCCTGAACCCACGGCAGATCGATGCCGTGCGCTACTGCCAAGGCCCGCTGCTGGTGATCGCCTGCGCCGGCTCCGGCAAGACGCGCGTCATCACGCAAAAGATCGCCCACCTGATCGGCGAGCGTGGAGTCGCGGCGCGTGCCATCGTCGCGCTGACCTTCACCAACAAGGCCGCGCGCGAGATGAAGACGCGCGTCGGGCATCTGGTCAAGGGCCGCGCCGGTCATGGGCTGCGGGTCTCGACCTTCCACACCTTCGGCCTCGAGCTGTTGCGGCGCGAGATCGCCCATAGCGATCTGCGCCCGGGCTTCTCGCTGGTCGACCCGCAAGACGGTGAGCAGATCCTGAAAGAGCATCTGCGCGAGGCGGGCTTGGACGAAGCGGCCAGTCCAGCGGCGGCGCTGTCGCGGATCTCGCATTGGAAGAACGGCATGATCGACCCCGCGCGCGCTGAGAGTAAGGCCGAAGACGACTTCGAGGCCGGCCTGGCGCGATTCTATGCCCGCTACGAACGCAGCCTCGCCGCCTACAACGCGGTCGATTTCGACGACCTGATCCTGCGCCCGGTGCGTCTGCTGCGCGAGGTACCCGCGGTGCGCGAGTACTGGCAAGGCCGCATCCGGCATCTGCTGGTCGACGAGTATCAGGACACCAACAACGCCCAGTACGAACTGGTAAAGCTCTTGGTCGGTCCGGATGGCGCCTTCACCGTGGTCGGCGACGACGACCAATCCATCTACGCCTGGCGTGGCGCACGACCGGAGAACCTGGCGCGTCTGAAGGACGACTTCCCACTGCTCAAGGTGATCATGTTGGATCAGAACTACCGCTCCTCTGGACGCATCCTGAATCTCGCCAACGGACTGATCGCCAACAACCCGCACCTGTTCGAGAAACAACTCTGGAGCGCACTCGAGCCGGGCGATCGCGCGCGCCTGCTGCAGTGCCGCGACGAGGCCCATGAGGCCGAGCGCGTCGCCACCGAGATCCTGCACGGCCATCAGACCAAGGGCCGCGCCTATGGGGACTATGCCATCCTCTACCGTGGCAACCATCAGGCGCGCCCGTTCGAGAAGGCGCTGCGAACGCTGAACATCCCCTACTTCCTCTCCGGCGGCACGGCCTTCTTCGCCCGCACCGAGGTCAAGGATGTGATGGCCTATCTGCGCCTGATCGCCAACCCGGACGATGACGCCGCCTTTCTGCGCATCATCAACGTGCCGCGCCGCGAGATCGGCCCCGGCACACTGGAAAAGCTCGCAACGGTCGCCGCGCAGCGCCAGACCAGTCTGTTCAGCGCCTGCACCGATCTCGCGCTGGCCGAGCATCTGACAGAACGCCAGCGGCGGCGCCTGGCCGACTTCAGGGCCTGGCTCGAGCACTATCAGCAACGCGCCAACGCCGATCCGATCGGCGCCGTCCGCGCCCTAGTCGATCAGAGCGACTACAGCGGCTGGCTTAAGGACAGCAGCTCGAGCCTGAAGGTGGCCGAGCGACGCATCGAGAACGTCAACGAGCTGATCGGCTGGCTCGAGGCACTCAAGAAGGGCGCCTTGCAGGAAGGCACGCTGCCAGAGATGGTCGCCCATCTGACGTTGTTGGATGTGCTCGAGCGCCAGGACGAGGAGGAAGGCGGCGACCGGGTCTCGCTGATGACCCTGCACGCGGCCAAGGGACTCGAGTTCCCGGAGGTCTTCCTGGTCGGCATGGAAGAAGAGCTGCTACCGCACCGCAACAGCATCGAGGACGACAACATCGAAGAGGAGCGACGGCTGGCCTATGTCGGCATCACCCGCGCCCGCAATCGGCTCAACCTCAGCCTCGCGCGCCACCGTCGGCGTTATGGCGAGCAGGTGCTCTGCGAGCCGAGCCGGTTTCTGGAAGAGTTGCCAAAGGCCGATCTCTACTTCGTCGACCAAGAGCCGGTCGACGAGGCCGAGCGCCGCGAGCACGGCAAGGCGCATCTTGAGGCGTTGAAGGCGTTGTTGGCGCGGCCGAAGTGAGGTACTCGAGATGACAAGCGCACACTCACAAGCGCGAGTCGCTCAACCCGGCCAAGCCTGCAACGACTTGAGCGTGAACCTCCGCTTCAGAACACAGATCGATCGTGCACTACCCTCCGAAGGCAGGGGTCGAAAGATCGGCGGAGTAGCCATGGACGCCTGCAACCGATCGCGCTATCCTAAGTGCCCTTCAGCGGTCTGAAAGCCGCTGACAGACCCTCTCGCGGGATACCCAATCCCCATCACGCGCCCGTAGCTCAGCTGGATAGAGTACTGCCCTCCGAAGGCAGGGGTCACAGGTTCGAATCCTGTCGGGCGCGCCAATTCTGCGGCGCAGTCGTGCTCGCCGCAGCCTCGCTAGTCGCCATCCGCTGACAAACCGCCCCCGACGTACGCTTGTGGTGGTCACAGCTGAGCTTCAACCAAGGTGATCCAAGGGGCTCCTCACGCCCTGCCCGCCACGATTCAGTACATGGGTGTAAATCATCGTGGTCGACACATCCGCATGACCGAGCAGTTCCTGCACGGTGCGGATATCGTAGCCAAACTCCAACAGATGCGTCGCAAAGGAATGCCGCAAGCAGTGGCAATTGACCTTTTTGTTGATACCCGCACGCTGAGCGTGCGACCTTGATCGCCTTCTGCAACCCATAAAATAGTGACGCCGGCGGATCTCAGCGATCAGTCGCTGCAGTAGTAACGGATGTTGAGCGCGGACCTGGTCCATGGCCGATTGGCGTCTGTCTTTTGGCGCAAGCGTTGTCGTCGTGGGCAGCGTCGAATGCGTGTTTGGTTGCGGGTGCGCCGCGCTGGTCTCGCGAGCTAGCGTGGAATGCTGATGCTGTAGTGCCCGGGCGGAATCTCGCCAGTAGGCCCAATCGACCTCAGACGCTACCGCAGCTCCCGCGGTGATGAGCAAGTTCTCGATCGCCTCGAGATTTGGACAAACTGCCAGTCCGAAAGTCTGTCTAACCTACCTAAGTTGTCCAGGTAGCCAGTGACATCCTGCAGGCTGTGGCTCGATAGGCGCTTGTCAGGAAACGCATTTCGGTAAGCTTCAGCAGGTGAACATGCCAGCGTAACGCTGCTGATTGACGCCGTTATTCTGCGCTCGATCAACAAACTGATCCCAGGTTCGCTCGACAGCGGATTTTTTCTTTGCGCTCGGAGTAGACACTTGCTAGCTTCGGTTCTGCGGACGAAACGGGGGTGGCGTTTAATCTAAGAGTGGGGCAAGGCACCCTCACGGCAAACTAGGCGGATTCTATGCTAACCGAGATAGACAGAATCTGCCTAGTACACCTGACCTACATTCTGCCTAATCAACTGTTAGCTTCCGAGAGATGCGCAACCGAACCAAAGCAAATGAAGCCTGTTGTCTACATTGAGTCCTCGGTAATCAGCTATCTGGTTTCCCGTCCCAGTCGCGATGTCATCGTCGCAGGCCGCCAAGCACTGACGCTTGAGTGGTGGGAAAGTGATAGGCAGCGCTTTGACTTGAGAGTATCAGCTCTGGTTGAAGACGAAATCGGGCGCGGAGATCCTTCGGCTGCTAAACGCCGACTCGCGCTCATTGAACAGATTCCAAGCCTTGCCGCTACGGATAACGCTCTCTTCCTTTCTGAAAAACTCATTGCAGAAAATGCCATACCCACTGGCAGCGAAGATGACGCCCTTCACATTGCCATCGCTGCGACCCAAGGAGTAGATTATCTGCTCACCTGGAACTTCAAGCATATCAACAACACCGAAACCAAGAAATTAATCACTCGTGTCGTGGAATCACTCGGCTACGTTTGCCCCTTACTTTGCTCGCCAGAAGAACTTGGAGGTACATCTAATGATTGAAGACCCGATCGTCGAGGAAATGCGAAAGTATCGGGAAGAACATGCCACCGCTTACGGACATGATCTACGGCGCATTATTGCCGCACTCCGAGAGCGGGAATTGCAATCAAAACGCCCTGTGCTTAACCCCGGCCCGAAACACTTGCTCCAAAAGACGGAGAGTTAAATTAAAGGGGCCTGGGTCGAATTGATTACCAGGCAACGATACGAACAAATCAAATCGCCTAACGGTGCTCCAGCCGAAGCCGGTTTCGCTCTCGCTTAACCGGCTCGGCTGAACGTTGCGTTAGCCAAGAAGAACTCATATGCGCACTAAAGGAACGCTGACGTCGTGGAATGAGGAAAGAGGATATGGCTTTATTTCACCTATTTCAGGAGGAAAGCAAGTATTTGTACATATCAAAGCATTCAAAAATCGAAGCCGCCGTCCAGAATTAGGACACATAGTCACATACAATATTTCCTCTGATCAGCAGGGACGTCCATGTGCCGCAAACGCAACTTTAACAGGGGATAAACTTCGAGAACAAGACAAGAAGAAAACAGGGGCAGCTTTCATTGCGATAGCTGTAATATTTTTTGGAATAGTTGGCGCTGCAGTGCTTGTAGGTAAATTGCCAGCAATTATTCTGGTGTTTTACCTTGCACTAAGCCTAATAACTTTTGGAGCCTACGCATTAGACAAATCGGCAGCGCAAAAAGGAGCATGGCGAACACAGGAAAGCACGTTGCATTTCCTTTCTTTAGCTGGCGGCTGGCCTGGCGCACTAATAGCTCAACAGAAGTTGCGGCACAAATCCAAGAAAGAATCTTTCAGGTTTGTTTTTTGGGTAACAGTGGCGCTAAATTTGTCTGGCTTCTTCTGGCTGTTCAGCGCCAAAGGTTCAGAAACTCTGAATTTCCTGCTTCAAAACATACAACGGGGCTAACAAAAGGCTCAAGGCGACCCCAAACCGCGCATCGAACTTGGGGGTTAAATTATAGGCTATGGTGCCTATGGTGCCAGCGCGGTTTGGGTCGCCTTAGCCATACGTTATGCATGGCGTTAGTCAAAGAAAAATTAACAACCAACGAAAAAAACAAGAGAGATTTTGAGTTTCAATCTTGAATAACAAACGAGATTTCTAAATTTTATCTGAAACGCTTTGGTATCGAATCCCTGTTAATAGCGCAGAAAATGGCCACGCCACAGATGGCTGCTGAAACGGATCGCACTTTATCAAACTGAATTTTTAAAGGAGCAGCGTATTCTATACGCTACTTTGCTGATGTAATCGATATTATTACCGCTGACAGAAAAACCCTGACAGCAATGGAAGCCTCAAGGATAATCACTGATCTCCTATTGGTCACGCTCATCGCGGGCGCCAACGCGGCGCCATGGCTGCTAGGGCACTGGCTCGGGCGCCGAGATGCACGACCGGTTGATAGCGGCTGGCAACTGCCGAACGGCCAGCCATTGCTCGGCCCTTCAAAGACCTGGCGTGGGCTCGCAGCGGCCCTGATCGCAACCCCGCTGCTGGCGCTGCTCATTGGCTGGCCTGTCTGGCTGGGGATGGCGGTCGGCGGCGCAGCGATGATGGGCGATCTGATGGCGAGCTTCCTGAAACGCCGACTCGGGCTCGCCTCGAGCACCGACGCGCCCGGACTCGATCAGATTCCAGAAGCGCTGTTTCCGGCGCTGATCGCAACCTTCTGGCTGGATTTGGACTGGATTGATCTGGGGCTCGTGGTCGGCACGTTTTTGATCATCCATCTGCTGCTGACCAATCTGCTCCCGAGGCGACTGCGCTCAGACGACCGCTAGCGCGTAGGCCGGCCAGATCGCTAGGCCGGTCACCTTGCTATGACGAGGCAACCAGCTCGTGCAAGGTGATCTCTGGCAAACAGTTGAGACGCGCTGGAACCACCGATGAACCGGTACCCATCGAGGTATAGCCGACCATCTCGCCATGCCCCCAGGCACCAGCGGCGAGGCGCCGCGGGCAACGCGCATCCCAAAACAGCGCAATCTGTCCAGGCAGACAGATCTGGCCACCATGGGTATGGCCACAGAGCATCGCGGCAAAGCCAGCATAGGCGGCATGCAGGTAGATCTCCGGGGTATGCGAGAGCAGCAGCGCGGCGGCACCGTCGGGGATCTCAGCGGCGACCTTGTCGATGTTGTGCACCTGGTAGTAGTGCGCATCGTCGATACCGGCGAGGTACAGCCGTTGTCCGTCACGCTCGATCACCGCAGTCTCATTCAAGAGGATCTGGATCTGCATCGCCTCTAGGCCAGGCACCAGACGGATGCTGTCGTGGTTGCCCAGCACCGCATAGACCGGGCCTTGCAGCTGGGTGCGGATGCTGGCCATGCCAGAAAGCGCCTCGTCGATCGGGCCGTAGGTCTTGGCGCGATAATCGCCGGTCAGGACACAGAGATCATAACTGAGCCCTTGTAGGCGCTCGGCGATGGAGGTGGTGATGCGCCGGTCGAGATCGGTATGCAGGTCGCTCAGATGGAGGATGCGCAGGCCGACGAAGGCCTCCGGCAGCCCACGGATCAGCAAGCGATGCGGCTGAATACGGATCTTGCGGGTGTTGTCCTGCGCCCGCTGATAGAGCCCAACGAGCCTGAGCGCGTGGCGGATGAAGCCATGCACCGAGTACCAGTTCTCCGGATAGAAGAAATGCGCACCGGGGCGGTTGAAGGCAAAGGCGTCATGCTCTTGCTCGAGGCCGAGACGCCGGCGCAGATGGGTGTGGCCGATGCGGGGGATCAGTGCTTCGAGTTCGGGGGGGAGCGGTGCGTTGGTCATCGTCTGCCTTATATTGTCTTCGTCAATCTGCTCAGCGACGCCCTTATCGTCTTAAACATCTTGCATACGGCAAGGGAATTTCCCTGATAAGCCGACCACGCCGCAGGGTGCTCGCTCAGACGATAAGGTTGCAATGCGATCATCATTCCTTGTTCCGCCGGTCAGCCACAACAGAAATCACAATCAGCAATGAACGAGCTCGGCTCATGCCGACATACTGATCCGCGATCGATCGCGGTGCCTGACCGGCCTGGCACAGGTCGATCAGGATCACGGCCTCATTCTCCAGGCCCTTGAAGCTCACGATCTCGGCAAAGCTGACCTTTGCGGGTGGAAAATGGCGCAGCGCGAATTCGTCAAGCTCGATCAATTCAGCGGTATGCTTTCCCGATAAGCGAGCCGCCGTCGAGTCGGCAAAGGGCTTCGGCGAGAGGATGGTGATCTCGCTTGGCGAGAGTCCTCCGCGACCCATCAACCGGTCAAGCTCCGAGGCCAACAGCCTAGCCGCCTCCTCGCTGCTCCTGACCTGATGCCCGACCACCTCCGGACCATCGCCGGTGCCGCGCGTGCCCATCGCCAAGCCTAACCTGGACTGAATATGCCCCATGATCTGGCGCGTGTTCCGGCAGTTGCGCGTCAGTGGCATCTTCGCCGCAGCGCAGGATTCCAACAGCGCCAATGCAGCGGGGTCAGGCTGGCCGAAATAGCCGGCTTGATGATTGACATCGTGGAAGAAGCACCAGCGCCCAGCCTGCAAGCCGCCGCTGAGGATGCCATCGAGCGCCTGCAGCCTGTCTAAGCTCAACAGATCCTGTCCTTCATCCACGATCAACGCATCAAAGCGATCGACACCGGCACGCCGTGCGGCGGATCGCACAGTGTTCGCAACGCTGACGCTGACCCCTGGAATCGCGAAGCGCGTCTCCAGCCAGTGCTTCAGCCAGGGTGATTGGCAGGCCAGCAGCAGCTGCCGACCAGAGGCCGCCCAGCGACGCGCCAACTCGAGCGCCAGAAAGGTCTTGCCGGTGCCCGCGCCGCCGCTGCAGAGGACTCGGGCATTGGCGTCGACGATATCGAGCAGCGCCATCTGCTCCTTGGTCAGCGCAGCGACACGCGTTTCCAGTTCCTCTAAGACACCATGCAACGGGATGCCGACATCAACCTCTGGGCGCAAGAAGCCGATCACCTGCGCCAGCGCATCGGCGGATGCTGGCGCTCGCCGACGGCCTTCCCGCTCCTGCCAATAACGGTAGAGCGCAGAGAGCCAAGACGTCATGTTCCGGCTCGCCCTGGCGTCGGCGATCATCGGCTGGTCCCACTCAGCCCCCTCAATGGACCAATCGCAATCGGGAAAGACGACACCATAGCCCCAGAGGAATTGCCCGACAATGCCCGGCGGCAACGCCGACTCCAAGCGGCTGCGCAGGCCATGCATGGCCCATTCAGCCTGTCGAAACGGACTCTCTTTCAGCCGCGTCAAGGTGCCGCTGCGATCCCTTGAAGACCAGATGCCAGCATGGCAAGCGATGCCGCCCCCTTTGACCTCCAACACCAAGATTCCCTGTGGCCCGACGATGACGAAATCGATCTCGCCGAAGCGCTTATAGGCGTGGCGGGTCAGATTCAGCGAATGAAAGGCAGTCAATGGGGCGTGCTGACCAGGCTCGAAGGGCGCTTGCTCCCGACCAGAGGGCTGATTCCGCTGGAAGGGCTGATCTGGCTCGAAGGGCTGATCCGGCTCGAATGCCGTTCGTAGCCGGTCGAACAGGCGGCGCTCGGCGCTGCTCTTGGTCTCCCGCGGTGTTGAGGGGATGAGTTTCATCGTTGCGCCTGAGCAATCATCCGACAAGTGGCAATCGAACGGCCCGTGCCCACTGATGAGTATCGGGCAGCTAAGGGGGCCCTTTCAGTCCAATCGATGATTGAATCTCTGCAGCGCCCAGTTGTCATTTTGAGATCACCTTCATCCCCTCAACCGCTTTCGCACCTCAGCATCAATGCGGCTTGGAATCGCCGTACGCGCCAGCAGCTCAAGCAATCGCGCCTGATCGACATCCACGGTCACCGCCTTGACCTCACCATCGAGCAGCAGCTGAACGCCATTGCCAGCAACCTGCAGCCGGTAATCCCCTTTGCCGAGGCTAATTCTGGTCTTCAGAACCTCCTGCCAGCCCATGCCACGGGCCAGCGCAAGGGCGCCTTCCTGCTGCCGCTTGCTCAAGCCACCTCCCCCGCCCTTTCTCGTCATCAGTTCGCGCAGCGGCTCGACGCGTGCCGGTGCAGACCCTAATTCAAGACCGGTCCCGCGCTGCCGGTGCGCCAGCGCGGCCATGCGATGGGTAATCGCCGAGCTCAGGCCTGGCAGGTCTTTGATCGACCCTGGCAGTTCCAGCCAACCACTACGGGCACCGAACAGGGCTGCCGCCACCACCAGATCCTGATCGGTCAACAGGGGCTGATCGAAGCGCTCCGAAAGCTCGAGCAATTCCTGACCGCGCTGACGCAGGAAGAAGAGCAGCAGGCCGCGGGAGAACGGCTTTTGATGGCGCTGGAACAGCTCGGAGATGGTCGCGTCGCCCAGCCCAAGGCATCCCTTCAGATCGGCAATCAGTCGTTTCAGGGCCTCCTGCCATTTCGGCTCCGCGAGCCTGGTCCGTTCGGCCTCGAGCAGATCCAAGATGACCTGCTGGATGTCCGGCGGGCAGCCCTCGCCCGCTGGCGCCTCGTCGGCCTGAGTCTTAACATCAACGATCGCGCTGAGCAACCGCGCCAGGATGCGGCCATGCAGATCGGCGTTTGCCGCGCTGTTCTCGCCCAGCGCCCAGGTCAGCAGCGCACGCAGCAGCGGGTCTTCGACGGACGACTGCGCTGCCGTCTCCTCCGGGTCGGTCAGCCCAGGTTTGGGCAGCTCAGGCTTGGGCAGTTCAGGATCGCTCAGCGATTGCCCCGCAGTCACCAGGGCGTCACCGCGATTGCCAAGCCCGACCAGCATCGCCTGCACCGCGCCGACCGCGGAGACCTGCTGCACCGACGCGTCTTGATCCGGCAACGGTAGCGACAGCCCATCAATCGGCTCGGGCAAGATCAATGCTGACAGCGATGCCGATGCCCATGCCGATGGAGAACTCAATGCCGATTCGGATGTCAAGGCGGATCTCAATGCCGATGGAGAGTTCAATGCCGATTCGAATGTCGACGCGGATCTCAATGCCAAGGCCGATGCCAAAGCCGATGCCAAGGCCGATGCCGATGCCGATGCCGACTTCGACGCCGCGGCGAACAGTCGCGCGTTGACGCGCTGCTTGTAAGCACCGAGGGGGACGTTGGCATAATCGGCGGCTTGCTCGCGGATCAGCGCCTTCTGCTCCTTGGACGCAAAGATGATCGCTTGCAGCCAGCCGATCGGCAGCGGCGCGGGGATAAAGAGCAGGGTTTCGTCGCCCTGCGCCTCCTCGGGCCATTGCAGGGCTCGCAACCGGCCCTGTGGGTCGAGCGCCTGGATCGGACCCCGCAGCGCGCCCAGGTCAAAGCTGGCGATCACCGGCTGCAGATGGTCCGCTTCGGAGGTGACCTGCGCCAGGGCCGCCGGTGGGATACCGTCGGCAAACAACGGAATCCAGCCCGGCGCCCAAGCGAGCGTATCGGCGTAATACTTGCGGCCAAAGCCCTTGGGACCGGTCACCAGGCCCATGGCCAGCAGGTACATCAGGTTGAGCTGATTGGTCACCAGATACCAAGGCTCCGATCGCGCTCGCCCCGGCGCGGCAGCCGATACGGCAGCGGCAGCCGGCACCGCAGTCGCATGAGCGGTTCCGGCCGCAGTCGCAGTCGGCGCTGCAGTCGCGCTCCCTGCCGCAGTCGGCGCCGCAGCACTCGCTGGCTGGGTCAATTCCAGGGAAGGTTTCTCGGGGTCGGCCACTATCATCTCCAACGTCTGAGGATGTCCGGATCATTCGGTAGGATCGCCTCGATCGGGCACTCCTGGCCGGCTTGGCGCAGCAGGATCACCTGTTCCCGCGCCCTGGAGACCATCACGTAGAAGCGCCGCCTCAGGTCATCCATCCAGGCCTTGTTCTCAAGCTGGCAAGGATACTCATGGATGTCGGCGAGGAAGACGATATCGAACTCGAGCCCCTTCGCCGACTGGGCGTTGATGACGAACAGGCCGCCTTCGGAGAAGCGATGGTCGCCATCCTCAAGCCCCGAGGCATAGGTCAGAACCCGAGGAGGTCTGTGGTCGAGGTGCAGATCATGCCGCGGCTGTCGTAATGCCTGAAACCAATACTCACGGCGTTGGTTGTTCGGCGTGATGATGCCGATCAGCTTCGCCGGATCACGATCGGCCAGCTTCAGCATCCGCATGATGAGCTGCTCGGCGCTCCAACGACAGCCGGCGCCATAGTCCACTAGGATCGGCGCCCGCGCACAGGGGCGTGCGCTTGGCAGCTTGACGCAAGGGCTGGCCAGATCCTCGACGCAAAAGGCCAGCGCCAGGCGGGCGATGCGATCGCAGTTGCGATAGTTTTCGGTCAGCTCGATGCGGTCTCGAGCATCGATATCCAGCGCCGTCGCAATCTCGCTCAGCGTGCTGCACTCGTCGGTGATCTGCTGATTCTGGTCGGCGACCACATAGACATGCTCAAACCCCAGCTGTGCCAGCGCCTGATAGAAGTCGCGCGGCATATCCTGCCCCTCATCGATGATCACGAAAGGCGTCAAGGGCGCTGGCAGCTCGACCGCGCTGGCGATGGCGTCATGGATCGCGGTCCAATCAAGACGATAGCCTTGTCCAGCGACCTGGGCATAGAACCCCGACAAGGCCGGCTTCGACCTGGCCTGCTGAGACGAGGCCTGCTGAGACGAGGCCTGCTTCGCCAAGGCCCGCTTGAACATGGCGCGAAACCAGCTGATCCAGGGATGCGCGTTGACCGCGCCGCCGACCAGCTCGCGGCTCGCCTCCAACAACAGCCGGTTGTAGACCAGGAAGACGTAATCCTGCGCCCCTCGTTCGCGATGATGACGGCGGGTGCGCAGCAGGGCGAGCACCGATTTGCCGGTGCCGGGTCCACCGACGATCAGATGGCAGCCTTCACGCGGCAGCAAGCGGGCGCGCTCCTGCTCCTTGCTCAGGTTCTGGATGTCGGGCAGGGTCCAGTTGCGCGCCGCCATCGCGATCAGCGCTCAACCGCAAAGTCCAACAGCGGCCGGATCGTGCCACTGAGATCGCCAGCGATGAAGACCCGATCCAGCAGCACATTGCTGAACTGGCAGCTCGGTTCCGGCACCAGCGCGCAGGCATGACAGGCCGCACGATTGAGCTGGCTCGGCCCCTGCCCCGGGTGCTCGGCACAGACCGGATCGAGCGAGCACCAGTTCGCATGATCGAAGACGGCCACCAGCAGCTCGAGAAAACGCCTGGGCTCGGCCAGCTCGGCCAGACCACCAAGCGAGCCGGCCACGTCGGCGACCGCGACATAGACCAGCACGCCGGCCATCGGCTCGGCGCCGCTGCTGCAATATAGGCGCTCCCGGATCGAGGCCGCCGGATAGCCCGCCGCGGTCTCCAGATGGCGGATCAGCAGATGGGCCAGCGTATGCAACAGGATGAAACGCGGTGTCAGCGGCAGCGGCGGGTCTTCCGCGAGACGAATACCAGTGCGCTCGAACCGCGCTTGCAGCTGCTCGGCGCGGCGCCACAAGCCATCTTGCGCCTCCCAACGGCGCAGCAGCGCCTCGTCGAGCGTAAAGAAGAGGCCCTCGCCATAGAGCTCGATCGCCGGCAGCCAGTCGCAGCGCCCATCGAGATCCGGCGGCACCAAGCGCGAGGTCTCGGGCTCGGCAGCGTCGTCATGATCGGGCTTAATGCCATCCTCGAACCATTGCTCGACACGATGGAAGCCGGTGAAGATCCGGATCTCGCGCAGGCGGCTGACGGCGACGAGCTGTTGGATGCTGTCGCGTACCGGCTGCAATCGCGACGGATTGGCCGCCGCAAGCGGCGCATCGATCTGTGCCAGCGACGCATCAGACTCGGCAAACGGCGCATCGGTCTGCGCGAGCGATGCATCGGCCTGGGCAGACGCTGCATCAATCTGCGGGAGCGATGTATCGGCCTTCGCCTGGAATGCATCGGCCTGGGCAGGCGCATCGTTCTGCACCAGTAACTGGGCTCGCCAAGCGGCACTGCGATGCTCGGTAACGAAATCCTCGCTCTCGAGCTGATCCGGAATCGGCGTTGTCAGGGCGCGGTACTCCTTCTCCAACAGAAGGCCAGGCGTCGCCATCTCGCCGTAGAGTGGCCAGCCATCCTCGATCTTCTGCAGCGCGTCCTCCAAGTCAGCGCGCGTGCAGCCCAACTCATCGGACAAGCGCCGCAGCAGCGCCCGGCGTGCCAGCTCGGTGCGACACCGCTCAAGCTCGCGTCGCGCCGCTGGCTGGCGATACAGCCGATCCAGCACGCCGCCGCGTGCCACCTGGGACTCCGGCGGAATCACCAAGCCGCCGCGCACCCGAGCGGAATAGAGCCGCGAGTCATTGACCTCGATGATCGCCGCTGGGCGTTGGCTTGGCACGGCCGGGGCGGCCTCGCCCTGTTGCCAGGGCTGCAGGCGCGCGCGCCGTGCATCCTTGAACTGTTGGTTTCGACTAAAGGGTTGCTGAGACTGGCAGCGCTCGCAACGCAACTGCCAATAGCCAGCGGCGTCGCGACGCAGTCGCAGGTAGGGCTGCTCGCGGATCGGGCGGCAGGCATCGCGATGCTCAGTGTCTTTGTGCGCGAGCAGATGCCAGGGCACCTCCCAGAGCCCACCCTCAGGATGCGCGACGACCCAATCCACTTGCCGCAGGCGCGAGCGCTTTTCACAGCTGCAGCGGGGGTCTTCGAGTGAACGCCGACCACGCTCGCCGTTGTCCCATGGCTGGTAATGGAGCAGCCCGCAGCTTGGGCAGCGCGTCCAGCGCGGAAAACGGATCGCCGGCACACAGGTCCCATCAACAGCGCCATCGCCAGCGCCATCGCCAGCGCCGTTGTCGACCAGCCGGGCGAGCGGCGGTTGCAGCAATCGCTTGCCGTCGAGACCGAGCGCGCCACGGAGCAGGTCGACATAACACAGGGGATCACCGGCCAGCTCGCCAGCCTGATCGGTCCAATGTCGGATATCCATCACCACGAACAGATCGTTGTCGGCGCGCACCAGCGCACCGACGCCGCTGAACGCGAGTAGATGGGACCAACGCGTTGGGATGAAGCGTTTCATTCGTCTTGCGCGAGCAACCCATGCCGGGAGGGGTTGGTGGGTAGGATCTTGATCAACGCCGTCTTCTCGACATTGCGCATGTTCTGCAGCGTGACCCATTCGCCAGTTACCCGGGCCCCATGCGCAGAGAGCAGACGCAGATCGCGGCGGTCCCGATCCGGGCCGGAATAGACCAGGCGCTGGCGCTGCTCGCTGGCTCGTCGGGCACAGTCGCTCCAGTGCGCGACCAAGCGGCGTAGATGCGCCTCGGTCTGGTCAGCGCGCTCCGGATCAGCCTGGCGGGTGCGCCGGATCAAGGCCTCGATCACCTTCGCCGTCTCCGGCTGGGTCGGATCAAAGGCCTGTGCTCGCTCATTCGCGGTCAGCGCATCGCTCGCATGGCGCACCGCGATGACCAAGGCGGCATGCAGCGCCCGCAAGCGCGCCTGATAGGTATAGGGCGTGACGCTGGTGGGCTCGACAAAGCGATAGAAGGCCTGATGATAGGCGCGGAAGTCCTCATAGTGAGACAGGCTGCGGGCCTGATCGCGATAGTAGTTGGCAACGACGATCCCGGGCACCACGCCGCGGCCGACGCGCGAGCTGGCCTGGATGTACTCAGCCGTCGTCAACGGCTGACCGTTGATGATCATCACCGCGAGCCGGGACACGTCCAGGCCCACCGAGACCATATTGGTGGCCAAGGCCAGGTCGAGCGCATCGGGTGCCTCGCGGGTCTTTGCCAAGCGCTCGAAGCCTTGCGCGTTCTCATCGGCCGACATCTGGCTGGTGAGCTGCGCGAGGCGCTCAGCGAGCTGCGTCCGCCAGCGCGGACCCGCATAACGCCGGTGAGCAGATGCCTGCTCGAAGTCGCCAGACGGTGCCTGCTGCGCCCGCTTTTGCTGATCTGGCGTGTCATGCGCTTGTTGTTCCGGCCGTGCTTGCTGTTCCTGCTTTGCTTGCCGACCCTCGTGTGCCTGCTCACTCTTTTGTGCTTGTCGACCTTGGTTTGCTTGGTGTCCTCGCCGTACTTGCTCGGCTCGCCATTCCTGTTGACCTTGCAGTTCCGGCTGTTCCTGCTGTTCCTGCAGTTCCTGCAGTTCCTGCTGGGCCTGCAGTTCCTGCCATTCGCGCTGCAGCCGCTCGATGCGCTCCTCGATCTCGCGCAGCGCATGGCGACTGACGCCGATGCCGCTGAGACTGCCGTGATAGACCAGCAAGGTCCACCAAGCATCCAACAATGCCTCGCGGTCTGCGCTGAGATCACCGAACAGCGCCTCCGGTGCCGACAAGAGGGCCGCCGCCAGCGGTGCCAGGCAGCGCCGACGGTTGCGCGCTGGGGCTAGATAACCGACGTAGAGCCGGCCCGGATCCTCGGGCGTCGGCGCGATCGTGCGTGCGAAATAGGCGTCATCGGCATCGAGACCAGGCGGTGGAAACACCGCTGCTTCACGACCGTAGAGCCGCCTGACCTGCTCCTGCGCCATGCGGATGGTGGCGGTGGATGCGATATATTTTGGATAGACACCGCGCCGACAGAGCACCGTCTCCAAGCCCGCCTCATAGAGCCCGGCGACCGAGCCGAGGGCGCCCGCGATCAGATGCAGCTCGTCTTGGATGATCAGCTCCGGCGGCCGCTGACCGTTGCGTCCAAAGAAGGCCGCGCTGCGCTCCTCCCAGGCCAGCCTGGCGAACTTGTCGATGGTGGCCAACAACAGCGTCGGTGGCGCCTCGTAGAGCGCGGCATCGACCAGGTTGCAGGGCAACCTGCCATCGCCAGTCGCGGCAAAGGCACAGCCGGCGGCGGTGCAGCGGAAGGCGAAGTGCTGGCGGCTGGCATCCAGGTTGTCGGGCACTCGGAATGGCGTGCCACACCAGGGGCAGGACTCCAACACCAGCAGGCTCGGTGGACGGCTGCAATCATCGGCCAGCGCCGCATCGATGCAGGCCTTGGCATCGGCGAAGCTGTTCGGACTCGAGTCGCCCCCGACCCAGAGGCCGAGCGTGATCGGCTCGACACCAAGACTGCCCGGCTGCTCGCGGCGCATCAGCTCCATGGCGCAGATCAGGCGTGCCGCACGCCGAAACTGGTCCTTGGTCAGCAGGCGCAGGGTATAGCGCATCAGCACCGTGGTGCCGCCACCGCTGGCCTTGTACTTCAGGCGCCGCCACCAGATTACCAGCGCCATGAGTCCGAGATAGGCCTCGGTCTTGCCGCCACCGGTCGGGAACCAGATTAGATCGAGGACATCACGGTGCTCGGCATCGGGATCGGTCGCCGACTCGAGCGTCAGCAGCAGGAAGGCGAGCTGGAAGGGGCGCCAGCGCGGCTCCAGGCGGCCCGCCTGGCGCATCTGCCTGGCCATGGCCTGATTGGCGAGCGCGAACGCGCGCAACAGCAGCGGGTCCTGTCGAAGCAAGATGACACCTGCGAGCATCCGTTCAGCAGCCGCTTCGATGCGGGCGCGAATCCGATCGGCTGGGGCTTGGTAACGCACCTCCAGGCCATCAGCGACCTTGGACTGCGCATCGCTCCAGGTGCGGTAGCCAGCGACGAATCGCTCCAGCGCATCACAGAGGCGGTCCCGATCGGTTTCGATGGCCGCGAGGCGCTCGACATCAAGCTCGGCACCCTCAACGACGCCAGCGGTGGGGTCGACGCGCGGAACCTCGACCTTGGGCAAAAACTCGGTGTGGATACGCACGACGCGATCCTCGCGCAGCTCCCAGTCCACCGCGGCACCATGGCCAATGGCATAGATGACCTGCTTGCGGTAGCGCAGCTCCAGCTCTTGTTCTTCCTCATCCAGCAGATGGAAGTCGGCTCGCGGGTAAGGACCAACGCGACCGCGATCGATCACGCAGTCGAGCGCAACCTCGAACAGTGCCCGCTCGTTCTGCTGATTCAGGATCTCATTCATGGTCGCGCCAGCGCTGGTGTTGCTGGCGCCAGTGTTGGCGTTCGCAGCCGCCGGCATGGCTTGAAGATTACTGAGCGATACGGTGATCAGCCATCCATCGGACCGGGCGCGCCAGAGCACATCCAACCGCGCGCGACCGTCAAAGACCGCGATGGGCTCCGCCCTGGCCCGAGCCAGCGCAGAGATCGGTGCGCGAACATCGCGTGCTTCGCTGTCCGCCTCTCCGAGCGGGATGCGCAGCCACTGATCGGCCTGGTCTCGCGGCCGGTCTGCGCGTCGCTCGTAGCGCACGGCACTGGGAATGAGTTGGAGCTCGGCACGATCGCCTTGCACGAAGAACGAGAACCCAACCGATGCCGGTGGCACCACTCGACGCTGGGGCTGACCAGCGCTGGAAGCGGACGCGATCTTATCGCCGTCGCTGTCGGCCTCGCCAAGACTGGACCCTGGCTCGCCGCTATCGTCTTCGCCGGCATCGAGACCGAATTCGTCACTGGCAATGGGAAACAGGATGCCGGTTTGAAACCGTTCCAGCGGCTTGATACCGTTCAGGTGCGTCGCACCCGCAACCTCTTTTGGCTGTGCAGCCGGACCCAGCAGCGCATGCCGCAGCCACCGATAAACGCGCTCGCGCTCATTCGACCAGTTCACAGGTCCGATTTCCGCTCTTTTCCAATTGCGCTGCCCTCCAGTGCCGCACCGTACACCAAGGAGCGTCGGCGCCAAGCAATCGCATGCGTTGCCAATCTCAGCCAAAACACGCCAACGCGCACCAGGTGCGGGCTGGCCCCTCGCCGACTGAATGAGTATAAACACCCCTGCAGCCTGACCTGCAATCGCCCAGGGAGACAGAAGCCATGCTGGACAACCAAAGGCACGCGGATTCAACTGGGTCTGGACTCAGCCTGACCGCATCGGTGATCGGCGGTGATCGCCGCACCGCTGGTCCTCGCCCTGATCATCAGTTTGGCGTTGCTGACGAACGATCATGGCGCGGAGCCACCCTGGCAGATGACGCGCGAGATTCGCGTTAACACCCTGAACTGCCCAATCTCTGACGAAGAGGCTTTCCGAAACCCATGCTTGACCAGATCCGCCGCTTTTTTGATGACGTCATCCAGCGCTCGACTGGGGATGATCCGTTCGATCGCGACCATGCCATGCGTTGCGCCAGTGCGGCACTGATGCTGGAGATGACCCACATGGAGCCGGAGCAATCGGCCGCGCTTGGCCGCGAGCTGGTCGCCACCCTGGTGCGCGAGGATTTTGGCCTTTCCCCCGAGGAGACCGATGCCCTGCTTGCCTGCGCCGATGCGGAGCGTCGCGATGCCACTGACTATTTCCAGTTCACGCGGTTGATCAATGAGCACTTCACCGCAGAGGAAAAGATCAGCCTGATCGAATCGCTGTGGCGCGTCGCCTATGCGGATCAGCGTCTGAGCAGCCTCGAGGAACATCTAGTGCGCAAGGTCGCCGAGCTGATCTACGTGCCGCATGCCGCCTTCATCAACGCCAAACATCGCGCCGAGGCTGATCGCGGGGCTGGCTAGAGCGCTTGCTCAAACCTGGAGTCCCGGTGAATCGCTGAAATCCCGGCGCATCGCTGTGGCCCCGATGCATAGAGGGCATAACCGGCCTCCAGCCGGCAGGATGTGCGCAACCTGGAAAGGCCTCCAGCACCGGCTATCATTTTCGGTTATGTTCACCCAATGAGCTTACCCCTTCAGCCTCCCAATCCGTCAACGGGCCGCACCGGTCCCGGGCGGACTGCCGGTTCCGATCAGCTTGCCATTTCCGGACGGATTGCCAGTTCCGGGCGGACTCTCGGTCCCGGGCGGATGGCCAGCTCTTGGCGGATTGCCGATCTCGTGCGCGTTGCGCTGCTGTTGACGCTGACCTTGGGGCTCTGGATCGGCCCCGACCTGGGTGCAGGCGCAAACCGAGCGCTTGCTCAGCCAACCGATGCCACTCAGTCGCCTGTCAGCAGCACCGAGGCGTCGAAGCCGAAAGACCTGATCAAATCCAGTGCGCACAAGATCGATGCGCATGCCCACCGGCTGGCGAAGGCGATCGAGGACGACATCCTCCGCGTCGAGCCCTATCTGGAGCGCTACGGCTACTGGGCGGTGTTCGTCGCCGTTGGCGTTGAGGGCTTCGGCATCCCGGCCCCGGGCCAGACGCTGTTAGAGGCCGGCGCTGTGGTTGCCGCAGTGCCAGATAGCCGGCTGAATATCGGTCTGCTGCTGCTTGTCACCATCGTCGCGACCTCACTCGGTCAGGCCATCGGCTACCTGATCGGTCGCTTTGGCGGGCGTGTGGTCCTGAATCGGCTGCCCATCCCCGCGCAGCACCTCGAAGGCATCGAGCAGAAATTCAACAAGTACGGCGGTTGGCTGCTGCTCTTTGGCCGCTTCGTCGATGGTCCGCGCCAGCTCATGGGGCTCTTCTCTGGCGCACTGGAGATGCACTGGGTGCGCTTCATGTTGTTGAATGTCGCCGGCGCGGTGCTCTGGGCCAGCTTCTGGGCGCTGGGTGTCTATTATCTGGATCTGCACTTCGACGCGCTGGTCGCTGTGCTGCGGCATCTCAACCCCTGGATGGCGGCGCTCGGGCTGTTTGGGGTCATCGCCCTGCTGCTGGCCCTGCTCATCGCCCTGCTCAACCGGTCGGGTCAGGCCCGACCCTAAGTCGCTGTCGCTGTCTATGCTCCCCTTCCCGATCATCACCCAGCCGTCATCCGCAGATCGGGAAGACGTTGCTGGACAAACGATCGACAACATCTAAAGCGCATGCGCTAGCCGTTAGCCATGTCTTTTCCCTGGCGACTCTATCTCGCGGCCCTCTTCGTCGGCGTCTTCGCAGGACTCGTCGGCGGCGCCTTCCACTTCCTTCTCGATCAAGCCGCATCCAGCAGAGACTTGCTGCATGGGTTGCTCAGCTCAGCACCGATCCCCGGCTGGCTGCTCCTGATGCTGCTCGGTGCCTTGGTGCTGGTCACGGCGAAGTGGCTGGTGCGCCGATTTGCGCCGGAGACCGCCGGCAGCGGCGTGCAAGAGGTCGAGGCCATCCTCGCGGGCGAGCGCACACTGCGCTGGCAACGGGTGCTGCCGATCAAGTTCTTCGGCGGGATCTTGGCGGTTGGCTCGGGCCTAGTGCTCGGCCGAGAGGGGCCAACCATCCACATGGGCGCCGCGCTGGGGCAGCTCGCGAGCGAGCGTCTGGGACCACGTCCTGGGGCTAATCGGGCGCTCATCGCGGCCGGTGCAGCCGCCGGACTGGCGACTGCCTTCAACGCCCCGCTGGCCTCCATCGTCTTCGTCACCGAGGAGCTGCGCGAGCATGTCGAGTATCGCTTCGCGACCATCCAGTCGGTGATCCTGGCCTGCTGCGCGGCGGTGATTGTCAGCGGCTGGATACTTGGACAGGGACCGGATATGCCGATGCCGAACCTGGACATGGCACCGCTCGACTCGCTGCCAATGTTTCTGGTGCTCGGCGTGCTGATCGGCGCGCTCGGCGTGCTGTTCAACCGGTTGCTGTTGGGCTCGGTCGCCGCTTATCGAGCGCTGGGCACGCCGGGGGCCTATGCCGCGGCCGCGCTGACCGGGCTGATCCTGGGCGCGCTGATCTGGTTTGCACCCGCCACGGTCGGCGGCGGCGAGACCCTGGTCGTGAATCTGCTGCATGGCCAGCCCGCGCTCTTCTTCCTGCTGGCATTGTTGGCGGTGCGTCTGCTGACCACCGTCGGCAGCTACGGTCTCGGGCTGCCTGGTGGCATCTTCGCGCCGATGCTCGCGCTCGGCACGATCTGCGGTGCCGCCTTCGCGGCCCTGGTCTCGATCACGGCGCCTGCTCTGGCACTGGAGCCGGAGGTCTTTGCTGTAGCCGCGATGGGCGCGCTGTTTGCCGCGACCGTCCGCGCGCCACTCACCGGCATCATTCTGGTCATCGAGCTCACCGGCGCCCAAGCCCTGGCGTTGCCGATCATCCTAACCTGTCTCAGCGCCACTTTTACCGCTGAGGGCTTGGGCGGGCGGCCGGTCTACAGCTCGCTGCTCGGGCTCCAGAAACTGCCAGCACCACGTGCGCCGATCCGGCGGATTGCGGCAGCGGCGATGATCCTGTTGGCCTTTATCGCAATAGAGCGAATCGATGTCGCTCGGGAAGGGACTGGCATGGAGCCAACCGCGGTTCTTGCGCAGATGCCGTCTTCGACACCGACTCCGACATCGACATCGACATCGAAGACCGCGGCGCCGACGGCGATGGCGGCACCAACCCTAACAGCGTCAGCTTCAGCGCCAGTCTCATCGCCCTCTGAACCGGCGCAGGCACCGGCCTCGACGGCAACCTCAACCCAGCCGAGCGTTCAGGGCAGCGATGCTGTGGATACTGAGACGCGGCCTGCATCCGAAGCGATGCCTCAGCCAAGTTTGGCGCAGGTTGGACCAGGGGCACGTGAGAGCGCTGATGCCGAAACCGACCTGCCGACAGCGACTGCAACACCGGACGCTCACACCAGCGCAGCCCCCCAGAGCGCCCGCTTCAGCATCCAGCTCATCAGCTTCCGCGATGCCGACAACCTCGCGCGCTTCGCCCAAGACGAAGGCCTGATCGGCCAGGCACTCAAGATCGAGCCTGACGGGCAACCCAGCCGCTGGCATGCCGTGCTGCTCGGCGCCTATTCCGACCGCGCCGCCGCCGAGGCCGCGCTGCGGGATCTACCCGCGAGCCTAAAGCGCCTCGACCCCATCATTCGCAGCCTCACCACGGCTGAGCGCCTGGTGCCGATTCAGGCCGCCGATACGATCCCCTGATTTCTCGAACGCAGCCGAGTAGATGGACGTAGTGCCGCACTGCGGGCATTTCATGACTGGATCACGACAGAGCGTTCGAGGTTGGATGACGAGAAACTCAACCAAAAAGACAACACATCCAGGTCGTTTTGACATGCGTCACGTGACTGGAATGTTTCACGCAAGCAGTGAATGAACTCCTACGTGAGCGCCGGGCAACTAGCCGCACACTGCTGATGTTGTTACACTGACAACATGCCGGCAACCTTGATCCTCAAAGACCGCTTCGAGCTTGCAACAGATCGCTTTGTTGAGCTTATCGTCTGGGAACTTCCGGCGCCGCTCCGAGGGAGTGCACATCGGTTCAAGTACCGATTAGTCTTGATTGTCGATGGCGTCTGTGTGCTGCGCTATGACAACGAAGCCAGCAAAGGGGATCACAAGCATGTTGGCAGCCACGAGATTCCTTATTCATTTACTAACCTCAAACAGTTGACTCAGGACTTTTGGACCGATGTCAGCTGCTTGTGAGGAGTCAACCATGGCGACGTTAATCATCAATGTCTCAGACCTGGAATCCGTCAAAGCGCGGCTGGATGCAGCCTTCCGCGGCGAACCCCAAGGCTGCGCTTACTCGTTCAACAGCGAAGAAAGCCTACTCTCCATGCTGACCCCCAACCGTTGGGCCATCGTCAAGGCGCTGTTAGGCTCAGGCCCCCTCGGGGTCCGCGAACTGGCTCGGCGTGTCGGGCGTGATGTCAAGGGAGTCCATACCGATACCCAGCGCATGGTTCTCTGCGGATTGATCGACAAGACCGATGACGGCAAATTGCTCTTGCCCTATGACGAGGTGCGAGTCGACCTGCATTGTCAGGCTGCGGCCTGAGAGGTGCCAATGTGTTGATCCATCCTTCACAAATTGTTGTTCCGCCAAGTCAATCCGTCCTGCTGGAAACCGTGGATTCAAGTGCTGGCAGCGCCCTCGATAAAGGCCGCCGCATCATCGGCGAGCGCCGTCAGTAGCCCCTCCGGCACCGCATCGGCGCCTTGGCCCAGCGCGATGGCGCGCATCAGCAGCGCGATGTCTGACTGCTCCAGCAGACCTGCTGGCAGCACCTCGCCATAGAGCCAGATGCCGGCCTGCGATGGACTCGGCGGATCAGCGCGGCCGACGCGGTGGGCGGCAGCGGCGAGCAGACCGGAGAGCATCAGGTCCAACGCCGGCCCTGGGCAGCGCTGCTGGATCAGCATGCGCGCGGCATCGATGGCCTCACGCGCCTTACGCAGCAGTGGTGGCTCGACTGGTGCCTCCTGGGCGCCACCGGCGTTAGCATCTTCAACCTCGGCGCCAAACACCGGCTCTGCCTCAGCTACCGGCGAGGCCTCGCCGAGTCGGCCTAGACTCGCGAGGGTGCGGCGATCGATCAGCGCGACCGGCACCCGCTCGGACAGCCCGGCGGCGATCTCGTCGTCGGTCTCTTCGACTCGATCCAGCACCACCAGTAGGCCGCCCATGCCCACGCCAAGACCGCTATCGCGGCGACGCTGGGCGAGCATGCGCTGAATCCGCGCGCCGAATTGGGTCTGCAGCGCGATCACGCAATCGCGCACCGCGTCATCGAGGTCTGGGCGCAGCCTTGTCGTGGAGGACGAAGATCGCCGCGCAGACTCGGCCGCAAGCAGCTCCTGCTCAGCATCGGACTCGGTTTGGGTTTCAGCGCCAGCCGTGCCTATCGCATTAGACTCCGTGCCAGTTTCCGTGCCAGCAGCGCCTGCAGCATCGGACTCCGTGCCAGTTTCCGTGCCAGCAGCGCCTGCAGCATCGGACTCCGCGCCGGTTTCCGCGCCAGTTCTGTCCGCAAAACCAGCGGTATCTGCGATACCAGCCTGCCCGCCACGCTCGGTCTCCTCAGCTTCGGCACCCGCGGCGTCCGTCTCGCCAGCTCGCTCGCTCTCCAGCGCGTCGCCAAGCCCTGCCCCTGGCAGACCCTCTTGCGCGGTCTCGTCGGTTCCCGATGCACCCTCGCCCTTGGCCCCGGCGCCCTCATCGGTCTCCGCTGTCGGTCCCACCGGTCGATCAGCCGGCCCCGACGGCCCTGTCAAATCATCCGCCAACACCTCAGCAAGCCGCTTGGAGACGCTAACCACATCCTCGGTCGCATCCGCGTGCACGACGTTGTCGAACAGCTCCCGCTTACCCTGCACCAGCCCCAGCACCCGTTCCTCATAGGAGTCCGGCGCCACCAGCAGGATCGCCTGCACCTTCTGCCGCTGACCAAGCCGATGCACGCGCGCGATGCGCTGCTCGAGCACCGCCGGGTTCCAGGGGATATCCAGGTTGATCAGCACCGCAGCGTTTTGCAGGTTCAGGCCGACACCGCCGGCATCGGTGGAGATGAAGACCTGGATCGCGTCATCGTCGCGGAAGCGGTCCATCAGGGCACCGCGATTGGCGGTCGGCACGCCACCATGCAGACGCACGCTGCCGAGCCGCATGGCGCGCACACGCTGCTCGACCAGCTCGGTCATCACTGCCCACTGCGAGAAGACCACGACCTTGAGGCCAGCCAGGCGGCACACCTCATCAAGCAGCGTCTCCAGCTCATCGAGCTTGGGCGCGCTGCTGCCGTGCCGCTTCTGCGCCAGCTCCGGATCAACCAGCGCCGCCGCGTTGCAGGCCATCCGCGCCCGTTGCAGCGCCGCCATCATCCGGTTCTGCTCGCTCGGCGTCAGTGGGCGCCGCTTCATGATCTGCGCCAGGATCGCTGCGGCATTGATGGCGTCGTCGTGGATCTCCTGCTGCAGCCCCGACATCGGCACATCGACGCGGGTCAGGATGCGCTCTGGCAATTGATCGCGCACCAGGCTGCGATCGCGCCGCAACATCACCGGCGCCAGCCGCCGCCGCAGCTCGGAGAGATTGCGGTAGCCGAGCACCTTGCCGCGATCGTCGGTGATGTGGAAATCGACCAGGTAGCGCCACAGCGGACCTAGCACACGCGGGTCGATCACCTGCAGCAGACTGTAGAGATCCTCAAGACGATTCTCGAGCGGCGTGCCGGTGAGCACGAAGGCGTAGCGCGAGCCGATCTGCTTGACCGCACTGGCAATCTTGGTGCGCCAGTTCTTGATGCGCTGGGCCTCGTCGAGGATCAGCAAGTCCGGACGCAGGTCAGCATTGATGATGCTGAGATCGCGCATCACCAGCTCGTAGTTGACGACGTAGAAGCCGCGTCCCTTGCGATACTGCACGCCGCGCGCCGCCACCGGCCCTTGCACGACCTGCACATCGACGTCGGTGAAACGCTGGATCTCGCGCGCCCATTGCAGCTTCAGCGAGGCCGGGCAGACCACCAGCACGCGCTCGACGCCATCGTTGCGATGCAGCCAATAGGCGGCGGCGATCGCCTGTAGGGTCTTGCCCAGACCCATGTCGTCGGCGAGCAGGGCGCGTCCGCGACCGGCGAGGAAGGCGACGCCATCGGTTTGATAGGGATAGAGCTTGGCCTGGACCCCGGGCAGCCGACCGCCGCTGTCGCGAATCCGCTCGCCGATCTCGGCCGCTCGCACCGCGCGCGCGGCATCCTCAGCCAGCCGGCGCGCGTAGCCGAGGGCGTCGTCGCCGATCTCGAGATCGCCACGCTCGGCGACCTGGTCGGCAAAGCGCAGAAAATCGTCGGGCAGGCGCAGCCGGAAACGGCCGTCGGCGTCGAAATGCTCTTGTAGCAGCGGCAGCAGGTCGGTCGCGGTCTCGGCGCCGCGATGTAGGCGGATAGTCGGCGCCTGCGCGCCCTCCCAATCTAAGAACACCGCGCTGCGCGGTGGCGGCTGCTGGGCGATGCGCTTAAAGTCGCGGCGCTTGCGCAGCCGATGCAGGACTGCTTCGACGTGCTTGCAGGTGCCCAGCTCGTTGGTGGCGAAATCTGGGCAGGTGCAATAGTTGGCGCGCCGATCGAAGGCGCGGAGATGGACGCGGTAATCGCTCGAGAAGTGGGTCGCCGATTGCAGCGAGTGCGCCCGCCACAGCCCATAGCCCGCCGCCTTGGCCGAGTCTGACAGCGGCTCGACATGGACCTCGGCGCGGGCCTTGGCCAGCCGTTCCTCCAGTGCCGAGCGTTGGGCGTCGGCGAGCAGCGCGGGGTCGCTTGGTGATTGGCCCTGACCTTTGGCATAGGCGAAGAGTGCGGCGATCGCGTGGACGCAAAAGACGCCATCGTCGCAGCCATCGCATTGGCAGCCGGCTAGCAGCCTGGTGTTGCCTCTGCCGATAGTGCGCCTGGTGGCATTGGCATCGCCTTCCGCAACACGTTCAGCATCCAGTTCATCGGCCTCATCCGCGGTACCGGCAACACCAGCAGCATCGGCAGCACTCCCAACACCGGGAGTGCCTGGAGCATCAGCAGCACTCGCAGCGCCAGGAGCAGCATGAGCCTCCACGGCATCAGCGGCGTCGATGGTAATCTCAACCTCGAGCTGCTCCTCAGTCTCAGCATCCTCAACACGAGCATAGAGGCCGTTCGGCGACCGATCGAGCGCTGTGACCCGCAGTTCGTTGCAATGCCGCAGTCCGGCGCGCACCACCGATGGCTCCGCCAGCGCTTGGATCTGCTCGCTATCGAGCAGCAGCGGATCGGCTTGCTGACCCGAATCGGCAGGCTCTGTTGATTCGCTAAACGTTGCAGTCTCCGCAAAAGCGGCAAGGTCAGGATCTGGTATCGACGCAGACGTCGAGTCGGCATTCAGCGGATCGTTCGGCATCGTCCTATCCAGCAGTGCAAGGAGGTCGCATAGTACGCCAGCACGCCGAGGCCTGCAGAGCAGAGCCCCGCTCAGGTCGCCGCACAACAGCTGACATCCTCAGGCCGCTGCACGCCAGCCGAGGTGGATATCGATCGCATCATAGGGAAAGTGCAGCATGCCGCCCTCGGTCTTATCGATCAGCCCAATCGCGCTCAGGCGCTGAGTGTCGGCCTGGACCGCGCTCAGGTCACGACCGACCTTTCGGGCCAGCTCGTGCATGTCAATCGGACCAGCTCCCGCCAACGCCTTCAGGATGGCAAAGCGATGACTGGTCAGCGTATCGAGCAAACCCTCTTGCGTCGTAAACAAGTAGCGAGGCGGTTGCGGTGTATCCTGCTCTAGCGATGAGATCGCTTGAGCGAGCGCTTCTTCCTCGCTCGCGACTTCAATCATCAGCGTGCTCATGGGTCTGGCTCCAGCACTGGATATCGCGGTCGAAATCGATCAGGAGCTGCGGCATTGAGCTAAAGGTCAACGCGTATTCCTGATCACCGATGTGCTTGTGATCGCCTTTTCCGCGCTCGTTGTCGTATCGCAGGACGCATTGATCGCCACTGACCAGCGCCAATCGGTATTTGTTAAGGATGCGAGCTTCCAACGAGCGGCTGCGGTAGACGCCAGACGCTGATCTCCTTGAAGAGGGATGCGGTCAATTGCTGGCGATACGATAGAAGCGGCTCAGCTTTCATCATGATAGCTTATCAGCGCAAACAGGACCTTGCCCGCCGATTCGGAAACGATACGGAGCAGCCGGAGGTTGAGGGATCTAGGGAGCCGCTGATCGTTACGCATCACCAGAGACGGACACAGAACTGAGATTGCAGTCCAGCTCAAGGCGGTCTAACGTAGGCATCCGCAAGCGAGGGCGCCGACTGTCGTCGGACACCGAACTGCGCCAAGAGGAAACCGCATGGCCCACACACTGACCCGCTACACCGACATCGTCGAGATCGTCGGCGATCTGCTCAAGGTGCGCGTCGCACGCGCCAGCGCCGAGGCGCCGACCATCGCCTATGACGATCTGGCGCTGGTCGAAGGCGTTGACGGCTTCCGCTCGCTAGCGCGGGTGATCAAGATCGATCGCGAGCAGGTCTCGCTGCAGGTGTTCTCCGGCACCAAGGGCGTCTCGACCGCCTCGACCGTGCAATTTCTCGGCCATGCGATGCGCGCGGCCTACTCGACAAACATCCTTGGCCGGGTCTTTCGCGGCGATGGCGGCCTGCTCGATGCCGGCCCCGAGCTGGATGACGAGCCCAAGATCCCGACCGGCGGCCCCTCGGTGAATCCGGCGCGGCGGCTGCTGGCGTCGAAGATGATCCGCACCGACGTGCCGATGATCGATGTCTTCAACGCCCTGGTCGAGAGCCAGAAGATCCCGATCTTCTCGGTTGCTGGCGAGCCCTACAACCAGCTGCTGGCGCGCATCGGCGTGCAGGCCGATGCCGATATCATCGTCTTCGGCGGTCTCGGCCTGATCTTCGACGACTACTATTTCTTCCGTCGCCAGTTCGAGGATGCCGGCATCTTCGCCCGCACGGTGATGTTCGTGAACCTCTCCGCCGACCCGGTGGTCGAGCGCCTTCTGGTGCCGGACATGGCCTTAGCGGTGGCCGAGAAGTTCGCGCTCGAGGAAGGCAAGCGCGTGCTGGTGCTGCTGACCGACATGACCGCCTACGCTGATGCCATGAAAGAGGTCGGCATCGCCATGGAAGCGGTACCCTCGAACCGCGGCTACATGGGCGATCTCTACTCGCAGCTGGCGCGCCGCTACGAGAAGGCCGCTGACTATCGCGAAGGCGGCTCGCTGACCATCCTCACCGTGACCACCATGCCGGGCGGCGATGTGACCCATCCGGTGCCGGATAACACCGGCTACATCACCGAGGGTCAGTTCTATCTGCACGATGGTGTGCTCGATCCATTCGGCAGCCTGTCGCGCCTGAAACAGCATGTGATCGGCAAGGTCACGCGCGAGGATCATGGCCAGGTCATGAACACCATGATCCGCTTCTACTCCGGCGCCAAGGATGCGCAACAGAAGCAGGCGATGGCCTTCGAGCTGAGCGACTTCGATGAGAAGCTGCTGCGCTTCGGCGACCTATTTCGGGAGCGGTTCATGGACATCAATGTCAGCCTGCCGCTAGAAAAAGCGCTGGATCTCTGCTGGCAGACCATGGCCGAGTGCTTCGATCCGGAAGAGCTATTGATGAAGCAGCAGCTGATCGACAAGTATTTTCCGCGTGAGGCCGCCGGCGCAGCGTCTTAAACCTCATGGCCAAGGTCTCGCTCAGCAAATCCTCGCTGTCGCAGCAGTCGCAGCAGCTGAAGAGCTATCAGCAGTTCCTGCCCTCGCTGGACATGAAGCGCAAGCAGCTAATGGGCGAGCGCGCGCGGGCGCAGGCCGAGCAGCGCGAGCTCGAGGCCAAGCTGGAGGCGGTGCGGCAGCGCGTTGCCGAGACCCTGCCGATGCTCGCCAACCATGAGGTCGACCTGGCCGGATTGGTCCGAGTCGAACAGGTCGAGCTTGGGCGCGAGAACCGCATGGGCACCTGGCTACCGACGCTGGCCGAGCTGAAGATCGCGGTGCGACCTTATGGCTACCTATCAAAGCCGCACTGGATCGAGCCACTGGTCGACAAGCTGCGCGAGGCGCTGTGGCTGCGCATCGAGCTGCTGCTCGCCGAGCAACGTCTGGCACTGCTGGACCAGGCCGTGCGCACCGTGACCCAGCGCGTGAATCTGTTCGACAAGGTACTGATCCCGCAGACTCGGGCCAACATCAAGCGCATCCGCATCGCGCTCTCCGATGCCGAGCGCGCCGCCGTGGTGCGCTCGAAGATCGCCAAGAAGAAACGTGCCGCGGAGGGGCTAGGCTAAGATGGCCATTGAGCCACTGAAGCGGCTGTCGCTGGTCGGCAGCCAAGATCAAAAGCAGGCCGTGATGGACCGGCTGCAGGCGCTCGGCTGCCTGCATCTGGTGCCGCTCGCGCCCGCCTCATCGCAGCCGGAAACGCTGCCACCGGAGCACGCCGTCGAGGCGCGACAGGCGTTGCGCTATCTGGTCGATGAGCCGGAAAAGCGGCGGCAGGTGCACAACGAGGCCGACTTCGACTTGGCCACGACCATCCGGTCGGTGCTTGCCAATAAGGATCAGATCCGCGCCACCCTCGACCGTCGCGACGCCCTCGCCCAGCGCGCCAAGGATCTCGCGCCCTGGGGCGACTTCAGCCTGCCGCCGGGCGAGGCGCTGGCGGGCGAAAAGCTCTGGTTCTACTCGGTGCCGTTGCGACGACTGAAAGAGCTCGAAGACCTGGAGCTGCCCTGGCAGGTGGTGCACCAAGACAACCGCGAGGCGTTCTTGGTCGTGATCGCGCCGGAGGAGCCGCCAGCCGACGCGCTGCCGGTGCCGCGCACCCACACCGGCGCCCTATCGCTGAGCCAGGTCGAGCAGCAGCTCGAGGCCGCCGAGCTGGAGCTGGAGGCGCTGGAGGCCGATCGGCGCGCCCTGACCCGCTGGATCTACCTGCTCAGCAAGCACTTTGCCCGCGCCGAGGATCAGGCCGTACTGACCCACGCCCAGAGTCTGACCCTCGACGCCGATGGCCTGTTCGCGGTGCAAGGCTGGGTCGGCGTGCCGCAGGTCCCGGCGGTGGAGGCCCTCGCCGCCGAGCAGGGGCTGGCGCTGCTGATCGAAGACCCAGCGCCGGGCGACGCACCGCCGACCTTACTGACCAATCCGGAACCGCTCGGCGCCGGTGAGGATCTGGTCGGCTTCTACCAGATGCCGGCCTACGACAGCTTCGACCCGAGCCGCATCCTGTTTTTCTCGTTCGCGCTCTTCTTCGCGATGATCCTCTCGGATGCCGGCTACGCCGCCCTGCTCGGCCTCGGGCTGCTGCTGTTCTGGCGCAAGCTCGGCAGTTCGAACAAGGGACGTCGCTTCCGCGTGCTCGCGAGCAGCATCGCCGCGACCTCCTTCGCCTGGGGCGTGCTGGTCGGCAGCTACTTCGGGGTGGCGCCGCCGCCCGAAAGCCTGCCCGCCCAACTGCACCTGCTCGACATCCAGGACTTCGACAGCATGATGCGACTCTCGGTCGGCATCGGCGTGCTGCATCTGGTGCTGGCCAACCTAGTGCGGGTCGGCAACCTCTGGCCACGACTGCAAGCGCTGGCGCCAATCGGCTGGAGCCTGGTCGCGCTGAGCGGTTTCGGGCTCTGGCTTGGGCTGACCTTGGCGCCACCGGAACAGGCCGCGACCATCGAGCTGGTCGGCTACGGCGGGATTGCGATCGGCCTCGCGATGGTGTTCTTTGGCAGCAGTGCGCGCCCGATCACGGGCCTCGGCTCAGTGCTGATGCGCGTCCTCGACGGGCTGCTGGCGCTGTCGCAGGTGACCAAGATCTTCGGCGACACGCTGTCTTATCTGCGGCTGTTCGCGCTTGGTCTCGCCTCGGCCTCGCTGGCGCTGACCTTCAATGATCTGGCCGTGCAGGTCGATGCCGATGTCCCTGGCCTAGGGCTGCTGCTGCAGATCCTCCTGCTGCTGATCGGGCATAGCCTGAATCTGGCGCTCGGGCTGGTCAGCGGCGTGGTGCATGGCCTGCGGCTGAACTACATCGAATTCTATAATTGGGCATTGTCCGGCGAGGGCTATCCCTTCCGACCCTTCAAGAAGACGGAGATCATCGAATGAACCAGTTGGTTGTCGCGCTCGGCTGGGCAGGCATGTACGGCGCCCTGGCACTCGGCGCCATCGGCAGCATCATCGGCTGCGCCATCGCTGGCCAGGCCGCGATCGGCGCCATGGTCGATACCGAGTCTGGCCATGGCCGCTATCTCGGTGTCTCGGTGATGCCCTCCACCGGCGTCATCTACGGCATCGTGATCATGTTCACGCTACAACGCGAGGTCACCGACACCGCTGCCCCTGGCCTGTTCGGCATCGGCCTGCTGGCCGGCATCGCACTGCTCTATGCCAGCGTGTTGCAGGGTCGCGCCTGCGCCTCGGCGATCCAGGCGATGAAGGTGAAGCCGGAGATCTTTGGCTTGTCGCTGGCGCCCGCGGCCATCGTCGAAGGCTTCTCGGTGTTCGTCTTCGTCTTCGCGCTGGTGCTTGCTGGCAACATTCCGGCTTAAAGGATCATCCCGATGTTTCAATCCACGCTCACGCCCGGTCCAGCCGGACGAGACAGCACGGAAGCGGTGACGCCTTTTCCGTGCGGCATGATCCCCCGGAAGGGGGAGGTTTCAACCGGGAGTTTTCGATGACTGAGCCCAAGCTCGAGACAGCCCGCGAGATGACCCGCGACACCGCCCGCGAGAGACCCCCGGCGAGCGCGACCTCGGCCGGGGTCGACGCCCTGATCCAACGCCTGCGCGATGAGGGGGTCACCAAAGGCCGCGCCGAGGCGGCCCGAATCGAGCAGGAGGCGCGCCAGCAGGCCACGCGCATCCGCGCCGAGGCTGAGGCTGAGGCTGAGCGCCTGATCAACGATGCACGCCAAGAGGCCGCAGCCCTCAAGACCGCTGGCGAAGACGCGCTGCGCCTGGCTATGCGCGATACCGTGCTGCGGATGACGGCGGTGCTGACCGGCGCCATCAGTGAGAAGGTCCGGCGGCTGATCACCACCGAGCTCGAGCGTGAGGAATTCCTGCAGCAGCTGATCCTAGAGGTAGCGCGGCGCGGTCGCGACGAGGCCGGCATCGAGCCCGGCGATCAGGTCGAGATCGTGCTGCCGCGCGAGCTGATCGGCATCGAAGAGCTGCGCCGCAATCCGCTCGAACTGCGCGAAGGCTCGCTCTCGCACTTCGTGCTGGCGGTGGCCTCCGAGGTGCTCGAGGAAGGGGTCAATTTCCAGGTCTCCGACGACGAGGCCCACGGCATCCGCATCCAGCTGCGCAACAAGCAGATCGAGATCGATCTCAGCGACGAGAAGGTCGCCGAGCTGATCCTGGCGCATCTGCAGCCGCGCTTTCGGGCGATCCTGGAAGGGACCGTTAAGTGATGGCAGGCCTAGAGTTCACTTCAGCAGCCAGCCCAATGGCCAGGGCCAGCTTGTCGGCGAGTCTCACGTTAAGCCCAACGTTCGGTGCGGTCGGTGCGAAGGTCAGCTCGGTCGTGCGGCGAGCATTGAGTTCCACGGTCGGTACAAAGGGCAAGACGGTGACGAACCGCCTCGCGTCCGGGCGAAGAGCCACCTCTTCCATGGCAGGCCTGCGCTAGGCGATGGCAATGGCACCGAGTGACCGCTACTTAACATTGTTAACTTCGTTGCCCGCGCACGGGCCGCTGTTCGGTGCCAAGCAGACGCCGCTCTCAAGGCTGCGCCTAGAGATGCGGCTGCGCTGGCTCGAGCCCGAGGATGCCGAAGATCTCGCCAAGTTTGAGGCACTGATCGCTTGGAAGGATCAGCGTTTTGAGATCGATGACGAAGCCCTAGTGCGTCAGGCCGATCAGGGCATCGCCGAGATCCACAACGACTTCGTCCGCGAGCTGGTGATCTGGCGCCTGGAGATGCGCACCCTGGTTGCCGCGCTGCGCCATCGGCATGCCGGTGGCCTTGCGCCCTCCGAGCGGCGGCGCTGGGGCTTCGGCCGCTGGGTACCGCTGATCCGGCGCCATTGGGGCGAGCCGCATTTTCGCCTGGAGCGGGTGTTCCCCTGGCTGCCAGAGGCCAAGCGCCTGCTTGAGCGCGACGACGCCTTGGGTCTGGAGCGTCTGCTGCTCGGCACCGTCTGGACGCATCTCGAGCGCATCGGCGCCGAGCATACGTTCGATTTCGAGGCGGTGGTGGCCTATGTCGCCTGCTGGGACCTGGTCGCACGCTGGACCCGTTACGATGCCGGCGCGGCGCTGGAGCGTTTTGCTCATCTGGTCGAGGCTGGACTCCATGAGGGGCGCTCTGCTGAGAGCCAAACCGGGCTCGGGACTGGACTCGAAGCGCTCGAGACGCTGCTTGCCGAGACCGCTGCGTGAGTGGTGAGTGGTGAGTGGTGAGTGGCGAGTGGCGAGTGGCGAGTGGACCAAGATGACTGAATCACTGAGAGGATGCTGATTGTGGCTGATCACAGAGCGGCTGCGGCTGCGGTTGAACCATCGCCGAAGACCGCGCACACGACATCGGGCTCGGGTCCAGCATCTGGCTCGGGCCCAGCCTCGAGTTCGGGCTCGGGCTCGGGCTCGCACCCAGCGCCGGTGCCGACGCGCGTGGTCGCGGTGCAGGAATCGCTGGTCACCATTGAGGGTGGCAGCGACGAGGGCGCGCCGCTGCCGCTGGTGAAGAACGAGGTGGTCTATATCGCGCCGCGTCGTCCCTCCGAGAGCGGCGTCCAAGAACGACTCAAGGCCGAGGTGCTGCGGGTGCGCGGTCGCTTCGCCGATGTGCAGGTGTTCGAGGACACCGCTGGGGTGTCGATTGGCGATCCGGTGGTGCAGAGCGGTGATCTGCTCTCGGTGACGCTTGGTCCCGGTCTGCTCGGCCAGGTCTACGACGGGCTGCAGAATCCGCTGGAGAGCCTAGCCGTGCGCCATGGCACCTTCCTGCCGCGCGGGGTCGAGATGCCGGCGCTGGATCAGGGTAAGAAATGGTCGTTCGTGCCGCGCGTGCAGGCCGGGGCCAAGCTCAAGGCCGGTGGCGTGCTCGGCACCGTCCAAGAGGGCACCTTCTCGCACAAGATCATGGTGCCCTTCGACCAGCTCGGCGAAGTCGAGGTGACATGGATTCGCGAGGGCAGCGTCACCGTCGATACGCCAGTGGTGCGCATCCGCGATCAACATGGCCTGGAACGCTCGCTGGATCTGACCCGACGCTGGCCAGTCCGGCGCCCACTGACCGAGCGTATGCTGCGTACCCGCGCCATCGAGCGCCTGTATCCCTCCGAGCCGATGATCACGACGATCCGGCTGGTCGATACCTTCTTCCCGATCGCCCGCGGCGGCACCGGCTGTATCCCAGGGCCGTTCGGCGCCGGCAAGACGGTGCTGCAGCATTTGATCGCCAAGCATTCGTCGGTCGATATCGTCATCGTCGTTGCCTGCGGCGAGCGTGCTGGCGAGGTGGTCGAGACGCTGACCGAGTTCCCTGGGCTCACCGATCCGATGACCGGCGGCTCGCTGATGGACCGCACCATCATCGTCTGCAACACCTCGTCAATGCCGGTCGCGGCGCGTGAGGCCTCGATCTACACCGGCATCACGCTGGGCGAGTATTACCGCCAGATGGGCTATCAGGTGCTGCTGCTGGCCGACTCCACCTCACGCTGGGCGCAGGCGATGCGCGAGACCTCGGGCCGACTCGAGGAGATCCCAGGCGAAGAGGCCTTCCCGGCCTATCTCGACTCCTCGATCCGCAGCGTCTACGAGCGCGCCGGTGTATTTCGCACCGCCGACGGTAGCCACGGCAGCCTGACTATGATCGGCTCCGTCTCGCCAGCGGGCGGCAACTTCGAGGAGCCGGTCACCCAGTCGACCCTAAGCACGGTGAAGACCTTCTTGGGGCTGTCCTATGACCGCGCCTACAAGCGCTTCTACCCCGCCATCGATCCGCTGATCTCCTGGTCACGCTATCTTGACCAGCTCGCCGACTGGTATGGCGCGCACATCGATCCGAGCTGGGTCACGCGGGTCAAGCGCATCCAAGAGCTGCTGCGCCAAGGCGACCGCGTGCAGCAGATGATGCAGGTCACCGGCGAGGAAGGCGTGACCCTGGCTGACTACCTGATCTATCAGAAGGCGCTGTTCGTCGACATGGTCTTCCTACAGCAGGATGCCTTCGACAAGGTCGATGCCTCGGTGCCGATCGAACGTCAGCAGATGACCTTCGAGCGGGTCTACGAGCTGGTGCATCGCGAGTATGACTTCGACGGCAAAGGCGCCGCGCGCGAGTTCTTCATCAAGCTCACTGGGCTGTTCAAGAACTTCAACTATGCTGCGCCCGAGAGTCCGGATTACAAGCGGCTGCTGAACGAGATCGCCAGCTTGGCGGATGAGGTGGCGGTGCCGGTGGGGTCTGTTGAGGACGCCAGCGCCTGAAGGAGCACAGCAAACCGCTGTTGATCAGCGGCTATTGTCTTGCTGCTCGCAGTCCATGGTTAGCGTTTTCTTTGAAGAAGGGTTCATTCCTTTGCCTGCTTCAAAGTCTGTAGCGATTCTATTCATCGTCTCTTCTCACTGTCATGGCGCCATGAGCCTTGCGATCAGGCCCGAATCACCTGAATCCGACGGCCACCCGGACTGAGCGCCTCGTCAACGCCGGTACGCTCCTCGATCGGCGGCTGTGCGGAACGGCGATCGAAGAGCACCAGCCAGCCGCCGTCCAGTCCCAACCCGGCCAAATAGCCATCAAGTTGCCCCAAGCCGCGCGAGAGCGGATCAGGCCGGCCATCGCGCCAGACCTTCAGCTCGATGCCGAGCGTCACCGCGCCATAGTGCAGACACAGATCCATGCGCCCGGCGCCGATCGCATACTCGCGCTCCAAGGTGCCGCCGCCGTTGACCACCCGGTGCAGAAAGGCCATCAGCACCAGATGCGGGGCGATCTCATGATAGGGCGCGCTCTTGAGCAGCGGCTCGCCATGCTGGCGCCAGAAGTCGAGGAAGGCCGCTAACAGCTGCTCCGGATCAAGCTGGCCCTGCTCATCGAGCCAGGTCGGGCTGATGCTGGGCAGCGAGGCCTGAGGCACCAGGGCCAGGGTGCGCGGCAAGACCTCGCGGTAGATCGGATTGGCGATCTCGATGCCACCGCCATTGCGCTGGCGTAACAGCCCGAGATCGGTCAGATATTCGAGGTCGCTGAGCGGTAGCTGCTCCAGCGACTCGCCCGCCAACATCGGCTCAATGATGCGTCGCACCCGCTCCTCGCGTAGCTTATCGGCCAGTTGATCGAGATGGGTGACGCGATTGAGGATGAGATGCTCCTTGGCCGCCTCGATCATCGCCGCATCGATCGGCCGGGTGCGATCGCGCCCCTCGGGCGAGCGAAAACAGGCCTGATAGGCCAGTGCGTTGACCAGCCAGGGCTGGCCTTGGGTGAGCGTCCAAACCTGCTGCAGCGCCTCCGGGGTAAAGACCTGACCGGTCTCTTGGGTATGTTCTTGCAGCAAGGTCCGCGTTTCCGCCTCGCTGAAATCACCCAGACGCAACGACTCGGCCTTGATGTTGAAGGCACTGCCGCCGGTGATGACGGCCTGTTGCGCACTGGAATGGATGCGATAGTCGCGCAGATCGCGCACGCCGCACAGCACCAGGCTGCTGGGGAAGGCATTGGGGCGCTTGGTATAACCGGCCCGTAACTGGCGCAGCAGCGAGATCAGGGTGTCGCCGACCAGGGCATCGACCTCATCGAGCAAGAGCACGAGCGGAGCCTCTAGGCGCGCGCACCAGCGGCTCAAAAAGACCCCAAGCGCCGAGCCTGGCGGTGTTTGCGCCAGCACCTCGCGGGCCAGGGCTGGGGCTTCGGTATCCCCGACGCCATCGCTGGCCCACATGGCGATGTCGGTGACGATGGTCGCCATCGCCGGCTCGATGCGCTCGCGATAGGCCTGCGCGCCTTCCAGATTGGCATACACCGCCCGATACCGTCCCTCGCGGTTCAGATGCGCCATCAACGCCAGCAAGCAGGAGGTCTTGCCGGTCTGGCGCGGGGCGTGGAGCAGGAAATATTTTTCTCCCTCAATCAATGCAAGCACCTCATCGAGGTGCCAGCGCTGCAGCGGCGGTAGCAGGTAATGTTTATCGGCCCGCACCGGCCCTTCGGTATTGAAAAAGCGCATGGCCTCACCGCCCTCATTGATCGCTGCTGAACGATCAAGCATAGCAGTGCCCGCTAACCGTCGTAGCACTCAGGGCCGAAGCAGCCAAACGCGCTGCCTATCCAGACTGAGCGCCTCGGGCCGATGCGCTCCAGCGTCGCGATCAGGCCCGAATCACCTGAATCCGCCGCCCACTTGGACTGAGCGCCTCATCAACGCGGGTGCGCTCCTCGATCGGCGGCTGTCCACTGCGGCGATCGAAGAGTACCAGCCAACCGCACTCGAGCCCCAAACCGGCCAGATAGCCATCGAGCTGCTCGAGCCCGCGCGCCAACGGATCGGGACGCCCATCACGCCAAACCTTGAGTTCGATGCCGAGCGTCACCGCGCCATAGCGCAGACACAGATCCATGCGCCCGGCGCCGATGGCATACTCGCGCTCCAACGTGCCGCCGCCGTTGACCACCCGGTGCAGAAAGGCCATCAGCACCAGATGCGGGGCGATCTCATGATAGGGGGCACTTTTCAGCAGCGGCTCGCCATGCTGACGCCAGAAGTCGAGAAAGGCCGCGAGTAGCGCCTCAAGATCAAGCTGGCCCTGCTCATCGAGCCAGGTCGGGCTGATCTGCGGCAGGGAATCCTGCGGACCGAGTGCCAACATGCGCGGCAAGACTTCTCGATAGATCGGATTGGCGACCACCAGGCCTCCACCAGCCGCACGGCGCAGCAGGCCGAGATCGACCAGATAGTCGCGATCGTCCAAGGGCACACTGTCGAGCGACTCGCCTGCCAGCATCGGCTCGATGATGCGTCGCACCCGCTCCTCACGCAGCTTGTCGGCCAGTTGATCGAGATGGGTGACGCGATTGAGGATCAGGTACTCCTTGGCTGCGTCAATCATCGCTGCATCGATTGGCCGGGTGCGATCGCGTCCCTCGCGGGAGCGGAAACAGGCCTGATAGGCCAATGCGTTGACCAGCCAGGGCTGACCTTGGGTCAGGGTCCAGACCTGCTGCAGCGCCTCCGGGGTGAAGACCTGACCGGTTTCTTGGGTATGCTCTTGCAGCAAGGTCCGCGTTTCCGCCTCGCTGAAATCACCCAGACGCAACGACTCGGCCTTGATGTTGAAGGCACTGCCGCCGGTGATCGGCGCCGGCTCGGAGCGGGCGTGGATGCGATAGTCGCGCAGATCGCGCACGCCGCAGAGGATGACTGTGTTAGGAAAGGCTTGCGGACGCTGGGAATAGCCGGCCCGCAGTTGGCGCAGCAGGGCGACAAGCGTGTCGCCGACGAGCGCATCGACCTCGTCGAGCAACAGCACGGCCGGGCGCTCGTCAGCGCTGGCCCAAGTCGCCAAGAGCCGCAACAGACGATCCTCTGGGGTCAGGCGCGGTCCAAAGGTCTGATTCCAAGCATCGATGCTCGGGTCTTGGAGATAAAACTCGATCGAACGTCCCAGCACGCTACAGATGGCCGCCATGCCACGAGTGACATCCTCGCGTGTGGTCTGCGCCACCTCTAGATTGGCATAGACCGCTCGATACTGCCCCTCGCGGTTCAGATGCGCCATCAGCGCCAATAAACAGGACGTCTTACCGGTCTGGCGAGGAGCGTGGAGCAGGAAGTATTTCTTCTGCTCAATCAGCGCCAGCACCTCCTCCAGATCCCAGCGCGTGAGCGGTGGCAGCAGGTAATGTAGATCGGCCCGCACAGGCCCCTCGGTATTGAAAAAGCGCATCGTCACACCGCTCCTCATTGATCGCTAGTGATCGCTGCCGAGCGATCAAGCATAGCAGCCCCCCACTTGCGCCCCCTCGTCCACGCACGCTCTCGAGGTTCGAGCAGTCAGTCGATGAGGGCAAGTAGATCATGGCAAGTCGATGAGCGTCTCAAGCGCTGTCTGGAAGCTGAATACCCAACTGCAATAATCCTCGCTCCGCCTGCTCCGCCCAGCCCCGATTCGCGGCCGGACTCGCGGGGCTTGGATGCAGGATGCGGCCGATCTGAAGAGCACGCCCCGCCAGCGCGGCGCGCGCCCGATCCTCGGCGAACCGGCCGATTCCAATGACATGCGCGGGCTCGAGCAGATCTATTGTCGACCGCAGCGCCCGATCGCAGGCGGCAAACAACGGCGCTCTCTCATCAGCAGGCAAGGCGTCCGGCGTCAAATTCCGCCCGGTCTCGGTCATGAACGCTAACGGGCAATAATTGACCACGAAGCATTGCGCAAAGAAGCGCTCTGGCGTGCCGAAACGCGCCCGCGCCCAACCCCAAAGCCGCTGGCCGCTGACCTCTCGGCGCGGACACTGAAACCCGAGCACCGGCCGCTTCGGATGCTGTGCTGCTGGCGCACCCACTGGCGCCTCGATACCGAGCCAATCGCGCACCATCTCGACGTCGCCAAAGGGCACGCCGGTCTGAGCCATCCCGAATGGACCCGGATTCATGCCCAAGAGCACGACCGAGCGGCGGCCTTCACCATAGCGCTCCAGATAAGCCGCGTGAGCATCCCAGGCGTAGGCGAGCGGGTTGTAGACAAAGGCCACTGGTGGACCAAAAGCGAGCGCGGCGACGTCCTTCTGTAGCCTTTTCGCCACGTTCAGCAGCATCAGAGTACCCTCCCGTCGACGTTCATGTTCTGCCGTGCTGCCAATGTCTCGAGTGGGCGCTCCTAGTCTTGCTCGCCGAGTCTTCCGCGCCGAGCCGATAACCCACTAAACGCCTGCCCAGCGTACATAAACAGCCCTGCTTCGCGGCCTTTGAGACAGCTGTTGTAATTTAACAACCTAACGGTAACCTTGTGTTCAGGCTGCACTACTATGGTATAGTTCGCCCATGACTGCGGTTTTTTCGCTTTTCCTGTTTCATTTTACCGACAACGCGCTATCATTGTTCCACGGCAGCAGTTGATTCGTCGACACAAGATCAGCGCCAGCTGCTGAAATTTCCAAGGCCGTTCTCGAGTCTGCACCTCTAACTTTCGATAGGAGCCACTGAATGTTCATCACCACGAAATCTCTCCGCAGTGCGGCAGTTGCCTGCACTGCAGTCGCCGCCCTCTTCGTTGGCAGCGCAGCCGTTGCCCAGGATCTCGAAGAGTCGTACTGGTACGCAGCGGGCGACCGGAACTTCCCTGACGGTCAGTTGTGGGCAACCAGCTACGGCGAGTGCTGGCAGAGTGCTTATCCAGACGGCCCGAACAATCTGCCGCCTTGCGAGCGCGAAATCATCGTGCCGGCTGAGATCACCGTGAAGCTGTTGTTCGAGTTCGACAAGTACCAGGTGCCAGAGACCGTGGTCAACCGCGAAGAGCTGGCCGTCATCGATGAGTACATCGCCCAGGTGCAAGGCACCCCGGTCGAAGAGTACGTGACCATCGTTGGCCACACCGATGCCAAAGGCTCCGACGCCTATAACATGGCGCTTGGCATGCGTCGTGCCGACGCGGTCCGCAGCTACTTCATTGCCGAAGGCTACCCGGCCCGCCTGCTGGCTCCCGCCGAGAGCCTTGGCAAGCGCGATCTGCTGCCTCAGTACAGCCCGTTCTCGGTCGAGCAGCGCCGCGTCGTCATCACCAAGGTCGACCAGTAAGCGTCGACTCCTGCAGGGACAACGGCTCGGTCGACCAGATTGTCGAGCCTGTTCCTACTGACTTCGCCCCGGGCGGAGGCATGAATAGCCGGCTAGCCTCTGTCTAGCCGGCTTCTTTTTTGGACTCCATCGGCGGTGCTCCCGTGAAGGCCCTTGCCACCTCAGTCATTGCCACACTCGTTGTCTACCTCACGCTTAACTTCCCCAACGCAAGCTTCGCGGGATTCTCGAGCGGCACCGCCCAAGCGCCCTCTGCCCCGGTCTACTCGGACTACTGGGGTCCTGAACGGCAATTCGGCGATTGCTGGGAAGACCCAAACAGCACGCGTCTTCCAGAATGCGGCGCAGCGCGAGTTCCTGAACAGCTCACCGTTAAACTGCTCTTCGAGTTCGACGAGTACATCGTTCCAGATACCGTGGTGAATCGCTGGGTACTGGCCACCATCGACAGCTACATCGACAAGGTGCTGCGCTCACCAGCCCAAGAATACGTCACCATCGTCGGCCACACCGATGCCAAAGGCTCGGACGCGTACAACATGGCGCTTGGCATGCGGCGCGCGACCGCTGTGCGTAACTACTTCATCGCCCAAGGCTACCCTGCCTCCTTGCTCGCCCCGGCCGAAAGCCGTGGCAAGCGTGACCTGCTGCCACAGTACAGCCCGTTCTCGGTCGAGCAGCGCCGCGTCGTCATCACCAAGGTCGATCGCTAGAGCAGGATGCCGATGCTGGCGCACCACTGAGCTTGCTGGGCCTGGCTCGAAAAGCGCAGATGGCTCGGTTGCTCAGCAGTCCTCGACATCCACCATCAGGTAGTGGCCTGCGTTAAATAGGTCAGCGATCAACGACCTAGCGCGTGGCTCGCGCAGCCAAGCGCGAACCTCTGAAAGCTCCAGCGTCCGCCGATTCGCCACGAGTGAGATCAGCGGCACCAGCTCAGCCGGCAGCGCATGTTCCCGCCCATTGGCGAACAGCGAGACATGATGATGCGACTCTTGCGTGTCTCGAGCGTCTAACGCCAGCGGCGCCGCGAACAGCATCAGGGAGCGCCCATCGCGCTCAAAGCGCTGCGACGCCTCGAGGGCCGAGATCACCTCCGCCTCTGTCCAGGGCGGCGCAGGCGGCTCCAACTCCAGATTGAGCTTTGGCTCGGTCAGCCAAGCCCCCAGCCAAGTCGTAAATGCATCGAGACCGGCCGCTGCGACGCCAGACTCGATCACTGCGCGCATGGCCTGAACGCTCGCTTGATCCAGCTCTGCCGGATTTGATGCTGGTGCCGACTTGCGATCTTGCCAGCGCCCGGGCGGCGTGAATCGCTCGGCGACTTGGGCGAGCCAATCATCGGCTAATTCGCGCCAGGCCGGGGCGCGCAGTCCGACTGACCAAGTCTGACAGGCGCCCTCGGCGATGCCCCAATGCGGGACGCCAGGCGGAAGATAGAGGATATCGCCCGGCTCCAGCAGCCACTCCTGATCCGCCTGAAACTGCCGCAAGACCCGGATCTCGAGGTCCGGGATCAGCGCCATGGGTGCCCTCGGATCGGTCGCGATACGCCAGCGCCGGCGTCCCTCAGCCTGGATCAGAAACACATCGTAGTCGTCGACATGCGGGCCGACCGAGCCTTGGTCCTCGGCGTAGCTGACCATGATGTCGTCGATGCGCCATCTCGGCAGAAAATCGAAGCGGTCAAGCAAGGCGCCGATCTCAGCGATGTGCTTATCGACGTCTTGGACCAGCAGCGTCCAGTGACTCGGTGGCAAGGCGGCAAAACGCTCGGCGTCAAAGGGTCCATGCTGCACCTGCCATGGCCCCTGCTCCGCCTGCTCCAGGATGATGCGTGACTCGACATCGGGCTCGCAGGCGAGGCCGGCCAGCTCATCACCGGGCAAGGGGTTCTCAAACCCGGGCAAGGCCTGGCGCATGAGCAAAGGCTCACGCTGCCAATAACGCGCGAGGAAGCCCTGCGCATCCAGACCGTTGGGAAACCGAAGCTTGGGGAAGTGAGGCCATGTGCTCATGGACTGGAGGTCACCTTGGCAGCGGGTCGATTGTTCACCCCAGAGACGGTTGGCTCTGCAGCAGGCGTCGGCTCGATAGGCCGGAAGTTGCTGGAGCGACTCGCCAGCAGGCCGCCGATGGCAATCAACAGACTCCCCAGCACTAGGGTCAAGGTCAGCGGCTCACCCCAGAACAGCCACCCATAACCAGCGCCGAACACGACCGAAAAGTAGCCAAAGGCACCCATGCTCGAAGCCGCCGCCAAAGAGAGGCCGCGCGTCAGCGCCAACTGGCCTAGCGTCGCCGCCATGCCGATGCCGAATAGCCAGAGCAGCGCGACGAATGTCGGTGTCTGCCAGTCCCAGAATAGCGGCAGCGCCGAGACCGAGACACCGACGAGCGCGAAATAGAAGACGATGCGTCCGATCGGCTCGCTGCGCGAAAGCCGACGCACCGTGACCTTGGCGACCGCTGCCAGCACCCCGCCCAGCAGGCCGATCAAGGCTACTGGCGAGATCCCAGCCCAATGTTGACCTAGATCGGGCTCCAAGATCAGGATCACGCCAGCAAAGCCGATCCCAAGCGCGACCCAAAGCAGAGCAGTCACTCGCTCATGCAGCCAGAGAATGGCGATGAGGGGAATAAAGATCGGCGCGGTCAGCTTGAGCAGCATGGCCTCGGCCAAGGGCAGCTCAGCAATTGCATAGTAAAAGCAATACATGGCACCGAGGCCAGCCATGGCCCGCAGCAGATGCAGGCCAGGCACCGCGGTTTTGACATCGCCCAGACCGTGGCGCAGCAGCCAGGGCGCAATCAGCATCAGGCCAATGAGATTGCGCCCAAAGACGACCATCGCATTCGGCAGCTCCGCCGAAACAATGCGAATGCCGACCCCCATCGACGCAAAGCAGAATTCACCGAGGACGATGAAGGCGGCTCCGAGCAGCAACCGCTGGGGGCGTAAAGGCCGACCACGGCATCGACTAGCTGACGGCAGGCTAGCATGCACGCTATGCGCTCTCGCCATCAGGTCGCAGCCCACCCCAAAGCGAAACGCCGGCGTGTGTCGCTCGACAAAAGGCCGTCGTCTTGATCAGGCGAGGCGTCCTCCATTGAATGCTCCTAAACGGGCCTCGCTCAGATGGCCTTCGCCTGCTCCGCGGCATTGCCGATATAGCGCGTCGGCGTCAGCGCCCGCAGCTCGGCCTTGGCCGCCTCGGGGATCTCAAGGGTCTCGACAAAGGTCGCCAAGGCATCCGGGCCAATCCGCTGCCCACGCGTCAGGGCCTTGAGCTTCTCATAGGGCTGCTCGACACCGTAACGGCGCATGACAGTCTGGATCGGCTCCGCGAGCACCTCCCAGTTGGCGTCCAGATCGGCCGCCAACTGTGCGGGGTTGGCATCCAACTTGCCGGTCCCCTTGAGCGCCGAATCGAGCGCGATCAGCGTATGCGCAACCGCCACACCGAGATTGCGCAGTACGGTCGAATCGGTGAGGTCACGCTGCCAACGCGAGATCGGCAGCTTCGCCGAGAGATGATCAAAGAGCGCATTGGCGATGCCGAGATTGCCCTCGGCGTTCTCAAAGTCGATCGGGTTGACCTTATGCGGCATGGTCGAGGAGCCGACCTCGCCTTCGACCGTGCGCTGTTTGAAGTAGCCGAGCGAGATATAGCCCCAGATGTCCCGGCAGCCATCGATCAGCACCGTATTGAAGCGGCCGATGGCATCGAACAGCTCGGCCATGCCGTCGTGTGGCTCGATCTGGATGGTATAGGGATTCCATTCCAGCCCGAGCGATTCGACGAACTGGCGCGCAAAGTCCGGCCAATTCAGCTCCGGATAGGCAACCAGATGGGCGTTGTAGTTGCCGACCGCGCCATTGATCTTGCCTTGGAGCGCAACGGCGGCGACTGCATTGCGCTGGCGCCGCAGCCGGTGTACGAGATTGGCCAGCTCCTTGCCAAGCGTGGTCGGCGAGGCCGGCTGGCCATGGGTGCGCGAGAGCATCGGCAGCTCGGCATGGCAATGCGCCAGCGTGCGCAGCGCCTCGATCAACGCATCCATGCGCGGCAGCAGCACATGATCGCGCCCATCCTTGAGCATCAGACCGTGCGCCAGATTATTGATGTCCTCGGAGGTGCAGGCAAAGTGGATGAACTCCGAGACCGCCGCCAGCTCGGCGTGATCGGCGATGCGCTCCTTCAGGAAATACTCGACCGCCTTGACGTCGTGATTAGTGGTGCGCTCGATGGCCTTGATGCGCGCGGCATCCTCGACCGAGAACTCGCCACCGATCGCATCGAGCCGTTGCTGGGCGTCGTTCGAGAGCGCCGGCACCTCGGCGATCTCAGGACAATCGGCAAGCGCCTTCAGCCAGGCGATCTCGACCACCACTCGATGCCGGATCAGCCCGAATTCGCTGAAGATCGAGCGCAGATCAGCGGTCTTGGCGCCATAGCGGCCGTCGATGGGCGAGATGGCGGTGAGGGAAGATAACTCCATGAGGGTCACGCGCTCCGCTCAGGCCACCGCCAGGCGCCGCAGCACATAGTGCAGGATGCCGCCATTGCGGTAGTAATCGGCTTCGTTCGGGGTGTCGATGCGGACCTTGGCCTGGAAGCGCACCTCGCTGCCATCAGCATGGGTCGCGGTCACCTCGACCTGTTTGGCATTGCCGTCCTCGAGATCACCGATGCTGAACAGCTCGCTGCCAGTCAGGCCAAGCGATTCGGCGCTCTCGCCCGGCTGGAACTGCAACGGCAAGATGCCCATGCAGACCAGATTGGTGCGATGGATGCGCTCGTAGCTCTCGGCGATCACCGCCCGCACGCCGAGCAAGCGCGGCCCCTTCGCGGCCCAATCGCGCGACGAGCCGGAGCCGTATTCCTTGCCGGCAATCACCACCACCGGCACGCCCTCGGCCTGATAGCGCATCGCCGCGTCGTAGATCGACTCCTGCTCGCCCGACGGCTGATGCAGGGTCACGCCGCCCTCGGTCCCGGGCGCCATGCGGTTGCGCAGCCGGATGTTGGCGAAGGTGCCGCGCATCATGACCTGATGGTTGCCGCGGCGCGAGCCGTAGGAGTTGAAGTCGCCTGGCGCCACGCCCTGCTCGACCAGATAGTGCCCGGCCGGGCTGTCGGCCTTGATGCTGCCAGCCGGCGAGATGTGGTCGGTCGTGACCGAGTCGCCGAGCACCGCCAGACAGCGCGCGTCACGGATCGGCTGCACCGGCTCTGGCTCCATCTGGATGCCCTGGAAGTAAGGCGGCTCTTGGATGTAAGTCGAGCTTGGGTCCCAATCGAAGACCTTGCCCGCAGGCGCCTCGAGCTTCTGCCAATGGGCATCGCCAGCGAAGACGTCGGCGTAGGTCGAGCGGAAATCGTCTTGGCCGAGGAAGCTGGAAACGGTATCGGCGACCTCGGCCTGGGTCGGCCAGATGTCGCGCATGAACACCGGATTGCCGTCGGCATCGTCAGCGATCGGGTCGTTATAGGGATCGAAGCCCATCCGACCGGCGAGCGCGTAGATCACGACCAGTGGCGGCGAGGCCAGGTAGTTCATCCGCACCTCGGGATGCACACGGCCCTCGAAGTTGCGGTTGCCCGACAGCACCGAGGCGACGGTCAGATCGCCATCGCTGATCGCCTTCGAGACCTCCGGACGCAGTGGGCCGGAGTTGCCGATGCAGGTGGTGCAGCCGTAGCCGACGACATGGAAGCCGAGCTGCTTCAGCGGGTCCATCAGCCCAGCGGCCTCCAGATAGCGCGTGACCACCATCGAGCCCGGCCCGAGCGAGGTCTTGACCCAGGCCGGCACCTTCAGGCCAAGCGCGGCGGCCTTCTTCGCCACCAGTCCGGCGCCGAGCATGACCGTTGGGTTCGAGGTATTGGTGCAAGAGGTAATCGCCGCGATCACCACCGCGCCGTCGCCGATCGCGACCTGCTCGCCATCGATCTCGGTGGTCACGGCGGGGCGATCATCGACCCCGCGCTCGGCATTCTGCGTCTTCAGCGCGCCGGCGAAGCTGGCCTTGATCTCGGTCAGCGGCACCCGATCCTGCGGGCGCTTGGGGCCGGCCAGGCTTGGCACGATGCTGCCGATATCCAGCTCCAGGGTCTCACTGAAATCGGCCTCGAAGGTGCCGTCGGCATCGAACATGCCCTGGGCCTTGGCATAGGCCTCGACCAGCGCGACCTGCTCATCGCTGCGGCCGGTGAGGCGCATAAAATCGAGGGTCTCGTCATCGATCGGGAACAGACCGCAGGTGGCGCCATACTCGGGCGCCATGTTAGCGATAGTGGTGCGGTCACCCATCGGCAGGCTCTTCACCGCCGGGCCATAGAACTCGACCAGCTTGCCGACCACGCCATGCTGGCGTAGCTGTTCGACGATGGTCAGCACTAGGTCGGTGGCGGTGGCGCCCTCGGGCAGCCGTCCGCTCAGCTTCACGCCCACCACCTGCGGGATCAGCATCGAGACCGGCTGGCCGAGCATCGAGGCCTCGGCTTCGATGCCACCGACACCCCAGCCCAGCACACCGACCCCATTGATCATGGTGGTATGCGAATCGGTGCCGACCAATGTGTCCGGATAGGCCTGAAGCACGCCATTGACCTCGCGGCCAAAGACGACGCGCGCCAGATACTCGACGTTGACCTGATGCACGATGCCGGTATCTGGCGGTACTACCTTGAAGTCATCGAACGCCTGCTGGCCCCACTTCAGGAACCGGTAGCGCTCACGGTTACGCGAGAACTCGAGCTGCGCGTTCAGCTCGAGCGCGCTGTCGGAGCCATAGTTATCGACCTGCACCGAGTGGTCGATCACCAGCTCCGCCGGTTGCAGCGGATTGATCTTGTTCGGATCACCGCCTAGCGCGCTCATCGCATCGCGCATCGCCGCCAGGTCGACCACCGCCGGCACGCCGGTGAAGTCCTGCATCAGCACCCGCGCCGGGCGGTACTGAATCTCCCGATCCGGCTCCGCCTTGGCGTCCCAGTTGGCCAGCGCCGCGATATCGGCCCGCTTGACCGTGACACCATCCTCGTACCGAAGCAGATTCTCGAGCAGGATCTTGAGCGAGAACGGCAGCCGCGCGCTGTTCGGCACCGCGTCGACGCGAAAGATCTCGTAGGATTTGCCAGCGGCGTCGAGACGGGCCTTGGACTTGAAGCTGTCGTGCATGAGGAGGCTCCCGTAAATACGTTGACTGCGGAATTAAGACGATTCTAGTGAGGCGACGGCCGAATGACATCTTTATGACCATGATCAGCGGGCATGCGACCACCCAGCGCTCAGTTGCATGGAGCAGAACGCCTTAACTCGGCTGCTGCGCGCTCGCGGTCGGGCTCAGGTAGGCGCGCGCGGCATCGAGCAATTTGCGCCGGCCGAGTAGGATCTGCATCCGCCGCCCGCCGCACTGCCGCCAAAGGATCGCCGAGCGGATGCCGGCCAGCAACAGCGCGCGGATGCGCTCCTGATTCTCCTCGTTCTGCAGATAGAGCGGGTTGCCGCGCACAATGATGCGCGGCTCGAGCTTGCTGATGGTCGCCGAATAGAGGCTGGCGAAACGGGCGATCACATCGCGGTCGATCAAGGGCGCGTCGCCGCGGGCCTCGCGCGACGCCTCGATACCCTCGCCGATCGCCGCCAGCATATCGCCCCGGCCAGCCAGGGTGCGCTCATGCTTGAGCAGCGTGATCACATAGCGCGTCATCTCCATGTTGCGCTCCGGCTGGCCGGTGAGCTGGGCGATGATCTGTCGGGCCCCAGTCGCCACCGCGCCGGGCTCGCCGTACACAGCCGGCACATCATCGGCATCGACCTGGAACAGACTGTAGAGGCAAGGCTCCATCTGATCGATGTCCACGCTGCCGCGGTTGGCGATGCGCAGCACGCAATGCGCCGCCTGGTGGAGTCCGGCGAGCGCGATGATGCGGTCTTGGTCGCTATAGGGCATGGATTTCAAGTCTCGAAGGCGCGTGCCAGTCGGGCTGGCGGAAAGCGAAATCTGTGGCTCTGCAAGAGCGCTCGGGCTCGACACTAAGTGGCCTGCCAAAGCGCACGCAGCCACCCAGGCAATCATCATCCAGGTAGAACAGAGCAGCATGGCCCGGCGTCACCGCGCTCAGAGGCAGGCAGGCCGCATCGAACCTAGCAAGACCGGCTATCGTAACCGACCACGGCACAGGACTGCAGCGGTTAGCGATGCCGCAGCCGGCAAAAACAGTCGTTCACCTAGAAAGTCTTTACCTTACCCGCTACTTGCGCGTATATACACTTGCATCTACACTCACAGACATGATCACCTGGGATGAATCGAAGCGGCTGATCAATCGGGATCAACATGGCGTCGACTTCGCCGATTTAGAGGCGTTTTTTGACGGCGACCTCCTCACTCGCGAAGACGCCAGAGAAGCATAACGCGAACGCCGATTTCGGAGCATCGGAGTGATCTACGGTGTCGCCCTTTTTGTCGTCCTCATTTCAGCTCGTAAGGCAGTCGGTCATGAAGAAAGAACTTGGACACAGCGATACCGCAAAGGGCACTAGAGGTGACACGGACTGGGAAAGGCTCCGCGCTCAGCCCGATTCAGAGGTGGTCTATACAGAAGACGCCCCGATGACTTCACCAGACGACTGGGCCAATGCGATAGCGCACAAGGGCTTACCGATTCCTTCGCGCAAGACTCAAATCGCGCTGCGCGTCGATGATGACGTGTTGGCCTGGTTCAAGGCCCAGGGTACCGGATATCAAACCCGGATGAATGCTGTATTGCGAGCCTTTTGCGACGCCCATCGACCTGACACCTAACCCACACAAGAGCGCCCAGTAGAGAGATGAAGCTCAGCATCCTGTTCTGCAAATCACGATTCAGGCCCAGGTGGTCGCTCGAAGGAGCGGCCGCCTGGAACAATGACCTGTTCCGGGATTGTGCAAGTGAAAAACATGAAACGGGCGTTGCGGCGCCATCAGATCGCGCGACTCAAGCGCCAGCGTAGCCAATATTGGAACCATCATGCAGGCAGCTGCCGACGAACGCTGGGCATCTGTGTTGCGACGCCATGCGTCTGTTCTTGTTGGATGTGTGGACATCAACGCAGGCATCATGGGCCTACGATGCAAGAACGTCGACTCTCAGGACCGTTAGATGCAGGCGATGAAGCCGAGTCAGTGGCACGGCGGCTTGACCTTTGACCTTTGACCTTTGACCTTTGACCTTTGACCTTTGACCCAGCCGGCAGGGATTGCCCCTAGCCGGCCTGCCGAACGACGCAGCCACCCAGACAGTCATCGTCGAGATAGAACACCGCCGACTGGCCAGGCGTGATCGCGCGCTGTGGCACATCGAATCGCACCTGGCATGACGTGCTATCGACATCGATGATGGTACAGCGCTGCAACGGTTGCCGATGCCTTAACCGGCAAAGACAGTTGATCGGCGCGGCCATAGGTGGCCGCCCAGCGATCCAGTGCAACTGCTCGCCGACCAGATGCTCTGAATAAAGCAGTGGATGGTCACCCCCCTGCACGACGATCAGCGCATTGCGCTCGACCGCCTTGGCCGCCACGAACCAAGGCGCCTCCTCATGCGCAGCGACCCCGCCGATGCCAAGCCCCTGGCGCTGACCAATGGTGTACCAGGCGAGCCCGCGATGCTCGCCCACAACCTCGCCCTCGGGGGTCATGATCGGCCCCGGATTGCGCGGCAGGTAGCGGTCGAGGAAGTCCGCAAACCGGCGCTCGCCGATGAAGCAGATGCCGGTGCTGTCCTTCTTCTCGGCGTTCGCCAGCCCGAGCTGGCGCGCTCTCGCCCTGACCTCAGTCTTGGTCAGGTCGGCCAGCGGGAATAGCGCCCGCTCGAGCTGCGCCTGGCTGAGCTGATGCAGAAAGTAGGTCTGGTCCTTGTTCGCATCCACAGCGAGGCGCAAGTGCGTACCATCGGTGCCGTGCTCAACGCGCGCGTAGTGGCCGGTTGCGATCGCATCGGCACCAAGGGTCAGTGCATGATCCAGGAAGGCCTTGAACTTGACCTCCTTGTTGCAGAGCACATCCGGGTTTGGCGTGCGCAAGGCGCGATACTCGGCCAGGAAATGCTCGAACACCCGGTCCCAGTATTCGGTCGCAAAATTGACCCGATGCAGCCGGATACCGAGCCGCTCGGCCACCGCTTCAGCATCGGCCAGATCCTCGGCCGCCGCGCAATAGCCGGGCTCGTCATCCTCCTCCCAGTTCTTCATGAACAGGGCCTCGACCTGGTAGCCCTGCTCCAGCAGCAGATGCGCGGCCACGGCCGAGTCGACGCCACCGGAGAGGCCGACGATGACCCGCTCAGCATTCGATTCAGCCATCCTCTTCACCTCCGATAAGTCGCGCTGTTCAGGGTAACCTGCCTGGCGCCATACCACCCTGCCCGGATCGGATCGGATCGGATCAGTCACGAGCTTCACGCAAACCTGAATCTCCTGCGATTCATCTAACGGGGTGGCTAGCCCTCCGCCATGCTGGTTAGAGCAGCCAAGCCATCGCTGGATCAATGCGACATGGCAGGATAAGCTCGACTGCACACATCAGAGGCATGAGCGCCTCGTCCTCATGAGCGAGGGCAAAGCCCTGCTGTCAACATCACGATTCTGGCATGAACTCATGAGTTCACTTCATGGCCTCGTTGCAGGGCCCGGGGCACAGGGCCTGATTTCTTGGCCTAGACGACTCGCTCGTTGATGCGCGTCTAGAACGCGAGGAGATGCGCTGTGCGCTTGAACGACCACCAACGTCAGACAATCAAAAGCGCAACACTGAGCTGCTTTGGCCCCAACGCGAGCGTGCGCCTGTTTGGATCACGGACCGATGATTGCAAACGCGGCGGCGACATCGACCTGCTGATTAGCACCTCGCTCGCCGAGCCCAGCGCGCTCGCGAACGCGGAGATCGCTTTTCAGATGCAGCTGCAGCAGGCGCTTGGAGAACAGCGCATCGATGTCCTCATCGACCATCCTAACCGGCGACTGCGCCCACCGATCTTCACCATCGCCGAGCAGACGGGCATCCCCCTATGACAGACGATATCCCCAGTTTGCGCCTGCAGCAGGCCTGGCGCGAGTGCTTACAGCATCGTCGTTACATGACCTACGCACTGACCGTCCTTGCGCCTTGGCGACCGTTGACGGGCGAGCGCCTGGAAACACTGGATGCGGAGACCGTGCAGGATCTGGATCAATTCGTGCTGCGTTTTGGCAAGCTGCAGGATGCCATAGGCAGCCGCCTGCTGCCTGCCGTGCTGGGCTATTTACAAGAGCCTTACGAGCACCGGCCCATGCTGGACAAGCTCAACCGCCTGGAACAACTGGGTTATCTGGAGCAGGCCGAGGAGTGGCCACGGCTGCGCGCCATTCGCAACCAGTTCGCGCCCGAGTACCCAGATGAGCCAGAACGTAACGCCAGTGTGCTGAACATGGCTTTTGAGGCCTCAGACAGGCTCAAGGCCATCCTGGACCTGGTCGCGCAGCGCTTGGCTCTGACGTCCGAAGCGCCGACGCCTTGACCCTGGCGGCGATCCACGATGGATGGAGCCCGGAACTCGGCTGTCGCGAACTGATCGCACAGTGGAAAGACAGTGTTGCGCAGCCGGGCAAGATCCCTCGCCACGAACAACAGCGCCCAACAGCCAAGACCGCGTTATTCAGCCGAGGGTGCATGAGCATTGACGAGATGAACGGGACCCATGAAGGCGCGGACGATGACCGCGTCAACCGCCTGCTGGCACGACTGCATCGCAAGTACAGCACCCGCATCACCGGCGAGCTGCGCATGCCAGCGACCGCGGCACGCCAGGCGCCGATCCCGGAATCAATGCATCCAGCGCTAAGCGAGGCCTTGGCGGCGCGAGGCTTCACCAGCCTCTACAGCCATCAGCGCGCGGCCTGGGATCTGGCGCAGCAGGGCGAGCATCTGGTGGTCGCCACACCGACCGCGTCCGGCAAGACCCTCTGCTACAACCTGCCGGTGCTCGATGCGGTGCTCAGCCGTAGCGCCAAGGCGCTCTACCTGTTCCCGACCAAGGCGCTGGCGCAGGATCAGGTTGCGGAGCTGATGGAGCTCAATCGAGCTAGCAGCCCGAAGGTCGGCGCTGAGCGCTGTCCTGGCGAGGCATCCACAGGCCACCTTGGCCTCGCGACGGATGCAGTGCCAGTGTTCCAACACCGGATCGCCGGCTCCCGGGCAACGACCGCGCATGCCAGCGCAGCATGCGCGGGCCCTGCGCCAGCCGATGCGGCGACCACCCTCGGCATCAAGGCCTTCAACTTCGACGGCGACACCCCGGGCGACGCGCGCAAAGCGGTGCGTACCCGCGGCGATATCGTCGTCTCCAACCCGGACATGCTGCATCAGGCGATCCTGCCACATCACACCAAATGGGCGCAGTTCTTCGAGTCGCTGGCGTTCATCGTCGTCGACGAATTGCACAGCTATCGCGGGGTCTTCGGCTCGCATGTCGCCAATGTCTTTCGCCGACTGCAGCGGATCTGCCAGTTCTATGGGGTCAGGCCACAGTTCATCTTCGCCTCGGCCACCATCGCTAATCCAGCCGAGCTCGCCGAGCGGCTGATCGGCGCGCCGGTGGTCCCGATCACCGACAGCGGCGCCCCGCAAGGCGAGCGCCATCTGCTGCTCTGGAATCCGCCGGTGATCAATCCGGACCTCGGCATCCGCGCCTCGGCGCGCTCGCAGACCACCCGCATCGCGCGGATGGCGACCAAGAGCGGACTGAAGAACATCGTCTTCGCCCGCTCGCGGCTGATGGTCGAGGTGATCACCAAGTACCTGAAGGACGTCTTCGATCGCGACCCGCGACGCCCACCGCGGGTGCTCGCCTATCGCGGCGGCTATCTGCCGAGCGAGCGACGCGCGGCCGAGCAGGCGCTACGCGCCGGACGCGTCGACACCGTGGTCAGCACCTCGGCGCTGGAGCTCGGGGTCGATATCGGCGCGCTCGATGTCGCTGTGCTGAACGGCTACCCAGGCACCATCGCCGCCACCTGGCAGCGCCTGGGGCGGGCCGGCCGGCGCAATCGCCCTTGCCTCGGCGTGCTGGTGGCGACCAGCGATCCGCTGGATCAGTACATGGTGCAGCACCCGGAGTTCTTCCTTGGCGCCTCGCCCGAGCATGCGCGCATCCATCCCAATCAGCTGCTGATCCTGATGGACCATGTGCGCTGCGCCGCCTTCGAGCTGCCGTTCCAAGATGGCGATCAGTTCGGCGGTCCCGGCTGCGATGAGGATCTCGGCGAGATGCTCAGCTACCTGCGTGACGAGGGTGTGCTGCAGCGTCAAGCCGGCCCCAATGGCGGGCGCTGGTATTGGATCGCCGACAGCTACCCGGCCAATGCCGTTTCCCTGCGCTCGGTGGCGGAGGGCAACTTCGTCGTCATCGACATCAGCGACGGCAAGCAGACCATCATCGCCGAGGTCGATTACAGCAGCGCGCCGGGCACCGTCTACGAGGGTGCGATCTACATGGTGCAGTCGCAGCCCTATCAGGTCGAGCGGCTCGACTGGACCGGGCGCAAGGCCTTCGTGCGCCAGACCCGCGCCGACTACTACACCGATGCGATCGATTACACGCGGTTGAAGATCCTTGATCGGTTCGACAGCCGCGCACTCGGTCGGCCGACAGCCGCAACGCCGACCACTGCGGGCACAACGGACTGGGCCGCAACCGCTGCGACCACAGCCGCCTCGGTAGCAAGCGCCGCATCCGCCGAGCCTGCCGCATCAGGCGCCACGCCCCTGCCCGAGATGCCGGCGCAACCTGCGACTGCGACACCAAAGGTTTCACAGGACTTCGCGTCGATTTCTCCGTCAGCGTTCACCAGTACGGCCGCTGAATGCCCTTTCGCAGCAGCCTCGCACGGCGAGGTGCACATCGTCCGGCGCTATCCCGGCTACAAGAAGATCCGCTATTACAGCCACGACAATATCGGCTACGGCCACATCGATCTGCCCGACCAAGAGATGCACACCACTGCGGTCTGGTGGCAGGCCGAGCCCATGGCACTCGAGCAGGCGTTGCCGGCGCGCGAGCATGCGATCGAGGGCTTCCTCGGCGCCGCTTATGCACTGCACCATGTCGCCGCCCTGCGGGCGATGGCCGAAGTCAGGGATCTCGGGCGCGCGGTCGGCGACAGCCAGGGCAGCTGGTCCGCGGTGCTCGGTAGTGACGGTCGCGGGCAATTGCGTGGACCGAGCAACGAACCGCTGGAGCAGCCGCCCGGCGATCGCTTCGAGCCAACGCTGTTTCTCTACGACAACTTCCCCGGCGGTGTCGGGCTGTCGGCGCCGTTGTTCGATGATGCCGCGGTGCTGGTACAGGATGCGCTCGGCTTGGTGCGCGGCTGCGCCTGCCGCGCCGGCTGCCCGGCCTGCGTCGGGCCGATCTTGGCTGGCGATGAGAACCGCACATTGACCCCGAAGCAGGCCGCTCTCAGCGTGCTAGTGTTGCTCAACGGGGGCGTTGCGTAATCATGCCTGAGACCAACCGAAACCGGCCGAGTCGTTTACGGGGCAGCGTCCGATGCGCCACATGGACTGGCCACAACCGATTCACCAGCGCCCCCATCTCTGTCAGCCAGCAACTATGGTGATCGATTAGGATTTCCTAATGTCGAGCCTGCAAGAACGCTTGCGTCGATTGCGCGCGAGGACCGGCACACAGCCTCTAGCTCCGCAAACGTCGGCGCGATCCGGTCTGGCCGAGATCTCGCCTGACGCCCGAAGCCAAGAGCCGGACCGAGACCCGCAGGATCAACACAGCCGCGATCCTGGCCAGCCCGTCGATAAAGCTGCTGAAACCGAACTGCTTGGGCCTGACGCGACCGCCGCCAAAGCAAGGCCACTGAGCCTCGCCGAGCGCATCCGCCGTCTCTCCACTACTGGTCCCAAGCGCGTCTACGAACGGCCAACGGCAGAGGCACTGGCCGAAAGCCTCGGCGCCAAGATCATCGCGCCGGGGCTCCTGCAGCTGGAGCGCCACCAGCCCTTGACTCAACGCCACGGGCGCTTTCAACCCGCGCACGGGCTCGAGTGCCACTTGGCAGAGACCAACCTCACCCGCCTGGCGCTCCCAGCACCGGACGGATGGACCTTCATCGACACCGAGACCAGCGGCCTCGCCGGGGGCACCGGCACCTGGGCCTTCGTCATCGGCATCGGGCGCATCCAGGGCAGCGAGATCCGGCTGCGCCAGTATCTGCTGCTCGAGCTGGATGCTGAGCCAGCCATGATGGCGCGGATTCAGCCCGAGCTTGCCGCGGCCAATCCACTGATCAGCTACAACGGCAAGACTTTTGACCTCCCACTGCTCGAGACCCGGCTGCGCCTGAACGGCCTCCCCGGTCTGCCGGAGTCCATCCCGCATCTCGATCTGCTGTATCCAATCCGACGTGCCTTCGCGACGCGCTGGCCCAACTGCCGGCTGGCGAGCTGCGAGCAACGTCTGCTTGGCTTCGAGCGCGCCGATGACCTGCCCGGCGCCGAAGCACCTGCCGCCTGGCTGGACTGGCTGCGCGAGGGCAACCCGGCGCGGCTCGGCGCGGTGCTGCGCCACAACCGGCTCGATCTGCTGTCGTTAGCGGCCTTGCTGCCAGCGCTGAGCCAGGTCCAACGCGAGCCGCTGAGCTATGGGGCCGATCTCTCGGCACTGGCCCGGCAGCTCGAGCGCAACGGTCAAGCGCGAGAGGCAGAGCGATTATTGGACGCCGCCTCGCGCGATCTTGAGCCCGCAGCAGCCTTGGTGCTCGCGCGACTGAAGCGGCGACGCGGTGCCTGGAGCGAGGCCGTCAGCATCTGGGAACGGCTCGCCGCCGAAGGCACGATCAGCGCCCTGGTTGATCTGGCGAAATACCAGGAGCACGTCTGCGGCAACCTTAGCCTCGCTCTTAGCTATGCTCGGCAACTGCCGATGACGCCCGAGCATGTGCATCGTTGCACGCGACTGCAGCGGCGCCTTGAGATGCTTCTTGGCGCGCCACCAAAACCTGCAGCCAACTCTTCTACAGACTGACCTCTTACAGTCCGCAAGGCGTCAGCCCCACACCTGTACTCAGCTTTCGCCACCACGATCACTGGCGCGTTGAAGCGTACCACTACGCTCTCGATCAATGGTCACCTCGACCGGACTAGAGCTTCCTTTGCTCTTCCCAATGCTCTGAAAGCAAACAGAAAGAGCTCGTTCTCGTCGGCCGCTAAGATCTCATCGCCATGGTCGTTGTCGAGTGTCGTCGGGTTTACCCGAGCCATGGCCAGCTGCGATGGCCTGAACCAGTACCGATTACCGATTAGCTGCAAGCCGGAATGGTGTGGGCGCTGAATGCTTCGCTCAGCATTTACCTGATACACCCGTTGCGCTCGATGAAATACGTTAAGCACAGACTGTTGACATGCACGCAGAACAAGACCAATCGAGACCAAGCTGCAGCACGCGACTTGGCCGAGCGGCTGGAGATGCGCAGGAGACAGACATGAAGCTTTTGACTGATCACTTGGAGATAGATCATCGGTAAACACAAACATTGAGAGCTGCAGCGGGGAATTTCTAACGAGAATAATCACCGCCTACAAGGCGCAGCGCGGGACACTAATCGCGTGACAATCGGGGGAAAGATGTCAATGACTATTGACGCGCGAGCGCTCGAAAAACGAGATCTACTCTACTTGGCTGCAGATGGCGGGCAGGGCGTCTACCAAGCACTGCACGCAAACGGCTGGAACACCTTAATTGCCCGCAGTATCGAGGAGGCGCGGACGTTGGCAGACACGAGGCGGCTAAGCCTTGGTCTGGTCGAGTTCGATTCGCTCCCTTCTAGCAAAGCGCTGCTGGGACTCGCCGGGAACTGCCCCCCAGACATGCACTGGATTGCGCTGCTTAAGAGTGACAGCCTCTGTCGGCATGAGGTCCGCGAAGAGGTCTCCCAAGTCTGTTACGACTACCACACTCTACCGATCGATCTTGACCGATTGCAGATCACGCTCGGCCATGCCCTCGGAATGGCTAGCCTTCGGCGGCGCCAGCGACATTCGACCAAAAATGACAACCCCTCGTTGGGGCTGGTAGGAAACAGCCTTGCGCTCAAAGCACTCCGGCAGCGCATCACTCGGCTAGCAGTCTCTGACGCCCCGGTCATGATCGCCGGCGAAAGCGGCACCGGCAAGGAACTCACAGCTCGAGCACTTCACCACCTTTCGCGCCGCAGCGAGGGGCCTTTCGTCGCCGTTAACTGCGGAGCACTGCCGGCCAGTCTGATCCAGTCGGAGCTATTCGGCTATGAGCGCGGGGCCTTCAGTGGCGCGAACCAGCGTGTCATCGGCAAGATCGAATCAGCGAATCGAGGCACCTTGTTCCTCGATGAGATCGGTGACCTACCGCAACAGTTGCAAGTCAACCTGTTGCGCGTACTCCAAGAGCACAGTATCCAGCGCGTCGGTGGCCATGTCGACATCCCGCTCGATCTTCGCATCCTCGCGGCTACCCACATCGATCTCGAGCGAGCAGTGGCTGAAGGCCGCTTTCGCGAAGACCTCTACTACCGGCTCAACGTCCTCCACCTGGAGATGCCGCCGCTGCGAGAACGCGTCGAAGACATCGAATTGTTGGCTGAATACTTCTTCGAGGCCCATGCCAAGGAAAAGCGTGGCGGTATCCGGGGATTGAGCCCGAAAGCGGTCAAGGCCATGCGCCTGCACGCGTGGCCGGGCAATGTCCGCGAACTGATCAACCGTATGCGGGGCGCCATGGCGGTATCGGAGCACGCGCTGATCACGCCAGAAGACCTGGGCCTGGGCCATTTGATGCAGGAAGCAGGTGGATACTCGCTAGAGCAGATTCGCGCTCAAGCTGAGATTGGCGCCTTAAAGCGTAGCCTAAGCCAAAGCAGCGGCACGATCTCGCTGGCCGCCAAGCGGCTCGGAATTTCACGGGCGACGCTCTACCGTCTCATGGACAAGCATGGTCTCCAAGTTGCGGCAGACGGTAGCAACCCCCAGGCAGCCCCGCCGCGCCTCGACAACGTTGCGCAATACGTCCCCACGCCCCGCAAGACGTCACCCTGCTCCGCGGCATCCGCACCTCCCGCCCCGCGTCAACGGGTCCAGGAGGCAGCCGCATGTTCCCTGCGCCCCCCACAGAGGGGGGGGCATTACCGCCGCTGAGTATCGACCGCGCATCGAGATGCCACAACAGCTCAGCTTCGCAACCGCCTGCGCGCTGACTATCAGGCGGGTTCTTTAGCAGCATTCAGCACTGCCCATCCATCCAAGAAGAACCAATATGGACACAGACAAAAATCCTAATAGGCACCTACTCAACCGCCGGTTGGTCTTCCCTGCCAGCCTATTGCACGTCGTGATGTGGGGTATAGCGCCAAGCGCCCTGCCAACTGCAGCCATCGCGGACACCAGCACCGAGATCGCCGAACTGAAGGCCGCCGTGGCACGCCGAGACGCGATCATTGATGAATTACTCGATCGGGTGGTAAGTCTGGAGCAACGTTGGGCTCAAGCCAAAGTTGCGGCAGCACCAGCCTCAAGCGACCTTGCACGACCGAACCCGAGCCCCAACCCAGCACCCTCCGACCGTCGCTCGAGGCCAAATACAGCGCCGCGGCCAGGTGTCGTTGAGGTCGACCCGCTGGCGGCCGAACGCGCCTTGGAACGAACCCTAACCCAAGAAGGCGTGCTGCTATTACCGGCAGGTCAATTCGAGCTCGAGCCCTATGTCGCCTATGCACGGCGGGAGACGGATCAGCCAACCCTGGTGATCGATCCGCGTGGGGTGGCGGCTGGCTCCATCGAGAGTCGCCGCAATGAATGGGATCTCGGCCTTCGCGGCCGGGCCGGGCTACCTTGGGACACGCAGCTCGAGCTAGACATCCCCTATCGCTACGTCAGTCAGTCACTGGTTCAGCCCAGCAGTCTCAATGGACTCAACGAGGCCAAAGGTAATGGCAGCTCCCTGGGTGACATCAAGGTTGGCTTCGCCAAGACGCTGCTGCAGCAGGATCAATGGTGGCCCGACTTAGTGGCGCGCCTGACCTGGGACAGCGATACCGGCGAGCGCTTCGATAACGACCTCGCCCTCGGGATCGGCTTCAGCGAGCTGCGCGGCTCCTTGAGCGCGTTGGCGCGCCAAGATCCCCTCGCATTGACGGCCAGCTTATCCTACGAGACCACGTTCGAGAAGGACAATATCGACCCCGGCGACGAGCTCGGCATCTCGTTCGGTGTCTCCCTGGCGGCCAGCCCAGAGACGTCGCTCAGCATGTCCCTTGCGCAGACCTTTGCCCAAGAGACGAGAATCGGTGGTCAGTCGATCCCTGGCAGCGATGAAACCACCAGCGTTATGGCGTTTGGCGCCTCCTTCATCCTCGGGCGCAATCTCTTGCTTTCGTTAAGCGCCGTCGTCGGACTGACCGATAGTGCTCCCGACTATGCCTTCGCAGTATCACTGCCAATCAGGTTCTGATGGCTACATCGATCCACTTGCGCAGCAACTAACGTTCATAGCGCTTCGCCACCCCGGAAAATGAAGTGTCTGTTTCACGCTAACCAGTTCACGCTAACCAGAGATCACGATGACCATCAATCGCAAGCTTACTTCGGTGCTACTGCAGGCCCTCCCGATCCTGTTGAGCGCCCCCACGGCCGTCGCCACCCCCATCCCCTTCGCGTACACGAGTAGCGAGATGTCCATCTCGGTCGCGGCGGAGAACGTCGTTTTATCACCATGGCCTAACATGACGACGCAGTCCATAACCTCCTTACAGGGCGCGGCAGTAGCGCTAGGGCCGCAAGCAACCGAGACTTATCATGAGGCATTGGGCTCAGCCACAGTCATCGTCAATCCAGGGCCGCGGGTCATCGAGGGTGGCGCGCTCAATCGTTCGTCGGAGATCGCGCGGATCGACCTCGCTCACTCGACTCTCGCACGCTCTCAGTCGACTGACGCGCTGTTCGCAAGGGTCATGGTCACCGGCGCAGCCAGGATCGATGACATAAACGTCGAGGCGCTAGACAACGGTCGGCCACCTGCGCTGTCTCTGAGCTGGAGCCTGACCGACCTCGGGATCAGCACGCAACCCAGCGCGTCCTTTGCCTATATGTCGCAAATGCTCTCTATCGTCCAGAGCGGATTCGACGCAACTGGCTCGCCGGTGAGCGCGCTCATCGGCAGCCTGGGCTTTTCATTCGTCTCCGAGGACGGGCAACTCAGCGCCAGCGCGACGGATCTACCGAACAGCAGCGCAGTGCGCGACTGGCTCGGCAGCCTACTCAGCGGAACACCTGCCGCAGGCTCCGGCTTTTCCGTTCACTTATCGATGAATAACATAGCCAACCCCGCTGCGTTTAGTTTCAGTCTGAGCCTTGATCACTTAGAGTACGCGGCGGAAGCACCACCGGCCGCAGCACCGCGCCTGGGCCTGCAGACAGGCTCTCTCGGCGGGAACACTCAAGCAGTCTGGGACGCAGAAACCGGCCTGCTGACCGTCGATCCGATGCCGATAACCCTCCTCTCAGAGGACTCTACGGATTGGCTCGACCCGAGCTATGTAGACGATCCGTTGTCGACGGGTTCTCTCAAGCTCGATCCACTACGGCTGCTTAGCGTCGACGATGGACGCGCCTTTTTCGCCGGCGGATCGTTTCAATTACTGAGCAACCGCGGCGATGTCCTTTACCGCGCAAACACGCCCAGTTTTGTTTTCGATGAGCGCTACGTTGATGAGCAGGGGTTCAACCTATTCGCGCCGATCTTGAACCAAGCAATCGGGGACGCGAACGACTCTGACTGGCTCAGCGCCTTCGCAAGGCTCAATACCCCCAACTCGTTATTACTTCCGGAACTCTTTATTTCGCTGGACATCCCCGGACAAACAGACACTGATTGGGGTTCGGATTTCATCGCACCGATTGGGGCAGTGTTATCGTTCGCAGGTCGCGAATACCGCAGCATCCCCTCACCGCCGACGCTACTGCTGCTGGTTGTCGGACTCGTCGCCGGACGAGCTTGGCCAAAGCGGATGTGCGGCGCAAATGTCACCGCAGGAACAGAAATTCGCTTTCCCTCGGCGCGAGCCGATAGGGCTCAGCCTGCTCACCCGATGCTAACGCGACGATGAAGCCAATGTGACCCAGTTTCGGGTAGTCGATCCAGGCGTCCAAAAACCTTGATCTGCGCATGGTCCGGTTACCCCAGGCCGGGTCGGCCAAAAGAACGCGGTTACCGGCCACGCCGCGAAAGATGACAAAATGATTGTAGCCCTTTGTCTTGATAGGCACGATCACCGGGGCGCGCTGCACCAGCCCGTCCAACTCGAGCTGGCCGAGGCCAATCCCCTGATAGCCGCGTGATTCGACGAACCGCTTCAGATCCAGCAGCGAGAATCCTTCACGTGCCTGTACGAGCAGCGGATTGTCCACGTATTCCTGGCGCCCCATCAGGCCAATGGCGACCTCCCGCTCGGAGACAGGATCATCGTGCTGGTGATTCAGTACTGTCGTCAACGCGGCCGCGCCACAGCTGAGATCCCACTCCTGGGCTGCGACATTCTGCTGCCGAAGTTCCAGGAGTGAGGTCACGACGCGCGACTGAGAGGCCTGAGCCAGGTTGCTCCCCAGAATGAAGCTCGCGATGAAGCAAAGGGATGCGAGTGCGTTCGCTGCAATCAAGCAGCGAACATTGATGTTGGGCCATTGATGCTCAGAAGGCATGTCTAGAAAACCCAATGTTGAATGGTTGTAAACACCGCGGCAATCTCGCAGAGAGCAGTCGCCTGGGAAGCATTGCTAGAGCCCGGTTAGCGCCCAAGGATTGGCCGTTGATGTCACCGATAAAGACCATCCCATGCTGTATCCGATGTTCGGCGTGCTAATCGCCATGCCGAAGCTGTTCTCATAAACCGCTGGCCCAGGGGTCGTTGCCGTCGTCGGGTTTATGCTGCTGGATGCAAACGGCGCGTCGCCCTGTGCAACAGCGTTAGCACTCCCCATAGATACACTCACTTCTGCCTGATGGGGCGGGCCGAACAGAGCCGCCTGATAGGTTGTAGCCACACCGTCCGCATAGGTCACCGCTAGAAGCCCTGAGCTTGCTAAGGCGTCAAACGTCAAATTGGCGCTGCCAGCGGCCGTCACTGAGTCCATCTGCTAGTCATTTAACAACAGAGCATCTTCGGCATCCGCCTGTGCCAAAGTCATTGCGAGCGCCATCCCGATAGACATCAGGGCAGCGCGCTTAAACTTACTCATCGCTTTACTCCTGTGAGCTGTGGCAATAGGCGGGGCCAGCCCTTAACTGAGGGTTAGGCCCCTGCCTTAAGCCCTGGGTTAAGGTAGGCTGGAACCGATGGCACCTGAGGTCTGTGATGCGGCCACGCCAAACACAGAATTTGCGATTGAGCCAGCGTTCAGAAAAACAGCGGCATAATCGAGACCCGGAACAACAGGGTTGAAGCCACCAGGCCCGGTATCGGCAATCGTCACGACGTTTGCACCTGAGGTGGTGCCGAAATCACCACCTGCTGTCGTGAAGAAATTGAACACGGCGGTCGCACCTGCGGTTACACCATCGAGCTGCGTGTCGGATAGCTCGAAGCTCTCAGCAAAAACAGCTCCGCTCAGGGCCAGCATCGAGGCACCGGCAACGGTGATCATCATGCGCTTCATGGTCAGTTCTCCTATGATTTTTACTTAAGCTAGATCCGGAAAGATAGAGCCGAATCTGACTCTATTTACTGGGCGATCGAAAAGCCGTTCGCGCCAACAAAAGACAGCGTCTGCGAGATGCTGGTCAGTTGGACAACGATATTCGCAATCTCTGTATCCGACGTGTTTGCAACGATATTGGATGCTGCGAGCGCGTTACCTGTGGCGATCAGGTTAAACACCAAGCCAGATGCTGCGCCAGCCGTCACGCCGTCCATCTCGGCAGCGGTTAGTTGAACCGCATCATCAGCCATGGCCAGGCTGGAAGCAGCCAGCAACCCTAAAGCGGCTACGAGTTTCGTCTTCATTCGTCGTCTCCTAAGTTTTACAATTAGCGCTACGCGAACGCGCAGGGCGTTGCGTCGATTAAGGGAATGACTCCCTGTAGCGGCCCAGATCACTCGTCACCGACCCGTCATGGAGTCTGCTCAGTGCGGGCGATTGGCCGCTGACGAAGTACTTAACAAGAGCTGTGCCAAAGAGAAAAAAAGCAACAAAAACAAAACCCAATAGAATTTCGAATAGGATTCGAGCAACTCGAAACAAGTGGAAATCGTTTCAAAAACGAACAGCTGTAGCCGCAAGCCGACTCCGAATTCAGGATGAATAGCGAGTTGTATCCCTGAAAACAAGGCACTACGAGCCTTACTAGAGCTTTTTCTCCAGTTGTATCAATAGCTGACAGGTGTTTCGTGCGGCCCGGAAGGCTGGATGAGGAGACGGAGCGGATTGCCGGACCTAAAGCGCCCAACCTAAGGTTCGCGACATCGTCTGAGAGGTTTCGCTAGGGGGCTTCGTTATCAACCAAAAGCTCATGCGCCCAGAGGGTCGCGTATCCGACCACTCCGGCATCAAGCTTCATCGAGACAAGGAGCGCAATCTAGAGGCGCTTAGCTTGGCGACGAGCATCGGGGGCTCGCACACTTGCCACGCGAGCGTGAACAGCATTTGCAGGCTTTTCCATTCACCCGCAGGGTCATTGCCATCCACCCGCAGGGCGGTCTCAGCGCCTTATTACGCCAGCACGAATCCGAGCGCTCGTCCCAGTCCAACCTCCACCTGCCCCGCACTCACAGCAATGACGTGGGCACATTCGAACGGCTCGCCAGCATCTCGACCTCAAGCGAACCCATGACGACGCAGGAACTCCTCGGTCAGCCCAGCACCGCTGTGCTCCGCCGCCTGCTCACCGAGCAACAAGCGCTCCAGATAGCGGGCGATCAGATCGACCTCCAGGTTCACCTGGGTGCCGACGCGATACTCGCCGATAATGGTCGCGCTGAGAGTGTGCGGGACGATATTCAGCTCGAAGACGGCGCCCTTGACCTTGTTGATGGTCAGGCTGGTGCCGTCGATGCAGATCGAGCCCTTCACGGCGATATAGCGCGCCAGCTCTCCGGGCGCATGGATCTGCAGACGCCAAGAGCGGGCATCCTCGCGGACCTCGAGCAAGGTACCAACGCCATCGACATGGCCGCTCACCAGATGGCCGCCGAGCGGCGTCGACAGTCGCAATGCCTGCTCCAGATTGACCCGGGCGCCGGCGCTGAGCTTGCCCAGCGTGGTCAGCGACAAGCTCTCGCGCGAGACATCCGCCGCAAATCCGCGTGCCGTCAGCTCGACCGCAGTCAAGCAAACGCCGTTGACGGCAATGCTATCGCCCAGCGAGACCTGGCTCAGGTCGAGCGCACCGGCGTCGACCCGAATACGCTGATCGCCGCCGCGATCCTCGAGTGCCTCGACCCGACCGATCGCCTCAATGATGCCAGTGAACATCGCTACCTCCGAACTGCTCGAGCGCTGCGACTAGGGCAGCGATCGCGCTGACGAGCGTGCCAAGCTTGGGCCACAAAGCTCGCCGCCGATTCCACAAACGGATGCAAGCCATTAGCGCAGCTTGCGTTTCGGCAGTGATCCACAGAACCTGTGGATAAGTCAGTGGATACATTGTCGAAACCCTTGCTAAGTGCATGACTTCTTGACGCTTCAGTTAAATCGGACAAACCTTGCCCGCCGAAAATTTAACATTATTAAACAATGAGTTATTCAAACTCAGCTGACCAGAGAAAGACGCTTGCCGCAAGCACTCCCGACTGGCCAAGCCGCCCCGCGACTTGTGGGCAACTCCCAAGCGCTCGGGCTTGACAGTGCCTTTGATCGGCTAACACTCAGCGCGACAAACGTTGAAACAGGACCGTCAACAGCACGACCGGAGCCGCCACGGCGAGGATCAGTGCCGCAATCCCGGCGATCCACCGATTTGTCCGCCAGCTCAGCAAGGCAAACATCGACACGAGAAACAGTGCCCAGATGAGCAGTTTGACGACCACCACTGGCTCAGGCGTTCCGAGTGCCGCCAGCGAAGGAAGCGCGGACGCAACCGACAGCAACAGCAAGCTCGGGATGCACATCAGCGCCGCATTCGGCGGGGCGAAGGGCTCATAGCCATACCGATCGAAGGCGGCACGGTTGAGGCTGTGTATGGAGGCGACAAGCACCATGAACAGCAGGAATGCAAACGCCAACTGAAACAACATCAACGTCGACAACCAATACCTCGTCTAATGATTTGCGCCAAACGCTGTAAGAAGCTGGCGCCAGTCACCGACGTTCCAGGCGCCGACTTGGAGCCTGTCGCGCCCCTGTCTGGGCAGGCTGACTCACCGAAGGCCGGTGAGCCATCGGGCATCAGCCGAAAGAAACTTCAGCACGAGCCGTACGCGAGCATCGCTCGATCATTCTGGGCCGATCGCGCCAATCGCCTGCTGATCCGCGTGATAGGAGGAGCGAACCATCGGACCACTCGCAACGTTGCTGAACCCCATCCGCTCGCCAGCGTCACGCAGCGCCTCGAATTCCGCCGGCTCCCAGTAGCGACGCACCGGCAGATGCTCTCGGCTCGGCTGCAGATACTGACCCAGTGTGAGCATATCGCAACCCTGTGCGCGCAGATCGGCCATCACTGCCAACACCTGCTCGGAGGTCTCGCCGAGGCCGAGCATCAGCCCAGACTTGGTCGGCACGCGTGGGTGGAGTGCCTTAAAGCGCTCCAGCAGCCGCAGCGAGCCGGCATAGTCGGCCCCTGGCCGCGCCTCAGGATAGAGCGCCGGTACGGTTTCCAGATTGTGATTGAACACATCAGGCGTCGCCGCACCCGCAAACGCGGCCAGCGCCGGCTCCTCGCGGCCGCGGAAATCCGGCACCAAGACCTCGAGCTTCGTCGCGGGGCAGCGCGCACGCACCGCCTTCAGACAAGCCGCGAAGTGCCCGGCACCACCATCGCGCAGATCGTCCCGATCAACCGAGGTGATCACAACATACCGGAGCCCCATGCGCTCAACAGACTCCGCTAGCAGCTCAGGCTCGGCCGCGTCGATCGGCTGCGGCCGGCCGTGGGCAACATCGCAGAACGGACAGCGCCGGGTACAGACATCACCAAGGATCATGAAGGTTGCGGTGCCGTGGTTGAAGCACTCGCCCAGGTTTGGACATTGTGCCTCTTCACAGACCGTCGCGAGCTTGTTCTCACGCAGCAGGCGCTTGATCCGCGCGACGCCAGGGCCAACTGGCGCCTTTGCGCGAATCCAGGCCGGCTTGCGCGGGATCTCGCTCAGCCGCTCGACCTTGACAGGGATGCGCGAGACCTTGTCTTGACCGCGCTGATGCGTATCCGGGCTCAACCGAGACGGGGCAGTGAGGCTATGGGGGTTAGGCATTGACGAGAAACTCTTCGACAGCGGAGCAATGATGATCAGTCTAACATTGGCTACACGACGCACGGCAGCAGCCACCGAGTGACGCTTAGCAGACGCTGCGTTATGCTAGTCGGCTTGACCTCGCGCCGCGCGCCCTGACGTTTCCCGTGCCATGACTCTGAATTCGACCGAAGAAATTATCGACGAGCTCCGTGCTGGGCGCATGGTCATCATGATGGATGACGAAGATCGCGAAAACGAGGGTGATCTGCTGCTTGCTGCCGATAGCGTGACGCCGGAAGCGATCAACTTCATGGCCAAATATGGCCGCGGCCTGATCTGCCTGACCTTGACCAAAGAGCGCTGCGAGCGGCTGCGGTTGCCGCTCATGGTCAACGCCAACACCGCTGCGCATTCGACGGCGTTTACTGTCTCAGTCGAGGCTGCACGCGGGGTGACCACAGGCATCTCAGCTGCAGATCGTGCCCGCACTGTGGCGGCCGCGGTTGCCGACAACGCCAAGCCGAGCGATCTGGTCCAGCCCGGGCATGTCTTCCCACTCATGGCGCAGCCAGGCGGCGTCTTGGTCCGCGCCGGGCATACCGAGGCCGGTTGCGACCTGGCCCGTCTCGCCGGCTTCGAGCCGGCCGCCGTCATCGTCGAAATCTTGAACGAAGACGGCACCATGGCGCGCCGGCCTGACCTCGAGACGTTCGCCGCCGCTCATGGACTGAAGATTGGCACCATCGCCGACCTCATCCACTACCGTGTTGCGAATGAGAAGGCCGTCATCCGCGAGGCTCAGGGCAGCCTGCCTACCGCGGTCGGAACCTTCAAGGTCACCGCCTATCGCGACACCATCGACAATGACATACACCTCGCACTGGTCATGGGTGAGGTCAATCCCGAACGACCAACCCTGGTGCGGGTGCATCTGCAAAATACCGTCTGCGACCTGTTCCGCGTCCAGCACCCGGCCTGTGGCTGGCCGCTCGATGATGTGATGCGGCAGATGGCCGATGCCGGCGAGGGAGTGATCGTGGTGCTTCGCAATCGCGATCAGGGCGAAGATGTGCTCGCCAAGCTGGCCGCGATCGCCGAGCCTGGCGACCAGGCAGCGGCGCCAGCCTCCACACACAGCACCCGCAATGAGCTACGCACCTACGGCATCGGCGCCCAAATCCTCGCCGATGTCGGTGTGCACAAGATGCGCGTCATGAGCGCACCAAAGGCCATGCACGGCATTTCCGGATTCGACCTCGAGGTTGTTGAATACCTCGGTGGCTAGCCTTTAGAGCATACAAAAATGATCAAGACCTATGAAGGTGCGCTGCGCGCCGGCAACGCGAGATATTGCCTGGTGGTGTCGCGCTGGAACAGCTTCATCGTCGAGAGCCTGGAGAAAGGCGCCATCGACACCCTCAAGCGCCACGGCGCCGAAGAGGCCGACCTCAGCATCGTGCGGGTGCCCGGCGCCTTCGAGATGCCAGTCGTGATCGAGCGCATCGCGGCCAAGGGCGGCTACGACGCCGTCATCGCCCTCGGTGCGGTCATCCGCGGCGGCACGCCGCACTTCGAATACGTCGCCGGCGAATGCGTGAAGGGCATGGCGCAGGTCAGCCTCAAGCACGGCCTCCCGGTCACCTTTGGCGTACTGACGGTCGACACCATCGAGCAAGCCATTGAGCGGGCTGGCACCAAGGCCGGCAACAAGGGCGCTGAGGCCGCGCTTTCGGCCATTGAGATGGTCGACCTCCTGCGCGGACTGTCCTGAGATGGCCGGACGCCGCAGCGAGGCGCGTCGCTATGCCGTGCTCGCGCTCTACCAATGGCAGGTCAGCGGGCAAACGCCAGCCGAGATCGCCAGCCATTTCTTCGACGACCCGTCCTGGATGGAGGCGATTGCCGAGGGCATGTCTGAAGATCGTGCTGAGACGCCCGCCGCCGCATCGAGCGGCAAGCACGGCCAGCCGGCCAAGCAACCGCCGAGCGTCCGCCCATACGATCATCAGCTCTTCAGCAGCCTGCTGCGCGGGGTCCCGGAGAAGGCCGACGAGATCGACGACGCCCTGCGCGGCAACCTCGATCGCTCGCTGCAGAGCCTCGACCCCGTCGAGCGCAGTATCCTGCGCATCGGCACCTTTGAGCTGCTGTACAGCCATGAATTGCCAGTGCGGGTGGTCATCAATGAGGCGGTCGAACTGGCCAAGGCCTTCGGTGCCGAACAGGGCCATCGCTATGTCAACGCGGTGCTGGACCGGGTCGCGCGCACGGCCCGCGCTGACGAGCTTGCCCGCAAGACACCCGCCTAGATATCCGCCTAGCCACCTGATTAGACAGCATCCAGCAACCACTTTCGGACTCGGAGCACCACTGTCCGTCAGTCAACGGCAAGCAGACAATCGACAGTGACTAAACAGTGACTAAGCCGAACACAGCAGCGCCCGTTGAGAGCCATCGCGATGTCTGAATTCGATCTGATCCAACGCCACCTGACCGGTCTCGGCTGCGCGCGCGGCGACGTCATCGTCGATGTCGGCGACGATTGCGCCCTGCTGCAGGTGCCCGCCGATCGCGAGCTGGCGGTGAGCATCGATACCCTAGTGTCCGGCGTTCACTTCCTGCCGGAGACCGCTCCCGAGGGCCTGGGCCATAAGTCACTCGCGGTGGGCCTCAGCGATCTGGCCGCGGTCGGTGCCGAGCCGGCCTGGGCGACCCTGGCGCTGACCTTGCCAGAGCCCGATGAGGACTGGCTGCAGGCCTTTGCGCGCGGCTTTGCCGAGCTGGCCCGTCACGAAGACGTCCGCCTCGTCGGCGGCGACCTGACCCGCGGCCCGCTATGCATCTCTGTGCAGGTGCACGGTTTCGTGCCCAAGGGCCACGCGCTGCGCCGCTCGGGCGCACGACCCGGGGATCTCGTCTGCGTCAGTGGCGCGCTCGGCGACGCTGGGCTCGCACTCCAGCATGTGCAGCGCGGTGAGCCGCTCGGCGATTATCTGCGCCAGCGTCTCGAGCGGCCAACGCCGCGGGTCACCTTGGGTGAAGTGCTGCGCGGGGTTGCGACTGCGGCGATTGACCTGTCAGATGGCCTGGCCTCAGACCTAGGGCATATCCTGACGGCCTCCGGCTACGGCGCCCGCATCCAGCTCGACCGTCTGCCACTCGCCGACCAGGTCGCCGGTGAGGTCGCAGCCAGCAGCGATTGGTCTTTACCTCTCTCGGCCGGCGATGACTATGAGCTCTGCTTTACCATACCCAAGTCGCATCTTGCTGAACTGAGCGTGCTTGCCGCCGCCGCGGGCTGTCCACTGACGCAGATCGGCGAGATCGAATCCCGCCCAGGCCTGCGCTGGATGACCGCGGAGGGTCACCAATGGCACAGCGAGCGCACTGGCTACGATCATTTTGCACGCTGATCGGCGATCATCAGATCAGCCGCGCCAAACATCAATTGACTTTAAAAGCCGCTGATCAACGCTCGCTCAACACCTCAATATCCACTTAATCCCTCAAGGAGACAACCGATGAGCACGACCTCAAGCTCTGGCGCCATCGCCAGCCCCAGCTTTCAACCCACCCGCCCCGACCACCTCATCGCCTATGGCTTTGGTGCCGGCCTCTCGCCGATGGCGCCAGGCACCATGGGCACCCTGGTCGCGATCCCAATCTATCTGGTGCTCTCCCATCTGCCAGGCTTAGCCTACTTGGTCGCCCTAGCGGTGCTGATCGGCGTCGGACTCTGGGCCTGTGACAAGGTCGCCGCCGAGATGGGCGAGGATGATCCCCCGTCCATCGTCTGGGACGAGATCGTCGGCTTCCTGGTCGCGATGGCCGCAGCCCCGGTGGTCAGCCTGGCTTGGATTCTGATGGGCTTCCTGCTGTTCCGCCTGTTCGATATCTATAAGCCCTGGCCGGTGAGCTGGACCGAGAAGCGCTTCAAGGGCGGGCTTGGCATCATGGCCGATGACCTGGTCGCCGGCGCCATGACCTGGGTCGTGTTGACCTTCATGGCGATGATCGTCAGCGCCTCACTTGGCCATGGTGTCGCAACCATCGCGCACTAAGTGGTTGTCCATTGCCTACTGACCGATGATCGCTCAACACTGGCCTTAAAATCGGAAAGAAGTTGATGGACACTTTTTAATGACGGACACTTTCTAAGGCGCTTTCTGCTCTATCTCATACTGGCTGGCGGGTCTTTTTGGTCCGCCTTCAATCTTTGCCACGCTGATCACTGAGCCCGTCGATGCTCTCGGCGCGCTCCTTGATCAGTCATGAAAGGTCGACGTCAGTCGTTACGAGATGGCCCGCCAATCGATTGCTGGGTCTTAGCCCCCCAGGCCAGCTGGTTAGCATCCGCTGATCTTGGCGCTCTGCGCTGGGTTTTCACGTCATTTATCCAATCCCGCACCAGCCATCCAACGCCTGCGACCCTGGGCGCTGATGGCGCCCAATCAAGGCCCCCAAGCGGCGGCCGCTCGCCGCATTCACCTCTGATCAATCTCGGCCAACCGCCGACCGCCACCGCATGACCGACACCCCGATCTATAGCCCCGAAGGCCTCGAGCGCCTGCCACTGCATCTGTTCAGCGAAAAGGCCTACCTCGATTACTCGATGTACGTGATCCTGGACCGGGCCCTGCCGCACGTCGGCGATGGGCTGAAGCCGGTCCAACGCCGCATCCTGTATGCGATGTCTGATCTCGGGCTCACGGCGACGGCGAAGTTCAAGAAATCGGCGCGCACCGTCGGTGATGTGCTCGGTAAGTTCCATCCGCATGGCGACAGCGCCTGCTACGAGGCGATGGTGCTGATGGCCCAATCGTTCAGCTATCGCTATCCGCTGATCGATGGCCAGGGTAACTGGGGCTCACCGGATGACCCCAAGTCCTTTGCGGCGATGCGCTACACCGAGTCGCGCCTGACACCCTATGCCGATCTGCTGTTGGCCGAGGTCGCGCAGGGCACCGTCGACTGGCAGCCGAACTTCGATGGCACCTTGGAGGAGCCAAAGACCTTACCGGCTCGGCTACCGAATCTGCTGCTGAACGGCGCCAGCGGTATCGCCGTTGGCATGGCCACCGACATCCCATCGCACAATCTGCGCGAGGTCGCCAAGGCCTGCATCCACCTGCTCAAGCATCCGAACGCCGAGCTGGATGCCTTGATGCGCCATATCCGCGGGCCAGACTTCCCGACCGCGGCCGAGATCATTACGCCGCCAGCCGAACTCCGGCGGATGTACGAGACCGGCCACGGCTCGATCAAGCAACGCGCCTGCTACGAGCTGGAGCAGGGCGACATCATCATCACCGCCCTGCCCTATCAGGTCTCCGGCAGTCGGGTGATGGAGCAGATCGCCGCGCAGATGCAGGCGAAGAAGCTGCCGATGCTCGAAGATCTGCGTGATGAATCAGACCACGAGTGCCCGACGCGCCTAGTGCTGGTTCCACGCTCGAACCGCATCGATGTCGCGCGGCTGATGTCGCATCTGTTCGCCACCACCGATCTCGAGCGCAGCTATCGGGTCAACATGAACCTGATTGCGCTCAACGGCCGGCCGCGCGTGATGAGCCTGCGCGAGATCCTGTCCGAGTGGCTGACCTATCGGCGCAGCACCCTGCGGCGCCGGCTGCAGCATCGGCTCGACAAGGTGCTCGAGCGGCTGCACCTGTTAGACGGCCTGCTGATCGCCTTTCTGAATATCGACGAGGTGATCCGCATCATCCGCACCGAGGACGAGCCGAAGCCGGTGCTGATGGCGCACTTCGGCCTCTCCGAGGTGCAGGCCGAGTATGTGTTGAATACCCGGCTGCGGCAGCTGGCGCGGCTCGAAGAGATGAAGATCCGCGCCGAGCAGGATGCGATGGCGGCGGAGCGAGACGGCATCCAGGCGATCCTTGGCGACGAGACCAAGCTACGCGACCTGATCATCGACGAGATCGAGCAGGATGTGAAGAAGCATGGCGATGCGCGCCGCTCGCCGCTGACCGAACGGGCGCTGGCTAGCGCGCTGAATGAGACCGAGCTGACCCCAAGCGAGCCGGTCACCGTCGTGATTTCGGAGAAGGGCTGGGTACGCCAGGGCAAGGGCCATGAGATCGACGGCTCCAGCCTCTCGTACAAGGCTGGGGATCGCTTCTTGTCTGCGGCTCGACTGCGCAGCAATCAGTCAGCCGTATTCTTGGATAGCACTGGACGCTGCTATTCGCTGCCAGCGCATTCGCTGCCATCGGCCCGTGGACAGGGCGAGCCCCTGACGGGCCGGCTTGATCCGCCCAAGGGCGCGAGCTTCGTCACTGTGCTTGGTGGTGATCCCACACAGCGTCTGCTGATGGCCTCGGATGCCGGCTATGGCTTCATCTGTCCGCTGGAGGCCCTGATCGCCAAGCCGCGCGGCGGCAAGGCGGTCTTGACCTTGCCCGAAGGCGCGCAGGTTCTGCTGCCGGTGTCGGTGTCGAACGGACCGGATGCACTGGTCGCAGTGGCCACCACTGCCGGTCATCTGCTGGTGTTCCCGGTCGCCGAGCTGCCAGAGCTGACGCGCGGCAAAGGCAACAAGCTGATTGGTATCCCAAGTGCCCGCGTGAAATCGCGAGAAGAGGTGGTCGCCGCCATCTGCACCTTGCCGACGGGAGCGAACCTCAGCATCCTCAGCGGTAAGCGTCAACTGACGCTAAAACCGGCCGACATCGAACGTTATCAGGCCGAACGCGGACGCCGGGGGGCCTTGTTACCACGCGGGTTCCAACGGGTCGAGGGAATGGAGCTACCTGACGGCTACAAGGCTTGAGTAATCTTAGCGTTGCGTCTACCCAGCGAGATTGAAGCGCATCTTGACGCGTTAGGGTTGACCCAGGCGGCCCCTGTAGCGCCCTGATCAGGTGGCATGGAACCCAATGCTGACCCAGCCATCCATGCCCATACTGGCCTCGTTGCTGCGCAAGGATCAAATGGCATCTCAGGCGCGTTGCCCTTAAGAAACTGTCCACCAACTTCTTTCCGATTTGAGAGCCATGGTTGAGTGATGATCGGGAAGTAGAAAATTGACAGCCACTCAGCTATGCCTTGATTAAATCGACCAACCGCGAATCGACCAACCGCAGAATCTGTCGCTAGCACCAATGCCTGTGTTTCACCTTCAAGCATTCACCTCGCAGAGTGCCCAGCCTCTCTTTCGCACTCTAAGCACCGCACTGCTCGCCGCCTGGCTGGCGCTGACGACACCGCTAGCGCTCGCCGGCCTACCGGCCGCAGTCGATGGCGAGCCGCTGCCGTCACTGGCGCCGATGCTCGCAGAGACCGTGCCGGGCGTGGTCAATGTCTCGACCATCACCGAGATCGCCGCGACTGAGCATCCGCTGCTGCGCGACCCGTTCTTCAGGCGCTTCTTCGACATCCCCGGCCATCAGCGGAATCGCGAGAGTCAAAGCCTAGGATCAGGCGTGGTCATCGACGCCAAGCGCGGCATCATCCTCACTAACCATCATGTAGTGCGCGCTGCCGATACGATCCGCGTCACCTTCGACGACGGCCGCCGGCTCGAGGCCGAGCTGGTCGGTTCCGACCCCGAGACCGACATCGCCGTGCTGCGGGTCGAGGCCGATGCGCTGACCGCGATCCCGCTCGCTGACTCGGATGCGCTGCTGGTCGGCGATTTCGTCGTCGCCATCGGTAGTCCGTTTGGGCTCGCGCACACGGTCACCTCCGGCATCGTCAGCGCGCTCGGGCGCACCGGGCTCGGCATCGAGGGCTATGAGAGCTTCATCCAGACCGACGCCTCGATCAATCCCGGCAACTCGGGCGGACCCTTGGTCAACCTGCGTGGCGAGCTGGTCGGCATCAACACCGCCATCCTCGCCCCTGGCGGCGGCAACGTCGGCATCGGCTTTGCGATCCCGACCAACATGGTGAAGATCGTCGTCGAACAGATCCTCGAGCATGGCAGCGTGCGTCGCGGCCTGTTCGGCGCCGGGGTGCAGGATCTGACCCCGGAGATCGCCAGCGCCTTGGAGATCGATCGCTTTCGTGGTGCCGTGGTCGCCGCGTTGGAGCCCGACTCGCCCGCGTTGCGGGCTGGCCTCAAGCCTGGCGACATCATCACCGGGGTCGATGGGCGCGCGGTAAACAGCGCCAACGATCTGCGCTCCCGGGTCGGCCTGTTGCCGCCCGGCACCCGCATCGAGCTGGAGGTGCTGCGCGACGGCAAGACCCGTCGGCTCAAGGCGCAGATCGATGATCCCTATGCCGATTTCGTTCACGGCGAGACCCTCAGCCCAGCGCTCGAGGGCGCCTTGATCGGCGAGGCGACGCGACGCTCCAACCGCGGTCAAACCCGCGTCGTGGTGGTCGGCCCGATCCGCCCCGGCAGCCCGGCCTGGCAGAATGGGCTGCGCGAGGATGATCTGATCATCCAGCTCAACGGGCGCGCTATTGCTGAGGTCAAGGATGTTGCCCAGGCCCTACGCGGCTCTGGCGGACTCTACAGCGCGCAGGTGCTGCGCAACGGCCAACTGCTGCTGCTCGCGCGGCGTTGATGCAGCAGCTGAGCCTGCTCGATGCGCGGGAGGCGCCAGACAAGGTTGATGCCCGCACCCCCCAACGCCCCACAGCGAGCCACGACTGACCCGAGCTGGCTCGCCTGCTCCCGCAGCAACAGGCGCGGCTCAACCGCCCGCGGAGTGGCAGACAGTGTCTCAACCACCCGCTGAAACAGCGGCGCTCGAGCGAGGTTTCGGCTAGCATCCGCCGATGCATCAACAGCAACAAGAACAACAAGCGCAACAAGCGCAACACGAGATCGTGCCCTGGCGCGCGTTCCTGCTCATCTTCCCGCTGTTAGCGCTGGTCCCGATCGGCACGCTCGGCGGCTATGCGCTCTGGTCCATCGCCGCGCGCATGGAGGCGGTTGAGCGCAGCGAGCGGTTCGCCGTCGATCTGCAACGCGAGGCGGTGAAGACCGGGCTGCAGGCCGTCGCGACCGATCTCTGTGTGCTGGCACAACAGAATGAGCTGAGCCATCTGTTGCTGAAAGACCGGCAGGAGGCACGCCTGGCGATGGCCGCCGAATACCTCGCGCTCGCGCGCAATACCGACGATTACGACCAGATCCGCTTCCTCGACGACCAGGGCCAGGAGATCGTCAGGGTCAACCACAACGGCGGTCGCCCGGCCATCGTTGCTGAGACGGAGCTGCAAGATAAGGCGAACCGCTACTACTTCCGCGAGACGATGGCGCTCGAGCCGGGGCAGATCTACGTCTCACCCTTAGACCTGAACATCGAGCACGGCGAGATCGAAGAGCCCTATAAGCCGATGATCCGGGTCGGCACCCCGGTGGTCGATGCCTCCGGCGACAAGCGCGGCATCGTGCTGATCAACCTGATGGCGCAGCGGATGCTCGATCAGGTCGAGGCCACCGCTGGGCTCAGCGTTGGCCAGCCGATGATGGTCAACAACGAGGGCTACTGGCTGGTGACGCCGAATCCACCGCTGGGTTGGGGCTTCATGTTTCCCGAGCATGCCGAGGATCGGATGGCGCACCACTATCCCGCGGTCTGGGCGCAGATCAATCAGCAGCCGAGCGGTACCTACGCGGTTCCCGAAGGCCTATTCACCTTCGAGCACTATTATCCGCTGGACGGCCTCAAAGGCTGCCTCGATCAGCGCGGCCTCCGCGCCGAGAGCTTGTCCGACACCGGCTATTATCGCTGGGTGCTGATGTCCAAGGTGCCGCAGGCGCTCATCAACGGCTGGCGCCATGCAGTGATCTTGCAGGCAGTGATCATCGGCGCTGTGGTCCTGGTCCTGCTTGCGATCGGCACTTGGGCTTGGCTCGTCGTCGCCACCGAGCGACGCCGCTACCGGGGGCATCTTGAGGCCATGGCGCGCTTCGACCCGCTGACCGGGCTGGCCAATCGCGCCACCTTCGAGGAGCGACTGCTGCAGGAGGCGCAACGGGCGAAGCGCCATGAGCGTCGTTTCGCCCTGCTGTTCATGGACCTCGACGGCTTCAAGGCCATCAACGACCGCCATGGCCACAGGGCCGGCGATCAGGTGCTGATCGACGTGGCACAGGTCTTGGCGTCCAATTGCCGCGCCACCGATCTTGCCGCCCGCCAGGGTGGCGATGAGTTCGTCGTCTTGCTTGCCGAGATCGAGGAGCTGACTGCGGCCGAGAAGGCAGCGGAAAAGCTGCGCGCGCGCATCGCGGCCCTGTCCTGGAACCAGATGCAGGTTGGCGCCAGCATCGGCCTCGCCCTCTGGCCGGACGATGCCGATGATCCAGAGACGCTGATGCGCCTAGCCGATGACGCCATGTATCGCGCCAAGGGTGCGGGCAAGAATCGGATCTGTCTCGCGCGAGACCTGACTCGGGGCCAAGTTCAATCAGCTGGGCAAGTTCCATCACCAGGGCAAGCTGAATCCCCTAGCCAAACTCAATGCCCTGCTGGCCAATAATCCTCGTTCAGGATCTCGCTGATGCTGTAGGCGCAATGCTCGGGAAACGGTGACGTCAGAAAGCCGGTTTCTTCCATCGCGGCACGGGTCGCATGGCGATAACTGCGCACGAGCAGTTCGGGCAGGCGCTGCCGCAGGCTGGGGCTATCTTCGAGCAACAATGCGAGCTGACGGCGCTGCTCATTGATCGTCAAGCGCCAGCTGATACTGCGGCGCTCAGGCTGGTATTCCCATTTGAGCAGATGCGCCAGCAGCACCGCGAGGCGGTTGATCAGCTCCCGTCGCTCTCGTGCGCTCATGCCCTCCAGCTCCTCGATCAAGTGGGTCACATCGAGCTGCGCGAGGCTGCCGGCCCGCAGCAGGGCGGATTGCTCTTCGATCCACTGATGAAAGTCGGTGTCATAAGTACTCATCAAGGCGGCTCATGGATGCGCTGTGGGAGCCACCAGCTTATCGAGTTTGATCGCCAGACCACAATCGATCCTTGGCAGCGAATGCGCCTAACGATCATGGCGCAGCACCACACCGGCAGGTGAATCTTGCGAGATTCATGTCAACATTAGCTATGCGAGAGCCACCGGCGCAGCCTTTCCATCGCCTCTTCCAACCGTTCCAGCGGCGCTGCGTAGGAGAAACGCAGATGCTCATGCTGGCGGTAGTCGCCGAAATCCCGCCCGGGGGTGATCGCGACGCCGGACTGCTCCAGCACCTGGTCGGCGAAATGCTGGCTGTCGTCGGTGAGGTCGCTCGCATCGGCATAGACATAGAAGGCACCGGCCGGCACCAGCGGCACCTGAAAGCCAAGCTGGCGCAACGCTGGCACGAGGAAGTCTCGGCGCTGTTGGAACGCCTGCCGACGCTGCTCCAGCTCGGCTAGGGTGGCCGGCTCAAAGGCCGCGAGCGCGGCATGCTGTGAGAGGGTCGGCGCGGAGATGAACAGGTTCTGACAGAGCCGAGTGACCGCATCGCTATAGGCCGCCGGCGCCACCAGCCAACCGAGGCGCCAGCCGGTCATGCCGTAGAACTTCGAGAAGCTGTTGATCACGAAGAGGTCGTCGCCGTCGTGCAGGGCGCTGCGGACCACTGCTCCGTCATAGACCAGCCCCTGATAGATCTCATCCACCACCAGGGTTCCGCCAAGCCCGCGCAGGGTCGCCGCGATCGCGCTCATCTGCTCGGGCGTGATCACCGCGCCGGTCGGATTCGCTGGTGAGCCGAGCAGCACTGCGCGGGTTCGCTCGGTCCAATGCGCGCGGATCAACTCCGGCGTGAGCTGATAGCCGGTCTCCGGACCACAGGGAATGCGCACCGGCACCCCGCCAAAGAGCTGGATGAAGTTGGCATTGCAGGGATAGCCCGGATCGGCCAGCAGCACCTCATCGCCAGGATCGAGCAACAGCGCGAAGGTCACCAGTAACGCCGCCGATGAGCCCGGCACCAACGCCACGCGCTCTGGGCTCGGACGCGCCGCTGCGGGATACTGAGCTGCGATTCGTGCGCGCAGTTCCGGCAGACCGAGCGCGGCGGTATAGCGGGTCTCGCCAGCCTCAAGCGCCGCCTGCGCGCGCGCCAGAATCGGCTCGGGAGTCGGAAAATCCGGCTCGCCAATCTCGAGGTGGATCACATCCCGGCCCGACTGCTCCAGCGCCTGCGCCTTGGCCAGCACCTCCATCACATGAAACGGCTGGATCAGCGCCATACGCTCGGCGAGGCGACTTGTCATCATTGCGGCTCCAGAAACAGTTCTACTCACATGAGACACCGGTTGAATACCTCAAAAACACTACCACAAAGTAGTACACTCACTGGATGCAACGCGTCTTCAAAACACGCCTCTTTTGTCGCTGGATGCGCAAAACTGCCTTGACCGATGAGATGCTCTGTCTGGCGGTGCAAGAGATGCAAAAGGGACTGATTGATGCTGACCTGGGCGCTGGCGTCCTCAAGAAACGGGTCGCCGTTGCTGGACATGGTAAGCGTGGAGGCAGCAGAACCCTGGTCGCCACGAACAAGGACACTCGGTGGTTGTTCCTGTTCGGTTTCGAGAAAAAGGCGCGCGCCAATATCCGTGCAGATGAAAAAGAGGCGCTACAGGCGCTCGCTCAGGATTGGCTCGCGCGCAGCAACGCGGAGCTTGACCAAGCCCTTGCAACCGGAGCACTCGAGGAGATTTGCCGTGAGCATTAAGACAGCAGAAGAGAGTCACATCTTGAATGCGGTACACGAAAGTGCAGCCGATCTTCACCAACTCGGGTTCATCGATCAGCGCCGCATGCGCGAGTACGATGCGTTATGCCTCAAGGCGATCCCTGATTACGACGCCGAGCGCATCCGAGGGTTACGCGAGCGTTATCGGTTAAGCCAAACGGTGCTTGCCTCGCTGTTGAATACCAGCGCATCTGCCGTGCGCCAATGGGAGCAGGGCGACAAACACCCGAGCGGGCCTTCACAAAAGCTACTGAATCTACTCGAGCGAAAGGGCTTGGATGCGCTGATCTGAATTGCCAGGCTTTATTGGCGGCTTGGGGGACGTCGCATCGACGCGCTCATGCTGTCCACCGATCTCACAGACTGGCACGGTTGTTCATCCTGTTCATCGCCGTGCAGCATTCAAGTTCGCGCGATGATCTCGGTCTCAAACCCCACCAACGATCGCCGCTCGCGGCTGAATTCGATGCCGATGAGTAGGATCGGCAGGCCCTCGGCGCGGTATTTGTCGGCATAGCCGCGGTCTTTGATCTGCTGCAGGGCCTGGCCTTCGGGCTCGATCTCGACGACCCTGAATTCGAAGAGCCAGAGCTGACCGTTGAAGCGCAGGCGCAGGTCGAGCCGGCCGTGGCTGCTGGCGTCTTCGGCGGCCAGGTCGAGGCCGAGCGCGGCGAGGTGGCTGTAAAAGACGCTGGCATAGAAGCCTTCGTAGCGGGCGATGGGATGGCCGTCGTGCCACTGGTGTGGGATGGCATCGAACAGGCTTTGGATGTGTTGGCGCAGGGCGTCGAGATCGCTGGCGAGCAAGACATCGTAGAGCCGGCTGATAGCACCTTCGGCGATCGAGGGATCGCCCATCAGGCCCTTGAGCAGGGCGTCGTTGAGCGAGCTCTCGACCTCGAGGTTGGGATAGCCGAGGCTGTATTGCAGGCGCGCGCCCATCTGGCGTGAGCCGGTGAAGGTGAGGTAGCCGGTCTGCCAGAGCAGGGCCTCGTTACTGATGTGCTCGACATCGAAGGCGGAGAGCAGCGCTTCGGTCGCTTGCAGGCGCTCCAAGCGCGGGGTGAAAAAACCGCGCTGGGTGAGTAGGTCGACCAGGAAGGTCGGCGTGCCGGTCTCGAACCACCAGGGATGAAAGATCCGCTCTCGAAACAGCAGGAGCAGGTCGAAGGGATTGTAGACGGCCTCACCGGTCCAGTTGTAGCCGTTGTACCAGGCACGGATCTGCTCGCGGTCGAGTCCTTCAAGCTCCGGGGCGAAGACGCGATCGAGATCGGCTTCGGTGTAGCCGCAGATCCCTGAGTAGCTTGGCGAGACGGTCAAGTCGAACAGATTATTCAGCCCTGAGAACAGACTGACCTTGCTGAACTTAGAGACGCCGGTGAGGAAGGCGAAGCGGATGTGGGCATCCGAGTCCTTGATGACCGAATAGAGGTTGCGTAGTCCGTCGCGCATGGCGCGCGCGGTCGCGGGATCGCGCAGGTTGTCGAGGATCGGCTTGTCGTATTCATCGACCAAGACCACGACGCGCTCGCCGGACTGGTCATGGAGCGCTCGAATCAGGTGGCGGAATCGCCCGGAGAGCGTCGCGGAAGACGCTTCGACTTGAAGCCGCGCCGCATTCTCGTCGAGCAGTTCGCCAATCTTGGCGTCCAGCTCGGCCCGATCACCGAGCACGCCGTCGGCAAAGCTGAGCCTGATGACTGGGTAGGTATGAGACCAATCCCACTGGTGATCCACCTCGAGCCCTTTGAATAAGGCTTGATGGCCGCTGAACAGCTCCGCGAGCGTATCCAAGAATAGGCTCTTACCGAAGCGGCGCGGTCGCGACAGGAAGTAGTACTTGCCCGCCTCAATCAGCCGCAGCGCGAAGCCGGTCTTGTCGACGTAGTAGTAATCCTCTTCGCGGATCTCGCTGAAGGTTTGGATGCCGATGGGGAGTTGTTTGCGTGGCATGCGCTATTTCGGCCACAGCCAAGTCTCGACATCGCTGATCGGCTCACGGCGTTCAAGCTGCTGCAGGCCCTTGACGCAGCGCAGGATGAGCCAGATCAGCCAGAACAACAGCAGCAAGAAACCAACCAACACCACACTGAGCAGCATGCCTGAGACGACATAGAGCAGCCCGATCCAGAAGGTGCGGATCTGGAAGCGATAATGGCTGCGCAGCCAATCTGGCGCCGTGTCCCGATACACATAGGCCATGATCACGCCAACGATGCCGGTGACGCCAACCACCAGGCTGACCAGATAGAGGATGTAGATGATCTGGGCGTTGGAGGTCGACGGATTAGGGTTCGATGACTGGGATGTCGATGGCAAGGGTGGGATGGGATCTTTCATGGCGCCACTCCGGTGAACTATGAGGACCTGTTCAGCGCCGGCGTTCAGCCCGCGCTTTCGGCTCCAGCATCATAAAGGTGAAGGATCTGGCACAGCAGGCAGCGCGATTCGCCAACACCGGCCGCACATGCTGGATCAGCAGCAGAGGCCAGAGCATCAGCCGGCCGGTTCGAGGACGGCCAAGCCACGCATGTAAGGCCGCAACACCTCAGGCACCTCGATGCTGCCATCGGCCTGCTGATAGTTCTCCAGCACCGCCACCAGCGTGCGCCCGACCGCGAGCCCGGAGCCATTCAGCGTATGCAGCAGCTCGGGCTTGTTGGTCTCGGGATTACGCCAGCGCGCCTGCAGCCGGCGCGCCTGGAAGTCGCCAAAGCAGGAGCAGGAGGAGATCTCCCGGTAGCGCTGCTGGCCGGGTAGCCAGACCTCGAGGTCGTAGGTCTTGACCGCCGAGAAGCCGAGATCGCCGGAGCAGAGGGTGACCACCTGATAAGGCAGCCCGAGACGCTGCAGCACGGTCTCGGCATGGCCGGTGAGCTGCTCCAGCGCGGCGAACGAGTCTTCTGGCCGCACCGCCTGCACCAGCTCGACCTTCTCGAACTGATGTTGCCGGATCATGCCGCGCGTGTCCTTACCGTATGAACCCGCCTCGCTGCGGAAACAGGGGGTGTGCGCGACCCATTTGCGCGGCAGGCTGGCGGCGTCGCAGATCAGGTCGCGCACCAGGTTGGTGACTGGCACCTCGGCGGTCGGGATCAGATAGAAATCGCGCTCCGGCCCCGGCACCCGGAAGAGGTCTTCCTCGAACTTGGGCAGCTGGCCGGTGCCACGCAGGCTGTCGGCGTTGACCAGATAGGGCACATAGGTCTCGCTGTAGCCGTGCTCCTCGCTGTGCAGATCGAGCATGAAATGGATCAGCGCCCGGTGCAGCCGCGCCATCGGCCCGTTCAGAACGGCGAAGCGGGAGGCGGTGAGCTTGGCGGCGGCGTCGAAGTCGATCCAGCCGACGGGCACGCCGAGATCGACATGGTCCTTAGGCTCGAAATCGAAGGCGCGTGGCTCGCCCCAGGTGCGCTCGACGCGGTTGGCGCTCTCATCAGCACCATCGGGCACGCTGGCATCGGGCAGATTGGGGATGCCGAGGGCGATCTCGCGCAGCTCGGCTTGGATGCCTTCGAGCTCGGCATCCATCGCCTTCAGCCGATCGGCGAAGGCAGCGACCTCGGCCATGATCGGCTCGATGTCTTCGCCGGCGGCCTTGGCCTTGCCGATCGCCTTGGATTTGACGTTGCGCTGATTCTGCAGCTCCTGCACCTCGCCTTGCAGCGCCTTACGGCGAGTCTCCAGGGCCTCGATGCGAGCCGTGTCGAGGCGGAAGCCGCGGCGCGCAAGCTGTGCGGCCACCTGGTCGAGCTCGCTGCGAAGAAGTTTCGGGTCAAGCATGATGATGTCTGTTGGTCAGGGCGTGCGCGTTGGTGTCGAATGCACGCTCAGTGAATGATGAGGCAGCAGATCAAAATGCCGCTGCTCGTTTTCGCTTCAGCCGGGTGATACCTGGACCTCGTCGTCACATTCGACGCACACACGCCAAGACACCACATGCCCGGGCTCGACGAAATCTTTGATGCGCTCGATCGCGATGCGTGCTCGGTCTGGCCGATCGAAAAACTCCAGTACGAGCGGAAGATCGGTCGATAGATCGACCAAGCCCGCACTGTGCACCACGCCGGAGGCGCCAAAGCCGGCAACGCCGCGCGTCACGGTCGCACCCAGCACGCCAAGCTCATCATGCAGGCATTTCAACAGCGGCTTCAGGCCGTGATCCGACTCGGTCAGGTAGACACGGACCATGGTCGCCCAAATCACACCATGCTCGCGCTCAGACCCAGAATCTGAACCCGGTTTGGACCCCGACCCCAGCGTCTTAACGTCCTCTTGCTGATGCACAAACCCTGGCTTGGTCATAGCAGCCTCGCGCTGATGATACCGGCCCAGCAGGCTCCAAGACAGAGCAGCAGACTGCCGGCAACATTGAGCAGCGCACGCACCATCTCGCCCTGCTCCACCAGCGTCAGCGTCTCGAGCGAGAAGGTCGAGAAGGTGGTGAAGGAGCCCAGAAAGCCAACCAGCACCGCGGCACGTAGCTCAGGCGCCACCAGGCCGCGCTCCAAAAAGAGCACGAACAGCAGGCCCATGGCATAGGAGCCAAGGCCATTCACCACCAGGGTTCCCCAAGGGAAGTCGCGACCGAAGAGCCGATAGACGCCGGTTGAGACGCCAAACCGCGCCACCGCGCCCAGCGCCCCACCACCTGCAATCGACAGCATCTGCAATATCATTCGCCTTGCCGTGCTCGTCTTTTCATTCGAATTGCCGACTGATCGAGCGGATCAGTCGGCATCAACCTCGGTTTTGGCGCCTGAAGTTGGCGGAGACATCGCACCCGATCCAAGCAGGCTGCCATCGCGCGCCTCCCTGACACCATAGTAGTCGAACTCACCACCGTGGAAGCGCTTCATGGTCTCAGCGAGATCGCCGTTAAAACGCGGGTCTTGCGGGCGCTCATGACTGTTGATGTAGGCCGCGGCATCCCAGGCCTGTTGATCGGTTAGCTCCAGGTAATTGCCGAGCGGCATGTTGGTCTTGATGAAGGCAGCAACGATATCGATCCGGTGCATACCGGCGCCCCAGTTATAGGAGCGCTCACCCCAGAGTGGCGGAAACACCATCTCGGTGCCGGCGTAGCCACCCTCGCCCTCATCACCATGGCAGACCGCGCAGTGCTTGGCGTAAACCACCTCACCTCGGTCTGGATCAAAGCCTTGCTCGGTCTGAGCAAGCGCCGGATAACCGCGCCCGGGCATCTGCCGATCACCGGTCGGTGCGTCCTGGGCCAGCCAGTAGAGATAACTGGTCAACGCAAGTACCGTGGTGCTATCGGCAGCGGGTGGATGACCGACCTCGGACGCCTGCGCATTCATCGAGTAAGCAAAACAGCCTTGAATCCGCTCAGTCAGGGTATTGACCTTGTTGTTCTTGGCGCGATAAGCCGGATAGGCGACCCAGGCGGCCCACATCGGCGCCGCATTGGCGAGACGGCCGCCATCCAGATGGCAACCCTCGCAGACCTGATCGTTACCGACGTACTGGCCCGAGATCTGATGGCGATAGGTATGGCTGAAGATGGACTCGCCCAGCGCGACCATCTCGCCAAACTCATCGGTTGGCCGCTCGCTGCGCGACGGCGGCTGGAAATGGCGCTCATCGGTGAGCGCGCGACCGGGTGCGACCGGGCCTTGATGAGACAAGGCGTCCTTGTGCGCCTTCGGCATGATCGACGACCACCAGTGTGGCTTGGCAGGCTGCCCTGCTGTCCCTTGCGCTTCGGCTGTTTCATTGGCCGGTTGCTGCTCTGCCGGCTGCGGCTTACCCGCCCCATAGGCCAGCGGCTGATCGCCCCGCTGCCGGCTGGCCTGCGCGTGTCCAGCCGGCTCCGCAGCGGCCTGCTGAACCCCTGGCTGAGTCTGCGACTTAAGCGCCGTCGCCGGGGCAACGACAAAGGCTGGCGGCCTCAGTCCAGCGGCGCTCGGCACCCAGATGCCAGTATCAAGCTCGCGCACGCTCTCCACCGCCTGCGCGGCCGGCAAGACGGCATAGAAGGCCGCGACATGCTGCGCCTCAGCCAGGGTCAGCCGATGCGCAACCGCCGCCATCATGCCGTCGTGGTCGCCGCGACGCTCGCCCGTGCCCCAGGCCGCAAGCTGACCGACCAGGTAGTTGTAGGGCTGACCCGCCAACGCCGGAAAATGTTCGCCAACACCAATACCGAGCGGACCATGGCACTGCTGGCAGGCCGGCAGCCGCCGACCGTCCCAGTTGCCGTACAGGGCGAGCCAGGCACCATCTTTTGGGTTCAGATGCTTGGGTACCTGTGCGTTGCTCGCCGGCGGCAGCGCAGCAAAGTAGGCACTCAGCGCGGTGATCTCCTGCTCACTCAGCAACTTCGCCCAGGGCGCCATGATCGGGTGCTTGCGATTGCCATTACGAAAGTTTTGGATCTGATTGGCCAAATAGTCCGCCCCCAGAGCCGCCAAGCGCGGCGCGCCCACCTCCTCGCTGCCGCCGCCATCGGCCTGGTGGCACTTGGCACAGGGTTCGATGCCGCGCTGCGAATCGCCTTGAGTCACTAACGCCTCGGCGAGATTGACGTCAGGCGAAGTCGCCGCGGCGCCCGAGACCCCAGGCATGGCAACCCAGGACACGACATAAATCAGCAGGGAGGCGGCGATGGCAACGCGCGAAACAGCCGACCGATCTTGATTCTGCATGTTGGCTGACAACCTAGTGGGAGCTTAGTGGGAGCGAATAATGAGGCTACCCCGGAGGAGCCTGTCGTCGAATCGGACACTGAGATGCAGTATGGCCGATGCAACAGCCAAACTGCGAAACGCTGAACGCCCGAACATGAACGTCAATCCCTCATGAGGGATCGGCCGGGGTGGCGCGACGCCATGCGCGTTAGATCTAGATCTCAACTGGAGCGCAGCGACACCCCGCACGCGCTGGCTGCGATCGCAGGCGCTCAAAGCGCTCAAAGCGTTCAGCTCGCGGACCCGCTAACGACTGCCACGACCTGATCCATCACGGCCTGATTCAGATCCTCATAGCTGCGCTCGCCAGGCACGACGGCGGGCAGGAAGTCGACGCTGATCGGTGCTGAGAGCCTCGGTAGCCAGGAGCCGCTCGGCAAGGCTCGCCAGGCGCCTCTGATGGCCACCGGCACCACCGGCACCCCCAATTCCCGGCCCAAGATCGCGTAGGTCTTGCGGAACGACCGCACGACGCCGTCTTTGCTGCGGGTGCCCTCCGGAAAGATGATGAGGTTACAGCCTTGGCGCAGCACCTCCGCAAGGTTCTGTAACGCATGCTTTAGATCGCGCTCCAGATCCAGCACGATGACGTTGTTGCGCGCCGCCAAAAAGCGCAGCCAAGGCCTGTTGACGTGCTTCGCCTTGGCGAAGAAATAGGTCCGCTTCATCGTCGCATTGTCGAGGAAGGCGGCGACGAACAGGCCATCCAGGAAGCTCTGGTGATTCGGCGCCAGGATGCAGGGGCCAGACGGCAGATGCTCCATGCCGGTGCCACTCAAGCGGAAGTAACCGCGCGCCAGCGCGGCCATGCCGTGTCGGAGTGGATTGTGCGCTGGCCAACTGCGCGGCAAGTGAATCTCGCTGCGCTGTTTCAGGATCTCCGCCCAGTCCACCACCGAGACTGCCATCTTGGTCTTCTTGTCACGGATAAACTCGGCGATGCGACCCACCGTCGGATGCTCCATCAGCGTCTCATCCGTCACGCCGACCCCGAAGGTGGCCTGCAGGAAGGATTGCAGTCCGACGCGGTCGAGGGAGTCGAGCCCCAAGTCCAGCTCCAGGTGATCACCGGCGTAGACCTCGCATTCCTTCTGTTGCTGAAGAAATTGCTGAATCGTCTTATATTCAGGATCATCCGGCTCCGCCGGGCCCGCCGCGCGGGTCGTCGTTGAGGCGACCATCTCGGGCAGCAAAAAGCGCTTCAGCTTGCCCAGCCGGGTCTTGGGCAGCTCCTCGCCAAGCAAGTGCAGCTTCATCACCTTTTTGTAAGGCGTGACCGCTTGGTTATAGGGCGCCAACACCCGCTCATTCAGGGTTTTCTGCAGGTCAGCGATGCCCTGCTCCCGCGCCTTGCGGAAGTCCGGCACCACCGCCGCCTCCAGGCTGTCCTGATGCTGGAACACGGCAACCTCACCGATGAGGTCGGTTGCCGCAGACAGCTTGTCCTCGATCTCGACCGGATTGATGTTCTTGCCACTGGGCAAGACGATGATCTCCTTCTTGCGACCGGTGATGTGCAAGGCGCCGGAGTCGTCGAGATAGCCGAGATCACCGGTATGCAGCCAGCCGTCTTTGACCACCGCTGCCGTTTCTTGCGGGCGCTTGAAATAGCCCTGCATGACGTTGCGACCGCGGTTGATGATCTCGCCGTCGAGAATCCGCACCTCGTTGCAGGGCATCGGGCGACCGGCAGCACCGAGCCGGGCCTCGCCGGGGCGGGTGAAGGTGATCATCGGTGCCGCCTCCGTCATGCCGAAGCCCTCCAGCACCTCGAAGCCGAGGGTGGTCAGATCCCGGAACACCGCTTCATCGAGCTTGGCGCCGCCGCTGACCAGAAAGCGCACATGGCCACCGAAACGCGCATGCACCTTGGCGAACAGGCGCTTCGAGAAGGCTGGCGAGTTGATCTTGGCCGCCAACTGGAACAGCAGACGGGTCAAACGGCTGGCGTTGATCTTGTCCTTGATCGACTTGGTGATCAGCCGATACAGCCGCGGCACGCCGATGATGATCGTGACCTGATGGTCGTTCAGCGCCCGCAGCATATCCTCCGAGGCCATGGAGGGAGAAAACACACAGGTGCCGCCGGTATACAGCGGCGTGATGAGGGCGCCAAGCAACGGAAAGATGTGATGCAGCGGCAGGAGCGCGAGGACCCGTTGCCCTGGGGTGTAGATCGGCACGTCCTCTGAGATCGACTCGATGTTGGCGAGCAGATTGTCCCAGCTCAGCATCACGCCCTTGGGGCTGCCGGTTGTGCCCGAGGTATAGATCAGCAGCAGGGTCTTGTCGGGCGCGGGTGCTGGCAAGGGTTCGACGCGGCCATCAGCCGCTGCCAGATCGAGGTCGTCCAACACCAGGACCAGGGGTTGCTGATCGCTCGCTGCGATCGCCTGTGTCAAGATCTCACGCGTGCTGTTGGAGCAGAACACCAGCGACGGCGTGCAGTCACGCAGGATATAGGCGACATCCTCTGCCGAGCTCATGAAGTCGATGGGCACCAGGGTGCAGCCCTGTTTCAAGCCCGCATAGAAGGCATAGACCCATTCCAGCCGATTCTCGGAAAAGATCGCCACCTTGTGACCAGAGGGATCGTCGCAGGGGGCATCGTCGCCGGGGACGCCGGGAAAAGACCGCGACAGCGCGTCGATACGCGCCAGTAGCCTGCGATAGTCAACGCGTTGATCGTTCCAGATCAGCGCAGGTACATCGTGTTCTTGTAAGAGCATAGGAGAGGAGGTGGTGTCAGGTGCTAGTGCGAGGCGCCGCTAGTTGAATAGGCTGAACGGGGCAAAACCGATAGGAATCAATGATCCCGCTATTATCGAGGCTTCGCGGCTGCGGCGCGATCCCGTTCTGCAAGGCGCTCGAGCTTCTCTTTGATGCGGATCTCGAGGCCCCGGTCGACCGGCTGATAGTAGCGCCGTGGCGCCATGTCGTCTGGAAAATACTGCTCGCCGGCGGCATAGGCATCCGGCTCGTCATGGGCATAGCGGTAGGCATGCCCATAGCCAAGCGCCTTCATCAGCCGAGTCGGCGCGTTGCGCAGATGCACCGGCACCTCCAACGAGCCTTGCTTGCGCACGTCTTCAAGCGCGCTGTTCCAGGCCCGATAGACGGCATTGCTCTTCGCCGCGCTGGCCAGATAGACCGCCGCCTGCGCTAGCGCCAGCTCACCCTCTGGGCTGCCGAGACGCTGCTGCGCGTCCCAGGCATCCATGGCAATGGTGAGCGCACGCGGATCGGCATTGCCGATATCCTCGCTGGCCATCCGCACCAAGCGCCGCGCGATGTAGAGCGGATCGCAGCCGCCATCGATCATCCGTGCCAGCCAATACAGTGCCGCATCCGGCGCCGAGCCACGCACCGATTTGTGCAGTGCCGAGATCTGATCGTAGAAGGCGTCGCCACCCTTGTCGAAGCGGCGGACGCTGCCCTCGATGACCTGGCGCAGGGTCTCAAGGCTGATGCGGCGGCTAGGGCGTAGCGCTGCTGCTGACGCCTGTGTTGACGCCCCTTTTGGTGGTGCCTCAAGTGCAGACGATGTCTGTAGACCTGGCATCGGGCTTGATCCTGGACCAGATCCTGGACCAGAACCTGGACCTGGACCTGGACCTGGACCTGGACCTGGACCTGGACCTGGACCTGGACCTGGACCTGGACCTGGAGCCATCTTCGCCTCTAGTTTCGGCTCTGATTGCGAGATCGACTCAGATGGGTGATCAGCCGCGACCGGCGAAGCCAAGCCGGCGGCCAGCTCAAGCAGGTTCAGCAGCCGGCGCGCATCGCCATCGGCAGCCTCAGCGAGCAGGCGCCGCGTCTCGGCATCGATCAGAATACGTCCCTGAGCGCTGCTGCCAAACAGCGCAACTTCAGCTACTCCAGCACCCCCAGCCCTTTCAGCCCCGTCAGCCCCGTTAGTCGCTTCAGCCGCTTCGGTCGCTTCTGCGCCTTCAGCGCCCTCTAACCCGATACTCTTTTGTTGGCCTGTGCCTCCAACGACGCTTCTAGCGGGAGAGAACGTGGGAGCGGAGGTGGAAACGGGAGCGGAAGCGCTTTCGAGAGCGCGTTCGAGATCGGCCAAACCACGCTCAGGGTCGCTGAGCGCACGGTCCACCAACTGCTCTAGATCAACCAGCTCCAGCGGCTTGAGCAAATAGACACGCGCTCGCGACAGCAGCGCATTATTGAGCGCGAACGAGGGGTTCTCAGTCGTGGCGCCGATGAAGACCAGCGTGCCGTCCTCAACATGGGGCAAGAAGGCATCCTGCTGTGCCTTGTTGAACCGGTGCACCTCATCAATAAACAGGATGGTGCCGCGCTGCTCAGTCGCCCGCACAAGGCGCGCCTCGTCGACGGCAGCACGGATGTCTTTAACGCCAGCCAACACCGCCGACAAACTCAAGAATCGGCTGTTAGACGCTGCCGCGATCAGCCGCGCCAAGGTGGTCTTTCCGGTACCCGGCGGCCCCCAGAAGATCGCCGAATGCGGTCGATCGGCGGTGATGGCCTCGCGCAGCGGTCGCCCCGGCGCGAGCAGATGCGACTGGCCGACAACCTCATCCAAGCGACGCGGGCGCATCCGCTCCGCTAGAGGAACATGCGAGATCGGTGACTTGTTGGCGGGTCGGATCATTCACGCAAGCTCAACGCGGGCTATAAAACACCCTATCCTACAGCGCCCACGCAGCCAGGTTCGACCGACGATGACCAGCACCAACGTGCACCGGGACGAACGCTCACGCCGCGCTAGCTGCCTTCCGCCATTGCCAACGCAGCCCGCCCCCGCTTGCACCACATCGCCCAGTGCAGTGCAATACAGCGCGCTTTCTGGCTCCTGCGGCCGCCCGCCTCTATACGCTCGCGGCTTGCTCGGAGCTTGCTCGCGACTTGCTCGCAGCTTGCGCCCAGCAACACAACACCAAAGTTGCCTACTATCGTCATCGCCAACACCCGCAGCGGAGTATCCGGATGATTGAGGCTCATGAGATCAGCCGCAGTTACGGCAGCCTGAAGGCGGTGGACCAGGTGTCGTTCGCGATCGGCCGCCGCGAGATCGTCGGTCTGCTCGGCCACAACGGCGCCGGCAAGACCACCATCATGAAGATGCTCACCGGTTTCCTCGAGCCGAGCGCCGGGCAGATCGCCATCGACCAGCTCGACCTGGCCAGCCGCCGGCGCGAGGCGCAGCGACGCATCGGCTATCTGCCCGAGAACTGCCCGCTCTACCCAGACCTGAGCGTGCTCGAGCACCTCGAGTACCAGGCGTCTCTGCACGGCATCCCGCGGCGCCATCGCGCCGAGGCCATCCGCCGCGCGATCGAGCGCACCGAGCTCGGCACCAAAGCGCAAGCAACGGTCGCAACCCTCTCGCGCGGCTACCGGCAGCGGCTTGGCGTGGCGCAAGCGATCTTGCGTGAGCCGCCGATCCTGATCTTGGACGAGCCGACCAACGGCCTCGATCCCTCCCAGATCCAGCACATGCGATCGCTGATCCGCGAGTTAGCGCACCAGGCGACCGTGATCATCTCGACGCACATCCTGCAAGAGGTCGAGGCGATCTGCTCGCGCGTACTGATCATGCGCGCCGGGCGGCTCGCGGTGGACAGCCGCCTCGACGCGCTGAGCACCGACCCGCGCCTACTGGTCACTCTCGATCGGCCGATTTCCGAGGTCACCGAGACCCTGGGCGCACTCGATGGTGTTGGCGCGGTGACGCATCTCGGCGACGAGGGCGCACATCGGCGCTTTGCGTTGAAGACTAACGATCCCAAGCGGCTCGCACCGCGGATCGCACAGATCGCAGGCGATCGCGGTTGGGCGCTCTATACGCTCACGCCCGAGCGGCGCGATCTCGAAGCGCTGTTTGGGGCTGTTGTCAGCGGCGAACAGATCCAGTCGACCGAATCTGCTGCGATCCCATCGACCGCGGGCTCAGCTGAAAGCTCGGCGCCAAAGCCGGCTTCTCGCAAACGCTCGGGCCGAGGTTCGCGCTCAGGCTCGGCAGCCGCAACATCAAAGACAACGCGGAAAACAACAACACAAGCAAGCCCAAAACCAAAGGCAAAAGCAACGGCCAAAAAAGCAACGGCAAAAGCAACGCCAAGACCGGAACCGAAGGCTAAGCCGACGCCAAAGGCCAAACCGACGCCAAAAGCCAAGCCGGAGTCAAAGGCTAAGACAGCGCCAAAGGCTAAGCCGGAGCCAAGGGCTAAGACAGGGCCAAACGCTGAGCCGGAGCCAAACGCTGAGCCGGAGCCAAAGGCTAAGCCGGGGCCAAAGGCTAAGACAGCGCCAAACGCTGAGCCAGCGCCAAGGCCAAAAGTAAAGGCGAAGCCTACTCCACAAGCCGAGCCAACAGCGGAGCCAGCAGCGGAGCCAAAGCCGGAGCCAAAGGCCAAGCCGGAGCCAAAGCCAACGGCGAAGACTTCGGCCAAAGAGGGCCCAACCCATGGCTAATATCCTGCGCATCACTCGTAAGGAGCTCTCCTCGTTCTTCGGCTCGCCGGTCGCCTATCTCTTCATCGGCGCCTTCCTTGCCGCGACCCTATTCGTATTCTTCTGGGTCGAGGCCTTCTTCTCGCGCAACATCGCCGACACCCGGCCGTTGTTCGACTGGATGCCGCTGCTGCTGATCTTCCTCGCTGCCGCGCTGACCATGCGCCTGTGGAGCGAGGAACGCCGCGCCGGCACCCTGGAGCTGCTGGCGACGCTGCCGGTACCGACCTGGCGCCTGGTGCTGGGCAAGTTCCTCGCCGCTTGGGCGCTGGTAGCCATCGCCTTGGCGCTGACCCTGCCGCTGCCGCTCACGGTCGCGCTGATCGGCCCGCTCGACTGGGGCCCCGTCGTCGGCGCCTATCTGGCCACGCTGCTACTGGCGGCTGCCTACATCGCCATCGGCCTGTTCGTCTCGGCGCGCACCGATAACCCAATCGTCGCGCTGATCGGCACGACGCTAGTCGCCGCGTTGTTCTACCTGATCGGCTCGCCGGCACTGACCAGCCTGGCCGGGCACGGCGGCGGCGAACTACTGCGGCTGCTCGGCTCCGGCTCCCGCTTCGAGTCGATCACCCGTGGCGTCATCGATCTGCGCGATCTCTACTATTACCTCAGTCTGGTCGGCGCCTTCCTGCTGCTCAGTGTCGACACCCTGGAGCGCCTGCGCTGGGCCACCGATCCGGCACTCGATCCCCCGCGCCGCATCGCTCATCACCGCTGGTCGCTGCTCACGGGCCTCGCGGTCGCCAACCTACTCGCCGCTAACCTCTGGCTGCATCAGGTCGATGAGGTGCGTGCGGACCTCACCCGCGGCTCGGTCTACAGCCTCTCCGAGACCACCCAGACCTACCTCGACCAGCTCCAAGAGCCGCTGCTGATCCGCGGCTATTTCAGTGCCGAGACCCATCCGCTGCTCGCGCCGCTGGTGCCGCAACTGCGCGACCTCTTGCGCGAGTATCAGGCCGCCGGTAACGGGCGCGTCGTCGTCGAGCTGATCGATCCGCACAACGACCCCGAGCGCGAGCGTGAGGCCGGCGAGCAATACGGCATCCAGCCGGTCGCGTTCCAGACCGCCAGTAAGTACCAGGCCGGCGTGGTCAACTCCTACTTCGACATCCTGGTGAAGTACGGCGACAGCCATGAGGTGCTGGGCTTTCAGGAGCTGATTGATGTGAAGGTGCGCGGCGAGACCGATCTCGACGTGGTCCTGCGGAACCCCGAATATGACATCACCCGCGCGATCAAGAAGGTTCTGTATGGCTGGCAGGCCGGCGGCGACCTGTTTGCCGGCATCAACCGGCCACTGCGGCTGCGCGCGTTTGTCTCCGACCCCAGTGTCCTGCCCGAGCCGCTTCCCGAGCTGCGCGCCGAACTGGAAACCCTGCTCGACGAGCTCGCGGCAGACGCCGAGGGACGTTTCGGCTGGGAGATCACCGATCCGACCAGCGATCCGCCACTGGAGCAAGCGATCGCCGAGCGCTACGGACTGCAGCCGCTGGTCCTCAGCCTGCTCGACCCGCAGCCCTTCTACTTCGACATGGTCCTCGAGCGGGGCGAGCAGGTACAGGCCGTCCCTCTACCAGAGCAGCTCGATGCCGCTGGCCTGCGCCGCAGCTTGAGCGCGGCAATCAAGCGCTTCACACCCGGCGTGCTGCGTAGCATCGCCCTCTATCGGCCGGAATCCAGCCCCAGCATGCTGGGAATGGACGGCTTCGGTGGCGGCAACACCGACTACAGCCTGCTGGAGGAGGTGCTGCAATCGAGCTTCAATCTGATCCCGACTGATCTGAGAGACGGCCAGGTTCCAGAGCAGGCCGATCTGCTGCTGGTCATCGAGCCAAAGGATCTCGATGAGCGCCAGCGCTTCGCCATCGACCAATTCCTGATGCAGGGCGGCACCGTCATCCTTGCCACTACACCGCTCGCTGTCGACCTTGGCGGTGGCCGCATCCGTGCCGTCGAGCAACCCACCGGGCTGGAGGACTGGCTCGCCGGCCTGGGCCTGCGGCTCGGGCCAGGGCTGGTGCTGGACCCGCAGAACACACCGTTCCCGATCCCCGTGCAGCGGCAGCTCGGCGGCTTCCTGGTCGAGGAGATCCAGATGTTGCCCTATCCCTACTTCCCGGATGTGCGTGACGATGGGCTGAGCGATGCGTCCGGCATCACCGCTGGACTCGGCCAGCTGACCATGACCTGGGCGGCGCCGATCAGCCTCGATGCCGAGGCCAACGCCGGGCGCCAGTGGGTGCGCCTGATCGAATCCTCCGCAGCGGCTTGGACGCGCGCCGACAGCGATGTGCAGCCCGATCTGGAGGCCTATCCCGAGCTAGGCTTCGAGCGCGGTGACGACACCGGGCGCAAGCTCCTTGGCGTTTTGATCGAAGGCCGCTTCGAGTCGGCTTTCAGCGACCAGCCATCGCCTTTGCTCAGCGATCTGCAGCGCGACAGCAACGCATCCCTGGACGCCGAGGGCGCGCTCACCGACACCGAGACGCAGAAGCCTGAGTCACCGCTGCTCTCCAGCGTGGTCGAGCACTCACCGAGCTCGGCACGGTTGATCCTGCTGGGCTCATCGAGCTTCCTCTCCGACACCGCCATCAGCCTCGCCACCGAGGCCACCCAGAGCCGCTATCTGGCGCCGCTGACACTCATCCAAAACGCCATCGACTGGTCGCTCGAAGACCGCGGGCTGCTGACGCTGCGCGGCCGCGGCCAGTACAACCGTCTCCTCGAGCCGGTCGGACGCGAGCAGCGCATCCTGCTCGAAACGCTGAACTATCTGCTGGCGCTTGGGGGTCTGGCGCTGGTCTTTGCACTGCATCGACGGCTGCATCGCCGTCGCGAACAGGCCTTGGCCGCGATCCTGGAGGCTAAAGTTGGAGGCTAAGTCATGAGCGATCGACCGAATTGGCTGGCACAGCGCTTCCGCAACCCGCTCAGCGGGCTCGAGCCGAGCTGGCGGCGCGCGCTGCAGACGCCCGCCGTCAGCGCCCTGATCGCGCTGTTGGTGGCGCAGCTTGTCGCGGCGCTGGTCCTGGCCGGCAACGCCATGCAAACCAGCAGCGCCGCCGATGCCCCATTGCTCAATCTTGTGAGCGATCAGGTGAAGCGCATCGAGATCGATAGCGCCGACGAGCAGGTCGTGCTCGCCCGCGCTGCCGAGGGCTGGGTACTGCCCGCACTCGCCGACTTCCCCGCCGACGCGGACAAGGTTGATCGGCTCTTGAGCACGCTGACAGCACTTCAGCGGCCGTTGCCAGTCGGCGCCAGCGGCGAGACGCAACGCCGACTCAAGGTGGCCGACGACAACGCCGAGCGTCGCATCACTCTGTACGGCAATACCGGAAATACTGGCGATACTGGCGATACTGGCCATGTCGGCGAGCTAACGCAGCTCTTGACTGGCGACTCCCGAGGCTTTCGTCGCCTGTATGCGCGTCTGGCCGACGAAGACACGGTCTACGATCTGCCGCTGGCCAATGTTCTGATTGCCAGTGACAGCGGCGACTGGTTGCGTCGCGACCAGCTCCACCTCGACGCCGGGGCGATCGAGCGTGTCCACAGCGATGACTGGACGCTCAGTCGCATGGATGGCAGCTGGCGGCTCACGGCGGCATTGGCGGACCGAATGGCCGGCACGCCGACCTCTGCCCCAGCACCCGAGCTAGAGCGCATGGAGCTGGACCATCGTGAGCGAGAAGGCACCGAGCGAGAAAGCTCTGAACGTGAAGACGCTGGGCGAGAAAACACTGGGCGAGAAGGCGCTGGGCGGGAAGACAAGACGCTGGAAGGCGCTGGGCTGGAACCGACGGGTCTGGATCAAGCTGAGCCAAACCCGACCAAGATGCGTCGATCTGACCTAGACTCGTCTCAGGTCGAGGCGCTGTTGAGCCGCATCGCCAACCTCAGCTATGAGGATGTTCGGATGCCGGCAACCGCTGCAGCATTGACGTCCGAGCCCGTGCTTCGGCTCGACATCACGCTGGATGACGGCAGCCGTCGCAGCCGGATGGTATTCGCCGATGGCAACGGCAGTTATCTGCTCCAAACCGGCACAGACCCCTGGCTCTATGAGCTATCAGAGTACGATTTGGATGGGCTGCTCGGGCTCGATCCACAGCAACTCCTCGCCAGACAGGCCGATCAGTCGGCCCAAGCCGAAGCCAGCCACGAGATGACTCCAAGCGCTGAGCTGACTCTAAACGACTCGCTCGCTGCAGGCGATGAACTGGCTCCGAGCGCTGAACCGAATCCACTGGACACCGCAGGCAAGATCCCGTCGCACTCAGGAAACGGATCAGCGGCAACCGTTGAGAAAGATCTGGCCGATGGGGCAGGTCCGGTCGATAGGACAGATCCGGCCGATGGGGCAGGTCCGGCCGATGGGACAGATCCGACCGTTGGGATAGGTTCGAGCGACCTGGCAGAGCCAATTGACGATCGCCAGACTGACGAGCTCGGTGGCGCGGCGATCTCTGAGTCGCCAGCGCCGTCAGCGGACCTGGACCGAGGAACCGGAAGCGCAACGGAACCCACAACCACAGTCGGTGATTCATCGGCCGCTGAGGCCAACGACGCAGAACAGCCAGAGCCGGCGGCTGCAGCAACCGCGAGTGAGGGGCCGAGCGAGTCAGTAACCCACCCTGCAACCTCGCCTGCCGAGACAGAGCCCGACTTCCGCCCGCAACAACGCCCCGTGCCGGCTCGCAGCGCACCGCCGCAGTGGCCCTATCAGCGCTATGCGCCGCCGAGCGGACAGCCCTGGCCACCACAAGGCCCACCACCGCAAGCGGCACCAGGCTGGCGCTGAGAAACGGCGAGCAAGGCTGGCTTCGCCAGCGATTGCAATCCAGCACCAGCCAGCACCAGCCAGCACCAGCCATTGCCAGCCAGCACCAGCGATGGCGAGCGGGACCTCGCTACATCTCCCGCGCACGCACCCAGATGAGTGCGCCGAGCTCAACCGGTACCTGCTCACCAGACGGATTGGCCATGGTCTCGTCGCCCTCGAGCAAGGCGGCAAAGCCCCACCAGCCGGCGCGTGGCATCGCGTAGCTGAAGACGCCATTGGCATCGGCCTTCACCACCTGGGTCACGAACGGCGCCGCTGGTGGCTCGACCGAGCCATCGTTGTGCCATTCCACCTCGACGGTCGCGAACGGTACCGGCTTGCCGGCCCGAGTCACGACACCGGTGAACAGGTTGCCCGCCCAAAGCCCGTAAGGACGGACCAGAGGCTCAATCTCGACCGGGAAACCGACCCTCTGGTCCCAGCCTTCCTCAGCGCCGTAGGCGTCAACCACTGTCTTGGCGTAATGAATAATCATCACACCCTCAGCCGGCTCCCAGTACGGCGCCGGCTCAACGAAGAACAGATAGTCAGCCGGGCTCGGAACTCGGTACTCGGCCTTGTAAGCGGTCTTACCATCTCGCTCGACGGTCTGTAGTCCTTCAGACAGATCTTCGCGACCTTGGGGCGTTACCACGCCGAAGCTAACCGGCTTGTCCATGGCCATCGCCGGTCCACGTTCCATTGGATGGGTGAAGGCCAGGTCCAATATCACATCGGGGCCAGTCTCTGCGGTCAGAATCTCGGTGGATGGAATCAGCTCGAGAAAATGCGCCTCAGCGGCAAATGGCATGATGAGGCCAAGCATGGCCATCCAATGCCGTCTAGCGCGCACTGGGTTGCCCGGACAGGGATCGCTGGGTGCCATTGAAGACCTCCTCGGTCGAGTGATTTGGCAAGCAGGTCCCTCAAGGTAAGATAATTTTTGAAATTTGCATACCGTTACTTTTGCATGCGGTTACTTTTGCATGCGACGCCTTTTTGCATATAGCTTCTCTTGCAGACGCCTTCGTGCATCGATTTGTGCTCACCCTTCGAGCCAAGGCGGCTCAATGGGTTAACATGCACGTACTAGAAACTGCCGGACCCCATGAGCCTCAGCTGAGTCATGCGCATCCTGAATAAGCAACACAACAAAATCCACCCCATAGGCTCGATCTGGCTGCAGATCGTCAGCGCCGTCTTGCTGCTCGGCGGCTGCGCCCAGATCCCGGTCTCAACGCCCTCCAGCGGCCAGCTGCCAGCGGAGGTCAACGTCGAGTCCGAGCAAGAGACGGAGACCGCAGAGGCATCGGCGCAGGCCATCCCCGAGCCGCAGGAAGACCCGGAGCCCGATCAACTCTTCGAATGGAACGGCACCGGACGCAAGATTTCGCACGTAGTGATCGACACCAACGAGCAGCGCGCGCGCTTCTACGACGGCAAAGAACAGGTGGGCTGGACGACCATCGCGTCCGGCGTCTCATCGCATCCAACCCCGAGCGGTGAGTTCCAGGTGATGGAGAAGGTGGCGAAGAAGCGCTCGAATCTCTACGGCCGTATCTACAACGCCAACGGTGGCTTGCACAAGCGCAACGCCCGTTCGAGCGACCCGATACCCGCCGGGGGCAAATTCGTCGGCGCTCGCATGCCCCACTTCATGCGCATGACCTATGACGGCATCGGCATGCACGCTGGCGCCATCCCGAGGCCCGGCCAACCCGCATCGCATGGCTGCATCCGCCTCCCGGATACGGTCGCATCGAGCCTGTTTGCGCATGCTGACATCGGCACGCGGGTGACCGTGATCGGTAGCGGTCCAGACTATGGTAACTATGCCGAGCGCATTCGCCGTCAGCGCGAACAAGAAAAGCTGAATCGCATCGCCAACGCCAGCTCCGAGCCTCGCAGCAGCTCATCAGGTTCATCAGGGACCCGTTCGGCATCCACCACAAGCGCGTCAAGCTCAGCCCAGCGCGCGTCAACCGCAAGCGAACGGTCGTCGACTCGAACCGCGACCAAGGCGAGCTCCAGCGCCAAGACGGCGAACGCTAACGCGGCTGTGACGTCCGCCGGAGGCAATGAACCGGCAGGCTCTGGTCAAGGTGGCAGCAACTCCGGTGAGGTTACCGCTGATGTTACCGGTAATGCTAATGATAGCAGCAGCATGGGTGGCAGCCCGCTAGCCGGGGCCAGCGGGACCGGACCCGAGGCCGGCACCGAAGACACGGCTGCAGAGATGGCCAATGCCCCTCAAACGAGGACGCCGGCCCAACCCAGCCAGGCCAGCTCGGCAAGCACGAGCAACGCAGCAACAAGTTCAGGATCGCGCCAGACCACGGCGCCGGAAACCACTCAGTCAACCGCGTCAGAGCCGGAGCGCACACCGGCGTCAGCGCCAGCGCCAGCGCCAGCGCCAGAACGGAGACAGGCCACCGATCCGGAGCCCGCAGCAGCACAAGCTTCTGAGCCAGCGATCCAGGCGCAAGGCCAGACATCGACAGCTGCAGAGGGAGCACCAGCGGTTAACCAACAACCAGCGGCAACGCCACAAGTGAACACCCCTAGCAGCCCAACACCACAACCCCTGCAGACGGCGCCACCGGCCAGCGTGGCGCCGAAGGCGCCAAAGATCCGCTCCGCAGATGGCGCAGAGTCAAGCGGCGGCCAAGGCTAACAACCCGAATCAGTTATTCGGTAGGATGGACATTGGCCGTGACATGATGTTGACGTCGCGGCCGATACCGCCGATCGCGCCACTCATATCAATCATCTTTTGATCCATCGCCTGTAGCGCGCCGCCGAGCGAGACCATACGGACCTGGATGCGATCCATATCGCCTTCGACGCTGCCGAGATACTCGCGCATGCGGGACATATTCACCGACATCGCATCCACCGACGAAAAGATCGACGGCATCGGCGCGACATAGCCATCCATTGCCACCACCGACTGCTCCATCGAGCGCATGATGGCGTTCACGTTGTCAAAATCTTCGCGCATCCTCTGCATGTCATCAGCCATCTCAACCATATAGCTCGTGATGCTATCCATGCGCGTTGTGAAGGTCGCGACCAATGCCAGCATGGCGAGCATCATGACCACCATTCCGACCATCGCGTAGCGAATAATGCTGTTGATGCGCGAGGTACTGCGGACCATGTTGTGCTTGAAGATGAACATCAAGTCTTCGTGCAGGTCCATGAAGCGGTTGGCAACCTGTTCCGCCTCGTCACGTTCTTCTGGGGTCATCGCTACGGCCACTCTGGTCAAGATTCGGGGAGCCGGTTTCGACTGCGGCTCTAGCTGCGGCACTATTGGCCGAAGAATGGGACCATGCGCATCGGGCTGCTCATCTGATTCACGTTTTGGCGCATCCTGAAGACATCGCGATTCAAGAAACCGAAGACGTGATTCATCTGCAGGAGATTTTGATCCATGCCTCCCAGAATCTGGTCGATCGAATGGACGTTCGGGGCAATTCCGCCCATCGACGTCGAGATCAGGTCGACATCGTCGCGCATGCGGAGCAGCCTCTGCTCCATCGGCTCGATCACCGCGATGTTGTTGCTCATGTTGCCGACTGCGCTGTTGATGCGGGACATTCGAGCCGCCACTTCATCAAAGTCCTGTTCCATCAGATCGACTTGCTCATGCATCGAGCCCATCCGATCGGTGATCACGCCCATGGCCCCTACCAAGGTCCAGATCAGGTAGAACACCGGTGGGGTGAGCACGAGCACAGTGACGACGGAGATGCGACCGATGGTCTGCGTGCGGCGGTTCGCCTTGGCACTGCGATAATCGGTGTCTTCTTCACGCCGAACAGCATCCTGCAACCGCTCGTCGATGATTCGGAACACCTCGAGCTGCGGAGATCCTTTGAGGGCCTCGGTGGTCGTTTGGTCAGTCACTAGACGATGCCCCTGCGGTGGACTTGATGGATGAGCAGCAGAGCAAGAATAGCTCAAAACTGGAGCGCTGAATCCGCGCGAGCCGCGGGGGAACGTCCACCGCACACATCGACCGCTCGCCGGTCACTCCGATGCGCTCTAATGCGCATGATCCAGTCGACAAGAGGAGCCCAGCGTGGCCGCAGAATTTCATCAACAAGCCGATGCCCTGGTGGTCAAGCCCGGCAAGCGTCTCGACACCACCACCTCGCCAGAGATCGATCGCGAACTCACGGCTCGCATCGAAGCCGGCGCAACAAAGATCGTCTTCGACTTCGACGGCACCGATTATGTCTCGAGCGCGGGCTTGCGGGTGATGATGAAGGCGGCCAAGGCAACCGCCAAGCTCGGTGGTGGTGTTGGTCTGTGCCACGCCAACGCTCATGTGCGAGAGGTCTTGGACCTGTGCGGTTTCTTATCCCTGTTCAAGGCTGGCAAGACGATCGATAAGACCATCCAGATGCTCTAGCCCGCTCACCGCAAAAGCCCGCTCACCGCAAACAGCACCGGTCCCAAGCCGCATAACGCCAAACGACTTGCCGCAATCACCGCGCAAATGGCAATCACTCCTCGGCATCAGCATCTGGCTCGAACCCCTTGACCAGACGGACGTGATTGCGTCCATCGAGCCGACGATAGCTCATCTCGTCGGTTAGCCGCTTGACGAGATGAATACCCAGACCGCCAATCGGGCGTTCGTCGATCTCGGCGTCGGTGTCTGGCTCAGCAGCCTCGGTCGTCGGATCGAAGGCCGCGGCGCCATCGCTGATGTCGATGATCAAACGCTGCTGCTGTCGCTCGACATCGACATCGACCTCGACCTCGACCTCGACCTCGACATCGGCTGCGGCCGCGCCACCATAGCCGTGGTTGACGCTGTTGAGCACCAACTCCTCGACGCACAGGTTGACCGCATAGATGACCTGCATCGGCACGCCCTCCGCCATCAGCGCCCTCTCTATCTGCTCCACCAGCCGCGAGACCGCGTCGGCCTGATCATCGAGTCTGAACTTCATGGGCATCCCTCCGGTTTACCGAGCGAGATAGCTGGCTGACCAACTAACCGATCTTGGTCTCATGGCAATGGCTAGACTGACTCGGCACCTTCCGTGCTGTAGCCGAAACGACGCAGCACAGCGCTGATCTCAGGGTTCGGCTGGTGCAGGCACTCGTGCTCGCTGTTGCGCCAGGCGTTGATGCTGCTCGGTGGCACCACGAGCTGCTGGGCTCGGTCGAGCATGGGACGCGACACCGACTGGCCGACATGGTCATACATCCGCGCCAATGTCTCGCGCGGCGCCCAGCACAGCGCCTCATACGAGAGATGCAGGTAATTGTCCCCGAGCAACCGCTTGCCGTCGCGGGCAGCGATCGCGTTTCCGAGCGCCCAGAGCCGAAGCTGTGACCTGACGGGGTCAGCCTCTGGGCTCTGCTCCCCCAGCAGCCAAGTCCCATGTTTGCGCAGCAAGTTCAGATTTTTGCTGAGGGCAACGTCACGACCATCGCGCACCAGGTGGATGAATCGCATCCCAGGATAGAGGCGAGCCAGGAACGGGATGACCCACATGGAACGCGGGTTTTTCCAACCCCAGGCGGAAGACGGGTCGGGCATGCGGACACGGTGGCCGCGGATCAGGGCACGAAACAGGCGCTCGAGCTCAACGCGCTGAGCCGGTTCATCCGCCATCGCCTGTTCGAAATAGCGTTGCAGGAAAAAGCGGGTCGACATCGCATCTTCCGTTCTCGGGTTGACCCAAGACCCCATCCAGAACCCCGCCAGCCGCAATGCCCGTGGCAGCACGCGGGTCCCCGAGCCGCCATGGGCGCCAATCACCACCGGCGGCGGAACCTGTTGCGCCGGCGCGTCCGGCAACATCGGCAACATCGGCAGCACCAGCGTGCGGAACAGATGGAATCGAATGTTGGCGCTGGTGAGCGCGTTACTGCTGTCCATGGATCGACGTCTCAGTGCTACCACGCCCATGTCCTCTTATCCCTTACTGCCCCGAATCGATGTAGGTAAAGGTGGTCCGCGCAAAGGCTTCATAGATCTGCGGCAGATCAAGGTCACGCTTCGCCAAGGCGGCCTCATTGATGGCGACGACGTAGTACTCTGGGGTCTCGATGGGCACCTGACCTCCTCGCACATCCTGCTGCAGCAGCTGATCAGCTAACCTGGCCGCAACCTCGCCTTGCTCGAACGGCGACGCACCCACCGCTAGGGCGGCCCCGTCCTCGACATTGAAGACGTTGACCCCAATGATCGGAATGGGCGAGTTGGCCTCTGTCCAACGCATCACCTCATCGGGCGGCACGGGCTCAGGCGTGGTCTCGCTGCGCTGTAGCTGACGGTAATTGGCAACCAACAGATACTGCCCCTTGCGGTTGGGCAGTGCACGCACATAGGCTTGCCAAGAGGGATAATCCGCAGCAACAAAGGTGCCCTCGAAACGGACTGGCGACCAATCAAAGGCCTCGACCCGATCGCGATCCCGCGCCATCGATTCCGAGGGGTCCATGAGATAATGAATTCCAGGCCCTGGCGCAGCCGCAGCGCCAGTCTCCTGCCCAGTCTCCTGCTCAAGGGTCAGCACCAAGTCCTTGACCGCTTGCAGCGGCTTGCGTTCAAAAACGCCAGTGACATTCTCAGCGCCGACATAGCCATAGGGCTCGACCGTGTCGTTCACGCCAGTGAAGACAATCTCCATGCGCGGATGATCGACAAAGAAACTGGCCGCAAGCCCTTGGGCGAGATCATCGACGGCAATCAGGACATTGGGGTCGAAACGCTCGATCGCACGGCGCGCGACGATTCCCGCGTAGCGCAGCGAGTCAGGATCGGAAAAGCGTTTGGTATTCATGTAGTGCCAGTTGACACTGTAATTGGTCCAGCCGTCCGAGACACGGCGGATACCGGCATTGATATCACGTGTCCAGGCATATTCCGGGTCGTAACTTTGTAAGATCATCACCCGCGGCTTGGTCACATTGAAGACCACCGCAAAGGCGGCAACACCGACAAAGAACAATAGACTCAGGATCAACGCCGCGGGACTCTGCTTCATAACACACCAATACGGTGCCAGAACGGGATCGCGATCAGGATCGCAGTAATCTTGAAGGGGATCAGCAGCAGATGGAACAACTGCACCCGTCGAAGATCGTGATCAACCTCGCTGGTGAGCCGATCGAAAAGGAAGATATAGGGCGACTGATGCGGAAAGAACGCCGTCTCTGCCAGGATCAGGAGCACGAAGCCAACCACCCAGGGCGAGATGCCCGCATTGCTGGCAATCGGGATCAGCGCCGCGGCAAAGACGATAATAGCCTGATTCAATGGAATGAACAGACGCGCAAGCAGGAACACCGCCGATAGTGCCAAGACAAATAAGCCAAAGTCCTGACGCATGTACACACCAAGCCAGGACAGCTCTCCCATGATGAAGCGGTCGATCCCCAGATGATTCATCGTCGCAACGATGCCGATCATGCTCCCAAGCAAGAATAAGAATGCCCAATCGATCCTAGCAATAAAGTCGTTGCGCGAGAGCATGCCCAGGAACAGCATCAAGCAGAGCACCGTCAGCGCGAGCAGGTGCACCTCGATGTGGTGCCAATTGATGGTCGCAATGCCTAAGCTGAGTAGGATGACACCGATCAGCGCCCACCATTCAGTCGCACGCATGGGCCCGAGATCCCCCAGCGCCTGGGCGATATCGGCCTTGCGGATATCGACATGCCGATAGGCGTGGCGGAAGAACAGCGCGCTGCAGAACAGGTACGACCAGAGCAGCACGATGCCCGTCAACGAGGCCGCGAAAAACCAAAACAGGAAGTCGAAGGCTTGCTGATCCTGCGGCGGCAACAGCGCGAACACCATCAGATTCCCCGGCGCCGCGGTCAGGAACAGGGGTGCCAAGAAGTGGATCGAATCCAGCCCCGTTGTGTACAACATGGTCGAGGCGTGACGCCGCGCCCGCGCATCCCAGCCATGGACGATATGCTCGACCACCGGCCCGACGATCGCCGCCCGACCGACGATGGTCGGCACGGTTGGCGTGAACAGGAGTCCGGTCGAGAACACCATCAGCTGGTGGGCAAAGGTATTCGCCGGCAGGTGGTGCAGCAGCATCAGCGTATAGCGCCGCGTCAGGCCCGACTCCACCACCACCACGCCCAGCCCGAGGATGCTCAGGGTCAGCATGAAGGCGGTCGACGAGAAGCCTGAAAGCACCACCGACTCCGGCGCCAAGCCGAAGATCAGGAACGACAACATCGCGATCAGCGCCGGCACGAAATCCGGCAGCAGGGACAGAAACCACATCAGCAGCGCCGTGAGCACAATCGCCGTGAACATCGTGATCCGCCAACCAACGCCCTGCGCCTGCATCAGGAAGAAGGTCGCCACTGGTGTGAGGATCACCAGCAGCCACGGAATCCAGTCCCAGCGTGATTTCATGCCCGTCCCTACTGCACGCGTAGGGTCATCACGGTAATGTCGTCGGCCTGGCCGGCGCCCCGCGAGAAGCGCTCGACGTCGTCGACCACACGGCTATCGATGGTTGCCGCGACCGCCGTACCCAGGCCAGCGAGCACATGCATCAGACGCTCCTCTCCATACATGGCACCGGCCGTATTCACCGCCTCTGTCACCCCATCCGTGTACGCAAACAGTGCCTCACCTGGCGCAAACTGATGCTGCTGTGACCGATAGACCACGCCCTCGACCACCCCAAGCGCGACCCCGGGCAGCAGCGGCAGCTCGCTCGGCGTGCCATCGGTAGCGATCAAGTATGGCGGGTTGTGGCCGCCGTTGGCGTAATGCAGCGTCCGCGTGCTGCGCTGGTAGATCGCGAGGAACAGGGTCACGAAGAGACACTGGTCATTGTCGCGCAGCAGCTCGGCATTGACCTTGCTGAGGATGGTCTCGGGCGTCGACCCGGGCTCCGCCTTGGCGCGAATCAAGGTCTTTGCCACTGCCATGAACAGGGCCGCCGGCACGCCCTTGTCGGCGACATCGCCGACGGCGATACACAGATGATCATCATCGATCGCGAAGACATCGTAGAGATCGCCACCGACCTCTTTGGCTGCCAGCAGCATCGCATGGACATCCACTCCGAACGGCTCCGCCACAGACTCGAAGGCATGCGGCAGCATACTGAGCTGGATCTTGCGCGCGGTCTCGAGCGCCTCCTGCATCTTGCTCTTCTCCAACGTCTCAATCGCCATCGACACGTTGCTCGTTAGGATCTCGAGCAGATCCTGGTCGATATCCTCAAAGCGGCGATCGCCCTTCAGGTAGACGACATTTCCTATCAGGCCTTGGGTCTTGAACAACGCCACGCATTCGCGGCCGCGTACGATACTGCTGCCCTGCTCGATCGCCGTTCGAATCAGCTCATCTCCAGGCTGCGGCGTGCTTGGCGCCGCCTCAGCGCCAAGGGGTATCAGCCTAGTCGCATCGTACTCACGCAGCTTGCCATAGTAGTTATAGAAGCGCACCTGATCGACCGCGCGATCAAGAAAGATGATGCGATTGATGATCTCGATGAGCTCTTCTTTGATCTCCGCTGCCGAGTCCAGCTCGAGCACCGACGACATCGCAATCAGAATATCCTGCAGACCTTTTTGTGCCCGCTTGCGCGTGCGGATATTGAATAGCAGAATAAAGATAAAACCCAACAGAACAATAAAGATCAGCGAAACGATCGCGATAAGACCTTTATATCGGTAAAAAAAGGTCTCTGGCTCGTTGATAATAATACTCTCTTTCGGCAGCGCCCGCTTTGGGATACCGAACCGCTGCATCTGCTCGTAATCGAACATATACATGTTCGGACTTTCCATCACAATCGGGATACATTCGGCAAGCTCTCCCGCGATGATTCGAGACGCCAATGCCGCAGCCGCCTGACCTTGGTAATAGGACGTCTTGACCTTGCCGCCAAGCACCCCCTTGCCCAACATATAGTCGACCTGACCATACAATGGCACGGCTGAACTGCTCGAGATCCGCGGCAGCACCTCCCAGGGGGTAAAGCTCTTGCCAGTCGCATCTTGGAAGAAGGTGAGATAGAACACAGCCGCGGTTGGCTTCAAGGTCGCGACCTTCGCAAGCACTTCATCGAGGGTCAAATCATTCAAAAAATGGAATCGAAGGCGGCCTTCAAAATCAGCCGCCGCCGTCTCGAACTCTCGCCGGATCATCAGCCCAGCCGTCAGTTCATCCGTGATGACATAGATGTCTTCCACATCCGGCTGCAGCCTTGTGATGAGCTCTAGGTTAGCGATAAAGTCCGCCTCCTCATTGACACCCGTCACCGCATGCATACCAGCAATCTGCCCACTTCCGAAATTATTGATTCCAGCGAAGACAACAGGGACATCGGGAAAGAGCGAGGCACCCTGATCGCGGATAAAATCTAAGGCGTCATCATCAGTCACGATAATGACATCGAAGTCAGAATCACGATACTTGTGCTGGTAGAGCTGGAGTAGGTTGGAAAAATGCTTAGGCGCATTGGTCATTTTCGTATCCATGAACTCCATCTGCAAGATGACGCTTGGATCATCAGCAAAGAAGTCCTGGATAGCCTCGACCTCATTGTCGGTCCAGGAATAGCCGAAGTTGTAAGAATTCAGCACCAGGATTCGGTGCTTTTCAGGACTAGCCGCCTCCGCCTGCATGACCTCGGCCTCTTTCGCGAGCATCAACGCTTGGCCTGCCAGTCCTGGCAGCGCCCACAGAAGCAACAGTGAGACGGGCATCAGCCAGTGGGGTCGGAGGCGATTGATTCGCATCGATGGCGCAAAGTAAGACATCTGAACGGAGGGCCTCTTCGACGGGAATCCCGGCATCTCGACCGCTCACAGGGGACGAGAGCACCGGCACGGACGGGAGCGTCGGCACAACAGCGGGTCAGGATACCGCGTTAGACTCGCGCGATGTTCCCCGAAACAGACGGATCGTGCCCATGCGTCGCTCGCCTCTTCCTTTTCGTGTGCTGGCCCTGTTCTTCGCCCTGACTGCCGCCCCAACTGCGTCTTCCGAGGATCAACGCCAGCGTTACGCGACCCTGAGCGACCCACAGACGATGGGCGCTGATAACGCGGTCGAGGTGATTCAGGTCTTCTGGTACGGCTGCCCAAGCTGTGGTCAGCTCGAGGATCAACTCAAGCCTTTGATCGACGAGACGCATGGGCAAGCGAGCTTTCGCCGGATGCCAGCGGTTGCGCCGCGCTGGGAGCCCCATGCCCGTGCGTACTATGCCGCGGAGTCACTCGGAGCCCTGGAGCCTTTCCATCAGGCCCTCGCCAGGGCCATGCAGGACGAGCACCGCCCGATCATGACCGAAACCGACTTAATCAACTTTGCACGCGAGATCGGCATCAATGCCGACGCCTTTCGGGCGGCCTACCATTCGCCCGAGGTCGAGCATCAGGTGCAGCAGGCGATCGCGTTAACCGAACGCTTCGAGATCGCCAGCGTTCCAGCCCTGATTATCAATGGCAGGTACCGTACCGACCTACAGCTCGCGGGCACTCAGGAGGCAATGATCGAGGTCTCTCGCGCGCTCATCGAAGACGCAACGGCTCCTCAATCCCGTCGCGGCCGGCGCGGTCAGCGCCAGTCATCGCCGGTCATGCCTCATGATCCCCGGCCATGGACTCACGATCGGCCACCGCCGAGCGGGGCTCAAACCCGCGTCAGCGCTGGGCTCAGGCTGACAACGTCTGGCTCGTCAACCGCTAGCCTGTCTGACAACTGGCGAGAAACAGACGCAACATAGCGGGGTGCATGTCGTCGAGTTGGCGACGCAGCTCGATGTTGCCCTCGCCGCTGACCAGGCGGTGCAGCACGCTGTAAAGCGCGCCACGCTCATCATCTGGGGCCCGATCCGGCGGTACGGCGGCGGCTGCACTGCGATCGTGCAGGAGCAGCCAGGCGGGAAACTCCTCGACCTCGAGCGCGGTATCCATGTCTTCGAAAGTGCTCCAGAGCTCGCACAGACGGGAATCCGGCAGCGTCGCCGCTACAAGCAGCGGTTCCGCATGGTGCGGATGTTCCCAGCAGAGCCAGGCCCAGTCTTGACGCGCGCTGATGGGGTCACGACGACGCCAGGCGGCCTCGGCATGCAGCACGACCAGGTCCGGGTGCCAGCGCCAGTTGGGCTCCTGCTCGATGGCGCTCCGGACCGCGTCCCAGCGTTCCGCCCGCAGCCAGGCGTGGCTGGCGTGCAGTCGTGGTGAGGCGGGGTTGTAATCGATGCCAGCGAGCTTTTCCGCGAGCCCAGCCCAGAGCCCGGTGAGGAAGTCGCGGGCTCGGTGGCCGAGAAGATCGCGGGCGGTTGACTCCAAGGCGTCGAGCTGCGCGAGCCGGTCGGCGGCATCGAAGGTACCCGACGGCTGCGGCTTCTCTGGATTCGCTAGATTCGCCTCCACGGCATCGTTGTCGTCATCATCGCTGCCGTCGTCGACGGCCTGTATCAGCCGGAGATAACCTTGCAGACTGGCGTGTCGGGGATCATGGCGCATCAGCTCGCCGACGCGATCGCGTGCGTCATCGATGCGCCGTGCGGCGAGCGCATCGCGGAGGCCATTTTCGATCAGCAGCCCCGTCGAATCGTGGAATAGGTCGAGTTGAAGGCGATCCTCCGCGGGAGCGAATGCCTCAGCACAGGCTTGGATCAGGCGCTGGTTTGCGCCCAGATTCAGCGGGCTGTTATGACCACCCCAGCCGCGATACTCCATCTGGCTAGGCTGCAAGCCTTGACCGCTAGCGTGGCTGGCAGCCAGTTGTAGGACTGCAGCCACCTCGTCCGGGTCGGCGAGCAACGCGCCTTGCAGATCGGCGCGGCCACCGCTGCGCCACGCCTCGTAGTCCTCATAGGCCAGCAGGTCCAGCGTTAAGAGCAGCTCCAGCGGCTCCAGCCGGCCCTGCTCTAGCAGCAGGCGGTCAACCTGAGCAGTCAGTGAAATACGATCTGGTAACGTGCTCATGCTCAAACCGAAGTAATGGTCTCACCTGTACGGCCCAAAGTATCGCTGCCTAGCAAGTGATTCCGCGAGCGATGCGCTTTGTCGTCCTCTACGCGAACCGCTCAAACGCAGCAACGTCAGCGCTCGATGGCAATCGTGGTTAGGGATAGAAGGCAGATATGGCGCCCTCGACAGGATTCGAACCTGTGACCTACCGCTTAGGAGGCGGTTGCTCTATCCTGCTGAGCTACGAGGGCGAAGCTGGAGGCTGGACGCTTAACGACCCGATGACGGCGACCCGATGACAGCGTCGAAGCGCAGAGCCAGCATGGTAACGCGAGCAGTCACCAGCGACCAAGTCGAAAACGGATCTGCGGCGTGACAAGCTTGGCGATCCCTCTTAAACTAGGCGGTCTGGCTGAGTGGCAGAGTGGTTATGCAGCGGCCTGCAAAGCCGTGGACGCCGGTTCGATTCCGACCTCAGCCTCCATTGACCAACGAACTAGCCGGCTATGCGCCGGCTTTTTTGTGCCCGACGGCCATCCTGTGCCACGGATCATTCCGCGCCAAGTCGGGCCGCGATCGCAGCAAACGCAACAACGCCGAGCAATGCGCCACCAAGGGTGCCGCCAAGCGCCTGCCAGCGGGAATGCCCGACTAAGGCGGCCTCGCCCGCGGTCGAGATCAGGAACGGCTGGCGGGCATCTTGGGTTGCACCAATGCGCGGCAGCACCGGCTGTAAGGCAACGCGGCGCTCGGCTTGATTGGCGAGCCACGCCGCAAAGGCTTGTGCTTGCTCCCAGTCAGCGATATCGATCCTGCCGTCGCCGTTGCGGTCGAGCTGCGCGCGGCGGGCGGGGTCCCGCTTCCAGCGCAGCAACAGCTGGCGTATCAAGGCCTCACGCTCGCGCGCACCGCGCCGCGGCGTTTCCAGATAACCAAGCACATAGACCGGATCGGCCTCGGCGACACGCTCCTCGACCATCCGGTAACGGCCGCCGAGGCCGATGAACTCGGCCAAGCTGAACGCTGCCGAGCGGCCGCCACCCTTGACGCGACTGGACCAACGCTCAGTCAACCGACAGCGGATGCTGGCACCCTTGGGCTCAACCACGCAGCGTCCGGTGCCATCCTCGAGCAGGAAGGCATGCTCGGCCTCGCCCTGCTCGATGGTGACCCATTTGCGGCTGCGCCCACTGCCGCGCTGCTCCTCGATCCGCCAGCGATACCAGCAACAAGGAATACCGGTCAGGTGCGCCGGGACAAGCGCGCGCAGTGGCCGCGCCTCTCCACTCAACTCGACGTAGCCCTGCGCCGCCGAGCGCACCCGCGCGGTGGGCGTGTCGTGGATCAGACGCAATCGCCAGAAGGCGCTGAGGCCTTGATGCAGCAGCAGCCCGCCAACGCCGAGGCCGAACAGAACCGCAACCCAGAAACCGCCCGAATCGGCGCCTTGAGCTAGGTGGACAAAGAAGTCTGGCATCGATTCACGCCCGAAACCGCTGGTCAGCTGTCCGCATCGAGCCCGCCAGCTCAGTGGCGTCCAAACAGGCCTCGCACATCAACCGCCTCGCGCGCCTCGGCAAACTGCAACAACTCGACGGGCTTGAAGGCGAACAGGCGGGCGATCAACAGATCCGGAAGCTGTTCGATACGCATGTTGTTGACGTTAACACTGTCGTTATAGAGCTCGCGACGGTCGGCAATGCTGTCTTCGAGATAAGAGATCCGCTGCGAGAGCTGCTGAAAGCTGGCGTTGGCCTTGAGGTCTGGATAGTGCTCCGCCAGCGCGAAGAGCTGACCGAGTCCACCTCGCAAAGCCTCCTCGGCCTGACCGACACCGCGCACATCGCCGCGCTGGCGCGCCGACGAGACCGCCGAGCGCGCCTCGACGACACGCTGCAAGGTTTCCTGCTCGTGGCGCATGTACTCACGGCAGACCGCGACCAGATTCGGCAGCTCATCGTGACGCTGCTTGAGCACGACATCGATATTCGACCAGGCCTTGGCCACCTGATGCTTCAACCGCACCAGGTTATTGTAGATGGCGCCCGCGTAGAGCCCGATGATCAGGAGCACGACAAGGACGATGATCAGCGTCAGGCTCATGCAGAACTCCGGAGATCGATGAAGCGAGATCGATGAAGCGAGATCGATAAAGCAAGATCGGTGAAGCTGGACCTGGGCTGACCAGCACATCGGTGGCCAGCGCCATGCGACACCGCAGACGACCTGACCTAATCCTACCTGGCCTAATGGTAGTCGATCAGCGCCAACTCTTGGTTGCCCGTGCTATGGTTTCGACATCTTTTGATTATGTTGGCAGGCGACGTGAACGAACTGACGCATTTCAACCGCGCCGGCGAGGCGCAGATGGTCGATGTCGGCGCCAAGCAGGAAACTGAGCGCGTCGCGCAAGCTGAGGGCTGCATCCGGATGCAGCCTGAGACACTGCGCCTGATCGAGCAAGGCGGTCATGCCAAGGGCGATGTGCTCGGCATCGCGCGCATCGCCGGCATCATGGGCGCCAAGCGCACCGCTGATCTGATACCGCTCTGCCATCCACTGGCGCTGACCAAGGTCGATTGCAGCTTTGAAGTGCAGCAGGCGACAGCCAAAGCCGCCATCGTCTTCTGCCGCGTGACGGTCGCGACGCGCGGTCGCACCGGGGTTGAGATGGAAGCCCTGTGCGCGGTCCAGATCGCACTGCTCACGATCTACGACATGTGCAAGGCGGTCGACCGCGGCATGGTCATCGATCAGGTTCGTCTGCTCGAGAAGCAGGGTGGACGCAGCGGACATTGGGTGCGGAGCGCATGAACGAGCCGATCACCAACCCGCTATTCCAGCGCGCGGCCTTCCTCAGCTCCGCGCCGGACCTGGCTGCCACCCCGGACGACAGCGGCTTTGAGGTCGCCTTCGCAGGCCGATCGAATGCCGGCAAGTCGAGCGCGATCAACGTCATCTGCCATCAAAAAGGCCTTGCGCGCACCAGCAAGACGCCGGGGCGCACGCAGCAGTTGGTCTTCTTTCGCCTCGATGACGAGCGTCGGCTGGTCGATCTGCCCGGCTATGGCTTTGCCAAGGTCTCACTCGCGATCAAGCGGCGTTGGCAGCAGCTGATGGAGCGCTATCTCGAGCGCCGCAGCTCGCTGAAGGGGCTGGTGGTGGTCATGGATATCCGCCATCCGTTGACGGATATCGACCAGCAGATGATCGACTGGGGCATCGCCGCCGGACTGCCGCTGCTGCTGGTGTTGACCAAGGCCGACAAGCTCAAGCGCAGCGGGGTTGCGCGCAGCCTCAACGAGGTCCGCAAGGCACTGTCTGCCGCGCCAGTGCCCGTTCACGTGATGGCCTTCTCCGCGGTCAGCCGGCTTGGCCTAAATGAGGCACAAGACCAGATCAAGGACTGGCTCGGCCTACCAGCTCAGGTATCTGGAGCAGTTGATGAGACTGACCTAGCAGCCGCACCAAGCGCTTAGCTGCCCAGCGCCTGTCACCGCGCGCAGACCTATCTCACCATGCTTGCCTAATCTCACCCTGTTTGGGTGCCCGTTTCAGTCGTCCGCGAGGAACGTGCAAACGGGCTTCAGAACTCACCGGCCGCAGCGCCTTCCATCATCCCGCGTAACGTATCGCGGACGCTGACGGCCTCCTGCTTCAGCTCTGCGGGAAGCTCCTTGCCGCCGTAGATCATGAAATCGAGGTTCATCGAGAACAGCCAGAGCTGACCCTCGCGATCTTCGACCAATGCAATCCGACAGGGCATGAAACCACTATAGTGATTGCGGTACTCGAGCATCATCTTGCCGACTTGCGCGTCGCAGAACGACAGGAAGTTGACGTAGCGATAAGGCTCGCCCGTTACCGCCTCGACCTGCTGATAAAAGGGCGACTCGCCGACGAAGAGCAGGTTGTTGGTGGTTGCGAGGCTCTTTAGCGAATCGATCACCTCATCGACACTCAGCCCATCTTCGACCGGCACCGACCACATCATGGCGCCGCCGGGGTCGCCGGTGGCGAGGAGATTTGCAGCGAAAGTGGAATAGGTTGGCAAGAACTCTGGGTCAAAGCTGGCGAGCCGTGGACCGAGCCAGATCGCGGCCGCGAGCAAAACGACCAAGGTCAGCGCACCGATCAGCGCGAGCAGATTGCGAATCAGGGTCATGCCGGACTCCGACAAAAGAAGGCGATAAGAACCGACCGCGGCCCCGAGCCCCGATCAGCCGTCGCTCGAACAGGTTCTAGAACGACCCAGGCGCCGCCTCGGCAAGAACGCCGCGGGGCCTCTGGGTCGGTCGGGTCTCGCAGCCGCCAAGCGGTGGCTGATCAGTTGGTCGAAGCTGCTGGACCAACGCTCGGTGCCGCAGGCATCTGTGGCATGGCCGGACGCTCTGGCATCGGCGGCATATCCGGCATGGCGGGCATCTCAGGCATATCGCGCATCATCATCGGCGGCATCCGGTGCATGCGTGGGCAGTCAGCGCCCATCTCCCCACAGTTCGGGTGCATCGGATAACCACGACCAGGATAGCCACGTCCGTAACCATACCCGCCCTGAGGGGGCTGGCCGTAGCCAGGTCCCATCGGCGGCATGGGGGGCATCTCAGGCTGCTGAGCCGCACCACCGAAGAGGGCCGCAATCGCCTCCTTCTGCTCTTCGCTCATGGCCTCGATGGTCTCGCGGTAGGCCTCATAGCGCTCGAGCATCTCTTTGCGACGCTGCTCGGCCTTTGCACGCATCTCCTCGACGCGCTTAGCCCGCTCCGCCATCGCCGCTTCGTAGCGCTGCTGCATCTCGGCGCGCATGGCTTCCATCGAATCGACAGAAGGTGCCTCCGACGCCGCCTGCTCGGGCGCCGCAGTTTCAGCGCTGGGCGCGGTCTCAGGCGCTGCTGGGGCCGCCGGGGCCGCAGTTTCTTGGGCCAGCGCAGCGGTGCCGAGACTCAGGGTCAGAGCCATGGCCGATACGGCCGACAGGAAAAAGTATTTCTTAGACATCGTGGTGGTACTCCTCATCTTAGGTTGCTTTAGGGATGGAAGGACGCGGCGACCATATCACGGTTGCCGGGGGCGAGAAAGCGACGTCAGAGGCCGCCGGGTACAGCAACCACGGAAGACCCGAGACAATCGCTATCAAGCGTATAGAATGGCCGAATTCGAGCGACGAGAGAAGCACGCGGGAGAGCGCATCATGCACATTGGCGACTTGATGGCCGAAACCGGCGTTAAGTTTGGTACTAGCGGCGCACGAGGCCGCGTTGAGGACATGACCGACCTGGTCTGCTACGCCTATGCGCAAGGCTTCTTGCGCCACCTGCTCGGCGCGGGAGCGTTATCGGTAGGCGCCGATATCGGGCTCGCGGGCGATTTTCGCGCTAGCACAGCGCGCATCCTGGGCGCCTGCGCCAAGGCCGTCAGCGATTGTGGCTGCACAGCCCACTACCTCGGCCGTCTCCCAACCCCAGCGGTCGCGGCTTATGGCATCGCCCAGGGCTGGCCGACGATGATGGTGACCGGCAGTCATATCCCCGATGACCGCAATGGCATCAAGTTCAATCTGCGCAGCGGAGAGATCCTGAAGGCAGATGAGGAAGGCATTCGCGCGCAGCAGATCGAGCTACCCGATGGGCTGTTCGACGCGGCTGGCGCCTTCACCGACCCGCAGCACAGCGCCCTGCCGCCGGAGAACCCGGCCGCACTCGAGCACTACATCGCACGTTATCTCGACTTCTTCCCAGCTGACTGGCTTGCTGGCCTGCGCATTGGCCTTTACGAACACTCCAGCGTTGCCCGTGACGCCCTGTTTCGGGTTCTCACCGGGCTCGGTGCCGAGGTTGAGCGCCTCGGCTTCTCCGAGACCTTCCTGCCGGTCGACACCGAAGCGATCCGGGCCGAGGATATCGCCCTCGCCCGCGACTGGGCCGCCGATGGGCGGCTCGCGGCGCTGGTCTCAACCGATGGCGACGGCGACCGCCCCCTGGTCGGCGACGAGCGCGGCGAGTGGCTCCGCGGCGATATCGCTGGGGTGCTCTGCGCACAGGCCCTAGGCGCCACCGCGGTGGTGACGCCGATCAGCTCCAATACCGCGCTAGAAGCCAGCGGCTGGTTCAGCGAGACAGTGCGCACCCGCATCGGCTCTCCCTATGTGATCGCCGGCATGCAGTCATTGTCGGCGCGAGGGATCGCACCGGTGGTTGGTTACGAGGCGAACGGTGGTTTCCTGACCGACTCCGATATCGAGCGCGAAGGCCGCATCTTGCCAGCGCTGCCAACGCGGGATGCGGTGATCGTCGCGGTCACGCTGATCGGCGCCGCGCGCGCTCACCAGCAGCCGCTGTCGGCGCTCGCCAAGTCACTCCCGCAGCGCTTTACCTACAGTGACCGACTCAAAGAGTTCCCGACGACGCTGAGCGCGGAGCGCTTTGCTGCCTTCCAGACCGGCGACCTAGCCGCCGATCGCGCCGCCCTCGATCAGGTCTTCGGTGCTGAGTTTGGGCCGGTTGCAGAGGTCGATCAGACCGACGGCATCCGCATGACCCTCGCCAGTGGAGATATCCTGCATCTGCGCCCGTCCGGCAATGCGCCGGAGCTACGCGCCTACACGGAGGCCGACAGCCCCGAGCGGGCGCGGGATCTCAACCAGCGTTGCCTGGCGATCCTGGAGGGCTGGCGCAGCTGAGGCGATTGCCGGCAAGATCATACCGAATGGCCCAGGATGTCACTTTGCCTTCAATGAGCTTCGTCGGGGGCCTAGTCGGGAGGGCTAGTCGGGGAGGCTGGTCGGGCTATGTGACCGGCGACGCGCGCTCTACGCACTCACCTCACCCCATCGGCGGCGGCCACGGACGACCCGCGCCAGGCTCCGGTAACGCTCGGCGCGCCTCTCCAACAGGGCCAGGGCACTGGCATCGAGCTCGCGCTCAAAATCCAGCAAGCGTTCATCGGCGGACTGAGCGGCCGAGCCGTGATCGGACAAGCCTTGCGGGTCAGCGACCAGTGCGATCAGCGACGGATCGATAAACTGCGCCCGACCTCCACTCAATCTGATCTGCAAAGTGCCTGCCGAGACTGATCGACGCTCCCAAGGTTGGGCGCAAAGCGGCTCGATCCCAAGCAGGGTATCCGCATGCAATGCGAGTGGGTCACCTTCTGCCTCGAGCACGATCAGGAGATCACTGCTGGCAGCAGGCTGCAATGGCGCACCTCCGAGCACGGCCGGGCTCACGACCGGCGCGAGCACACCGCGCAGATCGAAGGCGCCCATCAGATAAGGCGGGGTATCATCGAGCGCGGTCAGACGCGGCAGAGACAAGCAGCTCAGCAGCCGGTCTGCGGCAACGGCGTAGGTCTGAGCGCAGAGCGCAAAGACCACACACTCCTCCGCGACCTCAAAGTGGGGCGGCTCGGAGATTGGCGTCGCACGACGCTCGGCACTGATCATCGCGGGGCCTCCAGGCCATGATGGCCGACTGACCATCCTTGATGGCCGGGCCGCCCGCGCTACAGCTAAAGCGACCCGGTATCGTTTTGTAACTGACGTTTTGCGAACTGACAGAGCGCGTCGCCACTCAGGACGATCGAGCGCTTGTTTCACGCTAAGCCTAGTCGAAATTTCGGTTTTTTTGCGCTATCCCGCCTGATTCTGTGACAAGCCGGTCACATCGAGGCCGCGACTGCAAGCAGCAAACCGTCTTAGGCGATTGCCGGAAAAGCTCGTACCGAATTGCGCAGGATTTTCGTTTGCCTTCAAGGAGCGTCGTCGGGAGCATAGCTGGCTATGTGACCGACGATGCAACGCAGAAGGCGAGCGAAAAGACAAGCAAGGCGGTAGAGCTTTGACAGAAATCGCCTTAGTCGAGCGGCCCCTCGCGCAGCAGCGGACGCATGGCACGAAGCAGGCTGGCAAACAGCTGTGGATGATCGGCTTCTTCCTGCGCCAGCAGCGCCTTCATGTGCTCGCGCCGGGTCGGCATCTGGAAGCAGGCCGGGCAACTGTCGGGGACCACCGGCAGCCCGGCATGACTGGCGAAGTCACGCATCTGCCGCTCACGACAATAGACCAACGGCCGGATGATTCGCACATCGCCGGCGTCGTTGCGGTAATGCGCCTTCATGGTCCGCAGCTGGCCACCATGAAACATCGACAGCATCAGGCTCTCGGCGAGGTCGTCGAGATGCTGCCCGAGCGCGAGGACGTTATAGCCGTGAGCGCGGCAGAGTCGATACATGATGCCGCGCTTCATCCGTGCGCAGTAGGCGCAAAATGAATCGCCGTCCATGTGCTCGCGCGCCTGTTCCATGATCGGCTGCCGCTCGTAGTGCCAGGGCAAGCCGCGCTGCTGGTACCAGTCGGTGAGGGGCGCGGGGTCAAAGCCAGGCACCTCAGGGTCGATGGTCAGCGCCGCAAGCTCGAAGCGCACTGGGGCGTAGCTGCGAAGATGCCGCAACACCTCTAGCAGAGACAACGAATCCTTACCGCCCGAAACCCCGAGCAGGATGCGATCGCCGTCGCGGATCATGCCGAAGTCCGCAATCGCGCGACCGACCTGCCGCAGCAACGACTTAGGCGGGCGCAGCCGTTGGCGCGGCTGCTCGGGCACAACCTGGTCTTGCACGGCCTGCTCTAGCAGCCCCCGGTCTCGCTGGTCTTGTTCCAGAACGTCTTGCTCTGTCACGGCTTGCTCCCACTTCTCGACAGACTCCGGCATTGGTCGCTCAGCCGATACGCAGGACATATTTACCAACCGCTCCACCGGCCTCGAGCCGACGATGCGCAGCGGCCGCTTGCTCGAGCGGGAAGCTCTCGGCAACCTGAATGCGCAGCTTGCCAGCGTCGAACAGCTCGCCACAGCGACGCAGGATCTTGCCTTGATGGTCAAGGGCCTCCGTCAATCCACCCAGCTGCGGGGTCAACATGAGCTCAAGGCTGATGCGAAGATTGCGATTGCGCGCCTCTTTCAGATCGAGATCATGGCCGGGATCGAGGATCGTCACCAGGTCGCCGTAAACCGCCATCAACGGGATGGTCTCGCGGAAGACGGCCGGCCCAACGGTGTCGAACGCGACATCCACACCGCGGCCCTCGGTCCAGTCAGCAAGGCCATCGCGGAGCGACTCTTCTCGGTAGTTGATCGTGTAATCGGCGCCGAGATCCTGCACAAAACGCGCCTTTTCCGCACTGCTCACCGTGGTGGCAACCCGCGCCCCCGCAAGACAGGCAAGCTGGATCGCGACATGACCCACGCCCCCGGCACCGGCATGGATCAGGACGCGCTGTCCTGCATGGAGTGCAGCGCGATCATAGAGCGCTTCCCAGGCCGTGATCAGCACGAGCGGCGCGGCAGCGGCTTGGACGAAATCGAGTGACGCAGGCTTGGGTTGAGCGATACGCTCATCGACAACGATGTACTCGGCATAGTTGCCATGCGGCCCACCTAGCCCGCCATGACAGAACCAGACCGCATCGCCGGGCTGAAAGCGGGTGACGCCCTCGCCAACGGCCTCGACCACGCCAGCGCCATCACAGCCCAGCACCGCCGTCAGGGTCTCGGGCACCAGGGTGCCGCGCGCACGTATCTTGGTATCAACGGGATTGACGCCAGCCGCCTCAAGGCGGACCAAGACATCGGTCGCCGAGCGGATCTCCGGCGCCGGCAGATCGACCAGGGTTAACACCTCTGGCCCACCGGGCTCGCGCATCTGTATCGCCTTCATTGAATCTCCTCAGGTTGCGTCGAAAGACGTTGAGTCAGGCTGGGTCTTGATCAGGAAACTGATCAAGACCCTGATCAGGAACTTGATCAGGATCTTCATCAGACCCTTCATCAAGGCTCATTGCGTACACTACACTTAAACCTTTGGGCCGATACCGCATCGGTATCTGACTGAGAGAATCGCATGCAGATCGAACATTGGCATTCTGATCACGATGGGCCGCTCAGTGAGCTCGCACTGCGCCACAAGCTCGAGCGGCGGGGCTATAAGGTCAGCCGCTACGTCTACTCGCCGGGAATGTTCTTCCCCGCCCACGATCACGCCGATGACAAGATCGACGCCATTTTATCCGGATGCTTTCGGATCACCATGCAAGGCCAAGAGGCCGTTTTAGAGGCTGGAGACTTCGTCGTCGTACCGAAGCACGTGATGCATACCGCCGAGGTCGTCGGCGACGAGCCGGTGGTCTGCTTCGACGCCGTCCGCGCGTCCTAGCCTAGAGACGCAGACCCTCGAACTTTAGTCCAAACCAGTCGGTCGGACGAGCCTGCGCACCGGCGTCACCATTCTGGCGCCCTCATTCTGGCGCCCTATTCCGACGCCCTATTCCGACGCCCCCATTCCAGCCTCACCATTGAAGAGCGCGCCGAGTGCCGCGACCTTCCTGGCCTGCGGCAGCTTCTCGCTGCTGCCGCGAATCCAGGCTGCCGCAGGAGAATGCCACCGAATGACGACCATCATGCTTGTTGATAACGGCTCCCGCCGCGCCGAGGCGACAATCGCCCTGCGACGCCTCAGCGCGGCGCTCGCGCAGCAGCTCGGACTCCCGGTTCACCCGGTCTCACTCCTGCATTCCTCGAAGGTGCCGGCAGCGCAGCTCGGCGGCCGTCCAGCTGAGATCTTGGAAACCTTTCTAGCGCGAAAGGCCGCCGAGGGGCACAGAGATTTCCTTGCGGTGCCGCTCTTCTTCGGACTGAGCCGCGCCTTGACCAAGCTGATACCGGAAACAGTTGCACAGGTCAGCGCAGACGGATATCCAGTGCAGGTCGCGGTCGCCGACGAGCTCTGCCCATTACCCGATGGCGAACCGCGGCTGGCGGCGATTCTGGACCGCGCCATTCGCACAGCGATAAGCGGGCTAAGCCAGGCAACTGAGAACAAGCAACCGCCCTATGCACTCGTGGTCGATCACGGATCGCCCATTCCGGAGGTCACCGCGGTCCGGCGCTGGCTGACAGCTGAACTCAAGGGTTTAGCGGATGGGGATTACCGACTCGGCGAGGCGGCAATGGAGCGACGTCCCGGACCAGAATACGCCTTCAACGGCGCCTTGCTCGAGGAGGCGTTGGCCACGATTGGCGCCTCAGAGCCTGAGGCGCAAGTGGTGGTCGGGATGCAATTCATTGGGCCGGGCCGCCACGCTGGAAAGCATGGCGATGTGGCTTCAATCTGTCAGGAGGCTCAGCGGCAATTCCCTGACCTAGAGATTTGCATTTCCCGATTGGTCGGCGAGGATGAGGCGTTGATCGACATCCTGTCCGACCGTGCCAAGATGGCGCTGCGCTCGAGCAGCAGGGTGTCCCTACCCCACTCCGTCGCATAAGCGACGCAGAACTCAGTCCTGAATAGGTTGAAGATGATTGGCCTTGAAGGACTCGCGGTCGTCTTTGTTGCCTGAATCCAGACCCAACGCCGCCATCTTCTCCTTCATCCAGCGTGGTAGCACACCACGGGAGTAAACGTTGTTCGGGTTTTCCGGGTCGACATAGCGAGTGTAGTTTCCGCTACCCGCCTTCTTGACTCCGCTGCCAGCGCGACGGCGTCGCGAAGATGGCATCAGGTGGCTCATGATGTCCTCGACATCGTGTCCACGAGACTCGATGATGTCGCGAACCTCCTGAGCCAGCTCAGACTTTTCGGCCTGCCAGCGTTGATTGAGTGCCTTCTGTAGCTCGGCCTCTCGTTGTTTGGTCTGCTCGATCTGGTTTTTCAGCTCTTCAGCCGAAAGATGTTGATATTCCACTAATCGCCTCCGGGGCGGATAAATCACAAAACACATCGCCCAGCAAGCGCATTGCACTTGCTGGGCGGCTCGTAACCCTGTTGATCAGCTCGAACAGCGGCAAATGCTGCCAAGCCTTTTTCTCGTAAAAACAGGCGCTGGCGCAGCCTGAGATCGCTCATCGCGCTACCCCATTCGTGGCAGGCAACACGATAGCAGAACGACTGATCAAGCCTATTGGCGTTATTGGTGCTGCCGGATACGCTGTTCCAGCGGCTTACTCTTGGTCACCCGTATTAATTTAAACGCAAATAAGGAAAAGTCAAGCCAGAACCCGGCGAACGCATCCGTTATGCTAACCAATCGACGGCAGACACTTGCCTATTCTTGGCCCGCCATGAGGTCACCCCGCTGTGTTCTACATCAATCTTTACTTACTGACCGTACCGCTGTTTTTTCTGATCGATATGCTCTGGCTCGGGGTTGTTGCGCGCGACTTTTATCGCGGCAACCTCAGCCACCTGCTCGCTGATCAGGTGGACTGGGTAGCGGCAATCATCTTTTACCTGATCTATATCGCCGGCATCCTGCTGTTTGCCGTTGTGCCTGGACTGGCAGCCGATTCGCTGCGCAAGACAGCCGTTGCGGCGGCCGGCTTTGGCTTTTTTACCTATGCAACCTATGAGCTTACCAATCGTGCAACGCTGCCAGACTGGCCGATAAATATCGTGTTCGTCGATATCCTATGGGGAATAACACTATGCACATTGGTGGGCATTGCTGCCCATTTTATCGGGAAAAAGCTGATGGCTGCCGGGCGAAACTGACCTGAATTAGGACCGCTGCAACCGATAACGCGTTCCACAATAGGGGCAAGTCAGCTCGCCGCTCGGCTCGTCATCGATCGGCAGATAGACCCGTGGGTGCATGTTCCAGACCTCGTCCCCGGGGAGCGGGCAGCTGAGAGGGAGATCTTTTAGCCTCACCAGACGCACCTCGGTATCCTGTGGCGGCGGCTTGACATCGGCAGTATCGAGTGCGGAATCGACGATTTGCTCGTCCATAGGTTCTTGCTCGCTAAACAGCTTGTCGTCAGAGATAGGTGAGCCAGTCGGCGTGGGCTTCGCTATTGCCCTGCACCACATCGAAATACATCGACTGCAGGCGCTCGGTCACGGGACCACGCATGCCCGCACCGATCTCACGGCCGTCGACCGAGCGAATCGGCGTGACCTCGGCTGCGGTGCCGGTGAAGAAGGCCTCGTCGGCGATATAGACCTCATCGCGAGTTATCCGCTTGGTCACCACCTGCAGGCCGATCTGATCGGCGAGTGTCATGATGGTGCGCCTGGTAATGCCATCCAGCGCCGAGGTCAGCTCGGGCGTATAGAGCACGCCATCGCGCACCAGGAACACATTTTCGCCGCTGCCCTCGGTCACATAACCTTCCGCATCGAGCAGCAGGGCCTCGTCGTAACCGTCGCGGATCGCCTCCTGCAAGGCCATCATCGAGTTCATGTAATTCCCATTGGCCTTGGCCCGGCACATGGTGGCATTGACATGATGCCGGGTGAATGATGAAACGCGCACCCGGATGCCGTTGGTCATGTTCTCTTCGCCCAGATACGAGCCCCAATCCCAGGCAGCAACGATGCAGTGGACGCGAAGATTATCGGCGCGCAGCCCCATGCCCTCAGACCCGTAGAAGCACATCGGTCGGATATAGGCCGAACTCAGCCCATTCTCGCGCACGGCAATGCATTGTGCCTCGTCAATGGTCTCGCGGTCATAGGGGATTCGCATGCCAAGGATATGCGCCGAGTTGAACAGACGCTGCGTATGATCTCGCAGACGAAAGATGGCAGGACCGCGCGAGGTCGCATAGGCGCGAACGCCTTCGAACACCCCCATGCCGTAGTGCAGTGTGTGGGTCAGCACATGCACTTGAGCCTCACGCCAGGGCACCACCTCGCCGTTATGCCAAATGAGACCATCACGATCGTGCATCGTCATCGTCATCGTTAAGAAACTCCAGTTCCGAAGGCCCGCAGCGCAGGCGTTGTGAGAGTACGAGCGGCCAAAGGCACGGCAACCCTAGTGCAAACCTGGGTCAAGCCAGCCCCAGCCCAGCGTCACTGTGCGCTGGACTCCATCAACTGCTGCCACGCAGCGATGACAGACTGCCGCTCCGGGCCGAGCTGCGTATCCTCGACCAGCCCAGCGGTGTCTTGCAGGGCATGGCGGTGATAGGCCGCGCGCAGGGCCTTATAGGCGAGGGTCAGATTGGCACCGACCGACGCTGCCAGCAGCCCCTGTTTGATCAACAATTCGAGCAGCCGGATATTATCGGTCCAGGTCGTCAGGTCGGGATGATCGCAGGCCCAGCGGAGAACCGCGTATTGGACCATAAATTCGATGTCAGCAATACCACCAGCGCCTTGTTTGAGATCGAACCAGCCCGCTCGCGTCTTATCCAGATTGGCCCGCATCTTGGCCCGCATGGAACGGACCTCTTCACGCAACGACTCTGGATCACGCCGTCGCCGCAGCACCTCGGCGCGCACCTGCCTAAACCGTTCAGCGAGCGCCTGATCACCGGCAATCGGCCGTGCACGCACCAGCGCCTGATGCTCCCAGGTCCAGGCGCTCTCGGCCTGATAGTCGGCGAATGAGGCCAGCGAGCGCGCAATCATGCCCTTATTGCCATCCGGGCGCAGGCGCATGTCGACCTCATAGAGCACGCCAGAATAGGTCGGCGTGGTCATCACGTGGATCAGCCGTTGGCCGAGCCGAACATAGAACTGCTCGCTCACAACCGACCGAGGACCCTCCGTCATCTTGCCGGCGGTCGCCTCGTCGTAGAGGAAGACAAGGTCTAGATCGGAGTTGTAGCCGAGCTCGATACCGCCGACCTTGCCATAGCCAATCACACAGAAACCGGGAGAGGCTTGATCGGTCCCAGGCGGACCGCCGTGCCGCTCGACCAGGTCTTGCCAGGTGATCTCTAGGCTGCGCGACGTGGTCACCTCAGCGATCTCGGTGAGGTAATCGCTGACCACCATCAGCGGGATGGCGCCGGTCACGTCGGCCGCGGCAACCCGTAGCCGATTACCTTGGGCAAACTGCCGTAAACGCTCCATGCGCTGCTCGAGGTCGCTGGCATCGACGCCGGACAGCAGCTGATCAAGCTCCTGCTCCAGATTGGCGCGCCGAAGAGGCTCGAACAGCCGGCGCGGGTCGAGCAGCTCGTCGAGCAGCAGCGGCTGGCGCGCGGTGCGCTCACCAAACCAGGGACTCTTGGCGCTGAGCCGGACCAGCTGATGCAGCGCATCCGGATGTTCGGCGAGCAGGTCGAGGTAGGCCGTCCGTCCAAGCACGGCCTCTAGCACCTTGAGCACACGGCTCAGCGTCTGATCAGCCGCCCCGCAGGTCGCGACCTCTTCGAGCAGCCGCGGCATCACCAGCCCCAAGCGAGCGACGCCGCGGTTCGACAGCCCTTTGCGGTCAGCGGTGTCGCGGAAATCAAGCAGCTGCTGCCAAGCCGCCTCGGCATCCTCGAAGCCCGCCGCTTGCAACAGGGCGGTCGCCTCTGCCGGCTCCGGCGCTCGCTCCCACAGCGAGGCGACTGAGGTCGCGGTGTGCGCCGGCTCATCAGGATCGGCGAAGACGGCATCGAAATGCTGCTGAACGCGCGCTCGATGCGCGTTCAGGACCGACTCAAAGCGGCCCCAGTCGTCGTAGCCCATCGAGCGCGCCAGCCGCTCGCGAGCCGCCGGCGCCGATGGCAATGAATGTGTCTGCTCATCACGCCACGCCTGCAGACGGTTCTCGGTCAAGCGTAGGAAACGATACGATTCAGTCAGCTCGGTAACGGTCTTGGGCTCGAGCAGGCCCTTTTGGCCAAGCAGCGCCAACACCTGCTGAATGGGTCGGACCTGCAGATCTGGCTCGCGTCCACCGCGAATGAGCTGGAAGGATTGGCCGATGAACTCGATCTCGCGGATGCCACCAGGGCCGAGCTTGATGTTGTCCGCCATCCCTTTGCGCCTCAGCTCGCGGTCGATCAGCACCTTGAGGTTGCGCAGCGAAGCAATGGCGCCAAAGTCGAGGTAGCGGCGATAGACAAAGGGCCTCAGCATGGCCTCAAGCTCGGCACGCGCCTCTGGCTCACCAGCGACCACCCGCGCCTTGGTCATCGCATAGCGTTCCCATTCACGCGCCTGTGAATGGTAGTAGCCCTCCATCGCATCAAAGCTCATCGCCAGCGGACCGGAATCGCCGAATGGCCGCAAGCGCGTGTCGACGCGGAAGACGAAGCCATCCACGGTTTTGGCATTGAGCGATTTCACCAGCCGCTGACAGAGTCGACTAAAAAACTGCTCAGCCGTCAACTCGCGCGGACCACCCTCGACGCGGCCAGCGCTCGGAAAGGCGAAGATCAGGTCGATATCCGACGACAGGTTCAGCTCACGCGCGCCCAGCTTGCCCATGCCCAACACCAGCAGCGACTGCGGCCTCGCGTGGCCATCCTGCGGCACACCGAGCTCGGCACGGGTCCACTGCTCGAGCAGGCGCAGGCTCTCGCGGATGCAGCTGTCAGCGAGTGCGGTCAGGTCTTCGAGGGTCTCGTCAAGCGTGGCCCAGCCGGCCAGGTCGCGGAACACGATACGCAGCATCTGTCGGCGTCGGAAGCGGCGCAGGGCCTGCTGTAACGCCTCCTCATCAGCGACCTCGGCGAGCGCGTCTCGCAGCTGCTCAGCGATGCTGTCAGCACCGAATGAACGGCTAAAATCACCCGTCTTAAGCAGGCTCGCAAAGGTAGCAGGATCACGGGCAGCGGCCAACGCGACAAATTCGCTCCCATCCCAGACGCGCGCGCGGGCATCGTCAAAGGCCTGATCCGCGGGCCAGACAAATCCCTGCTCTGACGCCCAATCCAGCCATTGCTGCCAGTGACCCTCGTTTGAATGTTGCTGCGGCTCTAGCATCGACCTACGAAATCAACTCCACTCTTCACCAGAACGCTTCACCAGGACGCTTCCTGTTGCACTCGAATGAGATCCTAACCCTAGGCCAGCGAGACACTGCAATGCACTCAAGGCCCTTACTCCTGATGGATACGATAGCTGGTGTAGAGTCGATAGCGCTCACCGGCAGCAATGGTCACCGCATCCTCGGCGGCGTTGGTAGTCTCGACGCAGATCATGCGCAGGTATTCGTCGTCACCAAAATCGCCCATTGAGCGCGACTGCTCAACCCAGGGATTCCAGACCACCGCCGAGCGACTGCCCTCGCGCTCGATATGGATACTCCGCCCGAGACTTGGATCATCGATGACCAGGGTATCCGTGGTGTCTAGATAGATGCGATTGACCGGCCCGTCGATATTGATCGGCCCAGACTGGGTGGCTCGCGAGCCATCCGTGACCTTATCGATGTAATCATGGCCGGCAAGGCCGAGCACCTGCGCCTTGCGCACATCACCCAAGCCGAAATAGGCATGCAGCCCCTGGGTGATCGAGAACGGTGCCTCGCCCGTGTTATGCGTCACCAACACCAGATCTAATGTCTCGCCGACGGTGATCTCGAGCTCCAGCGAGAAGGGCTCTGGCCACAAGGCCTGACTGCGCTCGTCATCCCGCGTGCCGAGCAGCACGCGTGTGGCGCCGTCAACCCGCGCCTCGGTGGCTAACAGCTGCCAGCTGCGGTCGCGCACGAAGCCGTGGTCGGGTCGTCCTCGCTGCTCCGGATCAGGCCCAAACCAGGGCCAGCAGATCGGAATCCCGCCCTTGATCGCTTTGTCTGGCTGAAAATAGGCCTGGCGACTGACGAACAGCAGATCATCCTTCGCCGTCACTGGGCAGTACGACAGCACCTGCCCCCCATGCACCGAGATCGACGCACTGGCGTGAGCATTATCGATATGGATCAGCGGCAGTCCGCCATTGCCCTCGCAGATGGCGAGCACGCTCGGAAGACCGAGCGCGTCATTGGCTTGAGCGATATCCATCAAAGACTCCTCGAGGTGGGCGAAGGCAGCCGATCCAAGCGGGGATCGGATGACCGTATAACAAAGGCTTCATGTCCTAGGGTGTTGACGCGCTAGCACGCAGCGAGCATCAATGAGCGCCCGAATCGACGCGAGTATCACTGCCCCTCACGCTGCATGCGGTCAAGGCGACCCTGGGCGAGCCGAGCCTCGGTGGTCTCTGGAAACCGGCGCACCACCTCCTCGAGCACGCTGCGGGCGTCGCTTAGCTCATCCTGCTCATAGGAGACATAACCCAGTTTCAGCATCGCTGACGGCACCTTCGGACTCAACGGATACTCGCGGACCAGGAGGCCAAATTCGGCCTGCGCGGAGGCGTAGTCCTGGGTCACATAGCCGATCTCACCCAGCCAGTAGCGGCCGTTATCAGCAAACTGCCCCTGCGGATAGCGCTCAACCATCTCACTAAAGGCCGTGCGCGCGGCTGGGTAGTCGCGCGCCTTGAGCAGCTCGAAGGCGTCGCGGTAGAGATCACGCTCGCCACCGGCAGCGGTCTCGGGGGCGGGCAGTGCCAACATGCCAGCATTGGACGAGCCTCCCGGCTGCGACCCCGAGTCCGCAGCTTGTCCGGGCAGCACGAATGTGCTGTTAACAGAGGCATCAGTATCACGGCCCTCCTCGAGCGCAGGATCGAACGACAGTGAGCTTGGGTTTCGAATACGGGCACTGAAGGGATCTGCGGTGCCGAAAGACGAACTTCCTCCATCACCGAGCGGAGCAGAGCCGATTCCACTTCGCCCTGCAGCCTCCCCTGTCCCAAACGAGGAAGACGTCATGATGCCTTTCTGGCGCAGTAGATACTGCTGCGTCTCGACTTGGCCGCGCAGCTCCTGCACCTCCTGCTGGAGCTGCTGGATCTGCAGCACGAGATCGGAGAGCGAGCGCTCGTTCAGCATCCGCTCGATCCGGGACATGCGCGCCTCTAACGCCGGGTCAGCGGCCATGGCAGAGGTCGCGGGAATGAAACAGACGCCCATGACGAGTAAGAATCCTGTTAGGAATCCGGCCGGCGCAGCGCGATGACGGGAATGCAGCATGCTTTCGTGTCTCCTAGTAGACCAGCTCAACGCGACGGTTCTGTTGCCAGGCACCCTCACTCCGCTGCGGATCAGCAGGACGCTCCTCACCATAGCTCAGGGTGCTCAGCCGCTCGCTCGGCGCGCCCTCTGCGACGAGGAAACGCTGCACCGACTGGCTGCGGCGCTCCCCCAGGGCCAGGTTGTACTCGCGCGTGCCGCGCTCATCACTATGACCCTCGAGCGTCACCTGTACGCCCGGCGTATTGAAGATGTAATTGGCGTGCGCGCGGAGCAGATCAGCATACTGCTGCCTGATCTCAGAGGCGTCATAGTCAAAGTAGATCACCTTGCGGTAGACCGGGCTTGTTGGATCATCAAGTGGCGAGCGCTCAACGGGCTTGATCGGACGTGTGTCCACGCCAGTGCGGCCATTCATTGCGTTCAGCTCAGCCGCGCTCGGCGTGTCTGGGGTCGGCGGCGCGGTTTTCGTCGCACAGCCACTGAGCGCCAAGGCCGCGACGAGCAGCAACGGGAGCGGACGTTCGATCATGATGATCCTGCAATAGTGGTGAAGAGCATCGTATCGACGACGATGGCCAATGCGATGCGTGCTTGATTAACGTGAATCTCACGCGATTCATTTTCCGGAGTGGCGCCGCGCCATGAGCGTTTAAGGCGCTAACGGCGACCAGGATGGCTCCCTGACCTCGCCTGACTCTTGCGATAAGCGCTGGCCGGCGCCACCGGCGATTGGAGTCACTGACAACACGCCACGTCCGTTGTTTTGGCTTGCATAAATTACCATGCTGCCGTTAGGCGCGAAACTCGGTGACTCATCCAGTGCGCCATTGCTCAACAGGCGCCGCGAGCCGCCGTTGGCATCGGTGACGACGACGCGAAACTGGCCACCGATCCGCGTCACCATCACCATCGAGCGGCCATCCGGTGAGTAGCTAGCCGCCGCATTGTAGTCACCCTCAAAGGTCACCCGCTGCGCCGATCCTCCGCTCGCCGCGACCCGATAGATCTGTGGGCGGCCGCCACGATCCGAAGTAAAGATGATGTGGCTTCCGTCTGGCGACCAGGCCGGCTCGGTGTCGATCGCGAAATGATCGGTCAAGCGCGTCAACTGCTTCGAGGCTAGGTCCATCACATAGATGTCTGGGCTGCCGTCCTTCGAGAGCGTCATCGCCAGCTTGCGCCCATCGGGCGAAAACGCCGGCGAGCCATTGATCCCATCATAGCTGGCAACACGCTCACGCCGCCCGGTCGTCAGCTCTTGAATGAAGATGGCTGGCTTGCGCTTCTCAAATGAGACATAAGCCAGACGCTGTCCATCCGGCGACCAGGCCGGAGACATGATCGGCTCGGCCGAGTCGACGATGGTCTGCGGGTTAAAACCATCCGAGTCCGAGACACGCAGCGTCACGCGCGCATCGGCGCTGCGACTCCCTGAGGTCACATAGGCGAGCCGAGTCGCAAAGACCCCGCGCTCTCCGGTCAGGGCGAGATAGATCTGATCACTGATCCGGTGCGCGGCATTGCGCAGCCCGCGCTCAGTGGAGCGCAGTGAGTCGGATGCCAGCTTGTTGCCGGTGAAGACGTCGAACAAGCTCCAGCGCAGGCTGTAGCCGCCGCCCTCGGCCGGGCTGACCTCGCCAATCACCAGGGTGTTCATCCCGAGTAGCTGCCATTCGCGAAAGTCGACCTCGTCCTGGCGATGCGGCAGGCTCAGCATCTCGCTGCGCGGCATCGAGCGGAAGCGACCGCTGCGAGCGAGGTCATCGCTGATGACCTTGGCCAGATCGACGGTCGGTCGCGCGCCATCGATGTCGCCGAACGGCACCACCGCCACCGGCTGCGCACCTTCGACACCGCCGGTGACCTCGATCGTGAGCTTGGCTTGTACCTGGGCGCTCGCGAGCACGAAGACGCAAGCAAGGATACAAGCAAGGACAGGAGCCAGTGCGAGGCGTAAGCGTTGCATCATCTCATCTCCCTCGGGTCGCCGGCGCTAAGGCCGAAAGACAAAGTTGAAATCGCGGAATAGCTCAAACTCATCGCCAATGGGCACCGGCAGCGGCGAGGCGCGATAGATGGCGGCGACCACCGATTGATCGAATCCCGCTTGGCCGCTGCCTTCGACGATGCGGACACTGCCCGGGATCACCGCGCCGCCAGGCTCGAGGCGCAGAGTGACAACGGCTCGAAGGTCGGCACTGGCGCCCTGCGGCCGCACCCAATACTGGCGGACCTTATTCGTGATCAGGGGCACCCAACGACTGGCGATCTGGGCCTGTGTCGCCGCGCTCGGCTGGGCGCCAGACTGGCCGTCCGTTTGACCGCCCGTCTGACCGCTGGAGCCTGACCGGCGACGCTCCTCCGCCTGCAGTGCCTCCAACATCTGCCGCTCTCGCGCCGCGTTGGCCGCGGCCTCGCGCTCGGCCTGCGCAGCTTCCTCAGCCGCACGCCGGCGGGCCTCGGCCTGCTCGGCCTCGCGAATGCGGCGCAGCTCCTCACGCTCGCGCTCAAGCTCGGCCTGACGTTCGGCTTGGCGTTCAGCGGCCAAGCGTGCCTCCTCTTCGGCGCGTCGTTGTGCCGCTTCCCGCTCGGCTTGGCGCTGACGCTCTTGCTCAGCCCGACGCTCAGCCTCTCGACGGGCTTCCTCCTCAGCACGCCGCTGCGCCTCCAGCTCAGCTTGACGCTGGCGCTCCAGCTCTGCCTGACGCTCAGCTTCTCGGCGCGCCGCCGCCTCAGCACGACGCTGGGCCTCTTGCTCAGCCTGCCGCTGCCGCTCAAGCTGCGCCTGGCGCTCGGCCTCGCGACGTGCGGCTTCTTCAGCCTGTCGCTGCGCTTCCAACTCTGCCTGACGCTCGGCTTCACGACGCGCTAATTCTTCGGCCCGCTGCCGCGCCTCAAGCTCTGCTTGGCGCTCGGCCTCGCGACGCGCGGCTTCTTCAGCCTGCCGCTGCGCTTCCAGCTCTGCCTGGCGCTCGGCTTCACGACGCGCTGCTTCTTCGGCCCGCTGCCGCGCCTCAAGTTCTGCTTGGCGCTCGGCTTCACGTCTCGCCATCGCCTCAGCACGCCGCTGGCTCTCCAGCTCAGCCTGGCGCTGGCGTTCAAGCTCGGCTTCGCGCTCCGCCTCGCGCCGCGCCGCCTCTTCGGCTCGGCGTTGGTCTTCAAGCTCTGCTTGACGCTGACGCTCGGCCTCAAGGCGCGCTGCTGCTGCATCAGCCTCGCGCTCAGCTTCTAGCTCCGCTCTATCAGGCTCAGGCTCAGGCTCAGGCTCAGATTCAGGTTCAGGCGCTGGTGGAACTGGCTCGGGCGGCGCTCGCTCCGGAATCGGCTCCGGACCAGGTTCCGGCAATGGCTCCGGCAATGGCTCAGTATCACTCTGCTGCGGCGCTAGCTCAGGCGCATCATCGGCGCCAGCCTGCAGCGCGGCAACCTGCGCCGCGATCTCATCCGACTGGCCCATCTGCGCTTGGATCATATTCTCGAACGCACCGAGACGCTGATCCTGATCCCGCCAATCGATACCCACCAGCAGCAGCACAACCACCACGAGGTGCAATAGGGTCGACCACAGATAGGCCCTCGGGAAGCGCTGCAGAATCTCCCACATGGCACGCCTGTCAGCGGCGCTCCTCGTCCATCCCAGCGACTGGAGGCTGGGTCACCAGGCCCACACTCGCGATACCAGCGGCTTGGGCGGCAACCATGGCCTCGATCACCACACCATAATCAACGCTCGCATCCGCGCGCACCACCACGGCGAGCGTTGCATCAGCCGAACGTGCCGCGCGCAAACGCTCGTAGAGTAGCTGTTGATCAACCGGCGCAAGGTCGGCATCGCCGAAATCGAGATAGGTATCACCGAAGCGATCGATATGAATGATCACCGGCGGCGCACCCTCGCCGGCTTGCGGCTGGGCATCCGCCTCAGGCAGATCCACCTTCACGCCCTGGGTGATCAAGGGCGCCGTGACCAAAAAGATGACCAAGAGCACTAGCATCACGTCGATGTAAGGCACGACGTTGATCTCGGCCATCGGCCCGCGACGCTGGCGGCGCGCTTTCCTCGTCATGATGCTTGCTCGATCAGGCGTCGCGCTAGGCGCAGAACTGAGCACGGAACTGGATGGAACACTAGGGCTCAGCCTCGTCCCTGACGCTGCAACAGGATCGAAAACTCCTCCATAAACTCCTCGTAGCGATTGTGCAGGCGCTCGACCTGACTCGCATAGCGATTGTAGGCGACGACCGCCGGGATGGCCGCGAGCAGCCCGACAGCGGTGGTGATCAACGCCTCAGACATCCCTGGCCCCACCAGCGCCAAGGTCGTCTGCTGCATGTTGCCGAGCGCCTGAAAGGCATGCATGGTGCCCCAGACCGTGCCAAACAGGCCGATATAGGGACTGGTGGAGCCCACCGTGGCGAGGAATGGCAGGTTGGTTTCAAGCCGATCGACCTCTCGGCTCAATGCGACCCGCATCGAGCGCTCGGCGCCCAGGATCAAACCTTGCAAATCATTCGGCGTGACCTTGCGCAGGCGCACGTATTCCTTGAACCCATTGCGAAAGATCAGCGGCAGGCCGGTCAAGCGCCGCTCTTCCTGCCCCAGATCGCGATAGAGGGCGCTCAGGTCGCCGCCAGACCAGAACTTCTGCTCAAAGGCATCGGCCGTCGAGCGTGCCTGACGCAGCACGCGCGCGCGATCAAAGATCGCCGCCCAAGAGAGGATCGAGGCCAGCAGGAGCAGCAGCAAGACGAGCTTGACGACAAGCCCCGATTGCGCGACGAGATCGATCAGTGACAGCTCAGACCCCATGGGCGATGTCTCCGTTGGCAAGGGCGTCTGTGGTGGTTGAGACTGTTGAAAAGGCCTTCAGCAAGGCCTCTGGAATACGCGTTGGACGCATCCGCTCGGCGTCAATACAAGCGACATTCACCTGGGCGCGGCAGCACAGATATCCATCCGCGGCATCCAGCACCTGCTGCTCAAAATCGAGGCAGGCGCGGCGCGGTTCAGCGATCGTTACCCTGACACGGAGCGCCTGATCCAAACAAGCCGGTCGCACGAAATCCAGCGATAGCTTGCGAACCGCAAACAGAATGCCTTGCTCGCGTCGCAATCGCGTCTGCTCGAAGCCAAGCGAGCGCAGCCATTCAGTGCGGGCGCGCTCGAGAAACTGAAGATAGCGCGCATGATAGACGACGCCACCGGCATCGGTGTCTTCATAGTAGACGCGCACCGGCCATTCGAATGCAGGGGCCTGCGGGGACATAGCAACGGATCGAGGTACAGCGGTTAAAGGGCGCGCGCCGGTCTCGGCGCTCGGATAGTGCTCGGATAATGCTCAGAACAGCCGACGAGTGTACCTGGATTGTCCGCGAAAGCCATGGCTTGCGTGATCGCGACGTTTCGGCGCTCTACAGATCGCGAGCATATTGTTGCGCCGCCCTCAGTCCACAATTTCATCCGTGGCATGCATGCCGCTGAGGTGCTCATCCTAGCATCCGTGAGGCGTTGGTTTTCGCCGGCTTGCGCCCAGGTCAGGCGCGCACTTTAAGAGCCTATGCTCGGAGCCGACACCGGAGCGCGGAGCTGCATGTCTGAACGACAACCTTGGTTTGGTTGCAGCAAACACCACCTGCGGCTAATCTGGATTGAGATTCCTGATTAGCCGAACTCTTCATGCCCAAGCGACTCTCACGCGCGGCCTCTGACGAGCCAACACAGATCGGCAACCCCTTTCGGTTCTGGCCAACGTAACCCGCCTCACTATCTCGCCAATCGGCGGCAGGTCTTAGAAACGAGACTCTCGTCAGTCAACACCTGGCCAAAGCAACCAGCAACCGAAAGCTAACCTCATGTTTCCTAACCAACTCCGCCTGCGCTGCTACGCAGAACACCAAGGGCCAAGGCTTTGGGTCGCTGTTTGTATCGATCTCTGTCTTGACGCTCAAGGCGAAACCTGCGAAGTGGCGCGCAATAAACTCGATGCCCAGATCGACCAGTATGTTGAAGAAGCCTTCACGGTCGACCGCGCCTACTTCGATCAGCTCATCCCGCGCAAGGCGCCCCTGCGCCAGCGCGTTAAGTATTATCTCGCCCATCTTCACATCGCGAGCGTCATTTTGCGCCGCTCGGTGCACGACTTCATCCGTGGCATGCCGCTCACGATCTCATCACAGCGTCCGTGAGCCGTTGGCCTCCGCTGACCTGCGCAGGGGTGCAGCCTTGTAATGATGTCGCCTTGAGGAGTACGCTATAACCTCCTGATGAAGCAGACAGTGAGGTGGTGGTGATGGCGCAAGTGATCCGACGTTCGGATGACGAAGTGACAGTCGAGGTGACGGTGCGCCTGAGTGGCAGCCTGATGGAGATGGAGGAAGCCATTCTGGAGGCGACTAACGCCGTCGGGTGTTGTGCGACCGAGGAGGCCCTTGGGCGCTTTGACACCGACGGCAGCCCGATTCGCGTCGGCGAGACCAAGCTCACCGCCCGAGGCCGCCATCCGAAGGTCTACCAGAGCCCCTATGGCGACGTGCAGCTCGAGCGCTACGTCTACCAGACCTCGCGCGGCGGGCGTATCTACTGCCCGTTGGAGCACCAGGCGCGGATCATCCGCGGTGCCACCCCGCGCTTTGCCAGCCAGCTCAGTCACAAGTACGCCCAACTCAATGTGAGCGCGGTGCAGACGGACCTGGAGCAGAATCACGGCCGCACGGTTGCCCGCTCCTATATCCAGAATGTGGCCGATTGGGTTGGCAGCATCGCCACGGCCAAGGAAGAGACCTGGGAGTACGCGTTGCCCGCGCTGCAGGTCTCCATTGCCACGGTGGTGATCAGCCTCGATGGGGCGATGATCCCGATGGCCGACAGCGCCGGCTA
>NZ_NRRY01000005.1 GCF_016583905.1 Lamprobacter modestohalophilus | reverse complement strand
TAGCTTGCTCGCCTTCCTGAAGGGACTGTGATTATGCCGACTCAAAATGCGCCACGAATCAGAGACCCAACCATATCCGTTGAACCGACGCACTGCCATGCGGCATAACCGAGGATGCGGCATAATGTCGCTTATGCCGCGCGCGGCATAAGCGGCATTATTGGTGATCGGCCAGTGGGGATTCTCCAAGACGCGGAAGATTGCCTCCCAGTCGTTCAGCAGTTCCACGGCCAAGGCATTGGTCTTGGCATGGCGGTGCCCAAGCACACGCCGACAGGCGGCCTGCAGTGAGTCAAGCAACGGGGCATAGCGGGTTGGTAACTCGCCCGGCGGACCGTCTCGAGCGGCATGGATCGCGTCAATCAGGGTGTCGAAGGTGTCTTGCACCTGTCGCCCAAAGGCCTGGGCCTCTTGATCGAAGCTGTCGATCAACCCTTGCGCCTTGCGCGTGAGGTGCGCCCAGCAGCGCAGCCGTTGCGGGAAGTGGCGGTAGGCTGTCCAGCCATCGCTCATCAGCCAGCCAGAGAAGTCCGGTAGGAGGCGCTCGAGGAGCTCGCGTCCGCGCTTGGCGACCGCGAACAGGGTGACCGTGGCGCTGGTGAAGACCCAGAGCCAGAGTAACTCGGCACCTTGCGGCCAGGAGGTCTCATCGGCGTGCAGCAGGTCGCTGGCCACTAGGGCCTCGATGAGTTCCTGTTCGAGCGGCTCACTGGCGGCGGCGGCTTCGTGCAGGGTGGCTTTGATCGTGCCGACGCTCAGACTCAGGCCGAGCCAGTCATGTAGAAACTCGCCGATACGCCGGTAGGACAGGCGAAAGCGCAGATGCAGCGCGATGATCAGGGTCGCCAGACCGGGGCCAACCAGCCGCCATTCGCTCAAGGCGACGGGCTCAAGGCGCGCGTCGTTGACCTCGCCTTGGCCGGGCTGCGCGCGGGTGTGATGGCCGCAGTCGCAGTGGCTGTCATAGAACCGATGGTCGACGATGTGCAGGTGCAGACCGGGGTGTTCGGCATCGCCCCACAGCAGATCGATCGTTTGGAACCCCGCGTAGGCGACACTGGGGGCGGCGGCGCCCAGCGCCGCGGCGCAGGCCGCGCAGGTCTCGGCGCGATGCGCAATCGTCTCATGCGCCTTGAAGACTTGGGTGCGTGCGAATCCGGGCGCGCCGGGTTGCTTGCCGGGCTTGCGTTTGGGTGGCTCGGCTTGGCGGGCTTCGCCCGTCGCCGCCGGGGGCGGCGTTGGCTCGGACTCATCCTGCGGGGACGCACCGCTGTCAGCCGGCTGATCGGGGGCCTCATCGAGCAGGGGCGTCTCCTCGTCGTCGCTTGAGTCGGTGTCGCTCGCTGAGGGGCGATCCCAGGGGGCTTGGCTGCTGGGCGGTCGTGAGCTGTTGGTCGGATTTTGCCCCAGGCGTTCGCGCGCTTCCTTGAGATCCTCGAGCAAGCGCAGCGACAGACCGCGCAACGACTCCACCTCCAAGCGCTGGAGGTAGTCCGCGTCAAGCTGGCCGAGGCTGTGATCGCTCAGGTGCAACGCTCAAGGAAGGCGGTTTCATAGGGCGGTGGCGTTGCGGGTATCCTTGTCCGATTGAGGGGCACGGTCAAGGGGTCTCTGAACGCTTACCTTCCCGGAAGTGTGCGGGTAGGTTGTCTAATTCAATGCAGATTCGACCTACCCCTTCAGTATCGCCCCACCAGATGCCGCGGCCTGCCAGGAGTTGGAACTTGACCCCGTGACGGTCTGGTCCCTGTGCCATGGCGCCACGCGGATCGGCGCGCAAGGTCGAGGCGTAATAGCGCAAGAGAGCCTGCGCAGAAGGGGCTGCCGGTGCGACATCATCCGGTGTCTCGGGTGCGGTCTCTGTGGCTATCTGCTCAAAGCGAGCGGGGACTGCAAGCAGGGTGCTTTGCGACAAGCCTTCCGAAGCCTTGCGCTCGGAAGGTGAATCGATGGGGGTGGTGGGACTGGGTGCCGATGTTTGCGCTCGCGTGAGCACACGCCATTTGCGGTCCGCCTCCAGCACGATGTGGCCGCTTCGAGTCAGTCGGTTTAGCTCGGTGAGCAGCTCGCGCCGCCTTGGTGGATCAAAGTCGTATCCGAGAATGCGCAGAAGGTCCCCTGTTGTTCGGCCTGAGGGGAATGCGCTGATGATTCGCTGTAGGTCCATCTTCGTGATGCGATTTCGTTCGATGCGGGTCTTTCGACTCTGAGTTTGCTTCAGCGCCGACAATGCTGCAACCGAAGACCTTGATGATGTCGTCCTTCAGGCGCTGGGTGGCCCAGATCCGAAAGCGCGTCGCATGGCTCTTCACCCGGTAGCCGACCGAGATGATCATGTCGAGGTTGTAGTGGTCGAGGTTGCGCTGGACCGCTCGACCACCTACCTGGCGAACTGACAAGAATTTCTTGTTGGTTGCTCTCGAAGCCAACTCTCCCTCGTCATAGACGTTGCGGATATGCTGGCTGATGTTCTGCTGTGTCGTCTGGAACAGATCGGCCATCAGCGGCTGCGTCAACCAGACGGTCTCATCCGCCAACCGTACATCGATCTTGATGCGTCCGTCCTCGGCCGCGTAGACCAGGAACTGGCCCCTGGCGTCGTCGTCAGATGACGGGTCCTTCTTCATCGCGTTTGCTTCCGTGTTTCGAGCAAGAAATGCCAACCGCTGGATTCCATATCACGCGGCATACACCAGCTCCCGCGTTCGTTCGATGTCGGCGCGCACCTAGGGGTTGCGCACGGCCGGGTATTCCACCAGATCGACGACATGCCCAAGCAGTTGCTCCAGCTCGGCTTGGAGGCCGAACCAGCCGCTCCAGCTCGGCCTGTCAACGCCGACGATGCCGCAACCAGCTCAACAACAGCACGATCAGCCCACTGAGCGAGAAGCTCAGCGCAACAACAGCCTTGCCAAAATGCCGATGCAGGTAAGGGCGGGCGGCATCGAACTGGGCACTGACCGAGCAGGTCCAGGTCTCGTAGTCGAAGGAGCCGCCGCGCTCTAGACAGGCGTCGGCGATATAGGCCTCGTAGCCGTAGTGCAGTCCAAGCAGCAGCAACGGCAGCAGGAGCAGGAGGAGGCCGCCCGGTGGTGGGCGGAAGGCAGCAGCGGTCATGGAGAGGCTCCGAAGTTAGGTGGTTGCGTCGGCCGATCGACCGCGCCGTGTCAGCGTTTGTGACTCGCTATGATACGGATGCCGGCTGCACGCGTCCCGAGGGCGCCAAATGCCCAGTTTCACGGTAAAGTACGGCGCTTATCCTGCCTGCCTCTTTCCTTAGGAGCCACGCCGTCCATGGCCATCCTGGTTGCGCTCAATCATAAGACCGAATACCACTTCGATCGCTCGGTGGGGCTCGCCCCGCATACCATCCGGCTGCGCCCGGCGGCACATTGCCGCACGCCGATCCGCTCCTATTCGCTGCGCGTCGAGCCGGCTGAGCATTTTCTCAATTGGCAGCAGGACCCGTTCGGCAACTATCTGGCGCGCTTGGTGTTCCCGGAGAAGACGCGGTCGCTGAGCGTCGAGGTCGATGTGATCGCGGAGATGATCACCATCAATCCGTTCGACTTCTTCGTCGATGAGTACGCCTACCATTATCCGTTCGCGTACGACGCGCAGCTGACCAAGGAGCTGGCGCCCTACCTGCAGATCAAGGACAGCGGGCCGAAGTTTGATGCCTGGGTCAAGAGCATCGATCGCACGCGCCGCGAGACGGTCTACTTTCTGGTCGATCTGAATAAGCGCCTGCAGGAGATGATCGGCTATGTGGTGCGCATGGAGACTGGCATCCAGAGCAGCGAGGAGACGTTGACCTTGGGCTGCGGTTCCTGTCGCGATACTGGCTGGCTGTTGGTGCAGACGCTGCGCCGACTTGGACTGGCTGCGCGCTTCGTCTCGGGTTATCTGGTGCAGCTGACCGCCGATGTGAAGGCGTTGGATGGTCCCAGTGGGCCGGAGGAGGATTTTACTGACCTGCACGCCTGGGCTGAGGTCTATATCCCTGGGGCCGGCTGGGTCGGGCTTGATCCAACCTCGGGCCTGTTTGCGGGTGAGGGGCATATCCCGCTGGCCTGCACGCCGGACCCGGTCTCGGCGGCGCCGATCACCGGTGCGACCGATGAGTGTGAGGTCGAGTTCTACTTCCATAATCGGGTCAAGCGCATCCATGAGGACCCGCGCGTCACCAAGCCTTATACCGACGAGCAGTGGGCGTCGATCGAGTCGCTGGGCCATGCCGTCGATGCCGAGCTGCAGGCGGGCGATGTGCGCCTGACCATGGGCGGCGAGCCGACCTTCGTCTCGATCGATGATATGGAAGGTGCCGAGTGGACGATTGCCGCGCTGGGGCCAACCAAGAAGGGCCTGGCTGAGGAGCTGCTGCTGCGGCTCAAGCGCCAGTTTGCGCCCGGTGGGATGCTGCACATCGGTCAGGGCAAATGGTATCCGGGCGAGCAGTTGCCGCGCTGGGCGCTGTCTTGCTACTGGCGCAGGGATGGCGAGCCGGTCTGGCAGGATGATGCGCTGATGGGCGATGAGCGCCATGATCAGGGCCAGGGGCCGGAAGAGGCGGCGGGTTTCATTCGCGCGTTGGCGGCCAAGCTGGGCATCGATCCAGCGCATGCGCAGCCGGCGCATGAGGATGTCTTCTACTATCTGTGGAAGGAGTCGCGGCTGCCGGCCAATGTCAATCCGCTCGATAGCAAGCTGAAGGACCCGATCGAACGCGCGCGGCTGGCGCGGATCTTCAGCCAGGGGCTGGATCGCGTCGCTGGCTATGCGCTGCCGCTGCGCTGGGCTGATCGCCAATGTGGCTGGGTCAGCGGGCGCTGGACGCTGCGCGACGGCAACCTGTTCTTGATCCCCGGCGATTCGCCGATGGGCTATCGGCTGCCGTTGGATGCGCTGCCCTACGTGCCGGATGCTGAGCTGGATACGCATCCGCCGCGCGATCCGTTCGAGCCAGTGGCACCGCTCGCTGCGCCTCGTCGCTCGGATCAGCCGCCAGGGGTGCCAACCGGCGCTTACGACGAGATCGCCCAACGCTATAGCCGCCTGGTGGAGCCGAATCAGCCGCGCCAAATCATCAACGAGCAAGGGCTGCGGCCGGATGAGCTGGCCCGACGCCATGGCCGCGAGGCGCTGGCCGAGGATCATCGCCAGCCGCTCGTCGAGCAGGCTTCGCTGCCTGATGACTACCCGGCCAAGCTGGTGCGCACCGCGCTTTGCATCGAGCCGCGCGAGGGTCGGCTTTACTGCTTCATGCCGCCGCTGACCCATCTCGAGCACTGGCTTGAGTTGGTCGCCGCGCTTGAGGCGACCGCCGCTGAGACGGCTCAACCGATCATCATCGAGGGCTACGAGCCGCCGCGCGATGCGCGCCTGCAAAAGTTGGCGGTGACTCCAGATCCAGGTGTGATCGAGGTCAACGTGCATCCGGCCAGCTCCTGGGATGACCTGGTGCGCGACACCCAGATCCTCTACGAAGAAGCACGCCAGACTCGGCTCGGCACCGAGAAGTTCATGCTCGACGGGCGCCACACCGGAACCGGCGGTGGCAACCATGTGACCCTCGGCGGCCCGACGCCGGCTGACAGTCCGCTACTGCGCAAGCCGGATCTGATCCAGAGCCTGATCACCTACTGGCAGCATCATCCGAGCCTGTCGTACCTGTTCTCGGGCACCTTCATCGGCCCGACCAGTCAGGCGCCGCGGGTGGACGAGGCACGCGACGATAGCCTCTATGAGTTGGCGATTGCCTTCCAGCAGATGCCGGCCGGGCAGGTGACCCAGCCTTGGATCGTCGATCGGGTGCTGCGCAATCTGTTGGTCGATGTCACTGGCAACACCCATCGCACCGAGTTCTGTATCGATAAGCTCTACTCGCCCGATTCGGCTAGTGGTCGACAGGGGCTGGTTGAGTTTCGTGCCTTCGAGATGCCGCCACATGCGCGTATGAGTCTGGCGCAGATGCTGCTGCTGCGGGCGCTGGTGGCGCGCTTCTGGAAGCAGCCTTATACGCGGGCGCCGATCCGCTGGGGCACCGAGCTGCATGATCGGTTCCTGCTGCCGCATTTCGTGCGCCAGGACTTCGAGGACGTGATCTGTGATCTGCAGCGTGCCGGCTATGCCTTCGAGTCGGCCTGGTTCGATCCGTTCTTTGAGTTCCGCTTCCCGCACTATGGTGATCTGGTCACGGCCAACGGCATCCGTCTCGAGCTGCGGGGCGCCATCGAGCCTTGGCATGTGCTCGGTGAGGAGGTCACCGCGCAGGGCACCTCGCGCTTCGTCGACTCGGCGGTGGAGCGGATGCAGATCAAGGTCAATGGCCTGACCGATGCGCGCCATGTCGTCAGCTGCAATGGTCGACGCCTGCCGCTGCGTCCAACCGGCCGCAAGGGCGAGTCTGTCGCCGGCGTGCGCTTCAAGGCCTGGAGCCCGCCGTCGGGCCTGCATCCGACCATCCCGGCCCAAGACCCGCTGATCTTCGATGTGGTCGATCTCTGGAATCGGGCCAGCCTGGGCGGCTGCAGCTACTATGTCTCGCATCCGGGTGGTCGCGCCGAGGAGCGCTTCCCGGTCAACAGCTACGAGGCCGAGAGTCGGCGTATCGCGCGCTTTCGGCACATGGGGCATACGCCGGGCGATATCGATCCGCCGCCCGAGGAGCCGGCTGGCGAGCATCCGTATACGCTCGATCTGCGCTGGACGCCGGGTTGTTTGTGAGATGGTGCCTGAGACGCTGTCTAAGCTGGACAGGGATCGGGGCCGGCGATGAGGTTGTCGATCATCATCCCGACGCGGCGGTTTACCGATCAGCTTGCGGTGCGCATCGAGGCGCATCGGCAACTGTTTCCGGACGCCGAGATCATCGTTGTCGAGCCTTCGGATCTACCGCTAGCGGATGATTTGCTGCGAGATAATGGGTTGCGCGGGGCCTCATGTTCGGCGGGAGCGCTGGATGGCTTGGATCAGCTAGATCAGATCAGGAAGCCAGATCAGACGGATAGGCTTGATCAGCCTGCTGAGCAGGGTATCGGTGGAAGCTCCAGCATCAGCACCGATAGCGGCGTTGATTCAACCGCCACTAGCGGCATCCAGCGGCTGCGTGCACCGCGCGGGCGCGGAACTCAGTGCAATGCTGGAGCTGCTCGCGCGACTGGCCCGTTGCTGCTCTTTTTGCACGATGACACCGCGCTGCCGGTCGAGGCGCCAGGTGTGGTGAGCAACGCTTTTGCCGACCCCAGGACGCAGATTGCCTGTTTCCGCCTGCGTTTCGACCATGAGCACTGGCTGCTCGCCATTTATGCCTTCTGCTCGCGCTTCGATAGCTCGCTGACCAGCTTCGGCGATCAAGGCATCCTAATCCGGCGCTCCTTCTTCGCTGCCATCGGCGGCTTCCCGGACTGGCCGTTGTTCGAGGATGTCGATCTGCTGAATCGTGCTCGCCATCGCACCCGCAAGCGGATCAAAAAGCTGCCGGCAGTGGTCACAACCTCAACGGTACGTTTTCTGGAAAACGGTATCCTGCGCCAGCAGCTCCTGAATGCGGAGCTGATGCTGCGCTTCTCGCTCGGCGCCTCACCGGAATCTTTGCGACGCCGCTATGAGATGCGGCGCGGATCAAGCGGTTCATGAGACCACAAAGACCATGTTTGACTGACCACCATGACCCCAGACCTGATCATTGGCCTGATTGTGCTAACGGCGCTGCTGGTGCTGGAAGGCACCATGCCCTTCTACCTGGGGCGCGAGCAACGCCTGCGCCACGGGCTGCGTAACGGAACCTTGGCTGCGCTGAACGGCGCCCTCGGTGTGCTGCTTGCGCCGCTGTTGCTAGGCGCGATTGTCTTTGCCGAACAGCATGGAATTGGCCTGCTGCACTGGCTGCCGCTCGATGGCTGGCCGTTGCATGGCCTGCTAAGTGCGGTGCTTACGCTGGCGCTGGCGGTATTGCTGTTCGATCTCTGGATGTACGCTTGGCATCGTGCCAACCATGAGATCCCTTTCCTCTGGCGCTTCCATCAGGTCCACCATACCGATCCGGCGATGGATGCGACCACCGCCTTGCGCTTCCATCCGGGTGAACTGCTGATCTCGTCGCTGCTGAACCCGCTGGTGATCCTGGCCTTAGGTATGGGGCTGACGCAGCTGATCCTGTATAAGTCGGTGATGCTGGCCATCATCCTGTTCCATCACAGCAATGTGCGCGTACCGAGCCACTGGGATGTGCGGCTGCGCTGGCTGATCGTGCCGCCCTCGATGCATCGGGTGCATCACTCGCGGATTCCGCGTGAGACCAACTCCAACTACGGCACGGTGTTCTCATTCTGGGATCGGTTGTTCGGCAGCTTCCGACTGCGCCCGGATCTGCAACAGATCGTCTTCGGCACCGGTCATCATGATGAGCCAGCCTGGCAGACCCTGCCGCGTCTGTTGCGGCTGCCGCTGGCGCCGACTCGGACACCGACTCAGTACTCGGAGCAAGACGCTACGCTCGGAGCCGCGACTCATGTCTCGCGATGAGCTGATCTTCGTCTACAACGCTGATACAGGGCTCTTCAATCAACTGGCCGATGCCGCGCACAAGGCGTTTTCAGCCGATACCTACGCCTGCAATCTCTGTCGGGTGACCTACGGGTTACTGACCGAGAAGTGATTCTGGCGGGCCTTTATCGCAACCTTTGTCGCAGGTGGTCGATGCCTCATGCACCACGCGATGCACAAAGCGCAGCTTCTCGATCGCCGGCGACGCCAGCACGAAAGGGTAGGCATGTTCGTGGCCAATACTGCGATTCAGGCTATTGAGCGCCAGCGTCAGCGGTAGCCAATGCTGTAGGAGGTTGTCGAAGGACATCGCCCGATAGGCATCAAAGCCGTGGTCGACATCCAGTGAATCGTCGTTGCCTGCGCGCGGGCGGATGCTGAGGCCAAACTGATAGGCCGTTTCTAGCGCATCGACCATCAGCAGGTAGTGGGCCCAGCTCTCGGCCCAGTCTTCCCAGGGATGCATGCTGGCATAGGCGCTGATGAATTGCTCCTGCCAGTTGGGCGGCGCGCCGTCTTGGTAGTGTTGATCGAGCGCCTGCGCATAATCCTCGGTTTCGTCGCCGAACAGGTCTCGAAATGGCCTCAGCCAATGGCTATTGCGGATCAGCCGATCCCAATAATAGTGTCCGGATTCATGTCGGAAATGGCCGAGGATGGTCCGATAGGGCTCGTCCATCTGCTCGCGCATGCGCTCGCGCTCGGCTGGATCGGCCTCAGCGAGATTGATGGTGATCAGGCCTTGCGCATGCCCTGTCATCACCTTGTTGCGCTCGCTGAAACTGGCTGGCGTATCGGCGAGGAACGCGAATTCAAGGCCAGCTGGGTCGACTCGGCGCGGGACGATCGGCAGGCCAAGCTGCAGCATCGAGTAGATTAAACGCCGCTTTTCGGTCTCCATGGCTCGCCAGCGCTCGTGGTTGCCGGCTACGGAGAGATCCGGGATGGTGCCGTTGAGGGCGCAGGCGATGCAAAAGGCCTGATCGCTGTCGGCCTCCACCATCCAGTTGCAGACCTCGTGGTTGGCGTAGTTATTACACATCCGATAGTGGGCCTGTTCGCCAACCGGCTGCCATGAACCCTCAGTCCTCGGTTCGATGGGCAGCAGGCGCAGGCGATCAGGAAGGAAGCCGAGTGGCAGACCGCATTGCGTGCAGCTGACATTTTCGAAGTAGAGGATGTTGCCGCAGTTCGTGCAGCTGAAGAGTTTCATGCTGACCCCATGGGTTGGATGGCTCAGGCAATCCGCTGAGGATGTCGACGGATGTCGGCTGGCGAGCAGTCTGCCGGCGAGCAATCTGCCGCTAGCGACCCAGGAAACCCATGAATTCTGCGCGCGTGCGGGCATCGGACTCAAAGGTGCCGCGCATCGCACTCGACACGGTCGTGCTGTTCTGTTTCTGCACGCCGCGCATCATCATGCAGGTATGGCTGGCCTCGACGACGACGGCGACGCCGTGCGCGCCGAGGTGATCCATCAAGGCATTGGCGACCTGGCTGGTCAGGCGTTCTTGCACCTGGAGACGGCGCGCGAACACATCGACGACGCGGGCGATCTTGCTCAGGCCAACGACCTTGCCGTTGGGCAGATAGCCGACATGGGCGTGGCCGAAGAAGGGCAGCATGTGATGCTCGCAGAGGCTGTAGAACTCGATGTCGCGCACGATCACCATCTCGCGGACATCTTCCTCGAACAGGGCTGCTTTGATGATCTCCTCGGCCGACATCGCATAGCCACTGGTGAGGAAATCGAAGGCCTTGGCGACGCGCAGCGGGGTGCGTTTCAGCCCCTGACGCTGCGGGTCTTCGCCGATCTCGGTCAGCATCTCATGGATCAGGTGCTCCTTGCGCGGGTCATAGACCTCCTGTTCGTTGGTTGGCTCAAAACTATCAGCGTAGTGTCCCTCAGTGGTGAGGCGCGAGCGCTTGGTGTTTGCGGGCATATTTTTTTCTTCCAATCTGGCCGGACGCCCCCGGGCGACCGACAACCATGCTAGCGAAGAGTCGAACTCCCCGCATTGAAATGTGACCATCTAGTGACTAGCTGGCGGGCGGTTGGCCTGCGGGTCGGGAGCCCTGGATGGAAGGCTAGGGTCGGATTCGTTAAACTAGTGCTCAACTTGACGGTGCAACCGTCTTCTCAGCGCGGCCCGATGTTCAACACGCGAGCCCCATTAGTCCGTTCCCAGAGCCGGGCGCCAGACAGCCTATCGGTGTCCATCGCTCGACGCTCGCAGGCCGACCGATTGCCTCTCGGTCCTGGCTTTTGGTCCTTTGGCTCGGGCATCCCTGTGCCCGACCCGGCCCGGCGCTTGCTGTCCTACATCGGCGATGCCCCTAGCGCGCCGATTCGATGTCCGTTCAGCCATTGCCTCATCTTGTGTGGTGGCGACTGCGAGGTAGCGGCGCGCGATGAAGCTCAGCCCTAACCAAATCTAGTTTTGAGGATGTCCAGATGTGTGGATTCTGCGGTGAAATCCGTTTTGACGGCCAGGCCATTGATCTTGGTGCGCTGGCGGCCGTTAACCAGAGCATGCAGGCCCGCGGACCCGATGGCAGCGGTCTCTTTCAGCAGGCGCAGATCGCGCTCGGCCACCGCCGACTCAGCATCATCGACCTCAGCACCCATGGCAATCAGCCGATGGTCGATAGCGAGCTTGGGCTGAGCATCGCCTTCAACGGCTGCATCTACAACTACAAGGAGTTGCGCGAGGAACTGATCGGCAAAGGCTATCGGTTCTTCTCGCACAGCGACACTGAGGTCATCATCAAGGCCTTCCATGCCTGGGGGCCAGACTGCGTGCAGCGCTTCCATGGCATGTTCGCCTTTGCGATGGCCGAGCGCGACACGGGGCGTTTAACGCTGGTGCGTGATCGGCTCGGCATCAAGCCGTTCTACTATGCCGAGCTGCCCGGCGCCTTGCGATTTGCCTCGAGTCTGCCGGCGTTGCTCGCCGCCGGTGGCGTCGATACCGACTTGGACCCCGTGGCGCTGAACTATTACATGAACTTCCATGCTGTGGTGCCGGCGCCCTATACCATTTTGCGTGGCGTGCGGAAGCTGCCGCCAGCGACCATTCGGGTGATCGAGCCCGATGGCCAGGTGCGCGATCATCCGTATTGGCAGCCGAGCTTCGTTGCCAGCCCCGAAGAGCAGTCCATGAGCTTCGAGGACTGGCAGGAGCAGCTGCTGGCCTCGCTGCGCACCGCAGTCGAGCGCCGTCTGGTCGCCGATGTCGACGTTGGTGTGCTGCTCTCTGGAGGGCTGGACTCGAGCCTGATCGTTGGCCTGCTGGCGGAGCAGGGCCAGCGCGGGCTGAATACCTTCTCGGTGGGCTTCGAGAGCGTTGGCGATGAGATCGGCGATGAGTTCCAGTACTCGGACATCATCGCCAAGCATTACGCGACCGACCATCACAAGATCCAGGTCGATTCGCGCAACCGGCTGCTCTCGAGCCTGCCTGGCTGTGTGCGGGCGATGTCCGAGCCGATGGTTAGCCATGATGTGATTGGCTTTTATCTGCTCTCGCAGGAGGTGGCCAAGTACGTCAAGGTGGTGCAGAGCGGGCAGGGCGCCGACGAGGTCTTCGGCGGCTATCACTGGTATCCACCCATGCTCGAGAGCCGGGACCCGGCGGCCGATTACGCGCGCGTCTTCTGTGACCGCGAGCATGCCGAGTATCTGCAGGCGGTGCATCCGCGGCTGCATGGCGACGACCATAGTCGAGCCTTCATCCGCGATCATTTCGCGATACCGGGCGCCGAGGCAGCGGTCGATAAGGCGCTGCGCATCGATCAGCAGATCATGCTGGTCGATGATCCCGTCAAGCGCGTCGACAACATGACCATGGCCGCCGGCCTGGAAGCACGCGTGCCCTTCCTTGATCATGAGCTGGTCGAGTTGGCGGCGCGAATGCCGGCGCGGCACAAACTTTGCGACGACGGCAAATGTGTACTCAAGGCGGTCGGGCGGCGGATCATCCCGAGCGAGGTCATCGACCGACCCAAGGGCTATTTCCCGGTCCCGGCCCTCAAGTACCCGCGTGGCGAGGTGCTCGAGATGATGCGCGAGACGGTGCTCAGTCAGCGTGCACGCGAGCGCGAGCTGTTCCAACCGGCCTATGTGCAGCAGTTGCTCGATGCACCAGATGAGCACATTACGCCGTTGCGCGGCTCCAAATTGTGGCAGGTGACGCTGCTGGAGCTCTGGCTACAAGAGCAGGGGATCTAAAGTGCTCGGCCTGCGGCGGAAGTAGTAACGAGAACAGATAACCGGACAATCCGGGCGAGGGGACAGCGCAATGAGCACGCGAGAGCACATCCATCACCGGCTCGAACGTCGGCGGGCGCAGTCGGTGAGTAGCTGGGACAATAAGCGCCGACACGAGAACGAGATTTGGTCGGAAACGGCGGTCGACTGCGGCTGGGGTCGGCTGATCTTTGGTCAGACCTTCAATGATCCGCAGCAACTGGCCAGGTGCCTGCAAGAGGAACGCTCCGGCCGGCGCGATGTGGCCATGTATCTGCGTGATCCTCACGTGGTGCTCTCCTATGCGCCGCAAGACCTGTTTCTCGACCCTTCGCATACCTTTCGCCTCTGGTTGGATCGCTACCAGTATTCGCCGCGTCGGCCGAAGGGCTTCGTTGTGCGACTGCTCAACAACCGAGCCGATGCGGAGGCTGTCCATCGGCTCTATGCGTCACGCCGTATGGTGCCGCCGAGCGCTGAATTCATCTGGCAGCGGCGGGCCTCGCGGGTGGTGCAGTTCTGGGTTGCGCAGGATGAGCAGGACGGCGGTATCCTTGGCTGCGTGAATGGTATCGATCATGTCGAGGCCTTCAGCGATGTCGAGCGTGGCGCTAGCCTCTGGGCATTGGCCGTCGATGCCCAGGCCCCTTATCCTGGCATTGGTGAAGCGCTGGTCCGTCAAGTCGCTGAGTTTTATCAGGCGCGGGGTCGTGCGTTCTTAGATCTCTCGGTGATGCATGACAACAAGGGCGCGATCCGTCTCTATGAGAAGCTCGGTTTCGAGCGGGTTCCGGTATTTGCGTTGAAAAACAAGAATGCCTACAACGAGCCGCTGTTCATCGGTAGACAACCGGCGGCGAAGCTGAATCCCTATTCGGCGATCATCGTCAACGAGGCGCGACGGCGTGGGATCGGGGTCGAGGTGGTTGATGCTGAGGCTGGCTACTTCGCCCTCGGGCTCGGCGGGCGACGGATCGTCTGCCGTGAGTCGTTGAGTGAGCTGACCACTGCGGTGGCGATGAGCCGTTGCGACGATAAGGCCGTGACCCAGCGGCTGTTGCGAGGCGCTGGCTTGAAGGTGCCAGATCAGTGCGCCTATGAGGCGCTGGATCAGGCGGAGGCCTTTCTAACGCGGCATGGTAGCGTGGTGGTGAAGCCGGCGCGTGGCGAGCAAGGGGCGGGCATCAGTGTCGATATCCGCGATCCGAATGATCTCGAACGGGCAATCAAAAATGCCCGTCGGATCTGTGAGACCGTCATTCTTGAACAATTCTGCAGTGGTGCGGACTTGCGCATCATCGTGATCGATTTTCAGGTGGTGGCCGCGGCCATTCGCAAGCCTGCGCAGATCGTCGGCACCGGAGCACATAGTATCAGCGAGCTGATCCAGATCCAGAGTCGGCGGCGGCGGGCAGCGACGAGTGGCGAGTCAAGCATTCCGGTTGATGACGAGACCGAGCGCTGCGTGCGCGAGGCCGGCTTCAAGATGGATGACACCTTGCCCTATGGGCAGACGCTGGTCGTGCGCAAGACCGCCAATCTACACACTGGTGGCACCATCCATGATGTGACCGCCGATCTCAGTCCGGCGCTGGCGCAAGCCGCCTGCAAAGCCGCCCGCGCGCTTGACATTCCGGTAACCGGCCTGGATTTTCTAGTGCCAGACGTGACCGCATCTGATTACGTGATCATCGAGGCCAACGAGCGGCCGGGGCTAGCCAACCATGAGCCCCAACCAACCGCCGAGCGCTTCGTCGATCTGCTCTTTCCGCAGACAGCAGCCCGGGAGCTCCGCGCTTGAAGCATCTTCGAATCGATAACGAGTACCTGCTCGAGATCCTGCTCAAACTCCTGTTTACCCCAAGCCCGGCCGGCTATACCGACCGCGTCGTGCATCTGGTCTGCGAGGAGCTCGAGCGCCTTGATGTGCCCTTCGAGCTCACCCGCCGGGGAGCGATCCGGGCGACCTTGAAGGGTGAGGCGGCGCGGCCGAATAAGGCCATCGTCGCGCACATCGATACCCTTGGGGCGATGGTCAAGGCGCTGAAGCCGAATGGGCGTCTGCAGCTGGTTCCGGTTGGCCATTGGAACTCCCGCTTCGCCGAGGGGGCGCGCTGTACCCTGTTCACCGATATCGGCCAGCATCGCGGCACCATTCTGCCGCTGAAGGCCTCGGGCCATACCTTCGGGCCTGAGATCGACAAGCAGGAGGGTGGCTGGGATTTCGTCGAGTTTCGCATCGACGAGCGCGTCTACGACCTCCCAGGCCTGCTGCAGCTCGGGGTGCATGTTGGCGACTTCATCGCCATCGACACCGCGCCGGAGATCACGGCGACGGGTTACATCAATTCGCGGCATCTCGATGATAAGGCCGGCGCGGCGCTGCTGCTGGCGGCGGTCAAGGCGGTCAAGGAGGGCGATGTCAAGCTCCCGGTCGATTGCCATCCGCTGTTTACGATCTCGGAAGAGGTCGGCTCTGGTGCGTCGGCGGCCTTGCACAAGGATGTCGCCGAGATGCTAACCATCGATAACGGCACCACGGCGCCGGGGCAAAATTCGAGCGAGTTCGGCGCGACGATCTGCATGGCGGATATGGGCGGCCCGTTCGACTACCATCTGACGCATCGCATCATTCAGATCTGCCAGGAGTTTCAGATCCCGCATCAGCGCGATATCTTCAAGTATTACCGTTCGGACAGTGCGGCGGCGCTTGAGGCCGGTAACGATGTGCGCACGGCGCTGGTGACCTTTGGCATCGATGCCTCACACGGCTATGAGCGAATCCACCAGGAGGCGCTTGAATCGCTCGCCGAGCTGGTCGCGATCTACATGCAATCGCCACCGCTGTATGCGCGTGACCGCTTCGAGATGGGGCCGCGCGCTGGGTTCCCGACCGTGCCTGGTTAACTCCCATCACGCCAGCGGGCCTTTGCGCTGCCATCGCTATCGCGCGCTTCAACCCAGCGCGCGCCGCGCTCGGTGTGCTCCTTCTTCCAGAAGGGTGCGTCGGTCTTCAGGTAGTCGATGATCAGCTCGCAGGCGCGGAAGGCGTCACCTCGGTGCCGGCTGGTGACCGCGACCAGCACGATGGGGTCTTCCGGCTCGAGCCGGCCGACGCGGTGCAAGATACGAATCCCCTCGAGCGGCCAGCGGCGTCGCGCCTCGTCGGCGATCGCTGCGAGGGCGCGCTCGGTCATGCCAGGGTAGTGCTCGAGCGTCATCGCGCGGATGTCTGCACCCTCGTTGAGATCCCGCATCAGGCCGACGAAGGCGACCAGGGCGCCGACCTGAGGCTGGCCGCGGCGCAGTTCATCCTGCTCCGCAAAGGGGTCAAAGGGGGTCGCTTGGATGCGAATCTGCGTGCTGCTCATCGGCTTGTCTCTCAATTAGCGTGTCTCTTAATCGACGTGTCTCTAAGCGGTGGCCTTCAGGATCAGGATGGTCCAATCGTCATCAGCGCCTCGGCCGCGAGTGACATCCGAGGCACTGGCCGCAATCGTTAAGGTAACCTCTATGGCACCGACGCGACGACCACCAACCCGAGCCTCGATCTGTGGCTGGCCACGGCGTGCTCTCGACTGGCTATGCGCGGGACGTGCGGACTATCGAGACTTTCAGCAGCGCAGGCGGATGCCCAGCTACCGGCACAACCAGGCCTACTGTCTGTATGCCTGGGCTGGAGCTGCCGCCTTGCTCTTGGTCTGTGGCAGCCTGGGATGTTTAGTCATGTTCGGCCTCGTCGCGACGCTGATCTGCTTCACCCTCTTAGACGCGGACTAGGACGCGGACTAGCGGCGGCCACAGGGTGTTGGTTGATCAGGTCTGAACCCGGGCGGCGAGGACTGTCTAACCGGGGAAGGCAGCTCTGGGGTGTGCCGTTAGGGCTGCATCGCTGAGGCTGGTACCTCTGAGCTTGGGCCTCTGAGATTTGGATCATGGGTGTTGGGTCGCAGGATGAGCCTAGTGCACCAAGACCATTCGTGATTCCGCACCGATTCGGTGCGAGTGCTTGACGCAAGGGCACCGAATGCTGGCATTATCGGTGCTGAACATCGAGTGCCGGCGCGCCGCCCCGGAGCGTGGCGCAGAGTTTGCACGGATTGTCACGACCAGCCCGGCTGCCGAGGCAGACTCCCCGAGCAGGTCCGGCCGATCCCCGCAGAAGCACCGGTGGGGTCCCGGATGGCGTAACGAAGGAGAAGCTTGCATAACGGGCCTGGGGCGTTCATCTCCAATACAGCACAGGCCGAGATAACAGAATGACTGGCGCGCCCGTGTAGCGGCGGCGAAAGCCGCGCTCAGGCAGCGCCTCCCGATGGTGATTTCCGAGCGAGGTATCTTGAATGTCGATCTTTGAGCGCTATCAGGCCAGATATGAGTCGTCCCGCGAAGAGGACATGAGTCTGCAGGAGTATCTGGAGCTGTGCAAAAGCGACCCGATGGCCTACGCGGGGTCCGCTCAGCGCCTGTTGGCTGCTATCGGCGAGCCCGAGCTCATCGATACCCATGACGACCCGCGGCTGAGCCGCATCTTCCAGAACAAGGTCATTAGGCGCTATCCAGCCTTCTCCGACTTCTACGGCATGGAAGAGTCGATCGAGCACCTGGTCTCCTATCTTAAGCACGCGGCGCAGGGACTCGAGGAAAAGAAGCAGATCCTCTACCTGCTCGGTCCTGTGGGAGGTGGTAAGTCGTCACTGGCCGAGAAGCTCAAGGAGCTGATGCAACAAAAGCCCTTCTACGCCATCAAGGGCTCCCCAGTGTTCGAGTCCCCGTTAGGGCTGTTCTCGCCCGAGGAGGATGGCAAGATCCTCGAAGAGGACTATGGCATCCCCACCCGCTACCTGCGTAGCATCATGTCGCCTTGGGCGGTGAAACGGCTGCAGGAGTACAACGGCGACATCACCAAATTCCGCGTCGTCAAGCTCTATCCGTCGATCCTCGAGCAGGTCGCGGTTGCCAAGACTGAGCCTGGCGACGAGAACAATCAGGACATCTCCGCGCTGGTCGGCAAGGTCGACATCCGCCAGCTGGAACATTTCGCGCAAAACGATGCTGATGCCTACAGCTACTCGGGCGCTCTGTGCCGAGCCAACCAGGGCATGATGGAATTCGTCGAGATGTTCAAGGCGCCGATCAAGGTGCTGCATCCGCTGCTGACTGCGACTCAGGAAGGCAATTACAACGCCACCGAGGGACTTTCAGCGATCCCATTCCAGGGCATCATCCTGGCGCATAGTAACGAGTCTGAGTGGCAATCGTTCCGCAACAACAAGAACAACGAGGCCTTCCTTGATCGCGTCTTCATCGTCAAGGTGCCTTATTGCTTGCGGGTCACTGAAGAGAAGCAGATCTACGACAAGCTGCTGCGCCATAGCTCATTGAATCAGGCGCCCTGCGCGCCAGGGACGCTGGAGATGATGGCGCAGTTCTCGGTACTGACACGGATGAAGGAGCCCGAGAACTCGAGCATCTTCTCGAAGATGCGCGTCTACGATGGCGAGAATCTCAAGGACACCGATCCAAAAGCGAAGTCCGTACAGGAATACCGTGATTACGCCGGTGTCGATGAGGGCATGTCTGGCATCTCGACGCGGTTTGCGTTCAAGATCCTGTCGCAGGTGTTCAACTTCGATCACACCGAGGTCGCCGCGAATCCGGTGCATCTGCTCTATGTGCTCGAAAAGCAGATCGTGCGTGAGCATCTCCCGCAAGAGGTGCAGGACCGCTATTTTGGATTCCTCAAGCAATACCTGGCACCACGCTATGCTGAGTTCATCGGCAAGGAGCTGCAGACGGCGTATTTGGAATCCTACGCCGAGTACGGTCAAAACATCTTCGATCGCTATGTGACCTATGCCGACTACTGGATTCAGGATCAGGAGTACCGCGATCCGGATACCGGCGAGATGATGAATCGCGGCTCCTTGAATGAAGAGCTCGAGAAGATCGAAAAACCGGCTGGCATATCCAATCCGAAAGACTTCCGCAACGAGATCGTCAACTTCGTGCTGCGCGCACGGGCCAACAACAATGGCTCCAATCCGCGCTGGACCAGTTACGAAAAGCTGCGCGTGGTGATCGAAAAGAAGATGTTCTCGAACACCGAGGAGCTGTTGCCGGTGATCTCGTTCAACACCAAGGCGTCGAGCGACGAGAAGAAGAAGCACGACCAATTCGTCGACCGGATGGTCGAGAAGGGCTACACGCCGAAGCAGGTCCGTCTTCTCTCCGAATGGTATCTGCGCGTGCGCAAATCGCAGTAGCCTAGCGGTGCGCTAACGGCTCGCTAACGGCTCGCTAACGGACAGAATAGACAGTTCAACGATCGTCGCGCCAACGAAGCACGAGTAACCGGAATCACACGCCTGCTTATGTCTCACTTCATCGACCGCCGGCTCAATAGCAAGAACAAGAGCACTGTCAATCGGCAGCGCTTCTTGCGGCGTTACAAGACGCAGCTCAAGCGGGCGGCGTCTGATGCGGTCAATCGCCGGAGCATCACCGATATCGACGGTGGAGAGCAGGTCGGTATCCCGTCTAAGGACATCTCTGAGCCGCAGTTCCATCATGGTTCAGGCGGTCAGCGGGATATGGTCCATCCGGGCAATAAGGAGTTCGAGGCCGGTGACCGGGTGCAGCGCCCAGAAGGTGGCCAGGGTCAAGGGGCCGGGCAGGGGCGCGCTGGCCGCGGTGGTAGCGGTGAGGACGATTTCGTCTTCGAGCTGTCGCGCGAGGAGTTCCTGGATCTTCTATTCGATGACCTTGAGCTACCGAACCTGGTGCGCAACCAACTGGTTGGCACTACCGAGTTCAAGACCGTGCGCGCCGGCTATGCGACCGAGGGCGCGCCGAGCAACATCGATGTGGTGCGCTCGTTACGCGGTGCCATCGCCCGGCGAACGGCGTTAGGAGCGCCGTATCGCGGTCGTATCCGCGCGCTCGAAGAGGAACTGGCGACACTGCTGGCCTCTGGGGTCGCGGAGACTGATGCCCAGGTTGTCGCGCTGCGCGAGGAGATCGATCGGCTCAAGACCCGCATCGCGGCATTGCCCTTCATCGATACCTTCGATCTGCGCTACCAATCCTTCACCAAGCTCCCCGAGCCGACGAGTAAGGCGGTGATGCTCTGCATCATGGATGTCTCCGGCTCGATGGATCAGGTGCGCAAGAATCTTGCGAAGCGCTTCTTCATCCTGTTGTACCTCTTCCTGCAGCGCAACTATGACAAGATCGATGTCGTCTTTATCCGCCATCACACCATTGCGCAAGAGGTCGATGAGCAAGAGTTCTTCTACTCACGTGAAACCGGTGGTACGGTGGTGTCCAGCGCATTGCAGCTGGCCCATGAGGTGATTCGGGACCGATACGATTCCGAGTCCTGGAACATCTATGCCGCGCAGGCGTCGGATGGCGATAACTGGGATTCCGACTCGAGTATCTGTCGTGATCTGCTGATTCAGGATCTACTGCCGCTGATCCGCTATTACGCCTACGTTGAGATCACGCCGCGGCAGCATCAAAGCCTGTGGTACGCCTATCAAGACGTGAAAGCGGTGCATCGGCACTTCGCGATGGAAGAGATCAACGGCGCCGATGACATCTTTCCGGTGTTCCGAGAGCTCTTCAAAAGACAAGAGGCTTAGTGTCAAATCGCTATGGCAAGCAACCGGATCATTTCCGATAGTTCCGAGTGGACCTTTCCGCTACTGAAACGCTTTGATCAAGCGATCGCGCGGGTGGCGAGCGATGAGTTTGGTCTCGATACCTATGCCAATCAGGTCGAGGTGATCTCATCGGAGCAGATGATCGACGCCTATTCCTCGGTGGGGCTGCCGATCAACTACCATCATTGGTCGTATGGGAAGCAGTTCGTTGCGACCGAGCAGACCTACCGCCGCGGGCAGATGGGTCTGGCCTATGAGATCGTGATCAACTCCGATCCCTGCATCGCCTATCTGATGGAGGAGAACACCCTGCCGATGCAGGCGTTGGTGATCGCGCATGCCTGCTACGGCCACAACAGCTTCTTCAAGGGCAACTATCTATTCCGAACCTGGACAAGCGCCGACGCCATCATCGATTACTTGGTCTTCGCGCGCAATTACATTGCCGAGTGTGAAGAGCGTTATGGTACTGAGCAGGTCGAGCTCCTGCTCGACTCCTGTCATGCCCTGATGAATTATGGCGTCGATCGTTATCGGCGGCCTTCTCCCTTGTCGATGGCGGAAGAAAAACGGCGGCAGGCCGAACGGGAGAACTATCTGCAGTCTCAGGTGAACGATCTCTGGCGCACCTTGCCGGTGATTGATAAGGAAGAAGGGCAGCTCGATGAGCGTCGTTTTCCGGCTGAGCCGCAGGAGAACCTGCTCTATTTTATCGAGAAGAACGCGCCGCTACTCGAGCCCTGGCAGCGCGAGATCGTGCGCATCGTGCGACGGGTCGCACAGTATTTCTATCCGCAGCGCCAGACCCAGGTCATGAACGAAGGCTGGGCAACGTTCTGGCATTACACCCTGCTCAATCGGCTCTACGATCAGGGCATGGTCGGCGACGGTTTCATGATGGAGGTGCTGCAGTCGCACACCAACGTCGTCTATCAGCCGTCGTTCGATTCTCCGTACTACAGTGGCATCAATCCTTATGCGCTCGGTTTTGCGATGATGCGGGATATTCGTCGCATCTGCGAAGAGCCGACTGACGAGGACCGCTACTGGTTCCCCGACATGGCAGGACAGGATTGGCTGAAGACACTCGACTTCGCGATGCGCAACTTCAAAGACGAGAGCTTCATTGCGCAGTTCCTGTCGCCACATCTGATGCGCGAATTCCGCATGTTTGCAGTCTCTGACGACGATCGCGAAGACACGCTTGAGATCACCGCGATCCACGAAGAGACCGGTTACCGGCAACTTCGGCAACGGCTCGCTGATCAATACAACCTCGGCAGTCGTGAGCCCAACATCCAAGTCTACAACGTCGATGTGCGTGGCGATCGTTCACTGACGCTGCGGCACTTTCGGTACAATCGTCGCCCATTAGGCGATTCTCTCGACGAGATGCTGAAGCACATCCACCGCCTGTGGGGCTTTGACGTGCGTATGGAAGCAGTCGACGAGCATGGTCGCGTTCAGCTCGTCGGAGAGACCTAATCGGGCGCTTTTGGCACAGATTGGGTCGGGAAGACGAGGCATTTGATCACCAAACGGGGTACGCGGTCGATGTCGAACTACTTCCCGGTCGGCACCTTTCCGATCGGTTGTCTACTGATCGGGTTCTCCGTAGCGATGCTCGGCCCGTCCTGTCTTTTCGCGCAAGATCGGGAGGACGCTGCGGTCGCTGCCGTGAATGTTGACGACGCGCTCGAGCAGGCGATGGAGGATCTGTCGCTGTTCTCTCCGCGCCTGCTGCGCGAGTTTTATGCGGCGCGCGGTTTTAGCCACGCGTGGAGCCCTGCTCAGGCCGCCTCGATGCTCGGTCTCGCGCAAGACAGCGTCGCCCACGGCCTAGACGCCAAGGACTTTAATGTAGACGCGATTCAGGGGCTGTTGGCGGCGCATGATCTTGATGCGAGTGACAACAGCGCCGCACGCTGGCGCGCCGACCTGATCCTCAGCGACACCTTACTCCGCTATCTGCATCATCTTCAGTACGGCAAGTACAACCCCAAAGAGATCAACCCCGATTGGACTTTCGTCGCCTCGGTCGATGCCGCCGCGCTGCAGGCCGAGATACAGGAGGTTCTTGCTGCGGATGAACTGTCGGCAGCAGTCGACGCGGTTCTACCGCATGCGCCCTTCTACGAGCAGCTCAAGCTCGGCTATGCGCGCTATTTGTCGCTGAGTGAGCGGCTGCAGGACGAGGGCGGTTGGACGCCGCTCCCTGCTGGGCCCAACCTCAAGATTGGTATGCGCGATTCGCGCGTGCCGCGAATTCGCGAACAGCTCGCGTTGCTCGATGGTGATGACTTCCCGCCGACGGCGGATCCGGATATCTATGACAAGGCCCTCTATGAGGCGCTGCGGGAGTTCCAGAAGCGTTCCGGCTTGGCGCCAGATGGGGTGATTGGGCCACGCACTCTGGCTGCCTTGAATCGCCCGCTGGATGAGAGTCTCGCAGCGATTCGCGCCAACCTGGAGCGGATGCGCTGGCTCTACCACGAGCTACCGCATGATTACTTGCTGGTCGACATTGCCGCCTACCAGCTCGAGCTGGTGCGTGACCAGCAGCTGGTTTGGAGCACGCGGGCCGTTGTCGGCACCGACGAGAATCAGACGCCGATGTTCCGCGACGAGATGGAGCATTTGGTGTTCAACCCGACCTGGTCGGTGCCGTCTTCGATCCAGAAGAAGATGCGCGGTGTCCCGAGTGACTACCATGTGATCGATCGGCGCACCGGTCGGCGCGCCTATCCGTCGAATCCGACTGATCATCGTCGCTACCGCCTTGTCCAGCAGCCTGGCCCAAAGAACGCGCTTGGAAAAGTCAAGTTCATGTTTCCGAATGGTCATGCGATCTATCTGCACGACACACCCAGCCGCCATCTCTTCGCGCGCGGTCGCCGCGCTTACAGTCACGGCTGCGTGCGCGTTCAGGAGCCCTTAGACCTGGCTCGAGAGGTTCTGGTCAGCCAGAATTGGGACATGAGCGCGATCAATCGCGTCGTCGATAGCGGCCGCACCCGCTATGTGAATCTCGACGAGCACCTGCCCGTGCTCCTCTACTACTTGACTGCGCGCGCTGATGAGCAGGGTCGGGTCGGGTTTCGGAACGACCTCTATCAGCGCGACGCAAGCTTGCTCTCCAGGCTTGGTGGCCCCAGCCGAGCTGACCGCTTAGTTTTTAGTGAGGTCGAGGCCCCAGTGACTGAGCCCGAGCTGCAGTCTCCGGCGACGACTACGGCGATGCCAACGCCAACCGCCACCGCTAAGACGGCTGAGCCGGTCGCGTCCAGCGGGGCGGCTGAAGCGGGGCTCAAGGCAACCGTAAATGCTCAGCATGACGGCCAGGCTGAGTTGTTGTCGCCCGATCAGGCCGCGCCGAGGGCGGCACGAAGTGCCGGGCGGGCGCCGGACTCGAGTCAGCCGGATGCCTCTTCGCCGGAAGCATCGTCAAATCAACAGCCCGCGCAAGAGCCTTGGTGGGACTTATCGATGAACCTGCAGGCGTCTGAGGTCTTCCCCGCGCTCGCGGCAACGCCCGCGCCGAGCTTAAGCCGCCCATCCCAACGCGCCTCTGAGCGCTTCACCAGTGCCGACCTGAGTCTCGACCAGCCGATGATGAGCTGGCGTTCACAGGATTCCAGCAAGCAAGCGACGGATGCCAATGAGCGCGTCCAGTCACGGGGGTTTTGATGCTGCTCGCTTCCTTCCTTCTGGGTGTTGTTGTCTACGTCGTCGTTAAGGTCTTCATCCGGGCGCTCTATACTGTGAAGCCGAACGAGCGCGCGGTCCTTACGTCCTTTGGTCGCGCCGTGCGCCTCGGCGAGCAATGGGTCGCCGACGAGAGCCTCAATGAAGACGAGCGGGAGCGCTATCGTTTCCCGCAGTTGCGAGTGATCGGCCCGGGTGGGCCCTACTTCAAGTGGCCCTGGCAAGAAGTCTATAAGGTCGATGTCGCGACCCAGTCGATTGATCTGACCTGGGACCCAACCAAACGCCAGACCACGATCGAAGCGGTGACCAAGGATAATCTCACCACCGGCGTCGACGGCCAGATCCGCTTCCGCGTCGCCGAGGGTAATCTCTACGCCAACTGTTTCGGCGTCGATAGCCCCCTCGAGCACGTGATGGGCTACTTCATCGCGGTGCTGCGCGAGCGGATTGCGAACTTCGTCGACCCGAAAGGGCAGAGCCTGGTCGACACCGGCGATGTCTCAGGCGAGGCGGGGGCCGCGACGGTGGATCTGACCGAAGGGGTCTCGATCAACGACCTGCGCAAGAATCTGCCACTGCTCAACGACTACATGGAGAGCCAGTGTCGCTCCACGGCAGCGCGCTATGGGATCGAGCTGGATGCGGCCTTGATTACCCAGATCGACCCACCGCACGAGGTCGACCGCGCCCTCTCGGCGATCAATAGCACACGGAATCAGGTCGCTGCCGATATCAGCACCGCGCGCGCCGATGCGGAGCAGCAGATCACCATGAGCAATCGGGCCGTCGATATTGCCAGCAATAATGCCCAGGCCGAGGTGGCGCCGCTGCGCGAGCTGGCGGCGACCTTGATGGGCATTAAGCGCACAGGGGGTGCGGCCGCCTTGAGCGCCTACATCCGTAACATGCGTATCCCGCTCCTGAAGCAGGCAAAACGCATCGTGCAGGTTGCGGGTCCGACCGCCCATGAAGGTGCAGCGATCGTGACCGGAGCTGCTGGAAGTGCCGGAACTGCCGGAACTGCCGGCGCTGATCATGCTTCGCGCGGAGGAGCCTAACCATGCCGGTTTCTGACTTCGCCCCATTGATTGCCTTCGTGCTTGGCATCATCGCCATCCCGGCCGTTCTGGGCATTGCTAGGCAGCTCGGCCTCTATGCCGTCGTGCGCGAGCGCGAATCGCAGGTATTTACGCTGTTCGGTAAGGTCATCGGCACCCTCGATGAGCCTGGACTGCGCTTTCCGATCGCCTATTTCGGTCCCAAGGCCCTGTTGGTGGCCTTCTTTGGCAAGCGCTATCTGGTGAACACCGCGCTGCGACAGTATTACTTGCGTGATCTGATGGTGAACTCGGAGGAGGGCACGCCGATGGGGGTTGGCATCTGGTACGAGATGCAGGTCTGCGACCCCGTGGCCTACCTGTTCACCAACGCCAACCCGGAGGGCTCGCTGCAGGCTAACGTCGCCAGCTCTACCATCTCGACGCTGTCGAACCTGGAGATGGACAAGATGCTCGAGGATCGGCATCAGCTCAGCCGCAAGGTTAGGGCGACGGTCTCGCCCTTATCGGAGAAGTGGGGCTACAAGCTGGGCTCGGTGTATATCCGCAAGGTCGCTTTTACCGATCGGCAGATGGTCGATAACATCACCGAAAAGGTGGTCAAGCGCCTGATCCAGGTCACCAGTGCGATGAAGCAGGACGGCGATAACCGGGTCGGCCTGATCAAGAGCGAGACCGCCTTCAAGGTCTCACAGAAGATGGCCGAGGCGGCGGCAACCCGGCCGCGGGTGGTCGGTGAGGCCCTGAATGAGATCGCGCGCGAGGACCCGGAAACGCTGGCGGCGGTGATGGAGGTGATGGAGACAGAACAGCTGATCGCCTCCGGTGCCGAGGTCGATGTGCTGCCGCGCGACGCCCAGGTGCTGGTCTCGGTTGGTGCGGTAGGCCATGGGACCAGCGCCGGTCGTGCTGCGGCCTCGGGATTGTCTCTGGACGCGAGCGCCTTCTCCTGATATCAGGTTTCATCAAGTTTCAATAGGGTCAACGCGCGTTGTAATTTTTCGCGTGGGCTCGGACAATGCGTCTAGCGGAGGCGCAGCTGTTTTGGCTCGGCCCCGCTCGTTTCATCTAGGTTCATTCCAGGTATATTCCAGGGTCGCCTGCCGCGGCCCCAGCTTCGGAGACAAGCGATGTCCAACGAGGGTTATCACGAGCCGATCACTGAACTGTCGGACGAAACGCGCGATATGCACCGCGCGATCCTGTCGCTGATGGAGGAGCTCGAGGCCGTCGACTGGTACAACCAGCGCGTCGATGCGTGCAAGGATGCGGAACTGCGCGCGATCTTGGCGCACAACCGCGATGAAGAGAAGGAGCATGCGGCGATGGTGCTCGAGTGGATTCGGCGGCGGGACTCGAAATTCGACGACGAACTCAAGGATTACCTGTTCACCGACAAGCCGATTGCGCATGAATAACCTGCGCCATCGCGCGACCAGCGCCACTTCGCTGGGCACCTAGTTCACGATGATCAAGCAGCTGGCTGGTGTGTCTGGTCGGCTGCGCCTGCGGTCAATCGTGCCGCAATCCACGGCAGGAGTTGATAGCGCATGGCCGATTTTCACCAAGAGCCCCAGATCACGACCCTGCACGGGCTGCATGAAGCCTTTGATGCCGATCATTATCTGACACGGCTGGAGTGCAAGCTCGAGGCGCATGCCAAGCAGGATCATATGTGCCTGCTGCTGCCCTCACTGTTCAGCGAGATCAGTAACGGCGATGTGCTTGATCGGATCGTCGAGCGGATCGCTGAGGTGCGTTATCTCCGCAGTATCGTCGTCGCCCTCGGCGGGGCACCTGAGGAGCAACAGTTCCGCGAGGCGCAGGCCTATTTCGGACGCTTGGCGAGGTCGGATTGTCTGGTTCGGGTGGTCTGGGTCGACGGGCCGCGCGTCCAGGGGTTGTTGTCTGAGCTGGGCGAGCGCGGCATACCGACGGGTCAGCAAGGCAAGGGGCAATCGGTGTGGGTGACCCTGGGCTATCTGTTTGCGCGCGCGGAGGCCAATACCATTGCCTTGCACGATTGCGACATCGTCACCTACGACCGCACCATGCTCGGCCGGCTGATCGAGCCGGTTGCTAACCCGAACAACGCGTTCCAGTTCTGCAAAGGCTACTACGCGCGGATCTCGCCGAGTGAGCGCTCGATGAAAGGGCGAGTGACCCGGCTGTTCGTGACCCCCTTCGTCGATACGCTGTCACGCGTGATGTGTAATCAGGGGCTGCCCGAGCTGCAACGCTTTTTCGAGTACCACCGCGGATTCAAGTATCCGTTGGCCGGCGAATTCTGCTTTACCTCAGACCTCGCGCGGGGCCTCAACATTGCCTATGACTGGGGGCTCGAGGTGGCAACCCTGTCACAGGTCTACGATCAGCTGACGCGCCGACAGGTTGCGCAGATCGATCTGGCCGCGAATTACGAGCACAAGCACCAGGAGTTGTCGCCCGACGATACGTCCAAGGGGCTGCATCGGATGGTGGTCGACATCGCCAAGTTCTATCTGACCTACATGCGCTCGCATGGTGTCCCGCTCGACGATGCCTATGTCGACATGTTGCTGCATACCTACTACCAGACGGCGCTGACCTACGTGCGAAAGTACAGCTATGACGCGGATGTGAACGACCTCTCCTACGATCTCTATCAAGAAGAGGCGGCTGCCGGGCATTTCCGCGGGTTCCTCTGGGATGCCTGGATGCAGACCAAGGGGCCCCAGGAGGCCAAGCTCATCCCTTCCTGGAACCGCGTCGCCTATAGCTTTCCCCTGGTCTATGAGCGGCTGCTAGAGGCGGTTGAGGCCGATCATGTGTCTGCTTGAGCCCGGTCGGGCGCTTCAGCGAATGCTCGAGCAAGCACGGTTGTGCACTCACGTTCATGGCGCGTCGCAACCCGGAGCCGCGTCGCAACCTGGAACAATAAGGCACTTGTTGCACGCTGCCCGATCGTTGTTCCGGTTGGTCCTGCGGATACCCACGTTGATACTATGCTTAAAGCGGCCGTGTTTTGATGGTCGCTTGAGCTGTGCCTTGGTCGTCAACCGATATGGGCGACACTCCATGACCAGCCCTGCACAGTCTTAACCCACTCAATAGAGGAGACATGATGTGCCCGAAGCTGCTATGAACAACGACCCGCAGGCCAAACCGGTTAGCTGGACCAAGTTGCTCTTCGTGAGCCTGCCTTATCTGGTGCTGTATCTTGCAGCCATCGTACTGGTCGCCATGACCGACGCCGATCCTGAGCGAACGGCTGATCTCTGGAGACTGTTCATGCCGGTTGTTGCGCTGGTCTCGGTGATCGGTGGTTGGCGTTTTTCCGGCGAGGACACCAAAGAGAAGGCGCGCTACATCGGCAAACAGGTTCTGTACTGGGCGGCGGTGCTGGTCGGGATCTATCTCCTGTTCATGGGCGATACGCCGCATTTCCTGAACGCCGAGAGCCAAGGCTTCGTGGTCGCCTATATCCTTGGTCTGTCCGCGTTGCTGTCCGGTATCTATGTCGATTGGAAGATGTCGGTCTTTGGTGCTTTCCTGATCGCGAGTGCCCTTGGTATCGCCTTCGTCGATGACAATGCGCTGCTGATCAGCATTGGTGGCATTGTCGTCGCGGGGATCACGGTTGTGCTGATGCGCTGGCGCGGCAAGAACGCTTGAGCTGGAGACTCAGCATCCTTGCGCCTCCGGCTGTGGACCTTGTCGTTCGCGTCGGAGTGTCGTTAGCCGCGAGCGTTGGGAATCCGGGTTACTGCCTGCATGCAACTGGGCGTGACCCACCTCTAGGGGAATCCATCGGAGAATCCATCGATGCGCATGTTCGACGCGGAGAAGCAGGTCGTCGCCGACCTCAGAGACGAGGGAACCGTCATGATGGTCAAGCAGCTACCTCTGTTTCAGATCATCATTGTGCGCCATCCGACGCTCGGCAAGCTGGTGCTGATCGAGGGCAGCGACGGTCATGGCGCTGTCGTCGAGGTCGACAACTAAGCGTCATGGCGCGGCGCTACCCCGGACAATGAATCCTTGTGGGATTGACGTTAACCCTGGTGTGGTCACGCCGCGGTCGCGCCCGAGTCCGGTTGCTTCGACAGGCTTGGGGCCTGCTATGCGCCGGATCACGCCCAGTCCGCCCAGTATCAAGACTCTGCACAGGCCCGCTCAGCGAGCCCGATCGAAGGTTTAATGGATAACAAGACGCCGATCACCGATGAACATTGGGTCCGCGAGCAGGCCGACCGGTCGCTCGCACGCCTGCTGCCGCGGCTCGAGCAACGCTTCAGCAATGCGGTTGATGAGGTCGAATGGCTTGGCTATCGGGAGCGCCTCGAGCGCCACTTCCCGCGCCTATTCAAGCGGCTATACGGCCTGTATGGCGGCTATTACGACTTCTTCTACCATCTCGAGAGCATCGTCGCCTCGGCCACCGAGATGTGGATCGCGCGCTCGCCAGAGCTCAAGGCGCTGGATGCGATGCGTGGCGCCGACCCGTACTGGTATCAGTCCAATCGGATGGTCGGCGCCATGTGCTATGTCGACCTGTTCGCCGGCGACCTGGCGGGTCTGCGCGAGCGCATCCCTTACCTGACCCAGCTCGGCATCACCTATCTGCATCTGATGCCGGTGTTCCGCTCGCCCGAGGGCGATAATGATGGCGGCTATGCGGTCAGCAGTTATCGCGAGGTCGACCCAGCGCTCGGCACGATGGATGATCTGGCGGATCTGGCCACGGAACTGCGCCATCATGGCATCTCGCTGACGCTGGACTTCGTCTTCAATCACACCAGCGACGAGCACGAGTGGGCGCGTGCCGCGCTGGCGGGTGATCGCACCCATCAGGGCTACTATCGGCTGTTTCCGGACCGCACCCTGCCGGATCTTTACGAGAAGACCATGCCTGAGGTCTTTGGTGAGGATCACCCGGGCGCCTTCACCTATCGCACGGGCATCAAGAAGTGGGTCTGGACCACCTTCCACACCTATCAGTGGGATCTGAACTACGAGAATCCGGAGGTCTTCAACCGGATGCTCGAGGAGATGCTGTTCCTGGCCAATCAGGGCGTCGAGATCCTGCGTCTCGATGCGGTCGCCTTCCTCTGGAAACGCCTTGGGACCAATTCACAGAATCTGCCCGAGGCGCACTGGGTGATCCAGGCCTTCAATGCGCTTGTCAGCATCGCTGCGCCGGCCATGGTGTTCAAGTCTGAGGCGATCGTGCATCCGGACGAGGTGCGCGAATACATCAGCATGGACGAGTGCCCGCTGTCTTATAACCCGCAGCTCATGGCGCTGCTCTGGGATGCCTTGGCGACGCGTGATGTGCGCGTGCTGCAGCGGGCCATGCAACATCGCTTCTCGGTACCCTCGGGCTGTGCCTGGGTGAATTTTGTCCGCTGCCACGACGATATCGGTTGGGCCTTCGCCAATGACGACGTCGAAGCGGTTGGTTTCGATGCGGATCGGCACCGAAACTTCCTCACGCGCTTCTACACCGGGCGTTTCGAGGGCAGCTTTGCCCGCGGGGCACCCTTCCAAGAAGACCCGGTCACCGGGGATGCGCGCATCTCCGGCACCTGTGCCTCACTGACCGGGATCGAGAAAGCCCTTGCCGAGCAGGATACGGCAGAGCTCGAGCTGGCCATCGGCCGCATCTTGCTGATCCACGGCATCATCATCATGATCGGCGGTATTCCGTTGATCTATCTCGGTGATGAGATCGCGACCCTCAACAACTACGGCTACGACCAGGATTCGGAGAAGGTTGGTGATTCGCGCTGGCTGCATCGCGGCACCTTTGATTGGGAGCTCGCCGACCAGCGTCGCGATGTCGAGACGGTTGCCGGGCGCGTGTATCAGGGCCTGTTGCGGTTGTTGCAGGTGCGTAGCCATAACCATGCCTTCGCGCGCGGTGATACTGAGCTGCTGGATACTGGCAATCGCCAGGTGTTCGGCTTCCTGCGCTCGAGCGAGCAGTCCACGGTCTTCGTTATCGGCAACTTCAGCGAGCATCCGCAACGCTTGGAGGCGCGTCGGCTGCGCCAGATGGGCATGCGCAAGACCATGGTCGATCTGTTCGCCGGCCAGACCATTATTGCCACCCAAGAGCTGCTGCTCGAGCCGTATCAGCTGATGACGCTAGCGCGTTCAGCCTAGCCGCGGCGACGTTCCTTCGGTACAAGCTGTCCGGTCTAACGCTGATGGCGCGGCGCCACTCCGGACGATGAATCGCGTGAGATTTACGTTAAACGCCATGTTGCTCAGTGAGACCGATCATTACCGCCTGTATCGTCGAGGTCGCTTTCTCTGGGCGGCGCTCAAGCGGGCACACCGCGTGCTCAGCACCTGTAAGGTCAATGGCGGTCTGCGCGAGGATCTCAGTCATGTCGCGAACCACCAGAGCTGCGAGGGCGTTGCGCATCTGACGCGCTATGCGCGCAATCAGTCACCGCTTCCGGGGCTGGACGCGTTTCATGCTCAAGCCTGTCTGGATGCCGATCTGCCGCCGGCGAAGACGGCATTGATGTCGACCGCCGCGAATATGCAATGTGCGGTGCTGGCGCAGGCCGAGCACGAGGATCTGGTGGTCTCGGTGGCGGCTACTGCGGGTGTGCTCGGTAATGCGACCCGTGCCGGTGATCCTGCGGGCTGGCATGAGTATCGCGACGGTAGCCGGCCGATCCCGCGCACCAGTGACACTGCTGGGGAGGTCGAGGCTAAGACCCTGTTCGACATGCAACAGGCGTCGCAGTCCGGGTCCGTGCCGATGCGCTCGCCGGATGCGACCGGCTCCGGCACCATCGTGCTGCTGGTGTTCATCAATCAGCCTTGTACGGCGCCCTGCCTGGTCCGCGCCGCGACCCTGGTAACGGAGGCGAAGAGCACGGCGCTGCTCGACCTGCGGATGCCGAGCCTGCAGTCGGCGGGCCTGGCGACCGGCACCGGGACCGATCAACTGGTGATTGCCGCGCCTTTGCCGGCCGCGGGCGACTGGGAGCGCAACTGGGCCGGCGGCCACAATAGCCTTGGCGAATTGCTGGGACGGGCCGTGCACGCGGCGGTGACCCGCTGCATCCTGCTGCAGAATGGGGTCTGCGCCGAGCTGCGTCGCTCGGTCTGTAGCGCGCTCGGCCGCCATGGTTGCGATGAGGCGCAGCTGCTGGCTCAGGCTGAGGCTGAGCTCGAGCGCGCCGACGCCGAGCTGTTCGCGCACAATCTGATGGCGCTCATCCATGATCCGCAGACGGCGGCCGCGGCCTATGCCTTGGCCGAGATCATCGATCTGGCTCGAGCTGGCGTATTGCACGCTGAGGTGGCGCAGGAGGCGATCTTCAATCAGGCCGCGCTGCTGGCGGCGGCGGTTGCGGTCGATCCCGCGCAGTTCCCCGCATTGCGCGAGGCCTTGCAGCAGCATCGCGACCTGGCCCCCGGTGTGCTCGCGGCTCGCGCCGTTGCGCAGGGGTTCGCGCGCAAATGGGGCTGACGCAGCATCTTTTGCTGATCCTTGCCGCTTGCGCGCTGGATGCGCTGGTTGGCGATCCGGTTTACCGCCTGCACCCCATCCGCGTGCTCGGTGCCTGGACGCTGGCCTGTGAGCGCTGGCTGTTTGCGCGTGGGCTCGACGGGCGCCTGGGTGGTGTCCTGCTCTGGGCTGCCACCGTCGGCGGGGCGCTTGGCGGTTGGTGGCTGGTGCATGCTGGGCTGATACTGCTGCATCCCTGGCTGGCCTTTGTCTGGGACCTGTTCATCGCCTACAGCCTGCTCTGTGCGCGCGATCTGCTGAATCAGGGCCGGCGCGTGCTCCTGGCCTTGGATGATCTGCCGCTGGCTAGACGCGAGCTGCAGATGTTGGTCAGCCGCGATACCGAGACCCTGCCGCGCGCTGGGGTGGTTCGAGCGACGATCGAGAGTCTGTCTGAGAACCTGACCGACGGCGTACTGACGCCGCTCTGGGCGCTGTGCCTATTCGGGCTGCCGGGGCTGATCCTGGTCAAGGTGGTCTCGAACCTGGACTCGATGGTCGGCTACAAGAATGCGCGCTATGCGCGCTTCGGCTGGGCTGGCGCGCGCTCAGATGATCTGGTGCACTGGCTGCCGGCGCGCCTTGCGGTGCTGGTGATCATGCTTGCCGCCGCCCTGCTGCGCTTGCATCCGCGCCTGGCGTTGTCGGCGGCCTTGCGCGATCACGCGATGCTACCTAGCCCGAACTCGGGCTGGAGCGAGGCCGCCTGCGCCGGGGCTCTTCGGGTGCGCCTGGTGGGGCCGATCTGGCACCAGGGGCGCTTGGTCAACGAGGCCTATATGGGGGAGCCTGATTGGCCCGCCGAACTCGATGCCGAGGATCTGCGTCGAGCCCTGTTGCTGGTGTTGGTGGCCTGTCTGATTGCGCTGGCGGTTGGGCTTGCGCTCGCGCCACTGCGCAGTCTGATGCCTTGGTGATGAAGCCGCCTTGGTGATCAATGCAGCTGCCGTTGCCAGAGGCTGTCGCCCCGTGGCTGTTCATGAGCGCGCGCGGCTAGCTGAAGCCAATTCGCGGTTTCAGACCCGGACATGGGGCCCGCGATCAGGTGGCCCTGGCCGTGCTCGAAGCCGAGCTCGAGCAGGGTTTCGAGCTGAACATTGGTCTCGATGCCCTCGGCGATCGCGAGGCTGCCGGTCTCGGCGGTGAACAGGCGGGCAGCGCGCGCCAGATGCTGAGCGCGCGGCAAGGTTGCCATGACGGCCACGAGCCGCTTGTCGATCTTGATGTAGTCTGGCTGCAGATCCGTGAGCATCGTCAGCGAGGCTAAGCCGGTACCGAAGTTATCGATGCCGAGCAGCACCTGCTGATTCAGCAACCGCGGCAGGACATGATGCGACCAATCGAGGTCGACGCCCAGTGAGCGCTCAGACAGCTCAAGTCGAATGGCGCCGGCGTCGATGTTCAGGCGCTGCGAGGCGCGGTGTAGAGACTCGAGAAAGCGGCCGTCGATGAGCTGCTGCTGGCAGACATTGAGACTGAGAAAGAAGCTCGTTGACCAAACGCCTTGGCGTTGCCAGTCGACGATCTGCGCCAGCGCGAGCTCGATCACGCGCTCGCCAATCGATTTGAGCATGCCGGCCGACTCCGCCGAGGCAAAGATCTGTTCGATGCCAATCCCCTTCTCGCTGAGGTGTGGGCAGCGGAGCAGGGCCTCGAAACCCACGGGAGACATGTTCTCCAACGCGACCATGGGCTGATAATGGAGGTCGAGCTGGTGGTTGCGAATGGCCTCTTCGAGTGCATCGAGGAGTTCCTGCTCGATCTTTGCGCGATCGCGCATCTGTGGCTCGAACAGCGTCGCGCGCCGACCCCCAAGCTGGGTTGAGACCCTCAGCGCCCGACTCGCATCCTCCATGACCTCGTCGACGTCTGAATACTGAGCGCCGATGCGCACGATGCCGATATCGGGTCGGATGAGGATGCTTTGGTTGTCGAGTTCGAGCGCTTCCTGAAAGCGCGAAAGGATCGTCGCGGCAGCGCCTTCTGTCTCGCTCCAGTGCGCGTCCTGATGCATCAAGATCACGAATTCGTGGCCGCCATAGCGTCCGATAGCATCGACATTGAAACCCATCCCCTGCAGCAGGCTGGAGAACCGGCGCAGGGCTTCATCGCCAATGGCTTGGCCGAAGCGGTCCCGGATGTCTTTGAAGCCGCACAGATCGATATAGAGCAATCCACTGACGCCGTTGTCTTTGCGGCTGCTACTGGTGCGTTTGGCTTTGGCGATGGCCAGATTGATTCGTTTTCGCACATGACGGCGGTTATAAGAATCGGTCAGCGAGTCATACTTTGCCTCGGAGAGCTGCCTTTCCAGTAATGCCAGATGCTGCGCCTTTAGCCGTAAAGCGATGGCGGTTAGCCAGCAGATCGACTCGATGAGGTTGCCGATGGGGAATGCAAACGCGGTCAGGGGCGGAAGCCAGGCACCCTGGGTAACCACGGATGTCGCTTGGATGCCGCCGCCGAATAGAGTGACCGCGAGGCCTGCCGAAAACCAGCGCACGCCTGGCTCGTCGTCACGCAGACGCGTCGCTAACAACAGGATGACCAGTATTGCGAGCACGGGCAAGATGGCGGCACCGAAGCGATAGGCCTCGGCGATCTGTGCCGACAGATAGAAGCCAGTCGCGCTCAGGGCAACGCTGATCAGCAGTAGGCTGCGGAGTCGACCGCGGGGACGCAGAAAGGCGAAGACTGGAAGCGACATACCGATCACGGCGCTGCCGACCGCGAGCGCTTGCAGCAGATGCTGAGTGCTCGGCGCAGGCCAGAACGGCAGCCATTCAGGGCCTAGCCCCGTGGCTTGTAGCTGATAGAAAAGGAGTGCCGCGATATACCCGAGATAGGCGAGCGTTAGGGCGCTGCGCTGATAGCGAGTCATCAGAATGGCAATCAGGAAAAGGGTTGTCAGGATGCCAGTTAGCATCCCGAGCGCGATCCAGAGACGCTCGCTAAGGCGCCGGAATTGGGACTCGGGGACCAGCTCGATCCATGGACGAATCGACTTGTGATCCATCACGATCGCGATCGGTGACGTCGTGCCAAAGCTCAATGGCAGTCGGCTGTTCGGGAACGGACTGGAGATGCTGCGTTGATCGAATGGCGCTAAGCGACCCGATTCGCCGATATGAATGCAACCGTTAGCGTCTTGTGCCAAGACGATGAAGGACTCGAGAATCGGGTCTTTCAGCGTCGCGACAAGTGGTTCCGACGCTTGTTGATCTGCGCTCGGCTCGAGTACGAACGCACGTATCGGTGCATGCTCATTGAGCACAGGGATGCTCGCGGGCGGGCAGCTTGCTGGTGCTGCGGCGGCCAATGCTCGATAACGCTGCAGCCAGTCTGCCGCGGAGATGGGCGTGGCGGGTTGGGCGGCGTCTGCGCTGCTGATTTGCGTGGCGTCTGTGTTGCTGGCGGCGCTAACCGGAGTTGCTGGCCCGGCCAGGAGCAGCAGCATCAGCGCTAGCCAACAGAGGGTTGCGATCGGCGATGCATCCGAGAACCTGACCGAGTGCCTACTTGCTAAGGCGCAGGGTGCCGCCGCGAGCCATTGACGGCGGTAGTCTCGGTTGCGCGACTGCCTTTTTGCTTGGTGGTCGCCAGAGGCGGGCGTGAATCGAGGCATGAAAATACAAGGCAGAGGCTTGGCGATAAGCCCATGAAGAGCTTCAGGGTTGGTCTACCCGATCTTGCGGGTATTCCCGGTTCGTTACTTTGATGGTGGGCAACCGCCCGGGTCAAGACTTCGTGCGAAATTCGGCTTATGTGATTCCTGTTAGCTGCCTACAGACATCGCCGGGGGTTGTTCTTTGCGCCTCTTCTTTGAGTCACGTTTTTGCTCGACTGATCGCGCCGTTCCGGCCAGATCAACCCTCTGAGCGACGCAGCTCGCGGGTGAGCTTCTCGAGCTCGCGTTGCATCTCGAGGTTTTGGAAGGGCCGCAGCGGCGGCACCTCGCGCTCGAGCAACCCGTCAAGCAGGCTCTGGCTGGATTGTACGAGATCGACCAGCTCGCCCGAGACACGGACCGTTTGATAGGTGTTCCAGGCGGTCTCGATGTCGGCATCCAGCGCGGATCGAGCCTGCTCGACCTCGTTGCGCTGTTCAGCGAGGTAATCGCGGTAGACGCCAGCGGCCTCGATGGTCAGCTGCTGCGCCTTGAGGTTATTGCGCAGCAGCTGACTGCGCTCCGGTTGCGACCGCATCAACGCGCGCGTCTGCTCGCTGAGGTCGGCGGCGCGCCCGGCGATGGCGTTGATCTCTGGGATGTAACGTGTCTCGATCGCCTGCGCGACATCGCTGTGCATACGCGCAAGGGCGCGCAGCAGGATCACGTACATGCCGTAATAGCGGCGAGCGCTCTCGAGATCCTCGCCGCTCTCTTCGACCAAGATCTCGAGCTGCTCGGTGATCGCCTTGACGTTGTCGAAGACGATGCCGAGGTCGATGATGTTGTCGCCGACCACGGTGGCGAGCAGCAGGTCGACCTGATCGTTACTGAGCTCGAGCCCCATCGCGCGCAGCTCGCGCACGAACTCGGCCTTGATCCGCTCGAGCTCGGCGCGGTATTCACGGATATCGGCCTCGCGCTCGGCGATGCGTGCGTCGTAACCGGCGACGGTGGTTGCGATCAGCGACTCAGTGGGCGCAGCGATGCGTGCGCGTCGGAACTGGTCGATGTCGGTGCGTGCCTGCGCGATCTGCGTGCGCAGCGACTCGATCTGAGCGCGGTAGGCCTGCACTGGCGAGCCCGAGAGGATGGCGACCGAGGCGTCGAGCAGGGCATTGATATCGGCATCGGCATCTAGCTTGTCGCGGCCGAGCCAGGCCTGGTCGGGTAGCGCTGCCCGAGACTCTTCGATCTGCAGCGTCTCCTCGAGCTTCGGCACCAGCTGCTTCCAGAGGGCCGCGGTTGCTGGTGGATCGGCTGGATTCAGGGAGCGCCGGGCCTCATCCCAGGCCTCGAGTGTGGTCTCGCGCGAACGTTGCCACCAGTTGTCTGCAGACTGGGTTGACTGCTGCCACAGCGAGCCAGCGCTCTCGAGCGAGCGCTCGAGCAGAGTCGAGAGGTCGCCATCCGGGCTGTCGTTCGCCGTAGGCTCGCCCCAGCCTGCCTCTTGGTCTGCCGCCTGGCCCGCCGCCCGGTCCGCCTCAGGGTCCGCCTTAGCGCTCAGGTGAGGGTTCGGGTTGGCGTCTGTCGCGAATCCCGTGGACTCTGGAACCGGCTCTTGTGCAGCGCTGCTGTGAGCCGCGGCAACCAGCAGCAGGCTGAGCGCCATGCCGATGCCTGCACTTCGGTGCGGTTGTCTCGAGGGTCTTTCTGCTGGCGCCGGGCCGGATGTCCAATGCGTCATGAGCCTGTCTTGCCTCGTCTTTAGCTGCCGCGCGTGCGACTGATCACGATGAGTCAGGGTGCAGAGAGTAGCAAGATCGGGCTGCGATCGTGCCTCGGTTTGCCACCTGATGCTTGCGGCAGCGCTCGGTGACTGCTAACTTGGCACGTCGCGTCTCGGCAGTGAGCCGTTGCGCATTATGCAATGGTGGGCCTCGTCGGTCCCCTCGCAACACGAAACTGTGAACCCGGTCAGGCCCGGAAGGGAGCAGCCGCAGCAGTGGATGTGTGTGCCGGGGTGTGGCTGGCGTGGCTCGCCACCCTATTTCCTGGCTGCGTCAGGCTCGCCTGTAACTGACCTCATGACCTATCAGGTCCTCGCGCGAAAGTGGCGCCCTCGGTCCTTCTCCGATCTTGTTGGCCAAGAGCATGTCGTGCGGGCGCTCGTCAATGGCCTCGAGCGCGGCCAGCTGCATCATGCCTATCTGTTAACCGGTACCCGCGGCGTCGGCAAGACCACGCTCGCCCGTATCCTCGCCAAGACGCTCAACTGCGAGCAGGGCGTGAGTCCGACGCCCTGCGGCGTCTGCTCGGCCTGCACCGAGATCGATGCCGGGCGCTTCGTCGACCTGCTAGAGGTCGATGCGGCCTCGCGGACCAAGGTCGATCAGACCCGGGAGCTGCTCGATAACGTGCCCTTTGCGCCGGTGCGCGGGCGCTTCAAGGTCTACCTGATCGACGAGGTGCACATGTTCTCGGCGAGCAGCTTCAATGCGCTGCTGAAGACCCTGGAAGAGCCGCCACCGCACGTGAAATTCGTGCTCGCGACCACCGACCCGCAGCGGTTGCCGGCGACGGTCTTGTCGCGCTGTCTGCAATTCAACCTGAAGCGCCTGTTGCCGGAGCAGATTCGCGATCGCTTCGTCACTGTGCTCGAGGCCGAGTCGCTCGGCTTTGAGATGCCGGCGTTGACGCTGTTGGCGCGGGCTGCCGATGGCAGCATGCGCGATGGGCTGAGTCTGTTGGATCAAGCAATCGCCTATGGTGCGGGCCTGGTTAAGGTTGATGATGTGCGGGCCATGTTGGGCACCCGCGGCGGCGAGCTGACGCTCGATCTACTCGAATCCATGGCCGCTGGCGACGCGGCGCGCGTCCTCGCCGAGATCGGTCGCATCGCCGAGCTGACGCCAGATTTTTCAGCTGTGCTCGTGGATCTCATTGGCGCCTTGCATCGCCTCGCGCTTGCGCAGCAGGTACCATCAACGCTGCTCAGCGACGACCCCGACGACGCGCGCCTCGACGCACTGGCCAAGCGTCTATCAACCGAAGACGTGCAGCTCTACTATCAGGTGCTGCTGACCGGACAGGGTGACCTCGAGCTGGCGCCTGATCCGCGTGCGGGTCTAGAGATGGTGTTGTTGCGAGCGTTGGCGTTTCGGCCGGCATCGATCGAATCCCGCGCTCCAGCGCCATCAACACCGCCGAAGGGATCGGGGGCAACGTCAGGCGCAGGCGCTCATTCTGCGCCGCAGGGAGCAGGGTCAACATCAGGAGTGAACGCTTGTACCGGCTCCGTCACCGGCTCCGTCACCGGCGCTGGCTTTGGCTCTAAGCCAGGAATGGGTGTTCGCGACCAAGATCAGGCACCGCGGCCAGCGGTTAGTGGCGCTGAGGCTGCAGCCAGTTCTGCCTCAGCCAGTGCTGCCTCAAGAAGTGCTCCAGAAGCAAGGCGTCCAACCGCATCAGCAAGTGCGGCAAAGCCCCAACCCGGCCCGTGCGCGGACTCAACGGCTGCATTCGAGCCGGCAGCTCTTGAGTCTGCTCCAAGCCTGGTGCCCCGGGGCGATGAGCCGCCATTGCGGGCGTCCCGGCAGGCCCCCGATTCAGGCTTGGCATCCGGGGCTCATGCGCTCCGCTCGGCTGAGGATTGGGAGCAGCTGGTGGCGAGCATCGGCCTGGGCGGGCTGGCGTTGGAGCTGGCGCGCCACTGCGCGCTCAGCGCCTGGGATGGAAAGCGGCTGCGGCTGGTGCTGGACCCGGGGCATCTGAACCTGCGTGCCGCGGGCGCCGAGCAACGGCTCGGAGCGGCGTTGGCCGCCGCGCTCGCAAGCGATCTGCGGTTAGAGATCGTTGCCGATACGGTCATGGATGAGACGCCTGCGCTGCGCCGCGCTCGCGATGACGCGAACCGCTTGAGCGCCGCCGAGCGTGCCTTGCAGGCCGATCCCGTCGCCCAGCAGTTGCGCGAGCGCTTCGAGGCCGAGTGGGTACCAGGTACGCTCACCGCGCTGCCTGTGTCTGCCGGGAGCTGATGGCGGGGCTGAGGCCCATTTGCTGGGCGTTTTGGGGCCGACTTGGCTGGCTGGGCTAAGGCCGCTGAGCTGGAGATTTTTGGATCATCGACGAGAAGAGGTTGAGCAATGAAGAACGGATTGGGTGGGATGCTGAAGCAAGCCCAGAAATTGCAGGAGGAGATGAAGAAGTCGCAGGAGCGGCTTGCGAGTGAAGAGATCACCGGTGAATCCGGTGCCGGTATGGTCAAGGTCACCATGACCGGCCGCCATGAGGTCAAGCGGGTTGAGATCGATCCCTCGCTGATGGCAGACGATAAAGAGATGCTCGAGGATCTGGTCGCCGCGGCTGTTAATGATGCCGCGCGCCGCGTTAGCGAGAAGTCGCAGGAGAGCATGGCGGAGCTGACGGCTGGACTGCCATTGCCGCCTGGGATGAAGCTCCCGTTTTGACCTTCTCGTCAGCGCCGGGATGCTTGTTTGCCCGTCGCCTATTTCCAGTGACCGGTGGTTGCTTGCAGTGTCCGAATCCAGTCTGCTGAATCAGCTTGTGGAATCATTGCGCCGGCTGCCCGGCATTGGGCCGAAATCCGCCCAGCGCATGGCCTTTCACCTGCTAGAGCGTGATCGGGATGCAGGGCGTCAGCTGGCGCAGGTGATGGCGGCAGCGATGGAGCGGATTGGTCGATGCGAGCGCTGCCGGACGTTGACTGAGCATGTGCGTTGCCACTTGTGCGCGAGCGAGCGCCGCGATCCGCGCTTACTCTGTATCGTTGAGCAGCCGTCGGATATTGTCGCGATTGAACAGGCGACGCATTACGAAGGGCTGTACTTCGTGCTCGGTGGCCGGCTGTCGCCGCTCGATGGCATTGGACCCGAAGAGCTCGGCCTCGACCGGCTCGAGGCGCGTTTCAAGGAGCCCGACCTCGGCGAGGCGATCCTCGCCATCAGTCCGACGGTCGAGGGCCTGGCGACGGCCCATTATATCGCTGACCTGGCACGCGGCTCCCAGCTGCGTCTGAGTCGCATTGCGCATGGTGTGCCGCTTGGCGGTGAGCTCGAGTTTGTCGACGGGAGTACCCTGGCACATGCCTTTGCGGGTCGGCAGGGGCTCTGATTCACGTTAAGCAAGAGCGGAGAGACCGATGTCTGATACGATCTTCGGCAAGATCGCCAACGGTGAGGTCGCGGCGGACCTCATCTATGAAGACGACGAGGTGGTGGCGTTCCGCGACCTCAATCCGCAGGCGCCAGTGCATGTGCTGGTGATCCCGCGCAAGCCAATCCCGACCCTCAACGACGCGGGGCCGGAAGACGCTGAGCTGCTCGGCCGCTTGATGCTAGCAGCGGCAAAGGTGGCTCAGCAGGAAGGGATTGCCGAGCAAGGCTACCGGACGCTGATCAACTGTAACGCTGGCGGCGGCCAGACTGTTTACCATCTACACGTCCACCTGATTGGTGGGCGTCCGCTGCAATGGCCCCCGGGGTAATCGATGTGCCGCGTCGCCAACCCGTGCAATGAAGCGCTTGTTTCACACTAAGCGCCTCGGGTTGAGCGCCGCCTCAGTGCAGCCGCTTGCAGCGTCTTTTGGAGTATCGTCGAGACCATGTCATTGACTATTGGAATACCGGCCAAGGATCAGACTGCGGGCAGCGAGCTGGCAAGCTCTGCGCCGGCGTTTGAGCTAAAAGCGGCGGGGTTCACCTTGCCCGTGATTCGCCTGTTGCGGCTCGATATGGACGCTGTTGAAGCGCAGCTGATGCCGAAGGTGCAGCAAGCGCCGGGTTTTTTTCAACATACGCCGGTGGTGATCGAGCTTAACGCCCTGCCGTCTGAGGATGAGGAGGTTGGGTTTCCACAGCTGGTCGGCCTTCTGCGTGGGCTTGGCATGATTCCGGTGGGGGTGCGTGGTGGCGGCGCTGCCCAGCATGAGGCGGCCAAGGCGATGGAGCTAGCCATACTGAGCGATGCTGCGAAGCCCAACGCCAAGCCCGAGGTGGTTGATGACTTGGCGCTTGAGCTGCCGGTTACCGGCCAGTCCGCCAAGCCACAGATCGGGGTCGAGACCGGCTCGCATTTGGTCGATCGTCCGGTGCGCTCTGGGCAGCGCGTCTATGCTGCTGGTGGCGATCTGACCGTGCTTGCCGCGGTCAATTCGGGTGCCGAGCTCATGGCCGATGGCAATATCCACGTCTACGCGCCGATGCGTGGGCGGGCGATCGCGGGACTGCACGGAGATAGGAAGGCGCGTATCTTCTGCTCCGACCTCCAGGCGGAGCTGGTCTCGGTGGCGGGTCATTATCGGGTCAGTGACAGCATCCCCGCGAAGCTAAAGGGCTGTCAGACCCAGGTCTTTCTGGATCATGATGTTTTGCGCATAGAACCGCTATAGTCTGTGTCGGTTGCCGCTATCGTCTGTGTCGTTCGCCGCTTTAGCCTGCGCTGGACGCTGCTTTGCTTTAGTCTGTGCCAGGCACCGAGATAACTGGAGCGGCCCCTGCTGGGCAGCGGCAGCGGCAGTGATGAGTCGAAAGCAGGTTTTCGAATAAGGTCAACATGAATAAGGGGAGTCCTTCTTGGCCAGAACTATCGTCATAACCTCGGGAAAAGGGGGCGTCGGCAAGACCACCACATCTGCCGCGATGGCCATGGGCCTCGCGCAGCGCGGGCATCGTACAGTGGTGATCGATTTCGATGTCGGCCTGCGTAACCTCGACCTGATCATGGGCTGCGAGCGACGCGTGGTCTACGACTTTGCCAATGTCATCAATGGCGAGGCGAACCTCAACCAGGCCTTGATTCGCGACAAGCGTTGCGAGCATCTCTTTATCTTGCCGGCGTCTCAGACCCGGGACAAGGATGCGCTGACCCAAGAAGGGGTTGGCCAAGTGCTCGAAGAATTGCGCAAGACGCATGACTATATCGTCTGCGATTCCCCCGCTGGTATCGAGCATGGGGCACTGATGGCAATGTACTTTGCCGATGATGCCGTGGTGGTGACGAATCCGGAGGTGTCTTCGGTGCGCGATTCCGATCGCATGCTCGGCATCCTCTCCAGCAAATCGCGCCGAGCACTCGAGAACGAGGAGCCGATCCGCGAGTTCCTGCTGCTGAGCCGCTACTCGCCAGAGCGCGTTGCGAGTGGCGAGATGCTCGGCGTTGAAGACGTGCAGGAGATCCTTGCGCTCAACCTGTTGAGCGTGATCCCGGAATCGAAGGCCGTGCTGAATGCATCGAACGCGGGTACTCCGGTGATCTTGGATGTCGAGTCTGATGCGGGCCAGGCCTACAGCGATATGGTGGCTAGATATCTCGGTGAGGAGCGGCCGATGCGCTTTCTCGAGATGGAGCGAAAAGGGTTGTTCAGCCGACTTTTCAGGGGGTGATCTGTGGGGCTACTCGACTATTTCCGCGGCCCGGGCGGGGCGCGAAAGGGCTCGGCCTCAGTCGCGAAAGAACGGCTGCAGATCCTGGTTGCACATGATCGTGCCGCGCGTGATCGACCCTCCTACTTGCCGCGGCTGCAGCAGGAGATCCTCGCCGTGATCCGCAAGTATGTGGAGGTCGATAACGATGCGGTTTCAGTGCACTACGAACAAGAAGACAAGTACGAGATCCTTGAGTTGAACATCGTGTTGCCGGATGCCGATGCTCGGTCTTGAGCCGCGATCCGCTGAGTCCGTTCAATAGCCGCCGCCGAAGTCCTGCCCGGCAACGTTCATCCGTTCTCGAGGCCAAGGATAAACTCCCACTGCTGATCGGTGACCGGCATGATCGATAAGCGATTGCCTTTGCGCACCAGTGGAAAGCCGGCCAGTGCATCATCGGCATGGTCCTTGAGTTCGCTGAGGCTGATGGTGCGCTTTAGATCGCGCACAAAGCGAACATCGACCAGATACCAGCGCGGATGGTCCGGATCGCTTTTCGGGTCGTAATACTTGGCGTGCGGATCGAATGCGGTGGGGTCGGGGTGGCCCGCACTCACGATCTCGATGATGCCAACGATGCCCGGCTCTTTGACGTTCGAGTGGTAGAAGAAGCCGAGGTCCCCGACCTGCATCTGATCACGCATCATGTTGCGTGCCTGATAGTTGCGAACCCCGTCCCAAGGCTCGGTCTGGTTGCGACGGTTTTTGAGATTCTCGATTCCGAAGGCATCAGGTTCTGATTTCAGGAGCCAATGGGCCATCTGCGTCTCCAATCTTTGATCAGCGGTGCTGATGTTCGTAGCGCGTCATCCCCAAGCGACTAGGGGTGCTTTTTCAAGGTATCACTCCGCGCCGCGGGTGATGTCCTTCGCGAGTTGCTGGAAGGCCAATAGCCGATCAGGTGCGATCGCGCCATCGGCGCTGGCAGCGAGGATTGCGCAATCAGGCTCGTGTTGATGATGACAGTTGCTGAAGCGGCAGTGGCCGATGAATGGCCGGAACTCAGGGAACCCTTGCTCGAGCTCGGCGCGCGCAATGGGTCCGAGTCGAAAGCTGCGCACACCGGGGGAGTCGATCAGGCGGCCGCCGCTGTCGAGGCGATAACTAGTTGCCGCTGAGGTGGTATGCCGCCCGAGCCCCGTTGCATCGGAGAGGGCCCCGATCTGGATCGCCTGATCGGGTAGCAGGGCCTTGATCAACGAGGACTTGCCGACGCCAGATTGACCGACCAAGATGCCGGAGCGTCCGGCAAAATGCTCGCGCAGCGGCGCAAGGCTAGGGTCCTGCTTGAGGCTCAACGGTAGCAGCGAATAGCCGATCTTGGCGTAATGCTCGAGCCGGCCGAGGAAGGCCGCGCGCTCGCTGTCGTCGAGCAGGTCCATCTTGTTGCAGAGGATCAGGGCCGAGACGCCGATCCGCTCCGCCGCCACCAGGTACTGATCGATCAGGAAACCGCTCGGCGGCGGCTGCGGTGCGACGACAATGGTCAGCAGGCCGATATTCGCCGCGAGCGGCTTGTCGTGGCCGCTAGCGCCGGGCCGGCTGAGTAGCGTTTCGCGTGCTTGAATCGCAGTGATGACGCCAGCGTTTGGGCCGCTGGGCTGCCAGACCACTTGGTCACCGCAGACGGGATGGCCGATATGTTGTCGGGTGACGCAGTAATGGCACTGTTGGTCTTGATCCTCGACGATCAGCGTGGCGCCGTGGCGGACGACGACGAGACCGTTGCGGGCGGCCTCGTCGTCGAGCTCGCTGAGCGCGAGCTCGGCACGCGCCTCGACCTTGCTGCGGCGGCGGTCTTGTATGCGTTCGATGCGCGCGATCTGTCGCTCTGAGAGGCGCCGCCGAGGCATGCTAAGAGCGCCGGGCCGCGGTCAAGGCTCAAACTTGTAATATTCGCGATTGAGCAGCGCGGTGACGGCATCGACCTGATCGTCGAACCAGGTCAGGTTAAGGTTCTGCTCGCACATGCGGACTTGGCCGTGCAAGGCGTCGAGTGAGTCGATGCGCCGATCATCACGGGTGTAGACCTCGGAGCCGTGACAGCTGGTGCAGTTCTGATCGAACAGTGCTTGCGCATCGACGGCGTCCTCGGCTTGGGCATGCATGCCGATGGTGATCAAGGACGCGGCGGTTAGGTTGAGCAGGAAACGCTGGATCATGAGATTCTCCACGAGTGGAATGGCAAATGGGCTGAAGAGGCTGCAGTGACGCTCAGTCAGTTTGAGCTGAGTCCTGCAATGCTTTGGGTAGAATCGACTTTCGAACCTTACGGGGTGACTGTGGTAAACGAAGACAACCTGATCTGGATTGATCTGGAGATGACCGGGCTTGATCCGTTCCGCGACCAGATCATCGAGATCGCAACCCTAGTGACCGACTCAGACCTGAAGGTCCTTGCTGAGGGGCCGGTGCTTGCGATCCGTCAGCCCGAGCATGTCTTGGCGGCGATGGACGACTGGAACCAAACCCACCACGCGGCCTCTGGACTGCTCGAACGGGTCCGTAACAGCCGCGAAGACGAGCGCTCGGCTGAGGTGAAGACATTGGCGTTCCTCGAGGCCTGGTGCAAGGCCGGGGCCTCGCCGCTGTGCGGGAACAGTATCTGCCAAGATCGCCGCTTCTTGGCGCGCTGGATGCCTCGCCTCGAATCCTTCTTCCATTATCGCAACCTGGATGTGAGCACAGTCAAGATTCTAGCGCAGCGCTGGGCGCCACAGGTGGCCGATGCGTTTAAAAAGGAGGGTGCCCACCTAGCGCTGTCCGATATCAAGGAGTCGATCGCCGAGCTGGCCCACTATCGCGCCGAGCTACTTCGGATCTGATTCGGTCCCGATTCGGTCCCGATTCGGCCCTGATTCGGCTCTCATGTCTTCGGCCCTCATGTCGGTTGCCGTAAAACAAGCGCTTCATCGTCCGGGCTGGCGACGCGCGCTGTTCGTAGGACGTTTCGAGAGGACGATTTCATGACCCGCGTGTTACCCGAATCTCAGCAGTTGCCCCGCGCACTCTATCGCGCCGAGCAGGTCAGGAGCTTGGATCGGATTGCGATCGAGCAGTATGGCATTCCGGCCGAGCAGCTCATGGAGCGCGCAGGAGCTGCGGCCTTTTCGTTGTTACGCGCACGTTGGCCGCAAGCGCGGTCGCTCGTCGTGTTGGCCGGAGCGGGCAACAACGGTGGCGATGGCTATGTGATCGCCAGGCTTGCGCATCACTCTCAGCTCGGGGTGCGCGTGCTGACGCTCGGAGATCACAGTCGGCTGCAGGGAGCGGCCTTGAGCGCTGCTCAGGCCTACCAAGCAGCGGGCGGAAGTATCGAGCCGTTTACGCGGCTGCCGCCAGACGCTGAGCTGATCGTCGATGCGATGCTTGGAACCGGCCTCGAGCGGCCGCTGACAGGGCTTTGGGCGGCCGCCGTTGCTCAGTGTCATTCCTCGCGAGCACCCATCCTGGCACTGGATATACCCTCGGGTCTGCATGCCGATAGTGGTCGGGTGCTGGGCGCGGCGATCAAGGCTGCTGCCACCATCAGCTTCATCGGTCTCAAGTGCGGCCTCTTTACCGGGCTGGGCCCGGAGTATTGCGGCGAGGTCTGCTTCGATGCCCTGCGTGTGCCAGCGCTGATCTATGCCAGCGAGATCCCAGCCGCGCGTCGGATCGACTGGAGCCAGCAGGGACGCTTGTTGCCGCGACGTCGGCGGTGCGCCAACAAGGGTGACTTTGGCTATCTACTGGTGGTCGGTGGTGACCAGGGCATGAGTGGCGCGGCGCGTCTTGCCGGCGAGGCCGCCCTGCGGGCAGGGGTTGGTCGCGTTGCGATTGCGACCCATCCGGCGCATGCGGCGGTGCTCAACCTCACCCGGCCCGAGCTGATGGTGCATGCGGTAGCGGAGGCCGCCGAACTCGGGGCCCTGTTGCAGCGTGCCACCCTGGTCGCGCTCGGGCCCGGGTTGGGACAAGACACCTGGGGACAGTCGTTGTACAGGCAGGTGCTTGCGGCCAACACACCGCTGGTGCTGGATGCCGATGGGCTCAACCTGCTCGCACAGGACCCACAGCGCCGCAGCAACTGGGTGCTGACGCCGCACCCGGGTGAGGCAGCGCGGCTGCTGGGCTGTTCGGTTGCCGAGGTCGAGACTGACCGTTTTGCTGCACTGAAGCACCTGCAGGAGCGCTATGGTGGTGTCGTCGTGCTCAAAGGTGCCGGCACCCTGGTCGATGGCCCCGGACTGCGTCCAGTCGCGGTCTGTATGGACGGCAATCCCGGTATGGCGAGCGCAGGCATGGGCGATGCCCTGACCGGTATCATTGCCGCGCTGATCGGGCAGGGTATGGAGCCGGTTGCAGCCGCTGAGGCGGGTGTTTGCCTGCACGGGGCGGCCGGCGATCGCGCGGCGGAGCAGGGTGAGCGAGGTCTGATCGTCAGCGATCTGATTGCTGCCCTGCAGCCGCTGCTCGGCCTGGCGGATGAGGCGGTATGAGCTTTGACAGAAATCGCCTAAGGCTGTTGGCGCGGTGTCACCCCGGAAGATGAATCGCGTGAGATTCGTGGTAACGATGCCAGTTGAAGAAGGTCGTCGCTGGCTTGTCGATGCTCCGGTCATTCTTGCCCCGTTCCTTATCTAAGGCAGCATCCAGATATGCATTCACTCCAGCATCGAGATCAGCAGTCAGATCGGGTCGGCGACACGTCAGCAGCGGCCGAGTCCCCGGCACAGGTCGAGCTCGAGGTTGCCGGTGAGACCGCGCAACTGACGCTCGGTGCGCGTTTGGCAACGCTGCTGCGGCCCCATCGGGGTATCGTCTACCTGCGCGGCGACCTTGGTGCCGGCAAGACCACGCTGGTACGTGGTCTGCTGCGCGGGCTGGGCTACCAGGGTGCAGTGCGCAGCCCCACCTACACGCTGATTGAGCCCTATGACGCGGTTGATCCGCCGGTCGTGCATTTGGATCTCTATCGCCTGGCTGATCCGGAGGAACTCGACTACCTCGGTCTCCGTGATCTGCTCGAGCGTCCCGGCTTGATCCTGATCGAATGGCCGGAGCGAGGCGCTGGCGCACTGCCGCCGGCGGATCTTGAGCTGTTGATCGAGCATGCCGGGGATCGGCGCCGGATCAGGCTGAATGCCTGCCCAAATTGGACTCCCATCCTGTCGGCGCTGGCGGACCAGGCGGCAGCGCTAGACTGATCAGGCTGGCCTGCTCCTGGCCGGGCCAGAGTGCCCGCTGAGCCTGTCGTTGGCGGCCCGCATGGGCTTGGTCGAGCCCGAGCTGCGGGTCTGGTAACTGATTGATGTCCTGTTTGATGCCCTGTTGCGCCGGCGCTACTCTAAGCTCGTCGGGCCGTCAAGAAGTGCGTTCAAGCATCCGTTTCAGCTTGGAAATTGTTTCGGATGCGTCTATGCTCTAGAGGTAAAAATACCACCTAGCCAAGCGGTGGTGATACCGCGCACAGGTACCCTGACTGATGCTTTGGACGCTGGCTCGAACCAGTCTCTTGATGCTTGTTGTAAGCTTCGCTGGCGTGGCCTTCGGGGGTCAGGTTGCTGTGGATGGCGCTCGCATGTGGACTGGCCCCGAGTACACGCGCTTCGTGGTGGATGTCGAGTCTCCCGTCGGGCACCGGGTGTTTGCGCTCGATGATCCGCACCGACTCGTGATCGATCTGATCGATGCGCGACTCCTGGGTGATCTTCCTGAGCCTGCAGCCGAAGATCCCGTCGTCGCCAGCCTGCGCAGCGGTATTCGTGAAGGCGATGATCTCCGCATCGTGCTCGACCTGAAACAGCAGGTGCGGGCGAAGAGCTTCAACCTGGGGCCGAGCGGCTCGCATGGTCACCGGCTGGTGATCGATCTCTCGCCGCGGTCTGGCGCGATGGTGGCGTCTAGCAGGGCAAGCTCGGGCTCCAGCGCGGCCAGCAGCTCTAACGCCAAGGCGGCGGTCGCGGCGAGTGTCACCCCCAAGGCTGCCGGGCTGGCGTCGATCAACCAAGGTGACGAGCATCTCTCGATTCGCAGTGCAAAGCCGTCGAATCGCGATCTCATCATCGCTGTTGATGCCGGCCACGGCGGGAAAGATCCGGGGGCGGTCGGTGGCGGTGGGACGCGCGAGAAGGACATCACGCTGGCTATTTCGCGCAAGCTGGCGCAGCGCATCGATGCTAAACCGGGCATGCGAGCGGTGCTGGTTCGAGATGGCGACTACTACCTTCACTTGCGCAAGCGGATCGAGATCGCGCGTGAGCATCGCGCGGACCTCTTCGTCTCGATCCATGCCGATGCGTTCAAAGATCCACGGGTGCGTGGCTCGTCGGTGTTCACACTCTCGGCGGGTGGGGCAACCAGCGAGGCCGCACGCTGGATTGCCGAGCGCGAAAACCGTGCCGACCTGATCGGGGGCGTCGATCTCAAACAGCGTGATGATCTACTCGCCAGCGTGCTGCTCGAGATGAGTCAGAACGCAACGATCGAACTCAGCGGCATCGCGGCCGGCAAGGTGCTGTCGAAGCTGCAACGGCTGGGTGAAGTGCATCAGCAGCGTATTCAGCAGGCCGGTTTCGCGGTGCTGAAGTCACCGGATATCCCGTCGATGCTGGTCGAGACCGCCTTTATCTCGAATCCGGACGAGGAGAAGCGGCTGCGCAATGCGAGCTACCAGAACAAGCTCGCTGACGCGATCCTCGACGGCATCATCGAGTACTTCGCCGAGTACCCGCCGCCGGGCACGCGCTTTGCCAAGACGTCGGCACAGACGCTTGCTCAGGCGACGACCTCGGGGGCGCGTCAACATCGCATCGAACCTGGCGATACCCTGTCCGAGATTGCGGGTCGCTATAACGTCAGGCTGAGTGTGCTGCGGGATATCAACCAGCTGCACGGCGATGAGATTCGCACTGGGCAGGTGCTGATCATCCCCGGCAGTTGAATCGGCTCAGCGGGGAGCGGCGGCAGAGCGGGGACGCGCGGGTCGAGAAGCCCAGAAGCCCATAAGTCTAGAAGCACAGAAGCCGAGACAGTCGGCTTGCTCCATCGCTGGGTTTCTGCTTCCATCACAAGGATGCCACGCATCCGTTCGCTACCCCCGCTTCTCGTCAACCAGATCGCCGCCGGTGAGGTCATCGAGCGCCCGGCTTCGGTCGTTAAAGAGCTCCTCGAGAACAGCCTCGATGCCGGGGCGCGACAGATCGTCGTCGAGCTGGAGCAGGCCGGGATCAAACGCATTGGCGTGCGGGATGACGGCTCTGGAATTGGCGCTGAGGACCTCGCCCTAGCCGTCTCTCGCCATGCGACGAGCAAGATCAGCAGCCTCCATGATCTGGAATCGGTCGCCAGCCTGGGGTTCCGCGGCGAGGCGCTGCCGAGCATCGCCTCAGTGGCGCGGCTCGAGGTGATCTCCCGGGAGCCGGGGGCCGAGCACGGCTGGCGCCTGAGCGCCGACGGCACCGATTGTGCGGGGGAGGTGGCGCCGGCTGCGCATCCGGTCGGCACCTCGGTGGAGGTGCGTGACCTGTTCTATCGTGTGCCAGCGCGGCGCAAGTTCCTGCGCACCGAACGCACCGAGCTGGGTCACATCGAGCAGTTGATCCGGCGCATGGCGCTGGCGCGTGCTGATGTCGGCTTTCGCGTGCAGCACAACGGTCGCGAGCTCTTTGATCTGCGTGCTGCGCCTGAGTCGGAGCCGTTGTCAGCGCATGCGTGTGGCGAGCGCTTGCAGACGCTGCTCGGCGAGACCTTTGTGCAGCATGCGCTCGAGGTGGATGAGCAGGCGGTCGGGCTCGCGCTCAGCGGCTGGGTGGCGCGTCCGGCGTTCTCGCGCAGTCAAACCGACCTGCAGTTCTTCTTCGTCAATGGCCGCATGGTGCGCGATAAGTTAGTCGCCCATGCGGTGCGACAGGCGTTCCAAGATGTGCTCCATCACGGACGTCACCCGGCCTATGTGCTTTATCTGCAGCTCGATCCCCGCCAGGTCGATGTCAATGTCCATCCGGCGAAGCATGAGGTCCGTTTCCGCGAGGGCCGGCAGGTGCACGACTTCCTGTTCCGCAGCCTGCATCGTCGCCTTGCCGGCAGCTGTGAACAGGGTGGGGCGCAGGCCAGGATTGCGGCTGATCCGGCACTGGCTGGCCTTGGGGCGGAGGAACAGCCGGTCGCTGCCGCTACTGCGGCCGAGGTGACGGCACCAACTCAGTCCCGTCTGCCGTTGCGGATCAGCGATGGCCGTAGCGCTTATGCCGCGGCCTTGGCGCTGCAGATGCCGGACCCCGCGCCTGATGGCACTCTAGACCCCGTCTTGGCTGCCGCGCTGCTCGACCGAGGCGAGGCCGCGGGGCTCGATTCGCGGCCCGCTTCGAGTGCTGATCTGAGAGCTGGCCTCGGGGAAAATCTGACGCAGGGCTGGGACAATGTCGGTCCTGAAGGTTCAGGCGATGACCGAGATTCAGATCAGGAACTGCCACCGCTTGGCTTCGCCATCGGCCAGTTGAGCGGTGTCTACATCCTGTCCCAGGGCGCCGATGGGCTCATCTTGGTCGACATGCACGCTGCGCATGAGCGCATCGGCTATGAGCGGTTGAAGGCGGGCTGGGGCCAGGGCTCGGTGCAGCAACAGCCGCTGCTGGTTCCGATCGCGGTGGCCGTCTCAGGGCGCGAGGCCGATCTCGCCGAAGAACAGCAGGAAGTGCTGACAACGCTGGGTGTCAGTGTCGATCGGGTCGGCCCGGAGCGCCTGTTGCTGAGGGCGATCCCAGCCATTCTCAGTGGCGCCGATCCGGAGCAGTTGCTGCGCGACCTGCTTGCCGATCTGGTTGCCGAAGGCAGCAGTGATCGCGTGCGCGCTGAGATCAACCGCGTGCTGTCGACCATGGCCTGTCATGGTGCAGTGCGGGCGAACAGACAGCTGACCCTGCCGGAGATGAACGCGCTGCTGCGGGCGATGGAGCGCACCGAGCGCGCCGATCAGTGCAATCATGGTCGCCCAACTTGGGTTAAGCTGACACTGCAAGCGTTGGACCGGTTGTTTTGGCGTGGACGCTGACGCTGGACTTAGCGTGAATCTCAAGCGATTCAGTTTCCGGGGTGGCGCCGCGCCATGAGCATTAGGTTGCCGGCGATGACCGCCCCTGATTCGACCGGTGGTGCTGGAGAGACCGCGCCGCCGGCGATCCTCATCACTGGGCCAACGGCGTCAGGCAAGACGGAGTTGGCGTTGGCGCTGGCGGCACAGTTGCCCTGCGAGCTGATCAGCGTCGATTCGGCGCTGGTCTATCGGGGGATGGACATCGGCACCGCGAAGCCTGCGCCGAGTGTGCTCGCCCGCTTCCCGCATCGCTTGGTCGACATCTGCGATCCCAGCGAGGCCTACTCGGCGGCGCGCTTTCGCGTCGATGCGTTAGCGGCGATGGCGGAGATCACGGCTGCCGGGCGCATCCCGCTCTTGGTGGGCGGTACCATGCTCTACTGGCGCGCCTTGGTCGGCGGCCTGTCGCCGCTGCCAACCGCACAGCCGGAGGTTCGCGCGCAGTTGGCTGAGCGTTATGCTGCGGAGGGGGCCGCCGCGATGCATGACTGGCTGGTCGAGGTCGATCCGCTGACCGCGGCGCGGGTGCATCAAAACGATCCACAGCGTGTGCAGCGGGCGCTTGAGGTGTTCTTGGTCACTGGTCGGCCGATGAGTGAGCTTTGGCATCGGGACGCCGGCAGCGCGCTGCCATACCGCGTGTTGAGGCTGGTGCGCTCGCCACGCGAGCGGGCGACGCTGCATCAGCGTATCGAGCTGCGGTTGCAGGCGATGCTTGCGGCGGGGTTTGAGGATGAGGTCCGCGCGCTCTATGAGCGCGACGATCTGGATGCGACGCTGCCATCGATGCGGGCGGTCGGGTATCGGCAGCTCTGGGCCTATCTCAGCGGCGAGCTGAGCTGGGAGCAGATGCGCGAGAAGGCGCTGGTGGCCACCCGCCAGCTTGCGAAGCGGCAGTACACCTGGTTACGCACTGAGGAGAACGCGGTTTGGCTCTGGGATGAGGCTGAGGCTGAGGTTAAGCAGGCGGCACTGCAGCAGGTGGAGGTCTTCCTCAGTCCTGCCGAGCCTCGTTAGATCGCAGTACTGGATTGCTCTCCTGGCTTGCGGTTTGCTTAGGCATCTGCGTTGATCTCTGTGCTATCTTGCAATGCTTTACCGGTTTCATCGCATGCAGCGCTGTGCTGATGCCGGTCCGTGATAACAACAAGGAGAATCGCCCATGTCCAAGGGGCAGAGTCTACAAGATCCATTTTTGAACGCCTTGCGCAAAGAGCGGGTTCCGGTCTCGATCTTCCTCGTGAACGGGATCAAGCTGCAAGGTCAGATCGAATCTTTTGATCAGTTCGTTGTGCTGCTAAAGAACAATGTCAGTCAGATGGTCTACAAGCACGCCATCTCGACTGTGGTGCCGACGCGCAATGTCAAGTTGCCGCTGCCTCAGGATGGGATCGAGGAGGACGACGGCTGATCGTCCCACGCGCAGACTTAAGGCCATCCAGCGTGTTCGGTGGTCTGAGGCGATCCGATGCTTGAGCGTCCTGAGGCCGGTGAGCGCTCAATCCTGGTGCAGATCGCCATGGGCGGCCAGCGGACGACCGATGATGCAGCCGGGGAGTTCCAGCTGCTCGCCGAAGCCGCTGGTGCGGAGGTGGTTGGGACGCTTGGCGGGTCCCGAGACACGCCCGACCCGCGGCTGTTCATCGGCTCCGGCAAAGCCGATGAGCTGAAGGCATTGGTCGAGGCCGCTGGTGCTGAGCTGGTGATCTTTGATCATGCACTGAGTCCGGCTCAGGAGCGCAATCTGGAGCGGCTGCTGTCCTGTCGCGTCGTTGATCGTAGCGGCCTGATTCTTGACATCTTTGCCCAACGCGCCCGCTCTGCCGATGGCAAGCTGCAAGTCGAGCTGGCGCAGCTCCGACATCTCTCGACCCGGCTGGTGCGCGGCTGGACCCATCTGGAGCGCCAGAAGGGCGGTATCGGACTGCGCGGTCCGGGTGAGACCCAGCTCGAGACGGATCGTCGGCTGCTCGGTCGTCGCATTGCGCTGCTGAACGAGCGGCTGACCCATGTCGAGACCCAGCGTGGACAGGGGCGACGGGCGCGAAACCGGGCCGAGATTCCTACCGTGTCGCTGGTGGGCTACACCAACGCGGGCAAGTCGACGCTGTTCAATCGGCTCACCGAGGCGGGTGTCTATCAAGCGGATCAGCTGTTCGCGACCCTTGACCCGACACTGCGTCGTTTGCACCTGCCGGCTGGTCCGGCGACGGTGCTAGCCGATACCGTCGGCTTCATCAACGGGCTTCCGCATGAGCTGGTCGCGGCCTTCCGCTCGACCTTGCAGGAGACGCGCGAGGCCTCCCTGCTGCTGCACGTGGTTGATGCGGCGTCGCCGGAGCGGGACCGCCGCATCCGCGATGTTGCGTCGGTGCTGGCAGAGATCGGTGCGCAGGACTGTCCGCAGCTGTTGGTCTACAACAAGATCGATCTGGCTGATGATCAGCCTCCGCGCTTGGATCGTGATGCCGATGGTCGGCCCTGGCGAGTCTGGATGTCGGCGCAGACCGGTGCTGGTGTCGAGCTGCTGACGGAAGCCTTGAGTGAGCGCTTGCGTGGCGAGTTGGTGCACGAATCGCTTCTGCTCGGCCCGGCGGATGGTGCTTTACGCGCCTGGCTGTTCGAGCATGCCAGCGTCCTCAATGATGTCGGTACCGATGAAGGTGGCTGGCGCATGGAGGTGGAGCTGGCGCGACAGCAGGTCGAGCGCTATCTCGAGGCCGATCCGCGTTGGCAGCAGTGTCGACTCAGGGGCGAGCCGGCATTGTCGTAACCCGCCGACGCCACGTACAATGCGCGGTTTTGGCTTAGAGTACGTCCTTGGATAACCGCGTCCTTGATAACCGCAGCGAGGGCGGCACTTTCCCACTCTAGACGCTGTCAGCATTCTCGGCTGAAGACTGCAGAGGCCGCCGAGAGGCGGTAACGGTCGACTGAGAGCAGCCTTGCAGCACGCAGGGCGCTCGCTTCGCGATCAGCGAGAGTCGACGTCACGACGCGACACAACAACGTGTAATCGGAGCAAGTATGGCCTGGAATGAACCGGGAGGTGGTAACCGGGACCCCTGGGGTAGTAACCAGGGCGGCCCTGGCAATCAGGGTGGGCCGCCGGACCTCGACGAGATCGTGCGCAAGCTTCAGGAGCGGGTCAGTGGCCTGTTCGGCGGCAAGGGCTCCTCGTCGGGTGGCGGTGGCGGTGGTGGTCCGAGCGCGGTGGATTTGAGCCTGAAGACGATCGGCGTGATCCTCGCCGGTGTGTTCGTCGTCTGGCTGTTCACCGGGATCTACATTATCGATCCGGCTGAGCGCGGCGTCGTTCTCCGCTTTGGTGCCTATGTGAAGACCACGGCGCCGGGTCCGCACTGGCACATTCCTTGGCCAATCGAGCGTGTCGAGGTGGTCAATGTTGACGAGATCTCCTCGTTCAGCCACAAGGCAGCGATGCTGACGCGCGACGAGAACATCGTTGACGTTGAGCTGACGGTGCAGTCGCGTATCCAGGACGCATCCAACTACCTGTTCCAAGATCAGGCGCCAATGAAGACCTTGCGGGATGCCACGGAAACCGTGGTGCGCAAGACCATTGGTGGCGCCAAGCTCGACTTCATCCTGACCGAGGGTCGTAGTGCCGTAGCGGCGATGATCCAGCAGGGTATTCAGTCCTTGATGGATGAGTACAAGACTGGGCTGCTGGTGACCTCGGTCAACATGCAGCCAGCGAAGCCGCCAGAGCAGGTCAAAGACGCCTTCGATGACGCCATCAAGGCGCGCGAGGACAAGGAGCGGCTCGAGAACAAGGCTGAGGCCTACGCCAATGAGATCCTGCCGCAGGCTCGCGGTGAAGCGGCGCGCGCGATCGCGAACGCTAAGGCCTATCGAGATCAGGTCGTGGCTTCGGCTGAAGGTGAGACCTCTCGCTTCAATGCGATTCGGACCCAGTTCGAGAAGGCCCCAGAGGTGACGCGTGAGCGTCTTTATCTCGAGACCATCGAGTCGGTCTTGACTGGAAGCAATATGGTGCTGATCGATGTGCCGCAGGGGAATAGTCTGATGTATCTGCCATTGGATCAGATCATGCGGAACCAGACGGCGAAGGTCGCGCAGCCGCGGACCTCGATGCTCGATGGACCCGATTCGAACCAGTACAACGCGCCGCCAACCACGTCTCAGATTCGTGACGTGTCCCGCGATCGGAGCTCGCGCTGATGGATGACACCAAGAAAATCCTGATTCCTATTGCTGTTGCGCTGCTTGCGCTGATTGTCCTCGCGTCGACCTTCACGGTGCAGCAGTGGGAGACGGCCATCAAGCTGCGGCTCGGTGAGATCGTGCGCAGCGGTTATGAGCCGGGCCTGCACTTCAAGGTGCCGGTGCTGAATAACATCATGCACTTCGATGCGCGCATCCAGACCCTCAATGCCAGACCACAGCGGTTCCTGACCATCGAGAAGAAGGACGTGATCGTCGACTCGTACACGAAGTGGCGCATCAACGACGCCGCGCAGTTCTTCCGCTCGACCGGCGGCGATAGTGCGCGTGCCGAGCGGTTGCTCTCCGAGCGGATCAATACCGCGCTGCGTGACGAGTTTGGTAAGCGCACCATCCAAGAGGTGGTGACCGAAGACCGCATCGAACTGATGAAGGCGCTGACCAAGGTCAGTGATACGCAAGCCGGCGAGCTTGGTGTTGAGGTGCTGGATGTGCGGGTCAAGAAGATCGATCTGCCGCCCGAGGTCAGTGAATCGGTCTACAACCGCATGCGCGCCGAGCGTGAGCGGGTTGCGCGTGATCTGCGTGCAAAGGGTGCTGAGGCTGCTGAGCGCATCCGTGCTGACGCGGATCGGCAACGCACCGTGATCATTGCCGATGCCTACAAGGAGGCTGAAGAAACGCGCGGTGAAGGTGATGGTCGGGCGGCGGAGATCTACGCCACCGCCTATCAGGAAAACCCAAATTTCTACGCCTTCTACCGCAGCTTGGACGCCTATCGGCGCACCTTTGCCAATAAGGGCAGCACACTGGTGCTCTCGCCGGATTCGGAGTTCTTCCGGTTCTTCAACTCGCAGGACCCTGGCTCGGCTGCAGCCTTGAGTGGGTCACCCAGGTTGCCAGGGACAGCGGCGCGTTAGCGCCTGTGTTGTCGCCAGCCACCAAGAGGCCCGGCAGCGAGACTGCCGGGCCTTATTTTTTGTCTCTCGTCAAGCCCGGGCATCTGACTCGCCGCATAGACAGGCCGCAATGGTTCTGCAATCATCGCCGCTGTTGTCGCCCAGCCATTGCTTCTGAGACGATTCAATCTTTCTTATACATTCGCTGAGTGCGCCGGTTGATCCATGTGGCATGCCTTGCTACTGGCACTGTCCTTGATGCTTGTGATCGAGGGGCTGCTGCCATTTATCGCTCCCAATGGGTTCCGCCGACTCCTCCTGCAGGTTGCCTCTCAGGATGCTCGCAGCCTCCGGTTTTCGGGGCTCCTGAGTATGCTCAGCGGTGTTGCACTCCTCTACCTGGTTAACTGAGTCTGATCTGATGAACGACGAGCGTTGGCTTCTGCCGACCGGCATCGAAGAAGTGCTGCCTGCTAGGGCCGCTGAGCTAGAGCGGTTGCGTCGGTGCTTGCTCGATCTCTTTCGAAGCTGGGGTTATGAGCTGGTTATCCCACCGTTCATCGACTACCTAGAAAGCCTGCTCACGGGGACCGGCCGGGATCTCGACCTGCAGACCTTTAAGCTCACGGATCAGCTGAGCGGGCGACTGCTCGGTGTGCGCGCTGACATGACCCCGCAGGTGGCGCGGATCGATGCGCATCATCTGCGCCGAGAGATCCCCACCCGGCTCTGCTATCTGGGCACCATTTTGCATACCCGCACCGATGGCTTTGCCGGCACCCGCAGTCCGCTGCAGATCGGTGCCGAAATCTACGGGCATGATGGTCCGGAGAGCGATGTCGAGGTGCTGCGACTGTTGGTGCGGACCCTTGAGACCGCGGGCATCGAGTCGCCCTATCTCGATCTCGGCCACGTTGGTGTCTATCGGGGGCTGATCCAGCAAGCCGGGTTATCGCGCGCTGATGAGTTGCGGTTGTTCGATGCGCTGCAGCGCAAGGCGAGCGCGGAGATCGATGCGATCATCACCGAGACCGGGGTTGCCGGGCCTGTTGGGACCATGTTGCTCTCGTTGGTGGAGCTCAATGGTGAGGACGCCCTCTCGCGTGCGAGCACGATGCTGCGGGCGGCCGACCCACAGGTCTTAGGCGCGCTGGATCGACTACAGCGGGTTGCCGACGAGCTGCGGCGTTGGCTGCCGGACCTGCCGGTGCATTTCGATCTCGCCGAGCTTCGCGGCTATACCTACAAGACCGGCGTCGTGTTTGCCGCGTTTGCCCCCGGCTGGGGGCTCGAGATCGCGCGCGGTGGGCGCTACGACGACATTGGCCGGGTGTTTGGGCGCGCGCGCCCGGCGGTCGGCTTTAGCTCCGATTTGAAGGGGCTGATTGCGCTCTCGGCGCAGGCTGCGGCGGCCGAGGTTGCGCCGGCAGCGGTGATGGCACCTTGGGATGCTGATCCCGAGCTGCAGCCGATCGTCGAACGGCTCCGGGCCGAGGGGCGGCAGGTGCTCTACGAGCTGCCTGATCAGCGAGGTGTGCCGAGCGATTACAACTGTTGCGAACGACTGGCGAAGATTGACGGCGTCTGGCAGCTGGTGCCGGATGTGGCCGCCTGAGCTGAGCCGTCATGAGCCGATGCGTTATCAAGGCCCGGCGCCGAGCGGCTGCCGACGCTGTAAAAAGTTTGGCTGATCGAGTGACCAGAACCAGAGGAATACATGGGTAAGAACGTCGTCGTGATCGGCACCCAGTGGGGTGACGAGGGCAAGGGCAAGGTTGTCGACCTGTTGACCGAGCGTGCGGATGCGGTGGTGCGTTTCCAGGGTGGCCACAATGCCGGCCACACGCTGGTCATCGATGGCGAGCAGACGATCCTGCACCTGATCCCTTCCGGCATCTTGCATCCGGGCGTCCGCTGCCTGATCGGCAATGGTGTGGTGCTGTCGCCGGAGGCCCTGCTCTCGGAGCTGTCGACGCTCGAGCAGCGCGGTATCCCGGCGCGCGAGCGCATTGGTATCAGCCCCGCCTGTGCCTTGATCCTGCCCTACCACATCGCGCTCGATCTGGCGCGTGAGAAGGCGCTCGGCAACAAGGCCATCGGTACCACCGGACGCGGTATCGGCCCCGCCTACGAAGACAAGATCGCGCGCCGTGGTATCCGGCTCGGTGAGCTGGCGGACGTGGCGCACTTCGAGGATCGGCTGCGCGAGGTGCTGGATCAGCACAACTTCACGCTGCAGCAGCAGTTCGCGGCGGAGCCGATCGATGTTCAGCAATGCTTGGACCAGGCCCTCTCTCAGCGCGAGCAGCTGCTGCCGATGCTCGCCGACGTGACGGGCGAGCTCGAGCGTCTGCGCGCTGAGGGCGCCAACGTGCTGTTCGAGGGGGCGCAAGGGGCGTTGCTGGATATTGATCATGGCACCTATCCGTTTGTGACCTCGTCGACCACGACGGCTGGCGGTGCTGCCAGCGGCAGCGGTGTCGGTCCGCTGCATTTGGACTACGTGCTTGGCATCGTCAAGGCCTATACGACCCGCGTTGGGGGTGGTCCGTTCCCGACCGAGCTCGATGACGCCGACGGCGAGAGGCTTGGTGCGCGCGGCCATGAGTTTGGTGCGACCACGGGCCGTAAGCGCCGCTGTGGTTGGTTGGATATGGTTGCGCTACGGCGCGCTTTCGTCATTAATAGCGTCTCGGGGCTCTGTGTGACCAAGCTCGACGTGCTTGATGGCATGGAGCGGCTGCGGATCTGTGTGGCCTACGAGCTTGATGGCCGCGAGCTTGAGGCCCCGCCGATCACCGCCGATGAGCTCGCGCGCTGCACGCCGCGCTACATCGATCTGCCAGGTTGGCAGGGCTCAACGGTCGGCGCCGAGTCCCTGGACGCGCTGCCAGCCGAGGCGCAGACCTACCTAAAAACACTGGCGGAGCTCGGTGGGGTGTCAGTCGATATCGTCTCGACTGGACCTGATCGTGCCCAGACATTGACCATTCGTGATCCCTTCGATGCCTGAGACAACCTTGATTGCAGACAGCCTCAGCCTGATGGCGATCGGCATGGGGACTGTCTTCAGTTTCTTGCTGTTGCTCGTGCTGCTGCTGAAAGGCATGTCTTGGCTGGCAGAAAAGCTGGCGCCGGGCGGGGTCGAGCCCCTGTTAACGCCGGCGCAGGTGTCTCGCAACGGTCAGACGGCCGATGCCGAGCTAGTTGCCGTGATCAGTGCTGCGGTCGCGCGCTATCGCTCCCATCGGCGGCAATGACCAACGCCTTTGCACTGCCCATCGACGTCTTCTGCTTCTTGACGATCACGGTCTCTACTTGGAACCCAACCTGGAACACAGGCCCATGAGCGAACCGAAACCTCTCGGCATTACCGAAGTCGTTCTCCGCGACGCCCATCAATCGTTGCTGGCGACGCGCATGCGCATCGAGGACATGCTCCCGATCGCGGCCAAGCTCGATCAGGTTGGCTATTGGTCGTTGGAGACCTGGGGCGGTGCCACCTTCGATGCCTGCATCCGTTATCTCGGTGAGGACCCCTGGGAGCGTTTGCGGCAGCTCAAGGCGGCGATGCCAAATACACGACAGCAGATGCTGTTACGGGGCCAAAACCTGCTCGGCTATCGGCACTATGCCGATGATGTGGTGGATACGTTCGTCGAACGCGCGGCGAAGAATGGCGTCGATGTATTTCGCATCTTCGACGCGATGAACGACCTGCGCAACCTCGAGCAGGCCATCCGTGCGGTGCTGGAGACGGATGCGCATGCGCAGGGCACGATGTCCTACACGGTGAGTCCGGTCCACAATATCGATTACTGGGTCGACATGGGCAAGCGGCTCGAGGAGCTGGGCTGCCACTCGATCTGCATCAAGGACATGGCCGGGCTGTTGCGGCCTTACGTCTGCGAGGAGCTGATCACGCGGCTGAAGGAGACCTGCTCGGTACCGATCGCGTTGCATTGTCATGCGACCACCGGCATGAGTACGGCCACCTACATCAAGGCCGCCGAGGCTGGAATTGATGTGGTCGATGCGGCGATCTCCTCGATGAGCATGACCTATGGCCATTCGCCGGCCGAGTCGTTGGTGGCCATTCTGGATGGCACCGAGCGTGACACCGGGCTTGATCTGTTGCTGCTCGAAGAGATCGCTGCCTATTTCCGCGAGGTGCGCAAGAAGTACGCACGCTTCGAGGGCTCGCTCAAGGGTGTCGACTCGCGCATCCTGGTCGCGCAGGTACCCGGCGGCATGTTGACCAATATGGAGAACCAACTGCGGGAACAGGGCGCGACCGATCGTATGGATGAGGTGCTCGCTGAGATCCCGAAGGTGCGTGAAGACCTGGGCTTCATTCCGTTGGTGACGCCGACCTCGCAGATCGTCGGCAGCCAGTCGGTGCTGAATGTGCTGATGGGCGAGCGCTACAAGAGCATCACCAACGAGACGGCTGGCGTGCTGCGTGGTGCCTACGGGGCGACGCCGGCTCCGGTCAACGCTGAGCTGCAGGCAAAGGTGCTGAAAGACGGCGAGGAACCGATCACCGGACGTCCTGCGGATGATATTGCGTCGGAGATGGATCGTTTGACCGGCGAGCTTGCCGATCTTGCAAGCGAGCGCAGCATCGAGCTAGCGAAAGAGGCCGCCGACGACGTGCTGATCTATGCCATGTTCCCGCAAGTCGGGCTTAAATTCCTCGAGAATCGGGGTAACGCCTCGGCCTTCGAGCGACCGCCTTGGGAGATCGAACCGGTTCCGGCGCCGACCTCTGCGCTAACCGCGGCGCCAACCGCGGCTGCCGCGCGACCGCTAGCGAACACCGAGCCGGAGTCCTACCACGTCGAGGTCAACGGCAAGGGCTACGACGTCACGGTGTCGCCGCAGGGGGTGGTAGAGCGTGTGCGCTCGGTGGAGACGGCGGACGAGGTCTCGACCATCATCGAGGGGCGGGTGATCACCGCGCCGATGGCCGGAAGCATCGTCCGGGTCGAGGTTCGCAGTGATCAGGCGGTCGAATCCGGAGACGTGTTGGTCGTCCTTGAGGCGATGAAGATGGAGACGGAGATCCGCGCGCCCTCTGCAGGCCGGGTCACCGATATCCGGGTCAAAGAGGGTGACGCAGTGGCGCTCGGCGCGCCCCTGCTCGCGTTAGGCTGAATCGATGGCCGAACTCCTGACGCTTTGGCAGTCGACGGGTGTCGCCAACTTCGTTTGGGGCCAGCTGTTGATGATCGCGGTTGGCTGTGGGCTGGTCTATCTGGCGATTGCTAAAAAGTTTGAGCCCTTGCTGTTGTTGCCGATTGGCTTTGGTTGCGTGCTCAGCAATATCCCGGTTGCCGGCATTGGTGGGCCTGATGGTTTGCTCGGGATGATCTACAGCGTCGGGGTGGAGACCGGCATCTTCCCGCTGCTGATCTTTATGGGCGTGGGGGCGCTGACCGACTTTGGTGCCTTGATCGCGCGTCCGTCGACCTTGTTGCTCGGCGCGGCGGCGCAATTTGGTATCTTTGCCACGCTGCTCGGGGCCGTCGCCCTGAATTTCGTGCCAGGCTTTAACTTCACGCTGCAGGATGCCTCGGCGATCGCGATTATTGGCGGTGCTGATGGTCCGACGGCGATCTTCCTCGCCTCACGGCTGGCGCCAGATCTGCTTGGTGCAATCGCGGTCGCGGCCTATTCCTATATGGCGTTGGTGCCGATCATTCAGCCACCGATTATGCGTGCGCTGACGACCAAGAAGGAGCGAGAGGTCGTGATGCAGCAGTTGCGGCCGGTGTCGCGGCTCGAGCGCATCCTGTTCCCTTTTGTCGTCCTGGCCCTTTGCGCCCTGCTGCTGCCCTCGGCGGCGCCGCTGATCGGGATGCTGATGTTCGGTAACCTGCTGCGCGAGAGCGGTGTGGTTGAGCGCCTGAGTCGGGCTGCGCAAAACGAGATTATCAATATCGTGACCATCATGCTCGGCCTGGCGATTGGCTCGAAACTCTCGGCTGACAAGTTTCTCGCCCTCGAAACGCTGGGGATCTTGGTGCTAGGAGCCCTGGCGTTTTCGATTGGGACCGCGACGGGTGTCCTGATGGGCAAGATCATGTACCGGGCTACTGGTGGCAAAGTGAACCCATTGATCGGTGCGGCAGGCGTGTCGGCGGTGCCGATGGCAGCGCGCGTGGTCAATCGCGTTGGCCTCGATGCGAATCCGCATAATTTCTTGCTCATGCATGCCATGGGGCCGAACGTGGCAGGCGTCATCGGCTCTGCGGTTGCAGCGGGCGTGTTGCTCGCCTTGGCCGGAAGCTGATATTGACAGCCGTAATGCTTTCGTTTTATAGTTAAGGGCTTATGTCGGCCTCTTTCCCGGATCTTCTCGACCCAAAAAAAGCGGTCGCGCAACGTGCGGTGTTCGAAGGCGAATTCGCATTGAGGCGCCTGCCGAGGCTATCGCAGTTGCTCTGGCGGGCTGAGGGCGAGGTTCCGGTTGAGGCGGTTGCAGACCCGAGTGGCGGCCTTGTCCGTTATCGTTTCGAGTTCGGCTCCGATCCCGACGGTCGCGCGACGGTTATCGGTGCGGTGGAGGCAAACCTTCCGCTGCGCTGTCAGCGTTGTTTCGAGCGCTATGATCTCGCCGTCAATACCGAGGTGAGTCTCGCGCTGGTAACCGGTCTCGATGAGGCCAACGCCCTGCCGCCCCAGTACGAGCCGTTGATGATCGAAGATCGGCTGATGCGACCTGCTGATCTGGTGGAAGATGAGCTCATCTTGGCCGTTCCTGCGATCCCGAGGCATCCGGAAGGCGAATGCGAGCCGCCACGGGTGCGCGCCGCCGACGCATCGGCTCCGGTCAGGCAGCAGACGCTGGCGCCGGTGGAGGAGGCTTCTCGGCATCCGTTTGAGAGCCTGGCTGCGCTGAAAACAACACGAGATGACCCTGAGAGTCAGGACTAAACGCGACCAACGCGGAGATCGAAATGGCCGTTCAACAAAATCGTAAGACCCCCTCAAAACGCGGCATGCGTCGTTCGCACGACGCGCTCTCCCGCCCAACCCTGTCGGAAGACGGCACGACGGGCGAGATCCATCGGCGCCATCATGTGACGCCCGACGGTTTCTATCGCGGCCGCAAGGTCGTCGATAAAGAAGGCTGAGGCGCCACAGTCGCCGAGCTGGGTTGTCTCGGCTGAGGTCACTTAAGCGGGCGAAGGGCGGTAGGGCTCCAGGCCGCCGTCAACTCCTCCTGCATCCGTCGCGTCTGCGAACAGGCTTCATCGATTAGGAGATACCGACTTGGCTGTTCGACAGACCCTCGCGTTGGATGCTATGGGCGGGGATCACGGTCCTGGTGTCGTGATCCCGGCTGCGCTGCGTTTCCTCGATCAGCGACCGCACTGCCAACTCATCCTGGTGGGTCGTCAGGAGGCGATCGCTGAACACTTGCCCAGCTCAGCGGCGCGCGATGAGCGTATCCGTATCCACCCTGCGTCGCAGGAAGTGGCGATGGATGAGCTGCCGTCGAAGGCCTTGCGGGGCAAGAAGGACTCGTCGATGCGGGTTGCGATCGATCTGGTCAAACGCGGCGAGGCGGATGCTTGTGTGAGCGCGGGAAATACGGGCGCGTTGATGGCGACGGCCCGCTTCGTCCTCAAGACGCTGCCGCACATCGATCGCCCTGCGATCATCACCGCTATTCCGGCCCTCAAGGGCCAAACCCACATGCTCGACCTCGGTGCCAATGTCGATTGCACGGCTGAGCATCTGTTCCAGTTCGCGGTCATGGGCAGCGAGCTGGTGCGAGCGGTTCAGGGCCTGCCGATGCCACGGGTCGGGCTGCTGAACATCGGCGCCGAAGAGATCAAGGGCAACGACCAGGTGCGCGCAGCCCATGAGCTGCTGGCTGGCAGTTCTCTGAACTACGTTGGTTATGTCGAGGGTGATGATGTCTACCTCGGCGACGTCGATGTGGTCGTCTCCGATGGGTTCGTCGGTAATGTTGCGCTGAAGGCGAGCGAAGGCGTTGCCAAGCTGATCGCGCAGATGCTGAAGCGACGTTTTCGGCGCAACTGGCTCTCTCGGCTGTCGGGTTTGGCGGCGCTTCCAGTACTTCGCGGTTTCCGTGCTGAGGTCGACCCGCGTCGGTACAACGGCGCCAGCCTGCTCGGGCTGCGTGGAATCGTGATCAAGAGCCACGGCGGCGCTGATGCGCTCGCATTTGAGCATGCACTGCGCATCGCCGATCAAGAGGTTCGCTCTGGTGTCATTGCCCGGATCGAGCGTGAGGTCGAGGTTCACCTCGGTGAGGCGAGGGCCTTGAAGCTGCAGGCTGCGGAGGTTCCAGCATGAGTCGCTTTACGCAGATCCTCGGGACGGGCAGCGCCTTGCCTGCCAAGGTCGTCACCAATCAAGATCTCGAACGTCAGGTTGATACCTCCGACACCTGGATTCGAGAGCGCACCGGCATTCGGCAGCGCCACATCGCTGCAGATGATGAGACCTGCGTCGATCTGGCCGAGCGCGCTGCGCAGGCGGCCCTCGCTGCTGCCGGCGTGTCGGCCGCAGAGCTTGATCTGATCGTGGTGGCAACAACCACACCAGATCAGACCTTCCCGAGCAGTGCCTGTCTGCTGCAGGAGCGCTTGGATAGCCATGGCTGTCCCGCCTTCGATATTCAGGCGGTTTGCACCGGCTTTATCTATGCGCTAGCGGTCGCGGAAAAGTTTATCCGCACCGGCAGTGCTGAGCGCGCGCTCGTCGTTGGGGCTGAGACCCTTTCACGGATCATCGATTGGACTGACCGTGGGACCTCTGTGCTGTTTGGTGATGGCGCCGGAGCCGTCGTTATCGGCGCCGCCGATGAGCCAGGCATCATCTCGACCCACTTGCATGCCGATGGCGCTTATCGCGAGTTGCTGCAAGTGCCGGCTGGCATTGGCAATGGTGGCAATGGCTCGCCGTACATGCAGATGAAGGGCAATGAGGTCTTCCGGGTTGCCGTGACAACGCTGGGGGCGATCGTTGACGAGACCCTAGCCGCGAACAACATGACCCGGGCTGACATCGATTGGCTGGTGCCGCATCAGGCCAACCTTCGGATCATCAAGGCGACCGCGCGCAAGCTCGATCTAGCGATGGAGCAGGTGGTGGTGACGGTGGGCGAGCATGGCAACACCTCAGCCGCGTCGATCCCGCTCGCCTTTGACCAGGCGGTTCGCGATGGCCGCATCCAGCGCGGTCAGATCGTGCTGATGGAGGCCTTCGGCGGCGGTTTTACTTGGGGCTCGGCGTTACTTCGCTACTGAGCGCCCTGTGGGGCTTTTCCCTTTGGGGTTTTCCCTTTGGAGCTTTTGATGACCTCCCATCCCGCGTTTTTCTTTCCTGGGCAAGGTTCGCAGGCGATCGGCATGTTGGCCGAGCTGGCAGCTGCCTTTCCATTGGTCAAAGCAACCTTCGATGAGGCCTCGCAGATCCTAAGCCGAGATCTTTGGGCACTGTCTCAGGACGGGCCGAAAGACGAACTTGATCAAACGGTTAATACGCAGCCAGCGATGCTCGCGGCGGGTGTTGCTGTCTGGCGGGTCTGGCGCGAGCAGGGTGGTGCAATGCCTTCGGTCATGGCGGGGCATAGTTTAGGCGAGTACAGTGCGCTGTCTTGTGCCGGTGCGCTGACCTTTGCGGATGCGGTGAGCCTTGTTGCGGAGCGCGCGCGCTTGATGCAAGCGGCGGTTCCCGGCGATGCTGGGGCGATGGCAGCGCTGCTCGGACTCGATGATGACGCTGTTGCAGCGCTCTGTCGGTCGCAGGCGGAGGGGCAGGTGTTGGAGCCGGTTAATTTTAACGCGCCTGGGCAAGTGGTCATTGCCGGGGAACGCGAGGCAGTGCAGCGAGCGGTCGACGCATCCAAGGCTGCCGGCGCGAAGCGCGCGGTTCTGTTGCCGGTGAGTGTGCCCTCGCACTGCGCATTGATGCGCGAGGCGGCGGCTGAGCTGGCGGCGCAGCTGGACCAGGTCGAGCTGCACCTGCCTTCGATTCCGGTGATCCACAACGTCACTGTGGACACAGCGGAGTCGCCGGCGCTGATCCGTCAGCGTTTGGCGGAGCAATTGTTCAGTCCGGTGCGCTGGGTTGAGAGCGTGCGTACCGTTGCCGACAGCGGTGTACAGCTCGCGATCGAGGCAGGGCCTGGAAAGGTGCTGACTGGGCTCGGAAAACGAATCGATAAACGTCTGACAACGCTACCGGTGTTCGATCCGGAAGGGTTGTCGCACGCACTCGAGGTTTGCGCAGATGTCTGATTCCATCCTTGCAGGCGAGATCGCACTGGTCACCGGTGCAAGTCGCGGTATTGGCGCCGCGATTGCCGACGAGCTTGCGCGCCTGGGTGCGAAGGTCGCGGGGACGGCGACGACAGAGGCTGGTGCAGCGCGGATTGCTGAGCGTGTGGGCGCCGTGGCCGGCGGCTGCATCGGCTTGTGCCTGAATGTGACCGAGCAGGCCTCGGTCGATGCCGCGCTGGTTGCGGTCGAGGAGCAGCTGGGATCAAAGCCAACAATCCTCGTCAACAACGCTGGCATTACGCGCGACAATCTGCTGATGCGGATGAAAGAGACGGAATGGGATGCGATCCTAGACACGAATCTCACGTCCGCCTTCCGGCTCTGCAAGGCCTGTGCGCGACCGATGACCAAGGCGCGCCATGGCCGGATCATCAATGTGAGTTCGGTGGTTGGGGTCAGTGGCAACGCTGGGCAATGTAACTATGCGGCATCCAAGGCGGGGCTGATTGGGTTCAGTAAGTCATTGGCGCGTGAGCTCGGCCCGCGCGGCATTACCGTGAATGTGGTCGCGCCCGGATTCATCGATACGGATATGACCCGTGAGCTACCCGAGGCCCAGCGAGACGCGCTCTTGGCGAGCATTCCGCTCGGCCGGCTCGGGGCTGCGGAAGAAATTGCTGCTGCGGTCGCCTTCTTGGCGATGCCAACCGCCGCGTACATCACGGGCCAAACCCTTCATGTCAATGGTGGGATGTTGATGGTCTGAATGAGGTCGCTGATTTGAAACAACAAATCGCGGTTTTTGGGCAGATACTGATGGGCGTCGATTGAGCTTTCGTCTGCCGGTGTTTGTCTCTAAAATGGCGCAGCCTCTCCTAGAGAAGGTGACGGAGAAGGTGACGTGTCTTTACTTCCTGAGGGTTTACCAATCATGAGTAGCGTTGAAGAGCGGGTGCGTAAGATCGTCGTCGAGCAGCTCGGCGTCAAGGAGGAGGAGGTGACCATGGATGCGTCATTCGTTGACGACTTGGGTGCCGACTCGTTGGATACCGTCGAGCTTGTTATGGCGCTCGAGGAAGAGTTCGAGACCGAGATCCCGGATGAAGACGCCGAGAAGATCACCAAGGTCAAAGAAGCTGTCGATTACGTCAACGCGCATCTCGGTTGATCCTGAAGTCGTGCTTATCCGGTACATGCCGGAGCGCGTCCGCCGTGGATTTGCAGGTGCTCCTGGGCCGGGTTGAGGTCGACGCCTCTTCACGACCCGGCGGTGTGGGCTGTTGCTGTTCGGCGGCTTCGCGTCGTCAACTAGATTTGAGGGGTAATTCATGTCAGACAGAAGGGTAGTCATCACCGGGCTCGGTATCGTGTCGCCGGTGGGGCTCGACATTCCGTCCGCTTGGGATAGCATCCTCGCGGGGCGCAGTGGGATACAGCCGATCACCCACTTCGACGTGAGCCCCTTTAGCAGCCGCTTTGGCGGTCCCATCTATGGTTTCGATGTAACCCAGTACGTGACCAAGAAAGAGTCACGTAAGATGGATGCCTTTATCCACTATGGCATCGCCGCTGGCACCCAGGCTATCGAAGACTCAGGCCTCGAAGTCACCGAGGAGAATTGCCGGCGGATCGGCGTCGTGATTGGCTCGGGTATCGGTGGCATTACCGGCATCGAGAATAACTATGGTGCCTACCTCGATGGTGGCCCGCGCAAGATCTCGCCCTTCTTCGTCCCGGCGAATATCGTCAACATGGTTGCGGGCGATTTGTCGATCAAGTATGGGCTCAAGGGACCGAACTATTCGATCGTCTCTGCCTGTAGCACCGCGACCCACAACATTGGCGATGCGGCGTTCATGATTCGTCATGGCGTTGTCGACGCGATGCTTGCTGGTGGTGCTGAGATGGCAACCTCGCCAGTTGGGCTTGGCGGCTTTGCCGCTGCGCGCGCGCTGTCGACGCGTAATGATGATCCTCAGGGAGCGAGTCGCCCATTCGACAAGAATCGCGATGGCTTCGTTTTGAGCGATGGCGCTGGGGTGATGCTCTTGGAGGAGTATGAGCACGCAAAGGCGCGCGGCGCTCGTATCTATGCCGAGGTCGTTGGTGTTGGCATGAATTCCGACGCCTATCATATGACGGCACCTTCACTGACTGGTGAGGGCGCGAGCGATTGCATGTTGATGGCCCTCGCCGATGCTGGCCTCGATAAGGCTGAAGTCGATTACATCAATGCGCATGGCACGTCTACGCCAGCGGGTGATATCGCTGAGACAAGAGGGATCAAGCGCGCCTTCGGCGATGCCGCTTATGAGCTGGCGGTAAGCTCGACCAAGTCGATGACTGGCCACATGCTCGGTGCAGCCGGTGGCGCTGAAGCCATTTTCACGGTGCTTGCGATGCGCGACCAGGTTGCGCCGCCAACCATCAACTACGAGACGCCGGACCCAGACTGCGATTTGGACTATGTTCCGAATACAGCGCGCGAGATGAAGATCGATGTGGCGCTGAGCAACTCCTTCGGCTTTGGTGGCACCAACGGTACCCTCGTCTTCAAGCGAATCTAGTCCAGCAGGGCTGCCTCTGGGATCGGCGGCCATGGGCTCAGCGTTACCGCACCGCCTGCGGCGGTGCCTGATCAACGGTGAGGCGCGGTCCGACATTGATGTTCGAGACCGAGGCCTCGCCTATGGCGACGGACTCTTCGAGACCATCGCTGTCCGCTCTGGCCGACCCTGCTGCTGGCTCGACCACCTTGACCGTCTCGCACGCGGTGCTGCGCGGCTGAGGCTGCCCTTACCGTCGCCAGCACGTCTGAAGACAGAAGCCAACCAGCTCGTCGAAGGCGTCGAGGTTGGAGTGCTGAAGGTGATGATGACGCGCGGCCCGTCCGCGCGTGGCTATCGTCTACCGTCCGACCCTCAGCCGACACGCATCCTGTTTGTCGACGCACCGGCTGCTGATCGTAGCGATGCGGTTGCCGCAGAGGCTCGACAGGATCCCCGTACTGAGCAGGGCGTCGAGGTCCGGCTGTGCGAGACCCGGCTCGGCATCAATCCGCAGCTCGCGGGCCTAAAGCATCTCAATCGACTCGAGCAGGTGCTCGCGCGCTCAGAATGGAGCGAGCCAAGCATCGATGAGGGGTTGATGCTCGATGCTGAAGGGGCCTTGGTTTGCGGTACCATGAGCAACTTGTTTCTGGTGACCGAGGCGGGCCTCGAGACGCCATTGATTGATCGCTGCGGGGTTGCTGGAACGGCGCGGGGACGGCTGTTGCGGATCGCGGCTGAGGCTGGTTATCAGGTGCAAGAGCGGCGGCTGACCCTCGATCACCTGATCAGGGCGCAAGGCGCTCTGTTGACGAACGCGCTCTTTGGGGTTTGGCCAATCCGCTCCTTTGACGGCCGCGAGTTCGATCTTTCGCTGTTGCCGTGGCCACTGATCGATCGGGTTCGCGAGCAGCTGATGCAACCGGAGTCCCATTGGTGAGAGCCTTCTTTGCAGGACTGTTGTCGCTCATCTTGGTCGGCGTAGCGGTCAGCGGCGTGCTCTTGCTTGAGTATCAGCGTTTCTTACAAACGCCAATCGAGCTTGTCGCCGAGCCTGCTCCTGATTCAGAGCCTGACGTCGAGCTGACCCAGCGTCCGGATCAACGCATCGTCGAGATTCCCCCGGGAATGCGCTTGCGTGATCTGGCAGCGCGCCTCGCGGACGATGGGCTGATCAGCGACCCCTATTTCTTCATTGCGCTTGCGTATCAGGAGCGATTGCAGAACAAGATCAAGGCGGGCGAGTACGCACTCGTCAATGGCATGCGCCCGTTGGATCTGATCACGATGTTCGCGAGCGGGCGCTCGATCCAGTATCCAGTGACGCTGATCGAGGGGCGCCGGTTTCGCGACGCTGTCGATAGCCTCGCTAGCCAAGAGGTGCTAAAGCTGGAACTGGCCGGTTTGTCAGATGCCGAGGTGATGCAGCGAGTTGGCATCGAGGATGAGCATCCAGAGGGTTGGCTGTTTCCAGACACCTATCTGGTTGCGCGCGAGAGCACCGATATCGCCGTGTTGAAACGCGCCCATGAGCGGATGAAGCAGGTGCTGAGCGAGGAGTGGGACCAGCGCGCAGACGACTTGCCCATCGAAACACCCTATGAGGCGCTGATCTTGGCCTCGATCATCGAGAAGGAGACCGGGCTTGCCGAGGAGCGCCCAGATATTGCTGGAGTGTTCGTGCGCAGGCTGCAGCGGGGTATGCGGCTGCAGACCGATCCAACCGTGATCTATGGCATGGGCGATGACTACGACGGCAACATCCGGCGTGAGGATCTGCGCCGAGCAACGCCTTACAACACCTATGTGATCGATGGTCTGCCGCCAACGCCGATCGCGTTACCGGGGCGTGAGGCCATCCATGCCGCATTGAACCCGGCGGAGGGTGATGCGCTGTATTTCGTTTCTAGGGGCGACGGCAGCCATCACTTTTCGGCGACGCTCAAGGAGCACAACTGTGCGGTGCGACAGTACCAGCTTGGTGGACGCTGCGACATGATCAAGGAGACTGTCGAGGAGCGTCCCTGATGGCTGCTGTGGAGACGAACAGCGGCGTGCCCTTGGGCGAATTAGACCCGAAGCGTCGCGGCCGTTTCATCACACTCGAGGGTGGCGAAGGCGCGGGCAAGACGACTCAGCTCAGGCGCTTGGTCGACTGGCTGCAGGGGCAGGGCATCGATCCACTGGTCACCCGCGAGCCAGGCGGGACGGCGGCGGCCGAGCGGATGCGTGCGCTGCTGCTCGATTCGGCTAACGCTGAGCTTTGCGCAGACGCGGAGTTGTTGCTGGTCTTTGCGGCGCGTGCCGACCATCTGAGGCAGCGTATCGAACCCGCGCTCGCCGCGGGACGCTGGGTCGTCTGCGATCGTTTTACCGACGCAACCTACGCCTATCAGGGGGGCGGTCGGGGTTTGGATCGGGCGCGAATTGAGGTGCTGGAGCACTTTGTGCAGCGCGGGTTGCAGCCCGATCTGACGCTCATGTTCGATCTGCCGGTTGCGACGGGGTTGGCGCGTGCTAGGCAACGCTCGGCGCCGGATCGCTTCGAGGCTGAGGATCTGGCCTTTTTCGAGCGCGTCCGAGCCTCCTACCGAGCGATCGCCGAGCGATCGGCTGGTCGAGTGTGCCTGATCCGGGCCGATCAAACCGAGGAGGCGGTGGCTGCTGAGGTCAAGGCCTGCGTTGCCAGTCGTCTGCTAGGTGATTCCTGAGTTGGTGGACCCGCTCAGAACATCAACGGGGCCGTCAGAGCCGGTGCCGCCGTGGTTAGAGTCAACCTGGCAACGGCTGATGAATGCGCATCGACAGGCCCGTCTCGGTCAGGCCTTGATCCTGAGCGGGCCTTTAGGGATCGGCAAGCGCCTCTTGGCCGATCATCTCGCGCAACTGCTTCTTTGTACCGCAGCCAAGGTTGATGAGCGTCCCTGCGGGACTTGTGCCGACTGTACGCTGTCGGCGGCTGGGCACCATCCTGATCGCTTCGTGCTTGCGCCCGATGCGGAGGGGGCGAGCGGCGAGATTCGAGCGGAGCAAGTCCGGCAACTCTGCACGCGTGAGGTCTTGACACCCATGCGAGGCTCCACGAAAGTGCTTGTCGTTGTGCCGGCAGATGCGATGAACCTGTTTGCGTCGAACAGTCTCTTGAAGACCCTAGAGGAGCCCGCGGACTCGACGGTTTGGATGCTGATCACTGAGCGGCCCCAGCGTCTGAGTCAGACGATTCGCAGTCGCTGCCAGCAGATCAGCTTGACCGCGCCGCAGGCGGAGCAGGTCTTACCCTGGCTGAAAGCGCGCCTCGCACAGGTTCCAACCAAGGCGAATGCGAAGGGCGATGTCGACGCGAGCTGGAGTTCAGAGCGGGCCGAGCAGTCTCTTGCATTAGCCCAGGGGGCTCCTTTTCGGGCATTGTCGCTCGCGGAGAACGGTGCCCTTGAACTGCGCCAGGGGCTGCTGGATGCCATCATTGGTGTCGCCCGCGGGGAGCTTGATCCACTCGCCGTCGCCAATGACTGGCAGCGACTTGAGCCGTCGGCGGCGCTGGCTGCGATGATTGACGGGCTGACCGACCTCTTGCGCCTCTCGGTTGACGCCACGGGCACGCGGATGATCAACCTCGGAGCGCGCCGATCCATTGCGACGCTCGTCGAGCGGATCGAGCCGGCTGCGGGGCATCGGTTGTTGCAGATGCTGCTGCAGGCGCGAGCGTCCATCGATGCGCCCGTCAATAAGCAGATCTTATTTGAGGCCCTATTGGTGCGCTGGGCGCGGCTTGCTAAGGCTCGCGCTTAACCGCTGCCAGTCCTATCCTAGGCAAGCGGATGTTTCGACAGGTTTCAGGAGGTGATTCCCATCGCCCAATCAGAGCGACCCGGCCAGCAGCCAGAGGCGCGCCGTCGCATCCTGAGTCTGGTGATCAAGGATCGCCGGGCGCTACATGCTGCTTATATGCCGTTCATCAAGAACGGCGGTCTCTTCGTCCCGACGAGCCATCCTTACCAGCTTGGTGATGAGCTGTTTCTGCTGGTGCAGTTGTTGGACGAGCCTGATCGCATCCCGGTTGCCGGCCAGGTGGTATGGGTGACGCCGGTGGGTGCGGAAGGGAACCGCGCGGCGGGTGTTGGCATCCAGTTCAAGGAGCAGGAAAAGAACGATATCCGTCATAAGTTCGAGCAGTACCTGCCCAGTGGCACTGATGCGCAGCGTCCAACACATACAATGTGAGCCTTGTGTTGCTCCGTGCGCTGCTGGCGATGGCCGGATGGCTTGGTCGCGGTCTATTTCCCGCACCCCGATCATCGCCTTACAGTAGTGCCCAAAGAGTCGCTTGGCTCTCTAAACTGATGTTGATCCCTTATGCTAGTCGATTCTCACTGTCATCTCGATCGCGTTGATCTAAGCCCCTACGACGGGGACTTTGGCGCCATGCTGGGTCGCGCAGGCGAAGAAGACGTTGGGCACATGCTCTGCGTCTGCATCGACCTCGAGCACTACGCCGCGATGCGTCGCCTGGTCAGCCCTTTTCCAAATGTCTCGGTGTCGGTTGGCGTCCATCCAAGCGAACAGGGTGGTGATGAGCCTTCGCTGGACGACTTAGTGCGGCTTGGGTCTGATCCCGATGTGGTGGCGATCGGTGAGACGGGACTCGACTATCACTACAATCAGGGTGATCTGGAATGGCAGCGTGAGCGATTTCGGACTCACATCGAGGCCGCGCGCACGCTCGCAAAGCCCTTGATCATTCACACGCGTGACGCGCGCGACGACACCATCGCGGTGATGCGCGACGCTGGGGCTGATGCAGCTGGCGGAGTCATGCACTGCTTCACCGAGACCTGGGAGATGGCGCAGCAAGCGCTTGATCTCGGCTTCTACATCTCATTCTCCGGCATCCTGACCTTCAAGAATGCCGAGAGCCTGCGCGAGGTTGCTCGCTCGGTGCCCCTGGAGCGTTTGTTGATCGAAACGGACTCGCCGTATCTCGCGCCAGTGCCGCACCGAGGCAAGAAGAACGAGCCGCGCTTCGTGACCCATGTCGCCGCGCAGGTCGCGGAGCTGCGCGGCCTCTCTGTCGAAGCGGTTACTGAGCTGACGACAGAGAATTTCTTTCGCTTGTTCACCGGTGCGGCTAAACCGCCCAGTGCGGCGGCCTGAGTGCTGACAGAGATTGCCTTAGGCCTCATCAAGGTTGGCAAGGCGCTCGCTGATCTCCCAAACGCGGGCATTGGCGGCTGGGTCGCGCGCCTGGGTCGGCAACGAGATGATACGGCAATTGCCGAAGTATTCGCCGCTGATCTCAGCGACCTCGGGGGATTCGATCAGGTACATGACGCGCTCTGCGGCTTGCTCAGGCTGAGCAAGCGCCCAACCGACCAGCAAGCTGACCGATTTCCAGAACAGGCCCTGTGCGCCGTCGGTGCCGCCGAGGTTGGATTTGAATACGCCTGGGAAGACGCAGTTGACGGTGACACCGGTGCCCTTGATCTGCTTGGCTAGCTGTCGGGTGAAGTGCAGCATGCCGAGCTTCGATTCGACGTAGGCGCGCATCATCTTGAACGAGCGACCTTCCCAGTTCAGGTCGCCGAGCTCCATCGCCTCATTAATGCGGGTTCCGACGTTGATGATCCGCGATGGCGCGGCGGCTTTGAGCTGATCGAGCAGGAGGTTTGTGAGCAGGAACGGCGCCAGGTGATTGATCGCAAGCGTGCATTCGATGCCATCCTCGGTCAGGCAACGCTTCGGAAAGGCGGTTCCTGCATTGTTGACCAAGAAGTCGAGTGTTGGGGCTTTCTCGCTGACCTCTTTGGCGAGCCTGCGGACCTGGGCTTGCGATTTCAGGTCTGCGATCAGGAGCTCGAGTCGGTCGTTTCCGGTCGCAACCTTGAGCTCTTCGAGGGCTTCTTCGCCCCGCCGCGAGTCCCTGGCCACCATGAGGACGCGCGCGCCTCGAGCGGCGAGTGCGCGCGCGACGGCCTTGCCGAGCCCTGAATTGGCGCCTGTGACCAGCGCGGTTTTTTCTGTTAAATCCATCGAAGGTCCTCGTGAGGTCGATCAGTCGGTTTCGCGCCTAGTCTTAAGGTTGGTGTTGGTAGCGCTGCCGTGAGCTTGGGTCAATGTCGCCGCGCAATAGAAGCCTTATTGGTCGGCTCTGAATCGCCAAAAACACGCATCGTATGATGTTGGTCACGGCTGATTTCTCGGTTATTGATGCGAGTCAATCTTGATCTGAGTCAGGTCTTTGAGGTGACCAGCGTTTGCTAGCAGACTTGGCATCGGCGCGGTACTGGCCGATGATGAATGGTCTTCAGCATTGGTTACAAGGAACAGAAGCTGATGGTTCATCCGTATGATCCTAACCCAAAGAACCCGCCGGACGTGGCCGGGTTTCTCCACCGAGAAGCCTCAGGCGCCAGTCCTCCTTTGCCCGAAGCGGATGCTGCTGTTGCTCAGCGCAGACTAGACCCGCAAGTCGAAACACTGCAAAGCTCGCTGATTGAGCGCATTGCGGCGGTCGATGACGAGCGGCGGCGCAATGCCACGCAGATGCATCGAGCCATCGAGTCCCAGCGGGTAGAAGTCGCGGCCTTGGCAAGCTTCCAACGCGTGGGGGTGGTACTGGTCGCTGCCCTGATGATACTCCTGACGGTCCTCTCTATTAGCTTTGTTCTGCTTCAGGTTGAACGGATGCAGCGGGATTGGCGTGCTGATCTTGAGCAGTTGCAGCAGCAGGTCGTGGCGCTAGAGGCAGGCGCCCTGATTGCGACCGGCCAGGACGCTGTTACTGAGCAGCCGTCAGCCGTTTCCACCTCCACCTCTACCTCCCCCTCCTCTTCAACGGTCGCCGCAGCGGTTGAGGCAACACCAACTGACTCGCTGACTCAAGGCCTAGAGGGCCAGGTCGCGGTGTTGCGCGAACGGATGGTCGATACCACCAAGATCAAGTCAAGTAGCAGTTCAGATGAAATAGCTGACAGCGCAGATGCGATAGCTGACAGCGCAGACGCGACAGCAAATGCGCAGGTGGTGGGTGAGCGCTCGACCGACGTCCTGCCGAATAATGGCATGGTGCTGCAAAAGCCTGTCGATGCTGGGCGTTCGGCGGCAGTTGATCGAACCTCAGCGCCGCCTGAGTCTGCAGTCGCCGAGCCTGCAGCCCCTGAATTTACAACTCCTGAGGCTACAGACCCTGAGCTTACAATACCTGAGGCTGCAGCCCCTGAGCTTACAATACCTGAGGCTGCAGCCCCTGAGCTTGCAGCCCCTGAGTCTGCTGCGTCTGAGCCAGCGGCGCCAGATGTTGACGGCGCGGGGACTGGCTCTGCAGCAATTGACTCAGCCGTTCAGGTAACCAATGCAGCGCTGGCCGTGGCCTCCCCTGAGGCTACCGATGGATCGGGCGCGCATCAGGCTCCTGCGATGGCTGATATTGAGGCTGAGGAGGCGATAGATAACCGGTCCGTCGATGAAGTGGTGGACGCGCTCATCGAGCGCCGCTTGGGAGAGGTTGATCGTGAATACCAGCGTTTAGCGCGCGAGCTATCAGCGCCTGCGGTCCGCCCGCGTTGGGCTGTTGAGAACGCGCTAAGCGATGCCGAAGATGAGGCGATGCTGGATACGGTTGATGTCGGTAGCGTTGAAAAGAGCTCGCGGTTGCCGGCACGCTCGAGTCCGGAGCGGATTGTTGTCGCTGATCGTCCCTTCGCGCTGCAGCTCATTGGCTTCCACAGCCGTGAGCTACTTGACGATTTCGTCGATCGTAGTCCGTTGCCCAGCCGAGTCTATATGCGAGAAGAGCGGTTTCGAGGTCGCCCTTGGTTCGTACTGATCTATAGCCTGCATCAGGATCGAGCTGCCGCGCAACAAGCGAGCGAAGCATTGCCGGACGTGCTCGGCAAGCTCGATCTTTGGATACGAGAGTTGTCGGCTGAGACTGAACTCGACGTCATCGATACGTCCGGTGGTCAAACCTGATCGCTGGTCCGTCTTAACCCAGCAACAACCAGCTGTGTATGATCAGGTTGGGTGCCATCAGGTCTGGCGTTGAGCTTGGGTACCTAACACTGGTAGCCCAAGCCTGTGTTCTCATCGTTGCATCAGGGCATTGCGATCGATGTGCCTTCGCTAGAGAACACAACGCGCATGTTGAAGTTCTGGATCTGCGAGAGGATTGTGGGATCCTTCTCGATATCGTAGACCCAGGAGGCCGAGCGGCCATCGATATCCGTCGCGTTCGTCTCGATGATCTCAGTGGGCACGATGACACGGTTCGCGATGCGCATTCCGGCGAACATCGCTGCCATCTGCTTCAGCATCTGCGGGTCCATCTCTTCATCGTCGCCGTCATCCCCGTTATCGGTGCTGCGCTGTGTTAGAACATAGTTGCCCTCAGCGTCTTTGGAGAGCGATAGCTCGCTGCCATCGAAGTAGTCGGTCTGCTTGAGCGCGGTGAGATTATCGAAGGTCAGTTTCATCTCCATAAAGCGCCAGCCGTCGACGCTCTCGGACTTCACGGAGGCCAATTCAACGCCCTCGAGCCCTTCTGCTTCGAATTCTTCACGCACCTTGGCCTCGTCAAAATCAAGGTCGAACGGCCTCTCAGCATCCATGTCTAAGGCTTCGCCGCCGCTTTCTTGCATCGCCTCCCCCATCTTCTCCATTGCCTCGACCTGAGCGATGGCCTGTTCCGACATGCCGTAGCGCATATTGAGCGTTCCTGAGCCATCCTTGTTCAGCGTTAGGGTCTGATCGACCTTGATACAGCCAGTGACTGCAAAAGCCAGTGCGACGATGCACAACCAACGCAAGCTACTCATCTCTTGTCTCCTGGTGAAAATCAGCGCAAGACCATCCTATGTTCCTGGTAAAAAAGCAAGTATCGGATCAGGCGCGGCGACGCGCAGGAAGATTGCACGACTTCAGATGACCGGCGAACGCGAAAACCGTTAAACTTAGGCCTCACACCTTCATGCGCGGGTGGCGGAATTGGTAGACGCGCTGGATTTAGGTTCCAGTGGGTAATCCCGTGGGGGTTCGAGTCCCCCCTCGCGCACCATCCTCAAGCACATCTCAAACTTAAATAAAACAAAGGCTTAGGCGCTTTGCTTGGTGCTTGTTGCCTGGTTCCCCGTGGCCACCGGGGCCACCGGGGCCAGATGCGAATTGCGTCAATCAGCCTATCCGGGGCTGGTAACGGATAACGTTACGCCATCACTTGGTCTCGTTGTGACGAGACATGCTGATCTTCAGCTGCAACGCAGAAACGACTTCTAAGTCGAGCGCTCAGCAGCTAGCACTCAAACATTTTCCAGAATCCGCCCCCGTTGACGCCCGAGCTTGCGGCAGGGCGTGGGCTGACTGCTGTTGCTGGTAGAACAGGTGTTTTGTGCAACACCGCGACCTAAGGGTTACGTGGTCGAAAGCTGTGCGTCGACATCGGAACAAAAGTTGCATGACGTTTTGAATTGGCTGTAGAGTGGAGATGTCGAGTCCGATTTGTCATTTTTTTAGATCATGCACAGCTTGCATAGCTGCGCCTGGCCGATGTTGGCCGATGCCGAGAAGGACTGACGACCGCCAAACCAGGGTCGATCCTAGGATCGATGAAGCAACAAGAACAGGCCGCCGACCTCATAGGTAGGTCAGGACATCGTCCGCAAAGTGGCCGGAAAGGAGTGAAGATGAACGAAAACAGCATGTTCGGGGAGTGGGTCGCTAGCATTGAGCGAGGCGAGTGCGGCTTTACCTATATTCGTCTGTTTGCAGATGCGCCGAATTGGGTGCGCAACGAGGCGATCAACCGCTTTGGCAAGGGTACCGTTTTTTTGCCGCCGCGCCAGAACCGGTTGCTCGATAGCGCCGCGGCCTAGGCCGCCGACTGGGTCTACGCTCTGTGCGTGAACGATCTTAGTGCTGTTTGATCGGTTCAGCATTGCTGCATGGCCAATCTGGTGCAGTGCTAAGGCGAGTCCGCGAACAGCGCTCAGTCTATCCCTTCGCTGGCGATGCGCTGCTCGGGTACGCCGGCCCTGAGCAGCGCCGCAGCCACTGCGGCGACGGCACTGCTTGGGCCGGCGACATAGTAACGGTTGGCTTGAAGGTTCTCGAGATCGGCTTCCAGCAATGCCAGTAGATCATCACAGGCGGCTTCGACCAGCGGCGTATAGGCGAAGTTGTCGAGCGTGTCGCGCAGTGCACGGCACCAGGGCTGGTGGTAGTGCATCTGCATCCCTGGCACCGACCAGTACAGATGGAAGGCCTCGATGCTGTCGATCGAGACCGCATGCTCGATCAGGCTCTTGACCGGCGCGATCCCGTCTTCAATCGCAATGAACACGGCCGGCTCGGTGGCGTCTTCGGCGAGCACAAAGTCGCCGTAAGGGCCGGTCAGGGTAATCGCCTGTCGCGGCTTCAGGCTGTCGAAGACGGCTTGGCTGAAGGCGTCGCCGTGACGCCGAACCGAGAACAGCAGATTGCGCCCGTTACAGGGGCAACTGGCGATGGGTAGCTCCTGCTCCACACCATCAGCAAGCCGAAGCCGGGCGCGCTGCCCAGCCATGAAGCGCAGCGTGTTGGTGCGTGGGGTCTGTATATGCACCAGCATGAGCCCATCGCCCTGGGGCTCCAACTTGCGGATCTGCGCCTGGATCTCCTGCTCTGGCAGGTCAGCGGGCGAGTGTGCTTCGGCGGCTTCGAGCTGGATGTCGGTCACCGCGGTGTGGGAGCAGCTGAGCAGGTAGCCGAGCTGCTTCTCACGCTCGCTGAGCACATAGTCGTGCTCGCGAATCCGATAGACCTCACCACTGACCAAGCGCACCTTGCATTCGCCGCAGTTGCCATTGGCGCAGCCGTAATTCAGGCGCAGGCCTGAGCGCACCGCGGCCTCGAGGATAGATTCGTTGCCGTCGACGAAAAATTCGTGTCCGGACGGGATCATCTTCACGCTTGCTGACATGATGCGTAGAAAGGTGTCTTTCGCCAGTAACTGAGTCTGTGCGGCCTCAACCGCTTCCTCGCCGAGGGCGGCGCGACGCTCGCGAAGCCAAGCCTTCAGCGCCTGTGCCTGTGCTCGTGCCTGAGCCTGAGTTTGAACTGGCGCTCGAGCCGGTGATTGAGCTTGCGTTCGCGCCTGAGTTTGGGCCGGTTGTGGCGACGGCGCTGGCGCTTGAGTCTGGTCCCGCGTTAGTCCTTGCTCTTGCTCTTGTCCTGTCTCTGCGGCTGCAAGCGCGTCGAGTCGCTGCTCGAGCTCATCCATCAAGGCTTCGAGTTTGTCAACGCGGGCGATGCGCTGCACCAACGCCTTGGCCAGCGAGCGGATGCGGCTGACCAAGACCTCTTGGCTCGGTAGTCGGGTATCTTCATCATGGCTGCGCGGCAGGGCATCGGTCTTGATCTGCTCGACCCGCTCGAGATCGCCGGTCTTCTCCAGACTGACGCTGGGGTAGACATGCAGCAGATCGCTGATCGCGACTTGGCCCTCGAAGGTCTGCATCTCGCCTTGGCGGATGCGCTTCTGGATCTCGGCGCGGGTGACCCCGGCGAGCCGCGCCGCACGCGATAGACTCAGGAGCTGCGTCATGGTCAGAACAACCGATTGAGCCCGTTCAAGGCGGCGACCCGATAGGCCTCCGCCATGGTCGGGTAGTTGAAGGTGGTCTCGGCGAAGTATTCGATGCTATTGGCGCTGCCCGGCTGCGACATGATCGCCTGGCCGATGTGGACGATCTCCGAGGCCTGCTCGCCAAAGCAGTGGATACCGAGGATGGCCTTGGTCTCGCTGTGGAACAAGAGCTTCAGCATGCCGACGGTGTGGCCGGTGATCTGGGCACGGGCGATGCTCTTGAAGTGCGCCTGGGCGACCTCGTAAGGGATCTTTTCCGCGGTCAGCTCATGTTCGGTACGCCCGATTGAGCTGATCTCAGGCACCGTATAGATGCCGGTGGGGAACTCATCGATCAGCGACCAATCGCAGTTGCCGTCGGCGATCACGGCGCCGACGAAGCGGCCCTGGTCGTAACTGGCGCTGGCCAGTGCCGGCGGACCGGCGACATCGCCGACCGCGAAGATGTGCTCCAGCTCGGTGCGATAAGACTTGTCGACCTCGATCTGGCCGCGCTTGTTCGGCTCCAGGCCAATCGCCTCCAGGCCCAAATCCTCGGTGTTGCCGCTGCGCCCGTTGGCCCAGAGCAGGGCGTCGGTCTTGAGCTTCTTGCCCGAGTTGCAGTGCAGCACGACGCCGTCGTCACTCGGCTCAACCCGCTCGTAGCTCTCGTTGTGGCGAATCACCACGCCTTGCTCGCGCAGGTGGTAGCTGAGCGCGTCGGTGATCTCGTTGTCGAGGAACGAGAGCAGGCGGTCGCGGGTGTCGACCAGGTTCACCTTGACGTCGAGGCAGGCCATGATCGAGGCATATTCGCAGCCGATGACGCCGGCGCCGTAGATGGTGAGGCTGCGTGGGGTATGCGCCAGCTTGAGGATCGAGTCGCTGTCGTGGATGCGTGGATGGCTGAAATCGACATCCGGCGGATGATAGGGGCGAGATCCGGTCGCGATGACGAGATGCTCGGCCTCGATCAGCTCGGCAACCCCATCCGGGCGCTGGACCTGCACTCGATGCGGATCGACGAAGCGGGCATGGCCAAACAGCAGCTCGACCCGGTTGCGTTGATAGTAGCGATAGCGGGTGCGCACCTGGTGGTCGATCACCGAGTCGGCGGCGCGCAATAGGTCTGGGAATTCGACCTCGACCTGGTCCCGGGTGTGCTGAAACAGCGGGTTGCGGCGATAGTCGGCGAGCATCTGGATCGAGTGCCGCAGGGCCTTGCTGGGGATGGTGCCCCAATGCGTACAGCCGCCACCGACCTTGTCATAGGCCTCGATCACGGCGACGCGCTGGTTGGCCTTGGCCAGCTTCATCGCCGTGCCCTCGCCGGCTGGGCCGGTGCCGATCACGATGCTGTCGAAGGTACGCACTGCCATACTGCCTCTACCTCGGCGCTCTGCGGTGGCGCGCTGCCGAAAACACTCAGGTTAGCATAGGCGCTGGGCCTGCCAACCGATCTGGCGGCGTCGAAATCAGGTTGCAGCCTTGCCTGGCTTCAGCACGCGTAACGCAGCCGGTCGGAGCTGATAGATCAGCGGCGTCTTGAGCCGGAGCCGCTCGCCGTCATTCATCACCCTGAGCCAATGTTCGCGGCGGGCCTCGATCCGCAGTGACTGCGGTTGCTGATGAAAGATGCGGGGATCATCGGCCCAGTCGCCTTGCAGTAGTCGTAGGGCGAGCCGCGGCAACTCCCAGATTGGGCCATAGCAAATGCCGTAGAGACCAAGCCTGCCGGTGTCGAGGCGCGCGCGGCTCGGATAGGGCTGAACGATCGATTGAATCGGGTTATTGGTGATCATCAGAGCGCGTGTTGTGACCTTCAGCTCCTGGCCATCTGCGGTGATGCGTAATCGATGATAGGGGTAGCGCCAGAGCAGTCGGAGCGCCTTGCGGACCAGCCTGACGGCGGCTTGAAGCAGGCCGCGGTCGCGCACTGCCTCGCGGGTGCGTGCGAGTGCCGTGGTCAGACCAATCATCGAGGCACAAAGAAACGGCTGCCCGTTGACGAACCCAACATCAATCGCTGCTTCGGTCACGGACGATCCATTGGCCGATCCATGGGCCGATCCATCGCTTAATCCACCGGTTAATCCATCGGTCAAGCGACCGGCTGAGCGACTGTTGAAGCCCTCAGTCAAGCAGTCAACAGCATCCTCAGCTTTTAGCGGAATGCTGAGGTCGCGTGCTAGCAGATTCGCGGTGCCAAGCGGAATGATGCCGAGCGGGACGCTGGTGTTGATCAAGACCGAGGCGACCGCGAGCACCGTGCCATCGCCACCGAGCACGAACACGGCATCGACACCATTTTCGATTGCCGCCTGCAGGCGCTTGGTCCAGGCGTTTGATTGATCGCCCTGGCTGCCGATCGCGATCAGGATGACGTCTTGGTCTTGATCCTGGCCTTGTTCACGAACTTGTTCACGGACTTGTTCACGGACTTGATCGCGGACTTGATCGCGGACTTGATCGCGGCCGTGATCGCGGACTTGCTCACGGCCTTGATCACGCAGTCGATCGCTGAGCCGCCTGGCCAGGGCATCGATCTGCTCGACGCCAGCGCCAGCGCGATAGTTGACGACGATCACAGCCTGAGACATGGTGTCAGCTCTTTAACGACTCGGGGAGAGATCGGTGGTGGGAATCGAAGTTGGCGGCCTACTCGGCCTGTTACATTTGATCGTGGTTGTGTACGCCTTCATCAAGATCGTACAGAGCAATGCGGGCACCTTGGGTAAGGTGCTTTGGGTCGTCTTGATCTTGCTGTTGCCCGTGTTTGGTTTGATCATCTGGCTGCTGTTTGGGCCAAGCTGAGACGGAGCGATCGCGGTGCTCCGGGTCTGTCGCCTTGCGGGGCGCTCCCGCTGGCGGTCCCTCCTTACCAGTCAACCGGGATATAGACATAGGTCTTGGGCACCTTGGCGCCGACGACTTCGATGGCGATCGGCTCGTAGAAGTTGCCGAGGTTGACCGTCTTTCCAGCAGGGTAGCGGCCGAAATCAACCTGGTTGCCGAGCACCTGATAATCCGCGGTACCGGGTGGCATCTCGAACAGCACTCGGCAGGGCGAGATGGCACAGTTGCCGGTGTCGCCTGGCTTCACCGTGATTGTGATCGCGCCTGAAGGAAAGCCCTTCACCTCCCGGCATCCACTCAAGCCAATGATGAATAGGAGGCAGAGCGCACAGATTAAGGCGAAGCGACCGGTACCGCGTAGAAGGTGCCTTGGCTGAATGCTGATCAGTGGCTGAAGTGAGTCGAAGCACGGCATAGTGGATGCCTCTGTGTTGGGGGCGAAGGTTAAGCGTTGAGAGAAATTGCCTTAGTAATCGTGCGATCGGGCGGCTTTCAAGACGTTGGGTTGCTCGGGAACCGAGTCTAATGCTGGTTCTGGCTCGTCGCGCAGACGAATCATCTCGGGGTCGCCGAGAAACCGTGGTCCTTGGCCGGTAAGAATGTCGAGCACAGCCGCCGCACGGGCCAAGATCTCGCGGATGCGCACCCTGAGGTAGCCGGTACGCTCGGGATCAGCTGCAGCGTAGCCGCGGGCATCAATGCCAAATTGTCGACCGAGAAAGATGGCGCGCGCGGCGTGGAAACGCTGGCTGACGACAAGCACCTTTTCGAGCCCGAAGACCTCTTTCGCTCGCACCATCGAGTCCAGGGTTCGGAAGCCGGCGTAATCGAGGCTGATGTGGTCGGCTGGAACATCAAGCGCGATCAAGTCCTTCTGCATCGACACCGGCTCGTTGTAGTAGCGAGTGGCGTTGTCGCCGCTGACCAGGATACCGCGCACCTTGCCGCTGTGATACAGCTCGGCGGCGGCCTCGATGCGCGCTTGATAGAACGGGTTGGGGCGACCTCGGATACCGCGCGAGGTGCCCAGGATGAGCGCGACTTCGGCGGGCTGCACCTGGTCCAGCTGGTCGGTGATCGAGCCGCGGGTGGAGAGCGAGATCCCGAGGTCGATCAGCAGCAGCACCGCTACCAGGCTGGCCAGACCGAACAGCAGGACGGACAGACCGCGGCCGATGCGTTTCCGCCACAACCTCAGCCTGATCGTCGCTGCGGCGGTGTGCTCATGCTTGGTTGGCGGCTGCTCAGCGTCTGGTCGCGGCCAGTGCTCAGACATCCCCGAAGTCGATCGCAGTCATGTGCTCAGGGTAGAGGCTTGGGGCCATCCTCCTTCGATGTCTCCATCATGCGCTCGATCTCAGGTGCGTCTTGTGCCGGCAGCTCGGTGGGGTCGAGGGTCACTGCTGATTCGATCTCTTCGACCGCTTGCGTCTCCGCCGCGGCCCTCTTCTCGCGCTCAGCGGCGGTTTGGACCTTGCAGGTCTCGGCGAAGCACTGCTCGAGCTGGTCCATGATGCAGCCGGTTGCGGGGACGTTGGCATCTGGTGCTGGGTACTCCAGCAGGACCTGATTCATGAATTCATCGTTGGAGATATCGCCATCGTAGAGCGCGGTGACCCAGCCATCAAAGGCGGTGTTCTTGCCGAGCAGCGCGTTGACGGTCGTGCTGCCGATACTCAGCGGGCCGCAGTTAGCCTGCACCAGCGCCCGGAAGCCGGCTTCGGTCGGACGTTGGAACGGATTGCCGAGGTGGACCGAGGGGTCGGTGATCGGGCCATCGGTGGCGCAGCCGCTGAGCAGGGCGAGCACTGCAGCCGCGAGGATGGGCAGGGCATTGCGCGACAATCGGGCGGGATGCAGGTTGCGCGCTCCAGGGGCATCGCTGGGATGAAAGCGCTGGCGCTGTGATGGATACATCGGGGCTCCTGTTGCGGTTGTCCCGCACTCTTTGGTCTGGTCGATCAGGCATTGTAACGACATCTGCTCGGCGCGAGTGAGGTCTTGTCGCTGTGAGCGCTGGCAGGGCTTGCGAGGCAGTCAAGCTGCCAACTGCGCTCAGAATCGATTGCGTCGCCAGGCCGCCCAATCGATGCTATCAAGCGACATTGCCAGATCGCGGAGCGCGTGCATCACGGCGATATAGTGGCCAGCGATGGTGAGCGTGTAGACCACGTCGGCGTTCACCTGTTCGCTGTGCCGATAGGCGTCGATCCGCGCTAGCTCGGCGCGCACATCGCTGACACTCGCATCCAGCGCGACGACCGAGGCTGGGCCCGTTGGATGGTCGAGCTTATGGATAAAGGCGTCATAGGTGGTGACCAAGGGGGTGAGCAGTTGCCGGCCGAGTTGGGTACCCAGACCCTGGCGACGCAGATCGACACCCCAGCGGACACGCGCCTGCTGGAGGCCGCGAAAGCGCGTGACCAGGCCCTGCAAAGCGTCGCCAAGGGCCAGGATGCGGTCGCGATCGTTCTGCGGCACCGCTGCTGAATAGGCCGACGGCAGCAGCTCTGAGAGCGCTTGCAGCTCGCTCCGCAGCTGCTGCTCATGCTGCCCTAGGACGGCCTTGATGTCGCTGCGATCGAGGTCCGAGAGGGCTTGCTGGGCGCTGCTGAGGTGGGCGAGCAGGCGTTTGATGCCGCGCCGCAGCTGCTCTTGCGGCGTTGCGCCGCGCACCAAGGCCAGGGCCGCGACCCCAATCAGGAAGCCAGTGGCGATGGAGAGCGCTGCGTTGATGTAGCCCGCGGCATCATAAACCTGATGCGGCTCGAGATTTAGCAGCATGATGGCGAGGATGCCGATGCGCAGGAACATCAGGTGATGCGGGGCTGGCAGTGCATGCAGGAAGTAGGCAATGGCGAAATAGATCGGGAAGAGTGCCAGGGCGAGCTGCACGAAGCCGTCGAGCTGAGGCATCAGCACCAAATAGATCGGCGCGGTACTGAGGATGCCGATCAGGAAGCCGAGCAGGGTGAGCTTGGCCGGCTGTAAGACGCTGGTCTTCTGCAGCGTGTGCCCGCCGATCAGGACCAAGCCCATCACCACGGCGAGCAGCCCCTGAGGCGGCCACTGAAGCTGCACCCAGATCAGCACTGAGACCCAGAATGCGAGTCCCATCGCCAGGCTGTTGGGTAGTGCGAGGGCCAATCGCGTCTGCCAGGGCACCGTCGTCTGCGGTGGCAGCTGAGGCCGTGGCAATGCGCGGCCGGCGGCAACGGCAGCGCTGGCTTCCGCGAGCGTCTCGACATGGCTCACGAGTGCCTGCAGCTGAGCCGCCAAGGCATGGGCGAGCGCGCTGTCGCCGCCGCTCTGTTGCGCCAGGCTGGGACCGCTCAGCAGGCGCTGGCGGCGCGACTCGACCTCGGCGAGCGCGACCTGAGCCGCTGTGCTGATGGTCACAGCCTGCGTGCGCGAATGCGGCTTGGAGGCATACTGCCGCGCACCGGCTGATGGCTTTGCTGCAGTTGCTGTTGCTGTTGCAGTTGCAGTTGCAGTTGCAGTTGCAGTTGCAGTTGCGGTTGCGGTTGCTCCCGCAGTTGGTCGATGCGCCGATGTCGATTCGATTGCCATCGCCAACTGTTCGAGCGCTTCGCGCAGCACCTGGCGCTGCGGTGGCGTCAGAAAGGCGCGTCGACCCGCCGCAGCGAGGCGAAGATTCTCGGTGAGGCCCATCACCGAGCCGAGGGTTGCCGTCAAGGCCTGGATCTGCGCCTCATGGGTTTGGTGTCGTTGGCGGAAATGGCCGGTGTCCAATTCTGCCGCGGCGAGCAGCTCGCGCAGCTCCGGGCCGGCGCGCAGCAGGGCCTTGGGCATCGACGAAAACCCCGTCGTTGAGTCAGCGGTGACGGCGGCACCGGTTTGACGTAGATGCTCAGCGAGTGTCACAAGCGCCGCGCGCTGCTGCTTGAGATAATCGGTGCCAGCGGTGCGCGGCCAGAGCAGACCGTTGACCAGCAGCACGACGAGGATGCCGACGATGGCCTCGGAGGTCCGATAGACGGCTGCCTGGAAGGCCACTTCGGGGGCTGCGCTGGCGTCCCAGGCGATCACGGCAACCGCCAACGCGACCATGAACCAGGCATAGCCGTAGCGGCTCAGGCGCATCTGGTAGATCGAGATCATCAGCACCACCGACATCATCGCCAACAGTGGCCAGCGCTCCTGCACGAAGAGTCCAATCAGCGCCAGTACCAGCAGGGCACCGGCCAAGGTGCCCAGCACCCGCATCAGCCCCTTGCGCAGTGAGGCGCCGAGATAAGGGGTCTGCAAGACCAAGACCGCGACCGGGGCCAGGAAGGGCTCGGGCCACTGCAGCCAAAGCACGATGCCCCAAGCAATGATGATCCCGAGGCTGGTCTTGAAGGCCGCGACAACGGCGGTTGGGCTCCAGAGGCGCATCGTTGGGAGATCGGCTCGAGTGATCAGCCGCGGCTGCTCAACCGGGCCTCAGCGGCGCTCGGCGGTGCGCGATGGGTTGATCGCGACACTGGCTGTATAGCCGACCCGCAGCGGCAGATCGGCCGGCGGCGACGCGAGCGCGATGCGCACCGGGATGCGCTGGGCCAGGCGAATCCACTCGAAGGTGGGTGCGACCTTGGCAAGGTCGCCGAGGTTGGTGCCCGTGTTGCGGCGCGCGACGCCAAAGGCGATGCTCTCGACGCGACCGGCGAGCGGTCGATCAGGATGGCCCATCAGGGTGACCGCGGCCGGGTCGCCGATCGCAATGTACGGCAGGTCGGTTTCCTTGAAATAGCCGGCGACCCAGAATGAATCGGCGTCGATCAGGGCGAGCACTGATTCGCCTGCGGTGGCATAGGTGCCAGCGTCAAGCTCGAGATTGGTCACATAGCCGGTTGAGGCGGCGCTGACCTTGGTGTAGCTGAGCTTGAGCCGAGCGGTCTCCAACGCGACCTTGGCAGCATCGACCGCTGCGGCTTTGGCCTCCGACTGCGCGGTCTTGAGGTCGAAATCCTGCTGTGAGAGATCGCCGCGTGCGTGCAGCGTCTGCGCACGGTTCGCATCCGCTGCGGCGTCCGTCGCCTCGGCGCTGGCTTGTGCCAGATCGGCTTCTGCTTGCTGCACCGCCTGCTGAAAGAGCGTCGGGTCGATCTCGAACAGGGGATCACCCCGGGCGACGCGCTGGTTATCAGCGACATGGACGGCCACCACCGGGCCGCTGACCTGGGGCGCGACATGGACCACATTCGCGAGCACCTGCCCATCGCGTGTCCAGGGATGCGCCTGCTGCTGTTGGGTGACCCAGAAGACGCCGCCGGCGGCCAGCGCCACCATCAGCAATGTGATCAGCACCCGGACGAAGTCAAAGAGCATCTGGCGCCGGGTTTCAGAGAGGTTCATGCGTGGCCTGGGCGCTCAAGCAAAGAAGGAAGGAACGAGCGTCGAGCCGATCAACAGCGTGCAGGCGACGACTAACGCGGTAAAGAAGAGCGGCGGATGCCAGACCCATCGGCTCAGGCCAGTCAGATTGGCCAGGCTGGTCAGCGCCATCGCCAGCGCTAGGCCAAGCCCAGCGGCGAGGAGCCAAGGCGGGTAGTAGACGCCGTTTAGACTGAGCTCGACGGGGATCTGATCCATGGTTTGCTCGGATAGTGTTTGATCGGATATTTCGCTGGCCGCCAAACAGGCGCTTGTCTGTTCCGGGTTGCCGACGACCCAGGAACAGGCCCCTGAAACAAGCGTATCCTCGTTCCGGGTGGCGATGCGCTTTGTGCTGTTGATCAGCGGTGTCTGACAGGGTGATGGGATCTTGCGGAGGATTCTATACCGGGCGCGAGCCCAGTGTCGGCGCAGCATGCGGTTGGCTATGCGCCTCGTGATACCGATCTATTCAGGCATGCCCACCCAAGCTCTGTTCATAGAAGGCGTCCTTCACTATGTCTGAATCGAATCCGCTGCTGTACCGCGTTGTCCCGGCACGCCCTGATGCCCATTGCTTTGAGGTGATGCTCGAGATCCCGGCACCTGACACCGAGACGCTGCAGGTCTCGATGCCGGCCTGGATACCGGGCAGCTATATGATTCGCGACTTTGCGCGCAATCTGCTCAGCCTTGTGGCGCGGCAAGCCGGGCGCCCGGTGGCGCTGGAGAAGCTGGACAAACAGACCTGGCGGCTCTCTGGGCTCTCGCCGCAGGCCGGCCCGGTGCAGCTGAGCTATGAGGTCTATGCCTGGGAGCTGACCGTCCGCTCGGCGCATCTTGACCGCAGCCACGGCTATTACAATGGCACCAGTCTCTTCCTCTGCGTGGCGGGCGCCGAGGAGCGGCCCTGTCAGGTCGAGATCCTGCCGCCGCCGGGTGCGATTGGTACACAGTGGCAGGTGGCGACCAGTCTTGCCTCTGATGGCGCCCCGGCCTGGGGCTTTGGTCGCTATCGGGCCGATGACTATGCCGACCTGATCGATCACCCGGTCGAGATGGGCGTCTTCGATCGAATCGCCTTTAAGGTCGAGGGTGTGCCGCATTGGATGACGATCAGCGGTCGGCATCGTGCTGATCTCAGGCGGCTGACGCTGGATCTGCCGCGCATCTGTGCGGAGCATGCCGCCCTGTTCGGCGAGCTGCCGATCGACCGCTACCTGTTCCTGACGCAGCTGGTGGGCGATGGCTATGGTGGCCTTGAGCATCGCTTCTCGACCAGCCTGTTGGCCAATCGCGACGATCTGCCGGCACCGGCTTGGCCGATGGCGATGGAGGCGGACATGAACATGGAGGCGAAGACCGACAGGGAGGCGACGGCGATGGAGAGGGAGAGGGAGGCGACGCCGATGCAGGCGCCCTCCCAGCCTTCGGAGGGCTACCGACGCTTCCTCGGGCTCTGCAGCCACGAGTATTTCCATCTCTGGAACGTGAAGCGGATTCGGCCGCGTGCCTTTGCCGAGCAGGGCTTGGAGCGCGAGGTGCACACGCGGCTGCTCTGGGCCTTTGAGGGCATCACCTCGTACTATGACGATCTGGCGCTGGTGCGCAGCGGGGTGATTGATGCCAAGGCCTATCTGACCCTGCTCGCCGAGCTTATCACCCGCGTACAGCGCAATCCTGGGCGGTTGCGGCAGAGCGTCGCTGAGTCGAGCTTCGACGCCTGGACGCGCTTCTACAAGCAGGACGAGAACGCGCCCAATGCCATCGTCAGCTACTATGCCAAGGGTGCCCTGACCGCGCTGGCTCTGGATCTGACCATCCGCAACGGCACCGAGCATCGCAAGAGCCTGGATGATGTGATGCGCGCGCTCTGGCAGGGCTATGGACGCACCGGCGTTGGCATCGGCGAGCGTGAGGTCGAGCAGGTGGCGGCCGAAGTCAGCGGTCTCGATCTCACCGGGTTTTTCGACCATGCGCTCGATTCGACCGATGATCTGGATCTGGCGCCCTTGTTGAGGACGGTTGCGATCGAGATGCGTCTGCGGCCCTCGACCAGTGCCAAGGACAATGGCGGTTGCGTCGAACGCTTCGAGCCGAGGTCGTCGCGGCCTGATATCGGTGTTCGACTGCAGCCTGACAGCGCGGAGGCGCGGCTTGGGGTCGTGCTGGATGGGCGGACGGCACAACGCGCTGGGCTCTCGGCGGGCGATCTGATCATCGCGGTCGATGGACTGCGGACGAACGCCGCTAATCTCGATGCCTTGATCGCGCGAGCGGCCGGAGTCGGGCCAATTCGGGTGCATGCCTTCCGTCGTGATGAGCTGTTCGAGACCGAGGTGTTGCCGGAGCTAGCACCGGCCGATACCTGTGAGCTGCGGCTGGACGAAGAGGCCGCTGATGCTATCCGCGCCCGGCGCGAGACCTGGCTGGCGTCGTCGCTCAAGTCGGTCAATCAGGCTTAGGCCTGGACCGCCTTTGACCGGGTGCGGCCCTACAGAATTTCAATCAGATGTGGCCGTGTCGCGTAGATGACACAAGGAAAAGAGACCTCGCGCGGAGGCGCAGAGAAGAAGAGAAGAAGAGAAGAAGAGAAGAAGAGAAGGACAAAAGAAGCGCACTGGGAACATCGAGCAAGCTCTTTCTTCCTTTGCGCCTTTGCGCCTTTGCGTCTCTGCGCGAGCCTCTTCTTGCCACGTTACAACATCACGTGACCTCATGTTGAGGCTGCACCGCTTTGACTAAAGTGGTTGGGCGTTATAGGTGACGAATCATGGGCGCTAGCCAATGAGTCCACGAGCACGTGAGATCATTCGCCTGCTGGCGAATAGCAAGCCTTGCTCGGGCGAGACCATTGCGGCAGCAGTGGGGATTAGCCGTGCGGCGGTGTGGAAGATCTTGCATCAGCTCGATGCCGAGCTCGGCCTTGGCATCGAATCGGTGCGCGGGCAGGGCTATCGGCTGCCGGAGCCGATCGAATTGCTGTCGTCGGAGGCTATTCAGGCTCAGCTCGACGCGCAGGCGCGGCAACGGATCAGCGTGCTCGAGATCCTCGATCAGATCGATTCGACCAATGCCTATCTGCTGGCGTCTGGTCGGCGAACGGTGCTGACAGCCACGTCTTCCGCGCGTGACTGCGGCTCTGACCTGGCTGTGGATGCTGGCGAGATCTGTGCGAATGTTGGCGAGATCTGTGTGGATGTTGACGAGATCTGTGCGGATGCTGGCGAGATCTGCCTGGCTGAGCGCCAGAGTGCTGGGCGCGGTCGACTCGGACGGCGCTGGGTCTCGCCGTTTGGGCGTAACATCTATCTCTCGATCCTCTGGCGTTATCCGCTGGCGCCGGTACAGCTCGGAGGATTGAGCTTGGCTTGCGGGGTCGCTGTTGCTCAGGCCCTTGATAAGCTCGGTGTTGAGGGCATCGGGCTCAAGTGGCCGAATGATGTCCATTGGCAGCGGCGAAAGCTTGCTGGTCTGCTGCTGGAGGTGGCTGGCGAGGCGCAGGGTCCAAGCCTGGTCGTGGTCGGGGTTGGCCTGAATCTGCGCTTGCGTGCAGAGGAGGCGGCAGCGATCGATCAGCCCTGGGTCGATCTGTGCGAGGTCTGTGGTGACCGGATGCCTGGGCGCAACGCGCTCGCCGCCGCGCTGATCGAGCGTCTGACGGCGACCCTCAGTCGCTATACGGACGCCGGCCTGGCGCCCTTCCTAGATGACTGGCGTCGGCTCGATGCCTATCAGGGCGAGTCTGTCTCGCTGCTGAACGGTCAGCAACGGATTCAGGGTCGATATTGTGGGATTGATGCGCAGGGCAATCTGCTGCTCGAGACCGACGCTGGTCGTCGCACCTTTGCTGCCGGTGAGGTCAGCCTGAGGCCGCGGGGCAACGGATAACGGCTCTGGTGAGGCCTGTCCAATGGCGGCGATTCGAGGTTGTGCAGTCGATTCGACGCCGATGGCTCGAAATGAGTCGGTGTCGCGGCAGGTCCAATCCCTATATCGTATCCCGTGTTCGCCTGATGGCGTTCGTGATCACAGCAAGTCAGGCATTCGAGTGCTTGAGGTTGCGGTAGCATCCGCGGCAACGGCTTCCTTGTGAGCGTTACCTTCAACCTTCAAGCCATCGCTTATCTTCTGGGGTGGGGTGGCGATAGGCGATGAATACTCGCCAATCGCTCGCATGATGAGCTTGACCCTCATTGACCCTAATTTTGAGCCTAATTGAGATTGGCTACGCTGATGCGGCTTCGACACCAGGTCCGGTTATGGCTGATTGGCCTTGCGCTGCTGGTTGCGCTCGGTCCCACTTGGCTCGCCGCTGCTGAACAAACCTATGGACCGGTGCGCGCCGGCGAGTCACTCTGGGAGATCGCTGGGCGCCTGAACACTGGGTTCGGGTTGACGAGGGATCAGATGATGTTGGCGTTGCTGAAGGCGAATCCGGACGCGTTTTCGCCTTCCTGCAATCTGAACGGGGTCTTGCGTGTTGGTGCGGTGCTGAGCGTGCCCGCTGTGAAACAGGCTGAGCAAGTGGATGCTGACTCCGCACGCGCGCAGGTGCAGCAGCAAGCCGAGCAGTGGGCTGAGCATCGGCGGAGTGGACGGCCGATCGAGTGTCCGGCGGCGGAGGACAAGGGTGACTTAGCTGCCGATGGGTCAGGCGCAGACCTCCAGTCCCGCGAAACGATCAGCCTTGAGCGCGGTACGGAGGGTGCCGAAGCCGCCGAGTCCGCCGTTTTGCCCAACGAGATTCCGATTCCAAAGTCAGAGCCGACGGCGAAGCTCGGCGCAGGGCGATCATTGGGACCAGCTGCAGCGCCGGCTGGTGCGCCAGATCTGCCTTCCAATCAAGGCCTTCCGAATGAGGCACTACCGACTCAGGCTGCAGCGTCAACGGTTCCCCAGGAGGCGTCTCCAAATGGTTCAACACCTGCGCCGATATCAACGCCGATATCAACGCCGAAATCTGCGCCGGCACCTGTGGGCACTTCGGTGCATGCTGCTGCGTTAAAGGACAGCGGCGAAGGATCAATTGCCCCTGAGGGCAATCGGGCTCCGGTGTGGGCGATGACGGCGCTCTTGCTTGCCCTGATCGCGGCCGCCATGATCCGTTGGGAGCGTCGCTGGGCGATCAGCGGACGCCCATTTTCGGCAACCACGGCGTTGGGAGCAGCGGCGCAGCTGCCGAAGCGCGCGGTGCTGTTGCTCTCTGGAGGTCAATCCGAGTTATACACGCTGCTGTTGTTGGCCACCCTGGCCGGGTTCTTCGGCGCCTTGGTGACGGTGCTGTTCCGTGAGGGGATTCGGCTCCTCGAATGGCTGGTCAGCGGACAAGATCAAGGGTTGGTCGCGGCCGCTGAGGCGCTTGCACCCTGGCAGCGGCTGTTGTTTCCGGTGGCCGGTGGGCTCCTGGCTGGGTTGATCCTGCAACAGATTGGTGGGCTCCTACGGGGGCGCTCAACGACCGACTACATGGAGGCGGTTGCGGTGGGGGATGGCTGGATTAGCGTGCGCCATAGCTTGGTGAAGGCGAGTTCGTCGCTGGTGACCGTGGCCTCTGGTGGCTCGATCGGCCGCGAGGGCGCGATGGTGCAGCTGGCGGCGATGGTGGCCTCGGCGATGGGCCGCCTCAGCCATTTTCCGCGTGATCGCCTGAGGCTCCTGGTCGCCGCTGGGGCCGCTGCCGGACTGGCATCGGCCTACAACGCACCAATCGCAGCAACCCTCTTTGTCGCTGAGATCGTGCTCGGCTCGATCGCCTTGGAGCACATCGGCCCGCTGATCATCGCCGCGGTGATCGCCAACACCACGGTCCACGAGATCCTCGGGTATGCGCCGGTCTATCAGATCCCGGCATTCAGCCTGGTCAGTGACTGGGAGTTGGCGCTGTACCTGGTGCTTGGCATCCTGGCCGGCCATTTGGCGCCGGCGTTTCTGAGCCTTTTGGAGCGCTCACATCAGGTCTTCGGTCGTCTGCCGATGCCTTTGGCTGGGCGCATGGCCCTTGGTGGGCTCGTGGTCGGCGCGATCTCGGTTTACGAGCCCCAGGTGTGGGGCAATGGCTACAGCGTCGTCAATGCAGTCTTGCAGGACCCCTGGGCTTGGCAGGCCTTGCTGACCGTGCTGGTGCTGAAGATGATCGCCACCGCCGCGACCCACGGCTCCGGCGCCGTGGGTGGTGCGTTTACGCCGACGATCTTCGTCGGCGCCATGCTCGGCGCCCTCTTCGGCACCCTGGTGCACGCTCTGCTGCCAGATGGCACCGCAACCCCGAGCGCCTATGCCGTGGTTGGCATGGGCGCGATGCTCGCAGGCACCACCCACGCCCCGCTGATGTCGATCCTGATGGTGTTTGAGCTCACCATGGACTACAACATCGTCTTGCCATTGATGCTGGCCGTGATCACCGCGCACTACACGGCCCGACGTTACAACGCCGTCAAGCCGATGTACGCGGACTCTTTGTTGCCACGGGAACAACCCGCTTAGCGGTTGATGGCGCCAGCCAGGTGACGGATGGCGCCGAGGCCTGGCGCGCTTTACCGTGTCGGCCGTTGGTTCAATGCCTGCTCGACGCCGATCTCCCCAGCCAATACGGCAGCGATAGAACTGAGGGCGACCAGGCGCCCGTCCGTCAATCCGATTCCACGGCCTTGTAACCACAACGGGCGATGCCGCTGCCGGGAATCGCCGATGAGTCGTCACCGAGGGTGTCGCGCAACCGCTCACAGACGGTCTTCATCACCTTGATGCGCGCGAATTGCTTGTCGTTGCCTTCAACCAGCGTCCAGGGGGCGTATTCGGTGCTGGTGCGAGCGATCATCTCGTTGACGGCGATCTTGTACTGCGGCCACTTTTCACGGTTGCGCCAGTCTTCATCGGTGATCTTGTACTGCTTGTACGGCGTCTTTTCGCGATCCTGGAACCGTTGTAGCTGTTCTTCTTCGCTCACCTGCAGCCAAAATTTGAGCAGCACGGCACCATTTTCGACCAGCTGCTCTTCGAATTCGTTGATCTCGGCGTAGGCCCGGCGCCATTCATCCTCGGCGGCGAAGCCCTCGACGCGCTCGACCAGTACGCGGCCGTACCAGGAACGATCGTAGATGATGATATGACCGGCGCGCGGCAGGTGGCGCCAGAACCGCCAGAGATAATGGTGTGCCTTCTCTTCGTCGGTCGGCGCTGCAATCGGGATGGTGCGATAGAGCCGCGCATCCACCGCGCTGGTGATGCGGCGGATGGCGCCGCCTTTACCGCCTGCATCCACGCCCTCGAACACCAAAACTGTGGTGCGCTGTTGCTTGTAGGCCTTCCAGGCGAGCTCGTTGATCTCGCGTTGATACTTCTTCAGTTCCTCCTTGTACGCATCGCGAGAGAGCTGCTGGCTGAGGTCGAGCTGGTCGAGCAGGGTGATCTGAGCGCTTGCCGATTCGGGCAGGTCGAGCGGCTCAGCGGTTGCCGGTGGCTCCGTTGGCAGCGGTTGTTGCATGCGCGCCCGAATCGCCTGTAACAGCGTCTTGCCGACGGTGAGATCCCGATAGCGTTTGTCCTCTGCCTCGATCAGGTACCAGGGCGCGATGCCGCGGTCGGTTTGCCGGATGACGCGCTCGGCCACGTATTCGAACAGCTGATATTGCTCGGTGAACTTCGACTTCTTCGGCAGCATCTTCCAGCGACTTCGATCGTCGCGCGAGAGCTCCTTGAGCCGGTTCTTCTGGTCTTCCTCGGAGAGGTGAAACCAGAATTTCACCACCAGGGCGCCGTCGTGGGTCAGCGAGCGCTCGAAGTCGACGATGCGTGCCAGTTCGGAGTCGAGCGCCGCATCATCGCATTCGCCCCGAAAGCGGTGCTCGATCGGGGCTAGATACCAGCCGCCGAACAGGATGGCGATCTCGCCACGCGGCGGTAGGGTGCGCCAGAAGCGCCAGTATCGGGGCCGTTCCCGCTCTTCATCGCTGAAGTCCCAGAACGCGAAGGTCTGCACGCCGCGGGTGTCCAGCCACTCGTTGAGGCTGTTGACGACCTCGCCCTTACCGGCGGCCTCGACGCCCGCGATGATGACGATGACTGGGATATGGCTATCGGTCAGCTCGCGCTGTGCCTCGAGCAACTGGGTACGCAGTTCGTCACGTTGTGCCTTGAAGTCTGATTTGCTGACCGATCGACCGACCTTTGCTGCCTCGAACATATGCGATACCCGAAAATGTGTGCGTTTGGATGCTGGCCGCCTGAATCATCGCATGCGGATCGTGTCATCGACAGGTGGAAGTGCTGGCGATCGCCGATGACGGTGTATCGCTCAGTGTTGACGGCTAGCTTGTGGGCTGGCTTGCGGGCTAGCTTCGGGCTAGCTTCGGGCTAGCTTGTGCGTCAAGCGGATTCAGTGGGCTCGACCCAGGCCGGCAGGCGGCGCGTTCGTCCGTCGTCACCGAGCGCGACAAAAACCAGCTTGCCTGTCGCGACCTCGCGGGTCGCCCCCGGTTTGGACGCACGTCGCGCCCAAGCGCTGACATCGATCGTCATCGAGGTCTTGCCGGTGCCGTCGATCCGGGCGTAGAGATCGACGAGATCGCCAACGCGGATCGGCGCTTGAAACTGGAACGCCTGGATGGCAACCGTGGCCACGCGGCCCTGGGCCCTCGCGACAGCGATGCTGGCAGCCGCGATATCGGCCTGTGCCAGGAGCCAGCCGCCGAAGATGTCACCATCAAGATTGGTATCCGATGGCGCAGCAAAGACCCGCAGCGCGAGCTGCCATTGGTTCAAGTCTTGGTGAGCGCTTGGCTGAGGGTGGGAGGAGGGCAGCTGGTCCTTGATAGAGAAATGGGGCATCTTGCTTCGGATGTTGAGGCGATCGAATGATGGTTTGCACGGGTTGCCTTTTTTGCACGGGTTGCGGCTTCTGCTTCTGCACCGACGTTCGGTTTCACGGGGAGCTGTTACTTGGGCTGCTGTGCTGAGGCTTTGGTGAGCGCGATGGCGCGCTGCAAATCGTGCTCCGGGGTGTAGAAATGCGGCGAGAACCGCAGCCCGCCGCCGCGACTCGCGCACATCAGGCCCTGCGCCATGAGTCGTTGATAGAGCGCCGACTGATCGGCTTCAGGCACGCGGAAGGTGACGATGCCCGCTCGCCGCTGCGGCTCGCGCGGCGACAAGAGCTCGAAGCCGGCTTGATCGATGAGCTCGATGAGACGTGCAATACGGGCTTCGATTGCGCCCGCGATCTGCGCTGCGCCCGTCTCCTCGAGCAATGACAGGCTGGCCTCGAGGGCATGGATGCCGAGCATATTCGGGCTGCCGCATTCGAACCGCCTTGCGCTCTCGGCGGGGCGCCAACTTTTGCGATCGAAATCCCCCATGTCTTCGACCATGTGCCAGCCGAACTCGGTGAGGCTGAGTTGGTCGCGCAGCGCGGGCCGACACCAGAACAGCGCTAGCCCCTCTGGGCCGAGCATCCACTTGTGGCCATCGGCGACGATGAAGTCGACCGGGCTGGTGGCGAGATCGAAGGGGAGGGCGCCGAGCCCTTGAATCGCATCCAGGCAGAGTAGGATGCCACGCTGGCGGCAGGCGGCGGCCAGCTGGGCGATGTCGAGGCGCTGACCCCGGCCGTATTGGACCCAGCTGACCGCGATCAGGCGGGTGCGTGGATCGCAGAGGGCGAGCAGATCGGCTTCTGGAGCCGTGCTGGTCGAGAGATCGAGCGAGCGCAGCGCAACGCCGCGCTCAGCCAGCGTCTCCCAGACGATCCGGTTCGAGGGGAATTCCTGTGCGATGGTGACGATGTTGTCGCCATCCTGCCAATCGAGCCCTTGGGCGATGAAGGAGAGGCCTTCGGAGGTGCTCTTCAGCAGGGCGATCTCCGCGGCGGAATCGGCACCGATCAGCCGCGCCGATCGCTCGCGCAGCCGCTGCTCGATGGCGAGCCAGGTCAGATAGCGTTTCGATCCGAGCCGCCCTTGTTCTGCGGCGAAGTCCGCGACTGCTTTGACCGTGCGTTTTGGCCAAGGCGCGATGGCGGCGTGATTGAGGTAGAGGAGGTCGGGGTCGAGATCGAAGTCTGGATGCATGGGGCTGGGTGGTCGATTGCCGGGGTTCGCGTGAAACGAGCGCTGCATCGTCCGGGCTGGCGACGGGCTATGGACGTTACGCGCTATAGACGGTAGATGATGCCAGCAAAGCTCCTCAGTCATCCACTGGCGGCTGAGATGGGTTCCGAGCCGCCCGAGTTCTGCACCGAATGCTCGCCGATGCGGGGACAATCGCCTCATGGCGCTATCCATGCCGCGGCTGCTGCGATAGCCTAAAGGGCTGACCCTGGCCAACGCTGGAAGCCCTATGTCCCTTGCCGATCAGCCGCACTCGAGCCATCCGAGCGGTATCCTGTTCGTCGTCTCGGCTCCTTCGGGAGCCGGTAAGACCAGTCTCGTCGCCGCACTGCTCGAGAACGATCCGGCGCTGTCGCTGTCCGTTTCCTATACCACACGGCAGCGTCGACCGGGCGAGATCGACGGTTCGCATTATCACTTCATCGATCACGACCGATTCGAGGCGATGATCGAGACAGGGGCCTTTATCGAGTACGCTCGCGTCTTCGATAACGCCTACGGAACGGCAGAGGCATCGCTCCGCGAGACCCTGGAGCAAGGTCAGGACCTGCTGCTCGAGATCGATTGGCAGGGCGCGCGCCAGGTCCGCGAACGCTTTCCAGAGGCGGTCTCGATCTTCATCGTGCCGCCATCGCTCTCAGCCCTGGAACAGCGTTTGCGCGGTCGAGGCCAGGATAGCGATGCCGTGATCAGGGACCGGATGGGCAAGGCGCGCGATGAACTCTCGCATTGGGACGAATATCGCTACCTCGTGGTCAATGAGCACTTTGATCAAGCCCTGCAAGAACTCAACTGTATCCTGACCGCGGAGCGTTTGCGCAGCGTGCATCAAGGTTTGAGGGAGCAAGATCGGCTGCGGTTGATGCTGGGGGCGTAGCAGCGAGCATCGGCGAGCGCCATTGGATATGGCCATGGCCGAACGCTCATGGCCGAATGCCCATGACCGAACGCTCATGGCGCGCCACCACCCCGGAACATGAATCGCGTGAAATTCAGGTTAACCCTGATCGGTCTGGCGTCGATCGTTCTGGCATCTGCCGGCCGGGCAACCTCGCAAGACGATGCCAGCCTAGTTTTTTTCTGGTAGTTTGAGCATTAATTTCTGTCGTTTTTGGAGTACTTGAATGGCCCGTATCACGGTCGAGGACTGCCTCGAGCATGTGGATAACCGTTTCGAGCTGGTCTTGGTGTCGTCCAAGCGCGCTCGCCAGCTCGCTAAGGGCGTCGAGCCGCTATTGCCCTGGGAGAATGACAAGCCGACGGTCATGGCGCTGCGTGAGATCGCGGCTGGATTGATCGAACCGCAGACCTTGGAAGAAGGCGATCGCGCGGCTCAGGATGCGGCCGAGGCGCTCGAGCGCGCGCTGGCTGAAGAACTTGCGTCACGGGATGCAGAAGACTGAGGCCGAATCACCACTGAGCTCGCTGCGTACGGGGGCTCCGGCATCCGTGATGCCCGCGCTTGCCTATCAGTCGCGCTCGGATGAGCCTCCACCGAGAATCCCGCAGGCACATTCGCAGCAGGGTGCGCGCGTCGCGGGTAGTTCGCGGCCGAGCCTCTACCTGCGGCTGGACAATGAGCCCGCGCGCTTCCTGATCAGCGATCTCCTCACCGAACTCGAGACCTATCTGCCACCCGAGCAGATCAGCGAGGTCTACCGAGCCTACCTCTTTGGTGCTGAAGCGCATCAAGGGCAGGAGCGACAAAGCGGTGAGCCCTACATCTATCATCCCATCGCGGTGGCGCGCATCCTCGCCGAGATGCGGATGGATTACAAAGGCCTGATGGCGGCGATCCTGCACGACGTCATCGAAGACACGCCCACCGCAAAAGAGCATCTCGCCGATGTCTTCGGCGATGATGTCGCGGAGCTCGTCGACGGGGTGAGCAAACTGACCCAGATCGACTTTCCCTCGCGCGCCGAGGCGCAGGCCGCGAGCTTCCGCAAGATGATGTTGGCGATGACGCGCGACATTCGCGTCATCCTGATCAAGCTGGCGGATCGCCTGCATAACATGCGCACGCTGGATGCGATGATGCCCGCCAAGCGCCGGCGCATCTCGCGCGAGACCCTCGAGATCTACGCGCCGATCGCCAACCGGCTCGGTATCAATCGGATTCGGCTCGACCTCGAAGACCTCGGCTTTCGCCATCACTGGCCTTGGCGCCATGCGGTGCTGTCGCGCACGGTCGGTGACAAACTCCAAGGTCGCAGCGAGACCGTCGCCAAGGTGGAGGCGACGCTGCGAGCCCGGCTCGACGCTGAGGGCATTGCGGCCGAGGTCTTCGGCCGCGAGAAGCATCTCTACAGCATCTATCGGAAGATGACGGCCAAGCGGCGCTCGTTCGACGACATGGTCGATGTCTTCGGCTTTCGCGTCATCGTCGACCGCGTCGACACCTGCTACCGCGTCCTTGGTCAGGTGCATGATCTCTACAAGCCGGTGCCGGGGCGCTTCAAAGACTACATCGCGATCCCGAAGTCGAACGGCTATCAGTCTTTGCACACGGGTCTCATTGGGCCACAAGGTGTGCCGATTGAGATCCAGATCCGGACTGCGGACATGAACCGGCTCGCAGAATCGGGCATTGCCGCGCATTGGATGTATAAGAGCAATGGCGAGGCCAGCGGGCCACAGGCGGCGGCTAAGGATTGGCTGCAGGGACTGCTGGAGGTGCAGCGTGATTCAGGCGACTCTCAAGAGTTCCTCGAGCACGTCAAGGTCGACCTGTATCCAGACGAAGTCTATGTGTTCACGCCCAAGGGGCGCATCCTCGTGCTGCCGATGGGCGCGACCGTGGTCGACTTCGCCTATGCGATCCACTCCGACGTTGGCAACACCTGTGTGGCGACGCGGATCGACCGGCGATTGGCCTCGCTGCGCACGCCGCTGCGCAGCGGACAGACTGTCGAGATCATCACCGCGCCCGGCGCTAAGCCGAATGCCGCCTGGCTCAACTTCGTGGTCACCGGCAAGGCGCGTGCGAGTATTCGTAGCTATTTGAAGAATCTGCAGAATCGTGAAGCAGAGGCCTTGGGTCAGCGCATGTTGTCGGCCGAGCTTGCGGCCTTTGGACTGACGTTGGAGCAGGTCGGTGAGGCGCGCATCCTGGCACATGCGCTCGAGAGCGGTCTGGAAGACGGCGAGCGGCTGTTTGCTGAGATTGGTCTTGGAAATCGCATGCCGATGCTGATTGCGCGGCGTCTTGCGGGGCCGTCCGAGCCGGTGCCGGGTGGTGAGTTCTTGGTCAATACGGGGGCGCCGGAAGCCGGCGATGCTGACCGCCGGGGCGCCCGCCGACTCGCGATTCGAGGCACTGAGGGGATGGTGGTGCACTTCGCGCGCTGCTGTCGGCCGATCCCTGGCGATCCGATCACGGGGCTGTTCAGTGCAGGTAAGGGGATTGTGGTGCACCGCAACGAGTGCGGAAACCTAGGCGATTTCCATTCAAAGCGCGACAAATGGCTCGAGGTCGAATGGGCAGAGGACCCGCTGGCCGAGTTTCAGACCGAGATCCGGGTTGATGTGGGCAATCGCCGTGGTGCCTTGGCGACGCTTGCCAGTGCCATCGCCGAGCAGGGCTCCAATATCGAGAACGTGAATTCGCGCGATAAGGATGGGATGACCACAACGCTCGACTTTTTGGTCAATGTGACCGGTCGTAAGCATCTTGCTGGCATCATGCGTCGTTTACGCCAGATCCCCGGCGTGACGCGCATCGTGCGTCTTTCCAATGCCGGGCGCTCGCGCGAGGTCTACAGCAAGCATTAAGGCGATGACAGTCAGGAGGCGATGACGGTCAGGACCGGCGGTCGCGAAACGGGCGGCGTCCTCGGTAGGCGGTGATCTGCTGCACGATGACTTGGAAGGGGAGATGGTCCAGACTGCCGAATCGGCTGACCGCAGCCCTGATGATCGCATCCACATCGTCGATGGTCTTTGGCACCTCCGCATCCGGGTTCAGCGCCAGATAGAGGCCGCGTAGGCCGCCCACCTGAACGCGCATCGCCTTCGCGTGCGGCAGTGCCGAGCTGCCATCGGTGGTTCTCAGCGCGAACCGCGCCTGGCCTCGTAACAGCTCCAACAACCTAACACAGCGCGCCTGCGCCTCGTCCGTCTCGCAGCTCACGCCTTCACGTTCGGCGATGCAAAAGCGCTCGGCGCGGCTGCAGGCGCATTGATTGGTCAAGATGCTCTTCTCGAACGGACAGTAGCGCTCGTTAATGGTGCTATAGGTCTCTCGTAAGACTTGGTTGTCCATCAGCGCTTGGGCCTCTGTCTATTTGCCGGTCAACTCGCTGAGTCGGCGGCGGTCGCGTTTGGTCGGGCGGCCGCCTTCGACCCGTAAGCTCGGCCCCGCGGCCCGGCGCTCTTGCACCAACTCTTGGCGCTTGAGCCGGCTCTGCTCGTCTTCCTCGAACAGCAGTGCCGCTTCGCTGGCCGGACGGCGCTGCTTGGAGAGCGCCTTGACCTCGATCTGCCATTCGAGCTGGCCCTTGTGGATGCTGAGCCTGGTCCCCGGGCGCACGCTGCGGCCGGGTTTTGCCCGTTGGCCGTCGAGATGGACCTTGCCGCCGTTGATGGCCTCAACAGCGAGTGGTCGCGTCTTGAAGAAGCGCGCCGCCCAGAGCCATTTGTCGAGCCGCTGGCTTCCCGCCTCTTCGACGCTAGCCTTTGCTGAGCTCATCGGTTGGCGCTCATCAGTCGGTACTCATCAGTCGGCGTTCATCAGTCGGTACTCATTGGCCTTGGAGCAAGGGGTCAAGCTTGCCGGCCCGGTCCAGTGCAGCCATGTCGTCGTAGCCGCCGATGTGGCGCTCATCGATGAAGATCTGCGGCACCGTCGTGCGCTGGCTGCGTTGGATCATGCTGCGCATCTGATCCTGGTCTTTATCGACCCGGATCTCTTCGAATTCGATGCCTTTCTGCTTGAGGAGTCTGCGTGCTCGCACGCAATAGGGGCAGAAAGCGGTCGAGTACATCTCCACAATGGGCATCATTGCGCTTTGACCCTCGCTGATCGGCGCCGGCGGCCGCTCTCAATCGGAGAACCGCCGCGCGCGTTGCTTGAAATCGGTCGATTGCGACCGGATGAGCCAAGATTGGCACAAGCGACCCGCATCCGCCAAGCTTCGCCGAGCCCTGGCTGGCCTCGAGCGCCACCGCCCGTTTTCCTCCAGCCTCTCTTTTCCTCCATCCTAGCAGAGCCACTCAGTACGCCGATGTATCGCACGACACCACCCGTTATCCGCCTCAGCGACTATCGCCCGCCGGAATTCCTGATCGATACCGTCGCACTGCGGTTCGAGCTTGATGATCAGCACACCGAGGTCGAGGCGGAACTCAGCCTGCGGCGTAACCCGGCCGCAACCCGCGGCAATGGCGATCTGCGGCTGGATGGCGAACAGCTCAAGCTCGAGACGATCAGCCTGAACGATCGGCCGCTGGCGCCTGCCGAGTATCAGGTCGAGGAGGATCACCTGATCGTCCGTCGGGTGCCGGATCGGTTCCAGCTGCAGACCCGGGTGCGGTTGAATCCGAGTGCGAACACGGCGCTGGAGGGGCTCTACGTCTCCGGTGACATGCTCTGCACCCAATGTGAGGCAGAGGGCTTTCGGCGCATCACCTATTTCCTCGATCGCCCGGACGTGATGGCGACCTACCGGGTCAGCCTGATTGCCGACCCCGAACGTTATCCGGTGCTGCTGGCAAATGGCAATCCGGCCGGCGAGGAGCGGCTCGCAGACGGCCGTCTTTGCGTCCACTGGGATGACCCCTTCCCAAAGCCGAGCTATCTGTTCGCCGTTGTCGCTGGCGCGCTGAGCGCGGTCGAGGAGACGTTCAAGACCGCCTCGGGCCGTCGCGTGCCGTTGCGGATCTATGTCGAGCCCGGCAACGAGGCGAAGTGCGAGCATGCGCTGCAATCGCTGATCCGCGCCATGCGCTGGGACGAGGAGCGCTATGGTCGCGAATACGACCTGGAGGTGTTCAACATCGTCGCCGTCAGCCATTTCAACATGGGTGCGATGGAGAACAAGGGGCTCAATGTCTTCAACGCCAAGTACATCCTAGCGAGCCCGGAATCGGCCACCGATGCCGATTTCGCCGGCATCGAGGGCGTGGTCGCCCATGAATACTTCCACAACTGGACCGGCAACCGCATCACCTGCCGCGATTGGTTCCAGCTTAGTCTGAAGGAGGGCTTCACCGTCTACCGTGACCAAGAGTTCTCGGCCGATATGGGCTCGCGCGGGGTCAAGCGCATCGAGGATGTGCGCATGCTCCGTGCGCGCCAATTCCCCGAGGACTCGGGTCCAATGGCGCATCCGGTGCGGCCCGATTCCTACATCGAGATCAACAACTTCTACACCGCGACGGTGTACGAGAAGGGCGCCGAGCTGGTGCGGATGCAGGCCAACCTGCTTGGTCCGAAGCGTTTCCGTAAGGCGACTGATCTCTACTTCGAGCGCTTCGATGGCCAAGCGGTGACGACGGACGATTTCGTCGACTGCATGGAGTCCGCTGGTGGCATCGACCTAACCCAGTTTAAGCGCTGGTATCGCCAGGCCGGCACGCCGCAGCTCGACTGCGCGGACCGCTATGATCCGGTGGCCGGCACCTATCAGCTCGAGGTACGCCAGCACACGCCGGCCACGCCGGGGCAGGCCGACAAACAACCGTTGCATATCCCGCTCGCCCTCGGACTGCTCGATGCCGATGGCCAGGAGCTGCCGCTGCGGCTGCAAGGCGAGACCAAAGCCCCGGCGCCCGGCACACGCCTGCTCGAGCTGCGCCAGCCGGTCGAGACCTTCATCTTCACCGGCCTCGCCGCGCAGCCGGTGCCCTCGCTGCTGCGTGGCTTCTCGGCCCCGGTGCGGGTCAGTTATCCCTACACCGATGCGCAGCTCAGCTTCTTGATGGCTCACGACAGCGATGGCTTCAACCGCTGGGATGCGGCGCAGACGCTGGCTCAGCGCCTGTTGCTGGCGATGGTGGCCGACCCGGCGTTGGCCGCGCCAGACAGCTTCATCGAGGCCTTCGAGCGTGCGCTTGCGGACGCGGCGGCCGAGGCTGACGGTGCCACTGATGCTGGCAGTGCCACCGATGCTGCCAGTGCTACCGATGCTGCCAGTGCTACCGATGCAATTGATCATGCCGGTGCTGCTGATCGTGCCGAGGCTACCGATGCCGCATTGATCGCCGAAGTGCTCAGCTTGCCCTCCGAGAGCTATCTCGGCGATCAGATGCAGGTGGTCGATGTCGATGGTATCCATCGTGCCCGCCAAGCTCTCGCTGCCGAGATCGGCAGACGCTTGCGCGAGCCGCTGCTGGCCGCCTACGCGCGCACCCGCAGCGATGCCGGCTTCGACCTGAGCCACGCCTCGATGGGCCGCCGCGCGCTCGGCAACCTCTGCCTGAGCTACCTGGTGCGCGCTGGCGATGCCGAGGGGCTGAGCCTGGCGCAGCGCCAGTTCGAGGCGCAGCAGAATATGACCGAGGTGATCGCCGCACTGCGGATGCTGGTCGAGGCGCCTAGCGAGCTGTCTGGAGTTGAATCAGCTGAAGCCGCTAGCGGAGCCGTAACCGGAGCTGAGTCCGACGCCCTATCGAGGGCAAGCTCGTCGGGAGCTGGAGCTGGAGCTGGAGCTGGAGCTGGAGCTGGAGCTGGAGCTGGAGCTGGAGCTGGAGCTGGAGCTGGAGCTGGAGCTGGGGCAGCACCAGCCAGCGATGCGGGCGAGCAGGCCCTTGCGGCCTTCTATCAGCGCTGGTCGGATGAGCCCTTGGTGATCGACAAATGGTTCGCGCTACAGGCTCAAAGCAGCCGGAGCGACACCTTGGCACGGGTCGAGAGGTTGCTCGGGCATCCGGACTTCTCGTTGACCAACCCGAACCGAGTGCGCGCCCTGATCGGCGCCTTCGCAGCCGGCAACCCAGTGCGCTTCCATGCCGCGGATGGAACCGGCTACCGCTTCCTCACCGACCGCATCCTCGAACTCGATCCGCTCAATCCCCAGATCGCCTCGCGCCTGGTCTACCCGATGACACGCTGGCGCCGCTACGATGAGGGCCGCCAGCAGCAGATGCGCATCCAGCTTGAGCGCATCCTTGAGGTGGTAGGTCTCTCCAATGATGTCTATGAGGTGGTCTCGAAGAGCCTGGGCTAGCCGAGATTGACCGGAGTCTGACGTTTGTCTACGGGCATGCGGCAACGGTTTAGAGCCGGCTGGTCTCGATTGCGCGCACCTCCTTGCCGGCCGCGAGGCCGAGGAAGCCGCGCGTGATGACTTGGGTGCCGGGCTCGAGACCGTCGACAATCTCGACCTGGTCTGTGATCCGGACGCCGATCTCGACCGGTTGGCGTTGGGCCTCGCCGGCTTCATCGATGATCCAGACGAAGGGGCCATCACGATCCTGGCGCAGGGCGCGGAAAGGAACCATCAGGCGCGGAATTCCTCTGCTCTCGAACCGGACGCGGACGAACTGGCCATCGCGCGCGCCGGCCGGGATCTGATCGAAGGCGATCTCGACCATGGCTTGGCGGCCAGTTTCGGAGAGCGTGGGGTGGATGCGCAGGATGCGGCCGGGCACGATCAACCCGCCGAGCGCGTCGATGCGGATCTGCACCGGATCACCAACGCTGAGCTGCGGCAGCACCAGCTCGGAGACCAGCACCTCGGCGATCAATGATGCTGGGTCGGCGATGCTGAGCAGGTGGGTGTTCTTGGTGACAAAATCGCCGGGCTCGGCGAGCCGCGCGGTGACCAGCCCGGCGAAAGGGGCGCTGATCTCGGTGAATGCCAGCCGCGTCTCCAACACGCGCACCTGGGCCTCGGCGACGGCGACTGCGGTGCGTGCCTGGGCGATCTCGTCTTCCGATGCGCCGCCACGTCCGGCGAGTCCCTCGAGGCGCTTCAGATCCAACCGCTCCTGGGCGGCGGTGGCGCGTGCCGCATCCAGCTCGGCGCGCAGCAGGTCATCTTCGAGCCGGATCAGTGTCTGCCCCGGCGCGACTTCATCGCCCTCGAAGACCTGGAGCTCGGTGATACGGCCCTCTTCTTGGCTGTGCAGCCGCACCAGGCGTCGCAGTCGAAGACTCCCGGGGCGCTCATGCGGTACCGCGACCGAGGCCCGCTCGGCGGTGATGGTTGTGACCAGATGTTCGCTCGCTGGACGCGACGGCTTGGACTGCCCGTCGTTGGCGGATGGCTTCGACCCAAACGGGGCATCGCTGCAGCCAGCGATTGGCAGCATGATCCAAAGCAGGGCAAGGGTGAGCCAGGCGAGCGGTCGAGCGCCGTGGCGACCCGCGCACAGCAGTTGATGGGCGTGCCTCACGCGCCTTGGTGCGTGATGTCGACGGCGTTGACCTGGGTGGCTGGAGCGCTGCTCGAGCCGCCCTCGGCGTCGCGATACTCGTAATGCTTGATTCGGCGACGGATGTTGCGCTGAATGATCACGCCGAGCACCTTCCACTCCAGCCCCGTCAGCTCGATTTCGGGGAAACGCTCGTTCAGCGCGAGCAGCCATTCGCGCCCCTGGTCGTCACGCCGATACTGGCGGAACCAGCGCACGCCCTCGACCTCGACGAACACATACATGCCGCTGCGGCATTGCTCGGTCGGCTCGACGATCACCACGCACTTGTCTGGGAACTCCGGTTCCATATCCGGCCCGAGCACCTGTAGTGCATAGGGCTCGTGCATACTGCAGCCGGTGCCTTCCAGCATGGGTTCTGACATCATGAGACCTCATCTAATGTTACAAGCAGAGGGCTGCGTGAGTGCAGCCGGCTGAGGGTTGATCGCTTTCGCGGCTGCTGGCGAAGTCCGTCAACAATCCAGTTCACTGCTCACAAGGTAGGATTGAGCGCGGAGAGGTCAATGTCTAGTGCAGGCTTTGCATGCGGGGTGCTGATCTTGAGCGCGCCCGCGCCCGCGCCCGCGGTCGCTGTCCGCGCGATCTGGCCTTGACCGTCGGCTGATCCCAATAAGAGCACTGGAATGGCAGATTTCGCCGATGAGTGCAGAGGCTTCAATCGGCTGCGACCAAACGCTTCGACCAAACCCAACTTCACCGGCTCAGTGACCTTATAACCTCGCCCGACTAATCTCGCCCGAACCGCATCACCTCGCCCGAACCGCATCACCCATGATTCGAATCCATGCTGCCACCGAGCGCGTCCACTCAGACCGGCGTGACCGTCACAACCTGCGCGGTATCTTGCCTTATCTGGCCGAGTTTCGCGGTCGCGCCCTGCTGGCGTTAGCCTGCCTGATCTGCGCCAAGCTCGCCAACGTTGGCGTACCCATCGTACTCAAGAACATCGTTGATGCCTTCGAGCAGGCGCGCGAGCAGATCCTGGTGCTGCCGATTGGCCTGCTGCTGGCCTATGGGGCGCTGAAGCTGAGCAGCTCGCTGTTCAACGAGCTGCGTGACGTGGTCTTCGCCCGGGTGCGCTTCCGCGCCATGCGCCGCCTGTCGACGCGGGTACTGACGCATCTGCATCAGCTGTCGCTGAGCTATCACCTCGGCCGTCAGAGTGGGGCGGTGAGTCGGGATCTGGAGCGCGGCACGCGCTCGATCGCGACCATTCTTAACTATCTGGTGTTCAGCGTGATCCCGGTGCTGGTCGAGTTCACGCTGGTCGCCGCTGTGCTACTGACCAAGTACGAGCTGATCTTTACGCTGGTGACCTTTGGCACCGTGGTGGTGTATATCGGCTTCACCTTCGCGATCACCGAGTGGCGCATGGACTACCGCCGACAGATGAATGTGCTCGATTCGCGCGCGAATACCCACGCCTTCGACAGCCTGCTCAACTACGAGACGGTCAAGTACTTCGGTAACGAGCGCCTCGAGCTCGATCGCTATGACAATACCCTGGCCCAGTGGGAGGACGTCGCGGTCAAGAGCCAGTCCTCGATGTCGCTGCTCAACTTCGGCCAGGGCAGCATCATCGCCATCGGCGTCACGGTGATCATGGCGTACGCCGCCCAGGGCGTCGTTAGCGGCAGCATGAGCATCGGTGACCTAGTGCTGGTCAACGCCTTCATGCTGCAGCTGTTCATTCCGCTTGGCTTCCTCGGTATCGTCTATCGGCAGATCAAATACGCACTGGCCGATATGGATCTGGTGTTCAAGTTGCTCGAGCGCGCGCCGGAGATTACTGATGCCCCGGCTGCACCGCCGCTGGTGTTGCATAAAGGCGCTGTCCGTTTTGAGCAGGTCGGTTTCCACTACCAGCCGGAGCGCGTGATCCTGCAGGCAGTCGATTTTCGCATCGACCCAGGCGAAAAGGTGGCGGTCGTCGGGCACAGTGGTGCGGGCAAGTCGACCCTGGCGCGACTGCTGTTCCGCTTCTACGACCCGCAGCAGGGACGGATCTTGATCGACGATCAGGATATCCGCGGGGTTCTGCAAGACAGCCTACGCGCGGCGATCGGCGTTGTTCCCCAGGATACGGTGCTGTTCAACGACAGCATCCGCTACAACATTGCCTATGGTCGCACCGACGCCACCGAGGATGAGGTCCGGCGTGCGGCTGAGCTGGCCCATATCGCCGATTTCATCGCTCGGTTGCCGGATGGCTGGGATACGGTGGTCGGCGAGCGCGGTCTCAAGCTCTCTGGTGGCGAGAAGCAGCGCGTCGCCATCGCCCGTGCCATCCTCAAACGGCCGCGCATCCTGATCTTCGATGAGGCCACCTCGTCACTGGATAGCCGCACCGAGCAGGCGATCCAGCAGACACTGGCCGAGGTCTCAGAGGATCACACCACGCTGGTGATCGCGCACCGGCTCTCGACCGTGGTCGACGCCGATCGCATCCTGGTGATGGATCAGGGGCGTGTCATTGAACAGGGCGCGCATCGCAGCTTGCTGTCACAGGGTGGCACCTACGCGGCGATGTGGGAGCTGCAGCAGCGCGAGCGTGAGGCGGATCGACAGGAGGCGGCATCGTGACGCTGCGTTTTGAGCCAGCCTTACAGGATGCGTCTGACACCTCTGCTTCTGATCCAGCCTTACAGGATGCGTCTGATCCATCAGCGTCTGTCTCCTCTGATGCCGACGCTCGAGGCTCGAAGCGACAAGATCCAGAGGGCGGGAGGGAACGGCCGGATCGGTCGGCACGGAATGCGAGCTGCTCAAGTCAGGGCGACACGAGCGCTGCGCCCGCCGCAAAGAGGGTCCGTGGCGCTGTTGCGAACTCAGATGCGCGGGCAAATGTGCGGGCAGATCTGAGCCTCGTCGCCAAGGAGAGGAGGGGTAGGACATCGCGCGTTGAGACGTCGCACCGTATCTGCCAGATCCTGGTCTCAGCGCGACTCGCCTGGCCACTGGCGACAGTCGTACTGGCATTGCTTGGGGCCTTGGCCCTGTTGCTGACGAATATACTGATGCCGGGCCAGGCCTGGCCCAAATGGCTGTGCCTTGGTTTCCTGTCGGCAGGGTTCGCCGCCGCCGTACTGGCTGGGGTGCGGCTCAAGACGCAGCTGCTGATGCCGCTGGTCAGCCTCGAAGACACCGTGGCTCGGGTCTGTCAGGGCGAGCCGGGTGCAAGCCGCTCGTTGTCGAACGTGGGCGTACTCGACGGTATGGCGCGCGACATCGGCGCCTTGAACGCCGAGCTGACCGATCTCTATGAAGACATGGACACGCGCGTCGCGCGACAAACCATGCGCCTGGCACAGAAGACCGCGTCGCTGAAGATCCTCTACGATGTCGCCGCGGAGATCGCCCGTGCCGAGAGCCTGGATGCGCTTCTGCTGCGCTTTCTGCGCACCTTGAAGGAGATGGTCAACGGCCGCGCGGCAACCGCGCGGCTGGTCGCGCCCGATGGCAGCCCACGGCTGGTTGGCTCGATCGGGCTGGATGACGATCTGGTGCGCGAGCAGGATATGGCGCCGGTTGACCTCTGTCTCTGCGGCACCGTGCTCTGCCCCGGCGAGATCGTCTGCGACAATGACCTGCGCTACTGTTCGCGGGTCTATGGTCGGCGGATGTTCGACAGCGATGCGCTGGAGGTGGTCACGGTGCCGCTCAAGCACCACGATGAGCTGCTTGGGGCCTACTCGATCTTCATCGAGCGCTCTGGGATCAGCCGGCGCGAGGACATCCTCGATCTGCTGGCCACCATCGGCCAGCATATCGGCGTGGCGATTGCCAAGTATCGCTCCGACCATGAGGCGCAGCGTCTGTCGATCTTGGAGGAGCGCAGCTCGCTCGCGCATGAGCTGCATGACTCGCTGGCACAGACACTGGCCAGCCTGCGTCTGCAGGTGCGGATGCTGGCGGATGCGCTGGACGGACATGAAATCCCGGCCGAGGCGCAGGCTGACCTGACGCGGATTCGTAACGGGATTGACGAGGCTCACGGCGAGCTGCGCGAACTGCTCGGGAGCTTCCGCGCACCCTTGGATCGGCGCGGGCTGATCCCGACCCTGCAAGACATTACGCACCGTTTTGGTCAGCGCACCGGCATCCATGCCGCCTTTCAGATGGGCTGTCGGCCGTTTGACCTCTCGGCCGCCGAGGAGCTGCAGATCATGCGGATTGTCCAGGAAACCTTAACCAATGTACGCAAGCATGCGCAGGCGCAGACGGTGCGGGTGCTGCTGACCCGCGAACAGACTGGCGAATATGTGTTGCTGATCGAAGACGATGGCGTTGGTTTCAGCACCCCCAGGCGCAGTGGTCATCCGGGTGAGCATATTGGTCTGTCGATCCTTGAGGAACGTGCCCGGCGGATCGGCGCGGCGCTGAATATCGAGAGTGAGCCCGGCGAGGGCACTCGCATCGAGCTGGTCTTCAATCCGACGGCGCGTGGCGCCGCGACTGAGCAGGTCAGCTGATGCGCGTCTTGCTAATTGATGACCATGCGTTGTTTCGTATTGGCCTGCTCGAGCTTCTGGAGCGGCGTGGGATCGAGGTGATCGACGCGGTGGGCGACAGCGATGTCGGGCTGCGGCTGGCGCGTGACTGTGCGCCGGACGTGGTGCTGATGGATCTGCGGATGCCGGGTGAGAATGGGATCGATGTGGTGCGCAGGATGCAACGCGAAGGGATCGAGCGCCGCGTTGCGATGCTGACCACCAGCACCGACGAGCGCGATGTCGTTGAGGCACTTCAAGCGGGTGTGAACGGCTACCTGCTCAAGGACATGGAGCCGGATGACCTAGTGGCCGCATTGCAGGGGATTCTCAACGGACAGACCATCGTCGCGCCCGAACTCACCGGAGCGCTGGCGCGCGCGGTTCGGCAGGAGACAGCGGCGCCGGACGAGCCTGCCGTCACCTTCTCGGACCTGACCCCGCGCGAGATGGAGATCCTTTGTCACTTGGCCGGTGGCCAGAGTAACAAGGTCATCGGCAACGAGCTGGGGATCTCCGAGGGCACCGTGAAGCTGCACGTGAAATCCATTCTGCGCAAGCTGAAGATGCGCTCCCGCGTCGAGGCCGCGGTACTCGCCGTCGAGCAGGGGCTCTGCGACCGCCAATGAATGGCCAGGAAAGGGCTAGGATCACTGAATTCGGAATCAAACTGAAGCTGGAATCAAACTGAAGCTGGAATCAAACTGAATCCGGAATCAAAAAAATTAAGGTAGCAATGAAGAATTTTCTCGAACTGATCAGCCACTGTCTGACTGATGTCCGCGAGATCATGCCCTGGGATCTCGAGGAGCGTCTCGAGGCCAACCCTGATCTCCTGATCCTCGATGTACGTGAGCCGAGCGAGTTTGACGCCATGCATATTGCCGGCTCGCTGAACGTGCCGCGTGGCATCTTGGAGTCGGCTTGCGAGTGGGACTACGAGGAGACCGAGCCGGAGCTGGTGCGTGCACGCGAGCGCGAGATCGTCGTCGTTTGCCGCTCCGGCAATCGCAGCATCCTTGCCGCGCATGCGATGCAGGTGCTGGGTTACAGCAATGTCGTCTCGCTACAGAGCGGTGTGCGGGGTTGGAAGGATTATGACCAGCCCTTGGTCGACGGCGAGGGCCAGGATGTTGATCTCGACGATGCCGACGTCTACTTCACACCCAAGCTGCGCCCGGACCAGCATCGCCCCGCCGCGGAGCAGGGCTGACCCGCCGCGGAGTATCGCTGAAGTGCAGTCGCTATGGGCTAGCCAGGTAGCTCAGACTGTGCTGATCGAATGGGCGTCCGGCGATTCCAAGCCGTGCGAGCCCATCGTCGCTACAGGTATTCCCGGCCAGCAGCATGCGAAGCTGATCGCGGGTGACCGGGAACCAGCTGAAGCGGCCAAGGACCGCCGCGACCGGCTCGAGCACCAGCGCCGGCGCTGGCAACATCAGCTTTGACTTACCGCTCGCGGTCGCTAGGGCTTTCAGGATCTCCTTCCAACTCGGGCTGTCCGGTCCGCAGAGCGCATAGGTCTGTCCGATCGCGTCCTCGCGCGTCAGGGCCGTTGCGAAGGCGTTGGCAACATCTTCGACATGCACCGGCGCGAGTCGAAACCCCCCTGCATCCAGCACTGAAAGACCGGCGAAGAAGAGGGGCGCGGGCACCGGACTATCGATCAACTCAGCCTTCAGCTGTGTGCAGAATTCCATGCGGCCACGCGGCGGGCCGAAGATCACCGAGGGACGGAAGATGGTCCACTGCAGGGTCGAGTGCTTGAGTCGCTCTTCGGCGGCCAGCTTGGTGGATTGATAAGGGGTCTGATCCTCTGGCTGATCGGCATCGACGCCGTTCGCGCTCATCAATAGGAAACGCTGGACCCCCAGCTCCTCGGCCAATGCGATGCTGCGCTCGGCACCGCGCCGCTGCATCGCGTCGAAAGTGATCCCTTGCTGCGGCTGTTCCCGCAGGATGCCAATCAGGTAGATCGCGGCCTCAGTGCCGCTCAAGCACTCGCGAATATCGGCCTCGTTGGCGACATCGCCGCGCACCGGCGTGCAGTTTGGGTTTGAGCTCAGTTTGTGCTCGCTGCCAGGTCGCGTCAGTACGCGCAGCTCATGGTTAGCCTGCAACAAGGCATCGATGATGTAGCTGCCGACGAAGCCGGTGCCGCCAATGATTCCAATCTTCATCGTGGTTCTCCGAGAGGAAATGGTTGAGATTGATGGTCCGGGCCGGCGGTTGGAGGCGATGACTGATCCCGCCGTGGAGCGCTCGGGTGATCCGACGAAACTCCCACAGAGAAGCTGAGGTAGGAACTGCCAAAACGCAACCCGGGTTGCGAGAGCGTCGGTGGAGCGCTCGCCGCTGTCCATGCAATGTAGGTCCTTTACGGCAAATAAGCGAGACTTGTAAAGGTATTGAAGAGTCAAGACTGTCTATGTTCGTAATGTTCTTACATCGACTCGGAGGCCCGAAGTGGCAAACAACAGTCTTATCATCGGCGGCAGTTCTGGTATTGGCGCAGCGCTGGTCGCCTCCCTCGTCGAGCATGGCCATCGGGTCACCCATCTCTCGCGTGAGCCGGAGAAGGGGCCAGACGTCGTCGCGGCACGCGGCGTCCGCTGGGATGCACTCAGCGAGCCGTTTCCCCGCGACTGTCTTCCTGAGCGGCTTGATGGCTTGGTCTACTGTCCGGGCAGCATCCGTCTGAAGCCCTTCGCTCGACTGCGCGAACAAGAGCTGCGCGACGACTTCGAGCTCAACCTCATGGGTGCGGTGCGCGCCTTGCAGGCCTCGCACGAGGCGCTCAAGCGCAGCGATCAAGCCTCTGTGGTGCTATTCAGTACCGTGGCTGTGGGCACCGGCATGCCCTTTCATGCATCAGTCGCGGCAGCGAAAGGGGCGGTCGAAGGGTTGATGCGATCGCTGGCTGCTGAATGGGCGCCAGCGATCCGGGTCAACGTCATCGCGCCCACGATCACTGACACGCCATTGGCAAGCCGCCTGCTGAGCACTGAGGACAAACAGCAGGCGGCTGCGGAGCGGCATCCCTTGAAGCGCATCGGCTCGGCGAAGGAGTTGGCTGAGGTGGCGCGTTGGCTATTGACCGACGCAAGCCTCGTCACTGGCCAGGTTGTCAGGGTTGATGCGGGACTGTCTTCACTGCGGATGCTTTGAGAACGCTGAGGGAGGCGCGGATGTGGATGGCGCTAGGTGCTCGCAGCGGGGAGTGAGGCTGGGGCGGAGGCTGTCCGCTGAGGTCGTCGCGCGCCGATTCGGCGTAACTTCGATTTGAGGCTCGAAAATGCGGACTTGATCGATTCTTCGGCCTTCTTCTGCGCCTCGCGGACGATGATTTGCTGCCGTTCTGGCGAGGTGACGACGAGCTCGAAGCGGACTCGGTGGCCGTTGAGTTGGTCGAACTCTTCGGCGATACGTGCCCCGATCTCGTAGTCGCGGCCAGGGAAGCTGGCTTGAATCGCCTGTGCCTGCTGATTGATCAGGCGCTTGATGCGATTGTCCAACGCAAGAAAGTCTCCAGAAATTCTAACGCTCATTCACTACCTCATTGCATGTGACCAGTGCATTGCTCGCGGCTGCGATAGGTTGCATTGGTCGCCGAGCCCGGTTCTGGCGATGTGATCGCTCAGCGATAGGGCTCTGGCTTTGACAGGGGCCCGATGAATTGGCTACGGGTCCGCTCAAGCGTGGCTACGCTTTTAAAGGAACTGCTCATCACAGAGGATTGCGGTATCAAGGGGTCTGGATATGGCGATTCGCGCACTCAGCACTGCGACACCGCATGAATCCTGGAGTGGCCTTCGGCCTTTTCGTTCATCTTCCTGAGTCCGGTAATGCCGGTTCAGCGGACAATACTGGCTCTAGTGGAGCGATGTTGCCGGAGGTTTCACCGAAGTGATGAGTCCTTATTGGGGCCGGTACCGCGAAAGGGGTGGGGCGGCGGCGCGTTTAGACCTCTCCATTGACGTTGGGACAATACCATAAAGTTTGCGTTTACACACCTGAAATTCTAGTGTGCGCTCGACTACGCGTTCGACGATTTGGTGATGACCCACTGCTTCACAATCCCATAATTTTCATCGGGTGTTGATGCGGTGTGAGGCGCGAACTTTGCGGCCGGCCGGCGCTCGAACTCAGCGAGCTTCAGTGAAGCTCTCTGACTCCTTGTCGTGTTCCCCCGCCGTTGGCGGGGTTTTTTTTGGCTGAGGCTTTGCGTATCCGGCTCTGGTTTTGCGTCCAAGGTTTTGCGCATCAGGGTTTGCGCAAGGATCTCTCGAGCTCGGAGAGTTGCAGCTTCAGCGCCATGAGTTCGGCGCGCCAACCCTTCATCGTCTTGAGCAGCGCCGGCAGCTGGGCGAGGGCGGCAAGCTCGCGCAGGGTCTGCTTCATCGGTCGAGCCGGGGTGCCGAAGACGGTGGCCCCGGCTGGAACGTCCTTGGTCACGCCCGCTTGCCCGCCGATGCGGGCACCGGCACCGATCTCGAGATGGTCGGAGATGGCGACCTGGCCGGCGACGACCGTGCCCGTGCCCAGGCGGCTGCTGCCAGCGACGCCAGACTGGCTGACCAGGATGACGTGGGCGCCGATGTCGGTGTTGTGGGCAATCTGAACCAGATTGTCGATCTTGGTGCCGCGGCGGATGCGGGTCTCGCCGAGGGTCGCGCGATCCACGCAGCTGTTGCAGCCAATGTCGACCTCGTCTTCGATGACGACGCGCCCGAGCTGCGGAACCTTGCGATGCGCGCTGCCGTCCCAGACGAAGCCGAAACCGTCACCGCCGATGACGCAGCCTGAGTGCAGGATGCAGCGCGCGCCAAGCTCACAATTGCGTTGGATGGTGACATTGGCCTCTAGGGTGCAGTCGGCGCCAATGCTGACATTGCGCTCGATGACGCTGCCGGCGCCTATCACCGAGCGCGGCCCGATGTGGGTGTCTGCGCCGACCACGGCATTCGGCCCAATCGAGACCGCTTCGCCCAGCTGGGCGCTGGGATCGACAACGGCGCTGGGATGGATGCCTGCGGCGGCTGGCCGCGGAACGAAGCGCTCGGCGATGCTGAAGAAGCGCTCTCTCGGGCGCGTGGTGCGGAGCAGCTCCGGGCCATCGATGGTCGGGAAGTCAAGCGGAACGATGACGGCACCGGCACGGCTCCTGCTCACCGCCTCGGCCTGATCTCTCTGCTCGGCGAAGCAGAGGTCGCTTGGTCCGGCAAGGGCCAGGCTGTTGACGCCGGTAAAGCCGCTGATCCTGGCCTGGTCTGCGGTTCTGGGCTGGCTCGGCGCTGCGTTCGCTGCGGAGGCTTCGACATCGGTTCGGCTAGCCTGTGTTGCCGCGGCCTGTGTTGCCGCGGCCTGTGTTGCCGCGGCCTGTGTTGCCGCGGCCTTTATTGCAGCAGTCTTTGTTGCAGCAGCCTTTGTGGCCGCGACCGGCGGTGCGATCTCGAGGAGCGCGCAGAGCTGAGCGAAATCGAGGACCATGATGATTTCCTTTGTCTGTGGATCAAGCGAAGGCCGACTGCGGCCCAGAAGAGACCCGAGATAACAGCAGATGCCCGAGGGCGACACCATCACCAAGCTGGCGCGGTTTCTGGATCAGGCGTTGGCTGGGCAACCGATCCAGGCGCTACGGTTGCATCCGGCGTTTGGTGCCTCTGCCGGTCCGGCACAGGTCGAGCGCGTCAGCGCTCAGGGTAAGCATCTCTATATTGCCTTGGACAACGGTCGACTGCTACGCAGCCATCTGGGGCTTTACGGCAGTTGGCATCGTTACCGGTCCGGCGAACCTTGGCGTCGACCACGTCGGCAGGCCTCGATTCTGGTCCAGGCCGCGGAGTGGGACTATGTGTGTTTTAACGCCAAGGAGGCCGAGTGGCTCGAGCAGGGAGGTTTCCGATTGGCGGATCAACAACATCGGCTCGGCATCGATCTCATCAGCGAGCAGATCGAGCCAGCAGCGCTGCTGGCTCGCGCTCGGCAGCTGCTCTCGCCCGCGACCCTGATGGTGGATGTGCTTTTGGACCAACGGGTGGCGGCCGGGATCGGCAACGTCTACAAGTCCGAGCTTCTCTTTCTTCAGCGATATTCCCCGTTGGCTACCTTGGGCAGTGTTAGCGATGAGACCTTGGTCGGGTTTTATCAGCAAGCGTCCGAGCTGCTGAAGGCCAATCTTGGTGGTGGTCCGCGTACAACGCGTTTTGCGCAGGATCGCCGCGGCCATCTGTGGGTCTATGGCCGCCGCGATCTGCCTTGCCTACGCTGCGTCACGCCGATCAGGCGTTCCATTCTTGGGGCACAGCCGCGCTCGACCTACTGGTGCGAGAGCTGCCAGTCGCAGGGCTCCGCGTGATGGCCGCTAACATGAACCACCGATTGGATGCGGATCAGGAGCTTTTGCACCAGGACACCAGGACGTCAGGGCGGGTTGGGCAAGCGAGTACCTGTGAAGGCCCGTCACTCGAACAGATCGCGGAACGCCTTGGCGAAGCGCTTGTAAGCATCCCAGCCGTCTTTGTCCATGATCTGGTCGATGATCCAGCGGTTTTCTTCTTCGCGGCCCATGAGTTGCTGGATCTCGAAGCCGAGGTGGCGCAGGAAGGGGTAGGTCGGGCCTTCGTCGTCGAGCTGGAACTCGGCGTACTCCTCGGAGCGTTGATTTAGCCGACTCAGGAAGGGCGAGCCGTAGTCGCCGGGGCCGAGCAGGTCCTGACTGTTGTCTTGAATATGCTCGACAAGCTTTTTGGCGAAGGCCGTGATCAGGTCGCGGCGTTGCGCGTCGTCGACGAGATCGTGACTGAGACGGTCGGCAATCTGGATCAGGAACACCAGGTATTCTTGGATCACCTCCAAGCGTTGGGCGTCGTCGCGATAGACGAAGCGCTCACAGTGCAGCGAGATCGCCTTGTCGACTGCGATTCGCCAGCCGATAAAGGCCAGTGCCCCGCCGATCTCGCTGAGTGAGCGTTGCTGCTCGTCATTCCACCAGTGACTCTTGATGCGTAACGCCATGCATGACTCCAGGTTGTGCTCGGAGGCTTGAGGAGCCACCAAGGTTCGACTTTATTTCTGACTGTTTTGCTGGGTAAACTCGACCTAAATTGAAGGCAAAGCGGGGCCAGCTCAAGCGTTCTTCTGAGGACGGGAGATGGGTCCTGATCCAGACTCAGAACAGGTCAGCGAACAATGAATCATCATCAGGTACAGACGTTGGCGGAGACCGTTCAGCGTAACTGCCACATCTCCGATGCGCGCCACGGAGGCGATTACTCGCTCTGCATCTATCTGATGAAGATGCGTGAGTACTATCGCTGGGAGAAGCGTCTGCCCCTTGGGGCTCCGTTACAGAAGGATGCGGTCGGGGAATGGCTGGCCGAGCGCGAGGCGCTTTGGGACGCGTTGGCCGAGGCCGAACTGGCGCCGGTTGAGATCGAGGGCGAGGCGTTTGATCCGTTCGACGCCGACGCCATCAATGCTCGGCTCGCGCCGCAAGGGCTGGTCTACAGCAGTGGACTCGGTCATCAGGCAAAGCCGCATTTCTTTCTCGGCGACCTCGAGCGTTGCGCCGTTAATGGTGACTGTTCGGTCTATGTCTCAGCCGGGGAGTATGCGCGCGATCTGACCGCACCGCCGGCGATGTCGCTTGGTAAGACCATCTTTCTGCGCCGGGAGTCCTTACGCCGCATGCTCTGGGAGAAGCTCGAGAGCTGGCGCTGGAGCCGTCCGGATAACGCGCTTGGCCGGGCCTTTGCGTGCTACGCGTTCGACACTGACTTCGAGGCGGCTCTGAGTGCGATGGCTGACCGCGAGATCGATCACGCGCTCCTGCACGAGCAGGGCGAGCATCAGGCCGGACTGCTGCTCGGGGAGAGCGACTGGGGTCAGATGCTGCTCGACCTGGCGCAAACCCCAGCGGAGCTGATGGCGCGTGCGGTGCGCGACCATCTGGCAGACTCTCTGGTGACCCTGCCGCGGTTGCTTGAGAGCGTCGACACAGCGGCGCAGCCCGCGGCACTCCACTTCTATGTCGGCAACCTGACCAACATGCGCAAGTCCATCTTTCCGTCATTGACCGGTGCCTATGAATCTTGGCGCCGGGATGGTGATCTCGCCGAGCTGCGGCAGTTGGCTGAGCGTGGTCGTGAGCATTGGCAGACCCTGGGTGCCGCGATGCTTGCCCTCCACCAGGAACGGGGCGGCGATGCTGCTGGTGCAATCCGCGAGCTGGTCTCGGCGCGGCATCTTTAGCGCTGAACCGGGTTGTTGCCGACCAGGACCGAGGGCGAGCCGCCGCTGAGTGGCTGGCCGGCGACGTCAGCAAGGGCAAGCGCAAGGCGCCTCTAACCTGCTTGCTCGGTGCTCTATCGGCCGACCGCTGGTGGTCTGCGGCGCTCGAGCGAGCCTCGTTCGATGCGTGGTTCGTGCGTGGTTCGATGCGCGTTGCTTTTGATCCGCCCAGCTCAGCTGTACACTCTCTGGATTATCCATTCCCACCGTTAGAGGTCTCCGTGGTCGCCCCGCAGCCGAGTTTCCGCCGTATCGAGCGGCTTCCGCCCTATGTCTTCAATATTGTCAATGAGTTGAAGGCTGCGGCACGAGCACGAGGTGAGGACATCATCGACTTCGGGATGGGCAATCCCGATCAGCCGACGCCGCAGCATATCGTCGATAAACTGGTCGAGGCCTCTCAGCGACGCGATACGCATCGCTATTCGGTCTCGCGTGGCATCCCGCGCCTGCGCCGCGCGATCGCGCGCTGGTACCTGGATCGCTTCGATGTCGAGTTGGACCCCGATAGCGAGGCGATCGTGACGATTGGCTCGAAGGAAGGCTTGGCGCATCTGGCGCTGGCGACCATGGGCGCGGGCGATACCGTGCTGGTGCCGAATCCAGCCTATCCGATTCATCCTTACGGCTTCATCATCGCCGGCGCCGATGTGCGCCATGTCCGGTTGACCCCGGAGGTCGACTTCTTCGAGGAACTGCGCCGCGCGATTCTCGACTCCTGGCCGCGGCCGAAGATGTTGGTGCTGAATTTTCCCGGCAATCCCACCACGCAATGCGTCGACCTTGCCTTTTTCGAGCAGGTGGTCGAGATCGCGCGTGAGCACGGTATCTGGGTGGTGCACGATATCGCCTACGCGGACATCGTCTTCGACGGCTACAAGGCCCCCTCGATCCTGCAGATTCCGGGTGCGAAGGAGATCGCGGTCGAGTTCTTCTCGATGTCGAAGAGCTACAACATGCCAGGTTGGCGCATCGGTTTCATGTGCGGGAATCCGCAGCTGATCGCGGCCTTGGCGCGGATCAAGTCGTACCTCGATTACGGCACCTTCACGCCGATCCAGGTTGCGGCCATCCATGCCTTGGAGTCGCCACAGGACTGTGTCGCCGAGATCCGGGATATGTACCAGGGCCGCCGCGATGTGCTCTGTGATGGCTTGAACGAGGCGGGCTGGGCCGTTGAACGCCCGAAGGCGACCATGTTCGTCTGGGCGCGCATCCCGGAGGCCTATCGCGAGATGGGCTCGCTGGAGTTCTCGAAGAAGCTGCTGAGCGATGCCAAGGTTGCGGTCTCGCCGGGCGTTGGCTTTGGCGACTATGGCGATGACCATGTGCGCTTCAGCCTGATCGAGAACGAGCATCGCACCCGCCAGGCGGTTCGGGGCATCAAGCAGATGTTCCGTGAAGATGCGCGCGCTGGCTCGACGCCACCCTAACATCATGCGCGGCGGTGTCGCCGCGATCAGCGATAAGCACGAGGAGAACCTATGGAACCGGTCAAGATCGGTCTGCTGGGCTTGGGCACCGTTGGCGGTGGCAGTGTCACCGTCCTGACGCGTAACGCCGATGAGATCGCCCGCCGCGCCGGGCGAGCCATTCAGATCACGCACGCTGCCGCGCGTCAGTATGATCCGGAGCGGATCGAGGGGCTCGAGCAGATTGGGCGCATCAGTGATGATGCCTTCGCGGTCGTCGATGATCTCGCAGTCGAGATCGTCATCGAGCTGATCGGCGGCTACTCGCCGGCGCGTGAGCTGGTGCTGAAGGCGATCGAGAATGGCAAGCATGTGGTCACTGCCAACAAGGCACTGATCGCGATGCATGGCAACGAGATCTTCGCCGCGGCCCAGGCCAAGGGTGTGATGGTCGGGTTCGAGGCCGCGGTCGCCGGCGGTATCCCGATCATCAAGGCCGTGCGCGAGGGCCTGGCCGCGAATCGGATCGAGTGGATCGCCGGCATCATCAATGGCACCGGCAATTTTATTCTCACCGAGATGCGTGACAAGGGCCGCGACTTTGCCGATGTGTTGGCGGAGGCGCAGCGGCTCGGCTATGCCGAGGCGGACCCGACCTTCGACGTCGAAGGCATCGACGCAGCGCATAAGCTGACCATCCTCGCCTCACTGGCTTTTGGGATACCGCTGCAGTTCGACAAGACCTTCACCGAGGGTATCTCAAAGATCGAGCCACAGGATGTCGCCTTTGCCGCTGAACTGGGCTATCGCATCAAGCATCTTGGGATCACGCGTCGCACCGCCGCCGGCATCGAGATGCGCGTGCATCCGACGCTGATCCCGCATCGGCGCTTGATCGCCAATGTCGATGGCGTGATGAACGCGGTGCTGGTCAAGGGTGATGCCGTTGGGCCAACCCTGTACTACGGCGCTGGCGCCGGCGCGCTGCCGACGGCTTCGGCTGTGGTGGCCGATGTGGTCGATTTGGTGCGCGCGTTGACCACTGATCCGACCAACCGGGTGCCACATCTAGCCTTCCAGCCCGGTGAACTGGCCGATACCCCAGTGTTGCCAATCGATGCCGTTGAGACCGCCTATTACCTGCGCATCACTGCGCTGGATCGTCCAGGCGTGATGGCGAGCATCGCCGGCATCTTGAGCGAGGAGGGGATCAGCATTGAGGCGATCAAGCAGAAGGAGCCGGCAGAGGGCGAGACCACGGTGCCGTTGATCCTGCTGACCCACCGCATCGAAGAGGCGGCGATGAACCGTGCCATCGCACGCATCGAGGCCTTTGATGGGGTTTCAGGCAAGGTGGTACGCATCCGCATGGAAGGGCTCGAGGGCTGAGTTCTTGCGCGTCCATCTGCGGTTCCACTCCAAGAGACCGGGAGTGCGACACAGAAGGTGGACGCAAAAAGTCCAGTAAGACGATATCTGTGATTGGCTAGAAATCGCTCTAGAGAACGAAGGCTTGCTCGACTGGCCTCACAACCCAACATAGCCGTCACAAGCAGAACCGGGCCGCAATGGCCCACCGACAAGCGAGCAGTCAAGACGATGGAAATCGAAGCAGTAGCACAGTTGATCCGCAATGGCCTTCCTGGGTCTGAGGTTGAGGTGACGGGTGACGGGAGTCACTTCGAGGCGGTTGTGGTCAGCGACGCGTTTAGTGGTCTGACCCCGATTAAGAAGCAGCGGCTGGTGATGGATACCGTGAAGGCGCAGATCGCCTCCGGCGAACTCCATGCGCTGTCGATCAAGACCCTGACGCCGGAACAGCGCTTGGCTTGAGGGGGGGAAGGTGATTGGCCTGACGATGGTGCTCGAGCTGGGCCGCGCTCAGGCCCTGCTCTGGCGGGAAATGGCAGCTGAATTGGGTTCCTTGGCCAGGCTCACTGGCGACCACGAGTCGTGCTTGATGCCGGCTGAGGACATGCTTGACGATGGCGAGCCCGAGCCCGGTGCCACCGGACTCACGCGAGCGTGCCTTGTCCACCCGATAGAAGCGTTCGGTCAGCCGTGGGATATGCTTCGGTGCGATCCCGGGGCCGTCATCGGTCACGGTCAACACCGGACCACTCGCCGTTTGTGACCAACTCAGCTGGATGTGGCTGCCGGGCGGGGTGTGTTTGACTGCGTTGAACAGGATGTTGGAAAACGCGCTGCGTAGCTCAGAGGCCTTCCCGAGCAGCATCAGCTCGTGATCGATCTCGATCTGGAACTGATGGCGGCCGCTGCTGAGCGCAGAGGCATCCGCGACGATCTGCTCTAACTCCTCGGCCACATCGACCGGATGAACCTCCAAGGCCTGCTCGTCCATCTCCAACCGCGACAGGGTCAGCAGGTCTTCGATGATGCTGCGCATGCGCTCGGCCTGATGCTGCATGCGGTTGAGTGGCCGGCGATGACCGGCAGGGGTCAAGGCCGAATCGGCCAGGGTCTCTAAGAACCCGGTGATCACCGTCAGCGGTGTGCGCAGCTCGTGTGAGGCGTTGGCGACGAAGTCACGCCGGATCAGGTTCAGATGGAAGACCTTGGTGATATCGCGGCCCACCACCAAGCGCTGCTTTTTGCGTTCGCCGAAGGGGGCGACGCGGATGCTGAGCATGACGGAGCGGTTGTGGGCGGGTGCGACCTCGAGCGGCCGGGCGTACTCGCCAGCGACGATGTAGCTGGAAAGTTCCGGGTGTTCGAAGACCTCAGACAAGGCTCTGCCATCGTCGCGTGGCCAATGCACGTCCATCAATACCTGAGCCGCGGGGTTGGCCCATTCGATGCGGCGGTTCTTGTCCAGTACCACCAAGGCGTCAGGCACGGAATTGGCCGCTTCGCGAAAGCGGCGAAAGAAGCGCAACTGACGCTTACGGCCCTTGCGGCCGCGCTGTTGGTATTGGCCGATGGCGCGATAGATGTCGCCCCAGATGCCGCTTGGGAAAGGCGGGACGAGGCGGTGCTGGCGTCGAATCAAGCGCGCCAGTCGAAACAGGTTCCAAGCATGCCGTGCGAGGAGCGGGCAGAGGGCGATGAGCAGCGCTTCCGCCCAGCCGAGGCCGAGACCGATGAGCAGGGCAGCGCCAAGTCCGGCGGCGAACAGGAGCCCAAGCTCGTACCTTGCACCGTTTCTCATTGCGCGGCTGCCTTCACTTGTCCGAAAACCGGTAACCGACCCCGCGAACGGTTTGCAGCAGGTGCTCATGGCCGGTCTTTTCGAGCGCCTTGCGCAGGCGGCGGACATGCACATCGACCGTGCGTTCTTCCACGTAGACCTGGTCGCCCCAGACCTGATCGAGCAGCTGCGAGCGATTAAAGGCGCGGTCGGCGTGGGTCATAAAGAAATGCAACAGGCGATATTCGGTTGGGGCGATATCGATCGCAATGCCGTTGGCGCTGACGCGATGACTGACATTGTCGATGACCAGGCCGCCGATCTCGGTCTGATCACTGACCTCATCTGGCTTGCTGCGGCGCAAGACCGCGTTCACCCGTGCCACCATCTCGCGTGGCGAGAAGGGCTTGGTGATGTAGTCGTCGGCGCCGGTATCCAGTCCCTTGACCCGGTCCTCCTCCTCGCCGCGCGCGCTGACCATGATAATCGGGATGTTGCGCGTCTTTGGGCTCTGTTTGAGTTGTGCGGCGAGCTCGAGTCCGGAGCGTCCAGGCAGCATCCAATCGAGCAGCACAAGGTCAGGCCCTTCGGCGAGCAGCTTGCGCGCATCATCGGCATGGCCGGCCTCGAGCACCCGGAATCCACCTTCCTCGAGCGCAAAGCGCATCACCTCGCGGATGTCAGGCTCGTCGTCGACGATCATTACGGTTGGCATAAGCAGTATCCCGCGGCTTTCACTTCGATCGATGCGGCATTCTATGTCCGCGTGATGACGGTAGCGTTACCGTGTCGGCAGGCAACCTCAGTGCCTCCATCAACGGTCTGGCCCGAAATCAATGTCTTGCGCGTCAAGCCAGGCGCGGAAACAGGCGTTCTGCGCGATTTTTCCGCAAGCTTTCGCCTTTGGCCTTTGCTTCAAGTGGTCGCCTGGTAATATTCTGTGACCTTGGTTGTTCTGCCTCTAGGTTCAGATATTGAGCGCTGACGAACCGAACGATGACGTGGGCGAGGTTATCCGACGCCCGATGTTCCAAGGCAAGATTATCGACGTCGGCATCGAGCGTGTGCGCCTACCGAACGGTCGTCGTGTCGATCTTGAAGTCATCCGCCACCCCGGCGGCGCGGCTGCGGTGGCGATCGACGATCGGCGTCGCGTCTGTCTGCTGCGGCAGTATCGGTACGTTGCCGGGGGCTGGCTGTGGGAGCTCCCTGCCGGCAAGCTCGATCCTGGCGAAGGCCCGGCCGCAACCGCTGAGCGTGAGCTTGCCGAGGAGGCTGGGCTGGTGGCGGCGACCTGGGAGTCGCTTGGCCACTTGCATAGCTCGCCCGGCGTGTTTGCTGAGGTGATCCATCTCTTCTTGGCCCGCGGCCTGAGCGAGGTCGACCTCGGCCATGGTGCTGACGAGGTGATCGAGGTGCACTGGGTTGCGCTCGATCAGGTGCTCGAATGGTGTTTCAACGGCACCATCACAGACGCCAAGACGCTGGTTGGGCTCTATCGAGCAGCGGCCTTTCTCCGCCACGGCAGCGAGCAGCTGATGGACGGTCCGGTGGCGGTGGTGGCTGAGTGAGCTTTGACAGACATCGCCTTAGTGCCGCGCCGGCACGTGCTGATTGTAGCGCTCCATCAGATAGCACAGGCAGTCCTGGCGAATCACCGTCGCGTCAGCGGTGAGCATTGAAGGCATCGCTGGCTCACGCAGTTTCAGCTCGCCTTCCTCGGTGCCGAAGTAGCGGTCGGTGACGACGCGGCCATGCTCATCTCGAGCCTCGAGATAACCACCCTCACGAACGCGCGCAAAGGCGGTACCGGCGGGTAGCTCGCGGAAGTTGAACCGCTCGAGCTCTGGCGAGAGCACCAGTTGTGCCTGGTGCGGAGGAAAGCCGAAGCTGATCTGCTCCGGGATCGTCACCCGGGCGACGGTGTGAAAGAGGTCGATATCTTGGGCTGGCAGGGCGTGCTCAGGCAGTTCCAACAGGTGCAGACAGGCGTCGATAAATTCCCGGGCGTGCTCAATCCCGTGCCGGTCACCGACGCGCCCGCATTCAAGGGTGACGGCAGGGCAGAGCTTGGCCATGGCCTGTGACTGCACGCCGGTCGGCCGAACGAAATAGACCACCGTGCGTGAGAACAAACGCGCGAGATGCAGATACCGGTTGTCGATGCGGTTGACGCAGGCGTAATGCGGATTGGTGCCGGTGTTGTTGTGTAGGTCGATGCTGGCGAAGATCCCGCGCTGCGCCATCCGCGCTACGACCTCGGCCATCAGCTGCTGGGTCGGTGATGGCGGCTGGTCAGTCCCCGGCCAGACGCGGTTGAAATCGGGCTGGTCGGGCAAATGTCGTGCATTGGCGGCTGCGGCATGGACATTGCCAATAAACAGGCTCATCGCGCGCGGGAGGCGCAATTGGCCGTGGCGCTCGAGGCACTGACTCAGCATCAGTCGCACCGCGTCCCAGCCGACTGGCTCATTGCCGTGCATCAGCACTGAGACGAACAGAGGCGGTTTGCGCTCGCCGTCGAGATGGATCAGCGTTGGACCCTTGAGTTGGGAGATCAGCTCGGCGCTGTTAAGCTCGACCAGCCCTTCCGGGAGTCGGTCCAACTCGGTCAAGGTGATTGGGGTCTCGGTCATGCGTTGGCAGGTCCTGTTACCGTGAAACAAGCGCTTCATCGTTCGGGGGTGGCGATGCGCTGTGGACGTTACCTTGAAACAAGCGCTTCACAAGCGCTTCATCTTCTGGAGTAGCGACGCGCGATGGACATTATTCGCCTTGATCAGTCATGGCGGGCATCGTCACCCTGGCTGCCCGCCACGTCGATACTCTAGCACCGACCAAGGATTCTAGGTTCTTCGCGCGCTCTTGGGCATCCGATGTCGGTTCGATCAGCGCGGTCCAAAGCGCTGGTTGGAGCCCGGCTTGGGCTCAGCGGCAGCGCCACACCATTGTTAATGCGGGATTTTAGTTATGTTCTGGTTGATTATCGGGCTGATCTTGTTTCTCGGCGTGCACTCGGTGTCGATCATCGATGCCGACTGGCGCAATCGAACCGCTGCTCGATTGGGGCAGGTGCCTTGGAAGGCGATCTATGGGCTGATCTCGCTGCTCGGCCTTTATCTCATTGTCATTGGGTATGGGCAGGCTGCGGTCGATCCTATCGTCCTCTATCAGCCGCCGGTCTGGATGCGCCACATCACGCTGTTGCTGATGGTGCCGGTGTTCGTGCTGCTGCTTGCCGCCTATCTTCCTGGTCGAATCCAGCGCACGACGAAGCATCCGATGCTGCTGGCAACCAAGATCTGGGCCCTGGCCCACCTGCTCGCCAATGGCACCCTGGCCGACCTGCTGCTGTTCGGCGGCTTCCTGGCCTGGGCCGTGGCGGATCGCATCTCCTTGAAACGTCGCGCGCCGGTTCCGGTGCCGGCAGCGCCTGCTGGACGGTTCAACGACTGGATTGCGCTTGGTGCGGGCCTTGCGCTCTATGTGCTGTTCTTGCTCTGGGCACACAAAGCGCTGTTTGGGGTGGCGCCGATCGGTTGACCCCGCGATGGGCCAGCGGTGTCGGCTGGCGTCTTCAACACGTCGCGGCCGGCGGTCGGCTAAACGTCGTGGATCGAACCGTCGTCGATTGCTTAGCGCGCCCGCAGCTTATCCCACAGATGCAGGATGCTTAAGAGCGGATAGCGCAGGGTCATGCGCGGCCCTGCGTAGCGCATGACCTCGACGATACGCGGGCGCAGGCTTTTGCTATAGCAGTGCACTGTGCATTGATTGCAGGGTTGCTTCAGCTCGCCAAACACGCAGTTGTCGAGTCGCTGATGGGCATAGCGCAGGAGTTCGTCGCACGCATCACAGCGTTGGCTCGAAACGCCGCGAGCAGCATGATGATCCTGGCAATAGAGGTTGAGCATCGCCGTGATCGTGCGCTTCTCGCGTCGGATACGACGGCCACTGTTGGCCGGCCGCATCCGCGCTCGCGTGCTGGGCTTGGTCGGTGTATTTGGGTCTTGGACGGGCATCTGCATGCGGTTATTATCGAAAAACCGCACCAAATCGGTTTGATAATTGTCAATTAACTGTGACACTCGCCGTCACTGACAATCGAGCTCACTTGGGGCCTTACGCGAGATCTCTGCACCGATGTACAACGTCGTCACACTGGCCAGTGTTTGGCTATTCCTGCTGGTGGGCTGTGCTTCACAGCCCTATCCCCCGCTGCCGTCGGATATGCCGCAGCTCAGCGGTGATGGCGGGGCGAGCCAATCGGTGCCCGCGTCGGCGCTGGACAAGCGCAATCTCCGTGCCAGTGCGCAGGCGTCCATCGCGGACGGCCGGGAGGGCGAGCCGCAGCCAGCCGGTGTCGCAGCCTCGACTTCGGCACCTGTGTCTCAGGTCGTCAATCCGCTTCCGCCAGACCCGGCCAGCTTAGCCAGCGCCGAAAAGCGCCAGCTCGACATCCGTTTGGCGGAGCAGCGCTTCAACTACTTCGAGGATGATCAGCTGGTCTGGACCGGGCCGATCTCATCCGGGACTCCAGCGCATCCGACCCCCAGGGGCAAGTACCTTGTGCAGTCGAAGGACATCAACAAGCGCTCGGGTAGCTACACGAATTACTTCGACCGGCCGACGCCGATGCCCTATTCGCTGCAATTCACCGGCCCTTACTTTGTGCACGAAGGCTACGTGACCGGCCAACCCGAGTCCCATGGCTGCGTGCGTTTGCGGCATGAGGACGCAAAGTTCGTTTACTCGAGGATGCGGGTCGGTGATCGCATCGTTGTCGCCGATTGAGCGTTGACCGCAGCCTGTGTCTATACTGCGCGAAACGTCAACATTCACCCTAGCAAGCGGTCGCCACTGAGGTGTTGATCGCCCGGATGCCATCATGTTTTGGACCAATGTCTTTCTTATTCTCGCCTTCGTCGCGATGATCGCGGGTTTCGTTTGGCTCTTTCGCGATGGCGAGGGGCCAGCACCACAACCGGCCATCATGCGCAAGCCCGATCCCAACGCCGCGCGGTCTCCAGACGACGCTCCGGAGACGGATTCGGCATCAGATGAACACAAGGGTTGAGCAAAATTTGAACAAGGCTTGGAAAAGTCTTGAACAAGGCTTGAGCCGAGGGGTCGCCGAGCTTTGAACGCTCTGCCTTGACCGCTAGGCCTTGACCGCCAGGGCCTTGACCTTCAGGCAACCAACCTTGAGCCACTGAACCGCGTTGGCTGGATTGGCTCAGGTCTCATTGCGAGCTAGCGCAGGGGCAGGCGAAGACCACCAGGTGGTCGGCCTCGAGGCGAATGCCGATGCGCTCTCCGACCGCATGGCGATGATGGCTCGGTACCAGGCAGAGCACCTCTGAGCCGCTATCGAGCTGCAGGGTGTAGAGGAACTCTGCGCCCCTGAACGCGCGCTCGACGATGGTCGCTCGGCGCGGGCTGGATTCGTCGTACAGGACGTCATCTGGGCGAATCAGCACCTCAGCGGCGATGTCGGTGTCGATTCCATGTGGCTGCTCGCTGCTGATTGAGCCGAGCTCGGTACGCACCTGATGCGCATCGAGCACCCGCGCCGGCAGGAGGGCGCCCTGGCCGATAAAGTCGGCGACAAAGCGATCGGCCGGCTCGTGGTAGAGCCCGAAACCGGTGCCCCATTGATGCACGCTGCCTGCATTCAGCACCCCGATCATATCGGCCATGGCGAAGGCCTCGAGCTGATCGTGGGTCACCAGGATGGCGGTTACCCCTTCGCGTTTCAGCATCGCCCGCACCTCGCGGGCTAATTGCTCGCGCAGTTCTGCGTCCATGCTCGAGAAGGGCTCATCGAGAAGCAGAATGTCGGGGCGAGGGGCCATGGCTCGCGCCAGCGCGACCCGCTGCTGCATGCCGCCTGAGAGTTCGTGTGGGAACAAGTCTGCGGCCTGACTCAGACCAACCAGCTCCAGCAGCTCGCTGACGCGCTCGCGGCGTTGGTGGCTGTTCATCGCGCGCAGACCAAAGCCGATATTGCGGGCTACCGAGAGGTGCGGGAAGAGGGCGAAGTCTTGGAACACCATGCCGATATGCCGGCGCTCAGGCGGCAGCATCCAACCGGGCTGTGCGACCTGCTGGCCGCGGATCAGGATCTCGCCCTGGGTGATCGGCTCGAAACCGGCGATGGCGCGCAACAGCGTGGTCTTGCCGCAACCACTGGGGCCGAGGAGGCAGCCGATGGTACCGGTCTCAAGCACGAAGCTGACGTTGCGCACGACGGTGGTCTCGCCGTAAGCGATATCGACCTCGCGGACCGCTAAGCGAACGGTCGGGTTTGGCTGCACGCGCTCTGTCATTTCTGGATGTTGCGCGGCGCCTGTGTGATTTGCTGCTAGTGAGGGCATCTGTGGTCAAGCTCTGCGACGATCACTCATGGGTGGGCCAAGACGGGTGAGCCAAGATGGCTGGGCCTAGACGGGGGTCGAGCGCGTGGCTCAGGATCGGCACCGGTCGAATTGGCGGCAAGGACGGTGGCTCAAACACTGGCGCGCGAGCGGGTGATCGAACGGCTCAGGATGATAACCGGGATCAGTCCGGCGACGACGATGGTCAGTGCCGCCGGACCGGAGTCGGCCAGGCGCTCATCGGAGGCCAGCTCATAGGCGCGGACCGCAAGGGTATTGAAATTGAACGGGCGCAGGATCAGCGTCGCCGGGAGCTCTTTCAGCACGTCGACGAAGACTAACAGCAGCGCCGTGAGCAGGCTGCCTTGTAGCATCGGCACGTGGATGCGGCGCAGCACCTGAGCCGGTCGCAGGCCCATCGAGCGCCCTGCCTCATCCATCGAAGGGCGGATCTTTCCCAATCCTGACTCAACCGTTTGCAGCGAGACGGCCAGGAAGCGAACCAGATAGGCAAAGATCAGCGCCATCAGCGATCCGCTCAGCAACAGGCCGGTGGAGACACCGAAGGTCGCTCGCATCCAGCTATCGACGCTATTGTCGATCCAGGCGAAGGGGATCATGACGCCGACCGCGATTACGGTGCCAGGCACCGCGTAACCCATCCCGGCCGTACGCACCGCAGCGCGGACCAGCCGTGTCGGCAGCAGGCGGCGGCCATAGCCGAGCAGCAGCGCGAGCGCGAGCGCAAGCAGGGCAGCGCCGGCGGCGAGTCCGAGACTGTTGAGGGCGAGACGGGCGAATTCAGCATCCAGACGCTGATCGGCGACGGTGATCGACCACACCGTCAGCTGGCCAGCGGGTAGCAGGAAGCCAAGGCCGAGCGGCGCCATGCAAAAGCCGAAGGCGGCGAGGGCGCGCCAACCGGTCAGCTCGAGGCGTCGGATGGATTGCCGGCGCTGGCCGGTGTCGTGGTAGCGCGCTTGCCCGCGAGAGGTCTGCTCGAGCAGGATCAGCGCGAAGACGAAGCCGAGCAGGAGCGCCGAGAGCTGAGCCGCGGCGGCCGGATTGCCGAGACCGAACCAGGTGCGGAAGATGCCGGTGGTGAAGGTCGAGACGCCAAAATACTCGACCGTGCCATAGTCCGCGAGCGTTTCCATCAACGCCAGCGAGAGGCCGGCGACGATAGCCGGTCGGGCCAGCGGCAGCGCGACCGTGAAGAAGGTCCGCCAGGGGCCATTGCCGAGGGTGCGGCTGACATCAAGCACGCAGAGTGACTGGCTCAAGAACGCCGCCCGCGACAACAAATAGACGTACGGATAGAGGACCAGCGACAGCATCACCGCAGCGCCGGGTAGCGAGCGAATCTGCGGAAACCAATAATCGCCCCAGCCCCAACCAGTCAGATCCCGGATCGCGGTTTGCACCGGCCCAGCGAAGTCGAGCATGCCGGTGTAGGTGTAGGCGATGATATAGGCCGGCATGGCCATCGGTAGCAGCAGCGCCCACTCGAACAGGCCCCGGCCCGGGAATCGACACATGCTCGTCAGCCAGGCGGTGCCGACGCCGCCAATGACGGTGCCGACGCTGACGCCGAGCATGAGCAAGAGTGAATTCGAGACATAGTCGACCAACACGGTGTCGACCAGGTGCCGCCAGACCTCGCCGGCTGGCACGAAGACGAAGCCGACGACGACCAAGATAGGGAGTGCCAGCAGCGTGGCTACCAGGACCACCAAGCCGGTCCAAGCGCGGGGCCGAGCACGGGTCATGAAGGCGAGGCGCCCGGAGTGGGCGGACGAAGAGGCAGTCATGGAGGCGGAGCGGAAGCAGGCTGAAGCGAGGGCGAGTGGCGAGTCCCCGACCCGGTCGGGAGGGGGCACATCATAAGCCGGATCGATGCTTGAGACATCAGCCTTGGCTTAAGGCAGACGCTTTTCAATGTGAATCTCTTAACGTCAATCGCTTAACGTGAATCTCACGCGATTCGTCTGCCGGGGTGGCACCGCGCCATGAGCACTAGGCGGGCTCTCGTTCGACCGGCGCCAGCCCAAGCGACCCGTGACGGGTACAGAGCACACGAGACGGGTAACGCAGGGGGTGGCACATGGCTATCGAAAGGGCCCTTTTCGGCCGTGGGTAGCTACTTCCAGCCGGCGCGATCCATCAGCATGAGCGCCGCGCCGTTGAGTTCTCCGAGCTCGATCAGGTCGAGATCGTCGGCCTCAAAGGTACGCCATTCGGCGAGCACGGGGCTGATCTCAACCCCCTCGCGCACCGGATACTCGCCGTTGACCTCGGCGTACCAGGCCTGGGATTCCGGGCTGACGAGGTATTCGATCAGCTTGACGGCAGCGTCCTTGTTGCTTGCCGCGGCAGTGAGGGCTGCGCCACTGACATTGACATGGGTGCCGCGGCCGTCACCGGCACCAGGCTGATTGGGCCAGAAGACGGCGACCTTCTCGGCGGGCTCCTTCTCGCCTGGGTCGTCGGACTTCAGCATCCCTGCCAGGTAGTAGGTATTGGCGATTGCGATATCGCATTGACCTGCGGCGGCCGCCTTGATTTGGTCACGATCTCCGCCCTTGGGTGGACGCGCCATATTAGCGACAATCGCTTCGGCCCAGGCTTGTGCGGCCTCGGTGCCGTCGGCGGCGATGATCGAGGCCACCAATGACTGGTTGTAGACATTGCTCGACGAACGGATGCAGATGCGGCCCTGCCACTGTGGATCGGCCAGCGCCTCGTAGGTCGAGAGTTGGGACGGCTCGACCTTGCCCTTTACGTACATGATCGGGCGCGCACGCAGCGAGAGTCCGGTCCAATGACCGTCAGGGTCGCGGTAGGTCGTAGGCACGGCTGCATCGACGACCTCGGAGCTAAAGGACTGCGTCAGTCCACCTGCCTTGGCGCGGTGGAGGTTGCCGGCGTCGACGGTCAGTAAGATGTCGGCGGGGCTGTTCGGGCCTTCGTTCTTCAGACGCTGGAGGAGAGCGTCAGCCTTGCCCGTGACCAGGTTGACGGTAATCCCGGTCTCCTCGGTGAAGCGGTCGAGGAGGGGTTTGATCAAGGCTTCCTTGCGCGCCGAGTAGAGATTGACCTCGTCGTCGGCAGCGGCGAGCGCTGGCGCAACGGCGATTGCGAGGCAAAGCGCGGCGAACGGTGCCCGCAAGGAGAGTAGGTGGGCGCGAGAACAGATCGGTATCATGGGTCGAACAGGCTCCAAGTGGTGTGATTGCAACGAGCGGGATCGCTAGTGGTGTGATCTATCGTCAATGGCGTTGGCCCGAAGACCTGGGCGCCAGAGCCTAGTTTGTGTGCACTGAGCAGAGATAGCAAGAGGGATGAGAATAATTGCGATTAAGTTGCCGAGGCGAATGAATGTGCGCTGATGCTTGAAAGTGCCGCCCCTCGTAATGATCTCTGCGGCCGAGCAGCCCGTTTCGCGCGGCCAGATTTCAACAAAACGATGGCCAAGGGTCTTGAAACCCTGCATTGTCGTCGTACTATAACCTAGTAAACTACTCAGGTATCGGAGCGGACACCCATGAGTGCTATCCCAGCAGAGGCCATCACGGCCGAGAGCAAGGCCGACACCGTCGGCCAGTACGACGATCTCGTCAACGCCGGCTATGAGCACGGATTTGTGACCGAGATCGAGTCTGACACCCTGCCACCCGGCCTTGACGAGGGTGTAGTTCGGGCGATCTCGGCGCGCAAGGGCGAGCCCGAGTGGATGACCGAGTGGCGCCTAGCGGCCTATCGCAAGTGGCTCGAGATGCCGACCCCAACCTGGGCCGCGGTGCACTATCCACCGATCGACTACCAAGCGATCTCTTACTTCTCGGCACCGAAGAAAAAGGAGGGTCCCAAGAGCCTCGACGAGGTCGATCCCATCCTGTTGGAGACCTACCAGAAGCTCGGTATCCCGATCGAAGAGCAAAAGGCGCTCGCTGGCATCGCCGTCGATGCGGTGTTCGACAGCGTCTCGGTGGCGACCACCTTCCGCGAGAAGCTGCACGAGGCCGGCGTCATCTTCTGCTCCATCTCGGAGGCGGTACAAGATTATCCCGAGCTGGTGCAGAAGTACCTCGGCACCGTGGTGCCGCCGACCGATAACTTCTACACCGGGCTCAACTCGGCGGTGTTCACCGATGGCACCTTCGTCTATGTGCCGAAGAATACCCGCTGCCCGATGGAGCTGAGTACCTACTTCCGCATCAACACGCCGAATACGGGGCAGTTCGAGCGCACCCTGATCGTCGCCGACGAGGGCAGCTACGTGAGCTATCTGGAAGGCTGTACCGCACCGCAGCGCGACGAGAACCAGCTGCACGCGGCCGTGGTCGAGCTGATCGCCCTTGATGACGCCGAGATCAAGTATTCGACGGTGCAGAACTGGTATCCGGGCGACGAGAATGGCAAGGGCGGGATCTACAACTTCGTCACCAAGCGCGGAGACTGCCGCGGCCACCGATCGAAGATCAGCTGGACCCAGGTCGAAACCGGCTCGGCGATCACCTGGAAATATCCGAGCTGTATTCTGCGTGGCGACGATTCAGTCGGCGAGTTCTACTCGGTGGCGGTGACCAAGGGCCGGCAACAGGCCGATACCGGCACCAAGATGATCCACTTGGGTAAGAACACCAGCTCGACCATCGTCAGTAAGGGTATTAGCGCGCAGCATGGTCAGCAGGCCTACCGTGGGCTGGTGCGTATCGCCGCTCGCGCTGAAGGGGCACGCAACCATACGCAGTGCGATTCCCTGCTGATCGGTGATAAATCGAGCGCGCACACCTTCCCGTACATCGAAGTCAAGAACTCCAGCGCGAAGATGGAGCACGAGGCGACGACCTCGAAGATCAGCGACGACCAGCTTTTCTACTGTCGCGCGCGTGGGCTCTCTGAAGAGGATGCGGTCTCGATGATCGTCAACGGCTTCTGTAAAGAGGTCTTCAATGAGCTGCCCATGGAGTTTGCGGTCGAGGCCCAGAAGCTGCTCAGCATCAGTCTCGAAGGCGCGGTTGGCTGATGACGCACCGCTAGGCGTTTAGCGGTCCAGCGCGAGCTGTGGCATAACCCTCTGCCAGGCCTGACCGCAGGGCATTGGGCTGCCACAAGCACCGGTCAGCAACAGCGATCACCTGAAGGCCAAGAATAGCCAAGCGATGGCGAAGCAACGGCTAAGCAATGGCCGAATAGAGTCGCCAAGTTAAAGAACACGAGGGCGCGAGTCGATGCGAACAGCGTTCGCCGCTGCGCCCACCATGACTTAGGAGCATCAAACATGTTGTCTGTGAAGGGCCTGAAGGCCAATGTCGGTGACAAAGAGATTCTGCGTGGCCTCGACCTTGAGGTCGCGCCCGGCGAGGTTCATGCGATCATGGGGCCGAATGGCTCGGGCAAGAGCACCTTTGCGCATGTCCTCTCGGGTCGCGAAGGCTATGAGGTGACCGCCGGTAGCGCCATGCTCGACGGCACTGACCTGTTCGAGCTTGATCCCGAAGAGCGCGCTCGTCTGGGCCTGTTTCTGGCGTTTCAGTACCCAGTCGAGCTGCCCGGCGTCAACAACATGTACTTCCTCAAGGCGGCGTTGAATGCGATTCGCAAATCGCGCGGCGAGGACGAGTTCGACGCGGTCTCCTTCATGCGCTTGATGAAGGAAAAGCTGAAGGTGCTGCACCTAGACGATAGTCTGCTCAAACGTCCGGTCAATTTCGGCTTCTCCGGCGGCGAGAAGAAGCGTAACGAGATCTTCCAGATGGCCATGCTCGAGCCAAAGCTGGCGATCTTGGACGAGACCGACTCGGGCCTCGACATCGACGCCTTGCGCATCGTCGCCGACGGCGTCAACGCGCTGCGCAGCCCGGAGCGCTCGATGATCGTCGTCACCCATTATCAGCGTCTGCTCGATTACATCGAGCCTGACTACGTCCATGTGCTCGCCAAGGGCCAGATCATCCGCTCCGGCGGCAAGGAGCTGGCGCTCGAGCTCGAGGAGAAGGGTTACGGCTGGATCGTTGACGGGGAGGCAGCATGAGCGCAGCAGCGAACAGCAGTCGACAGCAGACCGAGGCCGCCGAGGCCTTTGCGGGCTGGCTTCAGGGCCTTAGTGGCGGCGCCGCGATCGACGCCGCCAGCTCCGGCACCGCGCAGGACTGGCTCGCCGCTGAGCGTCAGCAGGCCGCCGAGCGCGTGCGCGCACAGGCGGTTCCAACCGGCAAGTCTGAGAGTTGGCGCTACACCGGGCTGCGCTCGCTGATCGATCAGGGCTTCGTCCAGGTTGACGAGCCCTTGACAGCGCTGACACCGGATGACATCGAAGAGGTCCTCGTGCCGGGGCTTGATGCGCATCGTGCCGTGCTGGTGAATGGGCGCTACTCCGAGGCGCTGTCTGATCTCGGGACGTTGCCGCGGGGCGTGCGTGTCGGCAGCTTGCAGCGCATGATCGAGTCTGACCCCGACGCACTCCAGGGGGTGCTGACACGGATTGCGGGCGAGGGCAGCCACCTCTTCGCCTCGTTGAATACCGCCGCGATGCAGGACGGCCTGGTCTTGTTGCTGGAGCGGGGCGCGCTGCTCGAGCGGCCGATCGAGGTCATCCACCTGTCGGTTGGGATGGAGGAGCCACGGGTGGCTCAGCCCAGACACCTGATCAGTCTCGGCGACGGTGCCCAGGCGCAGGTCATCGAGCGCTATGTGAGCCTTGGTGACGCGCTGTACTGCACCAATTCCGTCCTTGAGCTGTCACTCGGCCGCGATGCGCTGCTGAAGCATGCGCGGGTGCAGCAGGAGAGTCCGAATGCCTTTCATATTACCGGCCTCTACCTGAGCCAGGATGCCAATAGCCACTATGCTGGCGTCAATATCGGCCTCGGTGGCACTTGGGCGCGCACGGATCTGGTCACCCGCTTCAGTGGCGAGCATGCCGAGTGCGATCTGCAGGGGCTCTACCTAGCCGGTGACAAGCAGTTGATCGACTACCACATGGACGTCCGCCATGGCCTGCCGAATTGCACCAGCCGCGAGCGCTTCAAGGGCATTCTTTATGGCAAGGGCAGGGCGGTCTTCGACGGCCTGGTCTATGTGGCGCGCGATGCGCAAAAGACCGATGCCGCGATGTCGAATCGCAACCTGATCCTGTCGGCGAATGCGGAGGTTGATACCAAGCCGCAGCTCGAGATCTATGCCGACGATGTCAAGTGTAGTCACGGCACGACGGTCGGCCAGATCGAGCCCGAGATGCTGTTCTACCTGCGCTCGCGGGGTATCTCGGCATCGCTCGCACGGCGCATGCTCTGCCTCGGTTTCGCTGGGGAGATCATCGAGGCCCTCGGCCCCGAGGCGCTGCGCGACTACGTGACCGAGCAGGTCGGCGAGCGGCTCGAGCGGGCGCCGCTGGATTAAGCGCAGATCGCTGGATTGAAGCGCAGATACAGTCTTTTGCAGTCGAGGTAACGCTCTGATGAACAGGTTAGCGAGATTCGCCGGCTTCGGCTCCGACGATCATGGAATGGTCGATCGGGACGACGTAGTGGCAGCCGGGGCTGCTGCAGGCGACAACGCGGGGGCTGAGGCAGCCCAGGCACTTGATGATGCCGAGTCGCTGCGGGAGCCGATCATTGCCGCCCTACGGCAGGTCCATGATCCAGAGATCCCGGTCAACATCTACGACTTAGGCTTGATCTACAAGATCGACATCGCCGATAACGGCGATGTCGATGTCGATATGACCCTCACCGCGCCTGCATGCCCGGTGGCTGGGCTGATGCCGGTGATGGTGAAGGACGCAGTGAAGACGGTCGACGGCGTTGGTGAGGTCGCCGTCGAGCTGGTCTGGGACCCGCCCTGGAGTCCAGACACCATGTCCGATGAGGCCAAGCTCACCCTCGGCATGTTCTAGATCTTTCGGCAGGCCCTTTCGCTAGGGACTGTCCTAGCGGTCGGGCACTCGCCAGATCCCAGTTCGCAGCTGGTGCCTGGTGAGCGGCTGAATCGGTTGCATCGTGCGCTGCCAGATCATCCGGCTACTTGGGCTCTGGGTCGAGTTCACCTGGCTGAGCCGATCTCTGATTACCCTCGACCTCGCTGGCGATGTCGGGCGAGGGCCAATCCACTGAGTCATCGCACGCCACGATTGTTTCCCGTGGCGGCGGTGCTTCCGTCGCCTCATCAGTGTCACTATGGACTGCGGGGAGACTGTCCTTGAAGGCCTCGCCATAGATCTCCCAGATCGTGATGAAAAGCGAGGCGATGAGTGGGCCAATCAGAAGCCCTGCCATCCCAAACATAAACAACCCGCCCAGGGTGCCGAAGAAGATCATCAGCTCATGCATATCGGTGTGCTTTCCGACCAGCACTGGACGTAGCAGATTATCGATACTGCCGACCACCATAATGCAGAAGATCGCGAGTCCGATGCCTGCACCAAACGCGCCTTGAGCCACTAGGATAACAGCGGCAGGTACCCAGACCAGCGCTGAGCCAATCCCAGGGATAATCGATAATACGGCCATCACTGTGCCCCAGAAGACCGCATTCGGGACCCCAGCAATCGCAAAGGCAATGCCTGCGAGCGCCCCCTGAAGGAAGCCGATGAGCAGGGTTCCAACCACCATCGCTTGGGTCACCGAGGTGAATTTACTCAGCATGAGGCGCTCGTCGCGATCGTGGAGTGGCAAGTAGTAGAGCACCGCGTTTACCACCTTGCCGCCGTCGATCAGGAAGAAGAAGAGGGTGTAGAAAAAGACGATGGTGACGAACAGGAACTGCACCGTCCCGAGTGCGATGGTCGAGATCTGACTGACAAGGAGCTTGCCGAGCGCCTCGACCGCGCCGGCGATCTGGGTCGTCACCTGATCCTCGTACGGGATCAATTCCTCATAGAACGGGATTTTCTCGAGCACCTCTTGGAAGCTTCCCGGCTCTTTGAGGAAGTTCACCACGATCGGCGTGAGTGACTGGCCGACGTTCACGGCCTGTCCGATGAAGACCATGGTTAGGATCACGATTGGGATCAGCACCACGATCAACAGCAGAAGTAGACTGATCAGCGAGGCCAGGTAACGCCGGCCGCCGAGCCAGTGCGTGAGCCGCGTATAGACCGGATGCGTCATCGCGGCGAAGACTGCGGCCATGAAGATCGCGACCAGAAATTGCTGGATCATGGTCAGGAATAGCAGCGAGATCACTGCAACCAAGGCCAACAACACGGTTTTGTTGATCGTTTCCTGCTTCATTGGGTGGTCCTAAGAATACTTGACTATTTTCATGGAGAACGATTCCTGTTCGCGAGACCATGCTAGGTCATTCGATGAGCAGCGGTCTTGGGGGCTCAGCACTGAGCAGCGTGCGGCCCTGAGAGGATCTGCGTCACGAGCTGGCCAGACTGACCAGCGAACTGGCGGGCAAGGTGGGTTGAGAACCGTTGCCGACTTCAGCGAACAGCATCAATTAGCTCACAGCATCAAATAGGTTTAACAATCGATGGACAAGTTTACTCGCAATTACAGCATTGTTCTGGGCGTCGTCGTGGTCGCTCTGCTGGCTTGGTGGATCAATTCGAGCTGGCAACCTCAGGTCTGGGAGATCAACGATGTCCTCGATACCGACCCCGAGCTCGCCGACTATCCCTACCAATTCCGCGTCAAGCGCTTCGAAAATGGCGTCGCGACCATCTCAACCCCGCGAAACTTTCAAGTTCCTGCGATTCGCTTTCTTGAGGTGATCCATCCTGAACTCGCTGGGCTCGCGCAAGATGACCCTAAGATGATTGCGGCGCAGCAGGGCCTGATCGATCATCAGAAACGCACCCAAGGGCTCGTGCTCGCGCAGCCGGGCGTCGATCGCGTCGATTGGGAGCTTGATGTGCAATGGTTGGCAGACCACGGCGTGCAAGTGGGCGGCAACTGATCGCCGATTGCCCAGGGTAGGGCTTCTAGCTGTGATCCTGTCCGGCCAAGAGGTGTCCGGCCAGAGGCCAAGCATCTTGCGCGTCATCGCAGCAGCGCTGTTGATTGTATGGGCCAGTGGCCTCGCTGCCGCCCCCGCCGACAGGTCACCCGCTGCAAACGTCATCCGCGCGCTCTCGGCTTCGGTGGAGGCATTGGTCGCAAGCAGCCGTCCTCCGCATTGGCCGCTGCGGCGTGCCTGTTTCTACTACGCCTTGGCGGGCCAAGCCCTGCTGGCTCGGCACGGGATCAGCGCCTGTCTGCACGTTGGACAGGTCAGTTATTTTCCCGGCACCGCTCATGCCCATCCGATTGCGCCCCACGCATGGTTGGCGACTGAGGTCGGCTTCATCGACTACGCGACCCTGCCCCGTTGGGGGCGAGTCACTGTCATCCCTCACGCGCTGGTCGCCACCGATCCGTCCCTGGTCATGCCGGGTGTGACCCAGGTGCTGACCCTCAGCGCCGGCCCGGATGACCCGTTGACGTGGTGTCTACAGGATCATTATCGGCGCTTCTCCCTGTTCATTCGTGCGGAAAAGGAGAGGCTTGCAGCTGGTCGCCGGATATTGTCGCACCCGATTGCGCAGAGTTTGTGTTTGCCAGCAAGGGGTGATCGCCCACAAAGCCCTGCAAGAGGCGATGGCCAAGCTTACGGGGCTGACCATCCGTGACCTGGTGCCTGTGAGCTGGCTGCGCCGCCGTCGGGGATCAACATTGTGCAGTTCGGTTTCCCCGACCAGCGCGTGGCGCGGCTGAAAGCGGTCGTCATGGAGACTCAGTCCGGTGTCGGCAACGAGGCTTGCCTGCAGAGCCTTCCGCGAGAAGTCGAGGTCTGAGTGTCGACCGACACGCCCGATGCGGGCTTTGAGCAGGTCGGGCGGCGGCGCCTGAGGCCGGCGACTGGGCGCCATGTGATTCAGGGCGACAGCTACAGCAGTCTTGGCTGCTCCGCGCCACCAACGACTTCGGTCCCGTACCACAAGATTAGGTTGCGGGCGCTTGAGCGCGCGCGACTCTCGATTCTGATCGAGCAAACGCCGGATGCTTACGTCTGCTTGCCGTGCGCTCTCTTTGCATGAACTGGGCGTAGTCGACGTCACAGCCGAGAATGTGGCCGACTGTCACGCCGAGCATGAAGTTGAGCATGATTAGCGACTGGTGTTGGAAGGCCCATTGGCTCTCGTTGCCTTTAACTCTCTGGCAAACGAAGTCAAACTCCGCGAGCATGGCCTGATGTTGGGCACGGTGCTCGTCCCTCTCGGGATAGTCGATTTCCTCCAGCATGTTCTCTTCAAAGCGGAAATGCGAAGCCAAGGTCCGTCCAAAGCGCTCGAATACCTTGAACAGCGTTTCATCACTAGCCTTCTCTTGAGCGAGCTCGCACGCCTCGAGGGCCATCTCGAAGATCGCCTCGTGCTGAGCGTCTATGGTTGGCTCATCGACGGCAAAGTCATTGTGCCACCTGAGCAGGGGCTTGAGGGAGTGAAATGCCAACCCTTGGAGGGCGTTGGCGCGCCGGCTAACATCTTCATACATCATCGTATCCTCTTTGGTGGTGGATAAGAACATTCCCTGTCCTTCATGTTCTTGGCGACCACGGAATGTTTGCCTGGTCGTGATGGGCATAACCCCATACCTTATCGTCCTAGTCGGTTTTACATCCAGCTGGCGCCCTCATGCAAGAACATTATTACGGTCCGATGACATCAGGGCTTTACGCACTCCGCGTTGCCACCGTCGGCTTTCAATAATCCGGTGTCTCCTTCGGGTCGTTATGCAAGCCTTCTGGCTTTCTCAAGCGATGCTCAAGTGCGGGGAGGGTAGCCGTTGGCGAGGATTGCGAATTATGGAAGCGCTCACGACGTACCGTTAAAAACAGAAAAGGCTATTGCCGAGCGCGACCGCGCCTGCTTATGCGAAAAGGACACCAGGCGCGCCGACAGTCCATTTCCGCTTCGACGCTCAAACTACGGGCCGCGATGCGGGCTCGCCGCCTGACCTGATCGCCTCGCCCATTGCGATTTGACTAGGGCTCCGCATCTTGGCTCCATGCAGAGAGTCAGCAGCAATTGGTTCGATCGGATCGTACTCGATCTGGGGCGGCAGCTTCGGCTGTCCTATCTGCCTCCGCTGATGATCTATGCCGCTGCCGGTATTCAGGGGCTCACGGCCATCGTCGGCACCTTCTTCGTCAAAGATTATCTCGGCTTGTCTGCCGAGTTTCTGGCCGCGCTCGGTTTTTGGGCGATGCTGCCTTGGTCTTTGAAGATGCCCCTCGGTCACCTGGTCGACCTGATCTGGCGCTGGAAGGCGATTCTCGTCTATCTGGGTGCCGGTTTGATTGCGGCGAGTCTGCTGATGATGTTGGGCTTGCTGAGTCGGCCAGACGCGATGGCGAGTTTGATGCCGATCGAGAGCTGGTTCGTGTTCAGCGTGCTGTTGGCGCCCTTGGGCTACGTCGTCCAGGACGTGGTCGCAGACGCGATGACGGTCGAGGCCGTGCCGACCCTGGACGAGCAGGGCCAGCCTATCGATGCCGAGCAGCGGCGCTTGATGCACACCACCATGCAGACGCTGGGGCGCGTCGCCATCATCGGCGGCGGCGTCGCGGTGGCCTTGCTGAATGTGTGGCTGTTCCGCGATGTCGGCGCCATGGATCAGGCCGCACAGCTAGCGACCTACATCGATATCTTCGCGCTGGCGTTGCTGATCCCCGTCGTTTCCGTCTCCGGGGTCGTCCTCGGCAGCCTGCTCAAGCGGCGCGAACTGAACCGGCTTCGGGCGCTTGGCGCAACCGAGGCCGCAGCGCGGCTCGTCCAGGGTGGCACCGAGCCGACCAAGCCTAATCCTTGGATTCTCGGTGGCAGCCTGGCCTTTGTGCTCTTCACACTGGCGGTCGGGCTTGGCGATGTCCCGAACAACAAAGAGATCGTGTTTATCGGCTCGCTTGGGATCGTCAGTTTCCTCATCTGGCGGTTGCTTCGGGAACTCACGCCCGAGGCCGGGCGGGTGCTGCTCGGCACCGCGATCGTCATCTTTGTCTTCCGCGCGGTACCCAGCCCCGGCGCCGGCAACACCTGGTGGATGATCGATGATCTCGGTTTCGATCAGCAGTTCATCTCGGTGTTGTCCCTCGTTGGCAGCAGCATGGCGCTGGCCGCCATGTTCATCTTCCGCCGGTTCATGGCCGATCACTCGATCGTCACTATCATCGCCTTCCTCACCATCCTCAGCACCTTGCTCTCGCTGCCGAACCTGGCCCTCTACTACGGCTTCCACGAGTGGAGCGCAGCGCACACGGCCGGGATCGTTGACGCTCGCTTCATCGCGCTGATCGACACCGCGCTGGAGTCGCCGCTCGGCCAGGTCGCGATGATCCCGATGCTGGCCTGGATCGCCAACTCCGCCCCGGCGCATCTCAAGGCGACCTTTTTCGCGGTGATGGCCTCGTTCACCAATTTGGCGCTCTCGGCGGGCCAGCTCGGCACCAAGTATCTGAATCAACTCTATGCGGTGACGCGCGAGGTTCGGGTCGATGGCGTTGTGACGGTGCCAGCCGACTACTCGGAGTTGGGCTGGCTGCTGTGGACGGTGATGGCGCTCGGGCTTGTGCTGCCTTTTGCCGCGATCATCTTCGTTCGCTTATCGAGGCTCCGCAGCGCCTGAAGCCTGTTTAGGCCAGAGAAGGCGCGGACTGGCTCAGCGACGAGGCTTGGCTCAGGACCGCGTTACGTCCAGCCCAGTCGCGGGCGAATTGCCAAGCGGTGCGACCGCTGCGCGAGCCGCGCCGCAGGGCCCATTGCAGCGCCTGGCGTTCGGTCTCGGCAGGGTCCGCGCTGGTTGCGCCGAGCTGCGCGAGCCAGTGCTGAACAACGCGGAGGTACTCGGCTTGGCTGAACGGGTAGAACGAGAGCCAGATCCCGAACCGATCCGAGAGCGAGATCTTCTCCTCGACCCCTTCGCCTTGATGGATCTCGCCGTCGATCATGCGTGCGTCCTGGTTCTCGCGCTGATACTCGGGCAGCAGGTGACGACGGTTGGAGGTGGCGTAGATCAACAGGTTGTCTGGTGGGGCGCTGAGTGAGCCGTCGAGCGCGGCCTTCAGTGCCTTGTAGCCGGACTCGGAGGCTTCAAAGGATAGATCGTCACAGTAGAGGATGAAGCGCTCGCTGCGGCCGCCGATCTGGTCGATGATCTCGGGCAGGTCGGTGAGATCGTCCTTGTCGACCTCGATCAGCCGCAGGCCTTGGTCTTGATAGGTATTGAGCAGCGCCTTGATCAGCGACGACTTGCCGGTGCCGCGCGAGCCTGAGAGCAGCACATTGTTGGCGCCGCCGCCGGCGAGGAACTGGCGCGTGTTGCGGTCGATCTCAGCGCGCTGTGCGTCGATACCGAGCAGATCTTCGAGCCGCAACTGATGCGGCCGGCGGATCGGCTCCATCCAGCCCCTGCCTCGCGGTCCCTGGGCGCGATCCTTGCGCCAGCGCCAGGCGACTGCAGTCCAGTCGGTCGCGGTCGGCGCCGGCAGCCAGGGCTCGACGCGGTCGAGCAGGGCGTCGATGCGGGAGAGCAGTTGCTCGAGGTTGGCGCTCATCAGTCAGCAAGGCGATTCAAGCTGTCACAGGCCGTGATCTGACTGCTGGGCATCTGTGCATAAGCGGCGATGGCGAAGCGGCGGCGGCCCACCGTTAATTTGAATCTCACGCCATTCATTGTCTGGGGTCGCGCCGCGCTATGGTCGTTCGCTGTGCTGATTAGAGCACTGAAAAGCTGCGCAGCACATTGGCGAGCCTTTCATCCTCGCGAGCCAACTCGCGCAGCGCCTTCAGCAAGCGGGTCAGCAATGAGCCTTCTTCATGGCGCAGCTGCAGGTCGCGCTCCAGATCCTGCTCAAGCCTGGCGAGGCGTGATTCGAGCGGACGCAGCGCCGTGCGACGGTCCCAAACGATGTAGCCAAACAGCGAGACGATCAGCAGCACCAGCGCGGAGAACATGGTCAACATCATCGCAAAGAGATCATCGAGGCGCTTCTCGACGGCGGCAAAGCGCTGATCCATCAAGTTTTCCATGGCGCCAAAGCGTTGGTCCATGTCTTTCTCTATGGCGATAAAGCGCCGGTCCATGGCGCTCTCCATCGCGGCAAAGCGCTGATTCATCGTTTCCTCCATGGCAGTGAAGCGCTGATCCATGCGTTGTTCCAGTGCCGTTAAGCGCTGCTCCAAGGTCGATTGGCCAGCATCTAGTCGAGTGAGGGATTCGATGATCTCGCGGTCCGAGATGCGCGGCGCGGTCTCGACCGCCAAAGCATCTAGGCTGGTGACGAACAGCGCTGACGCACAACAAAAAGGTAACAGATGCCGCATCAGATCACCTCTGGGGGCGAGACTTTCCGTTCCATAAGACTAGCAGGCTTCTAAAACAATCACGGGATTCTAACGCGATCCTCAGTCGTCATCACCGAGGATAGCGTCGATTTCGAGCGGCTCGGGCATGAGGGAAGGGCGCCAGCGTACTTGAGCGCAGCGTTTCCGCCATAAGCCGCAGCCTCAGGCCTTTAGCGGCCGGTAACGGATGCGATGTGGCTGATCGGCTTCGGTGCCCAGACGCCGGTGACGATCCTCCTCATAGTCCGCATAGTTGCCCTCGAACCAGGTCACCTGCGATTCACCCTCAAAGGCCAGGATATGGGTCGCAATGCGGTCCAGGAACCAGCGATCATGGCTGATCACCACCACGCAGCCAGGGAAGTTCAGCACCGCCTCTTCCAACGCGCGCAGGGTCTCGACATCCAGATCATTGGTCGGCTCGTCGAGCAACAACAGATTGCCGCCGCTCTTCAGCAGCTTGGCCAGATGCACCCGGTTGCGTTCACCGCCGGAGAGATCGCCGATGCGCTTCTGCTGATCGGAGCCCCTAAAGTTGAAGCGGCTCACATAGGCGCGCGAGGGCATCTCGTAGCGACCGACCACGATAGTGTCGAGACCGTCGGAGATCTCCTCCCAGACCGTCTTCTTGCCATCGAGCGCATCACGGCTCTGATCGACATAGGCGATCTCGACCGTCTCGCCGACCCGCATCTCGCCGCCGTCAGGCTGCTCCTGGCCGGTGATGATGCGAAACATGGTCGTCTTGCCGGCGCCGTTCGGGCCGATGACGCCGACGATGCCGCCTCTGGGCAGGTTGAATGAGAGATCGTCGTAGAGCAGCCGATCGCCATAGCCCTTACGCAGCCCGTTGGCTTCGATGACCAGGTCGCCAAGCCTGGGGCCAGGCGGGATGTAGATCTCGTTGGTCTCGTTGCGGCTCTGGAAGTCCTGCGATTGCAGCTCTTCGAACCGGGCCAAGCGCGCCTTGCTCTTCGACTGCCGGCCCTTGGGGTTGGTGCGCACCCATTCCAGCTCGTGTTTCATCGCCTTGATGCGTGCCTGCTCGGACTTCTCTTCCTGCTCCAGGCGCTTCTCCTTCTGCTCCAGCCAGCTCGAGTAGTTGCCCTGCCAGGGGATGCCGTGGCCGCGGTCGAGCTCCAAGATCCAGCCAGCGACGTTATCCAAGAAATAGCGATCATGAGTGACCGCCACCACGGTGCCGCTGTAATCCTTGAGGAAGCGCTCGAGCCAGGCGACGGATTCGGCATCGAGATGGTTGGTCGGCTCGTCGAGCAGCAGCATGTCCGGCTTGGATAACAGCAGCCGGCAGAGGGCGACGCGGCGGCGCTCGCCACCGGAGAGGGTGCTGACCGCGGCGTCCCAAGGTGGCAACCGCAGCGCGTCGGCGGCTTGGTCGAGCGTGCGGTCGAGATTATGGCCATCGGTGGCCTCGATCAGGTCTTCCAGCTCCGCCTGCTCCTTGGCCAGGGCGTCGAAGTCGGCATCCTCCTCGGCGTAGGCGGCATAGACTGCATCCAGCCGCTCCAGCGCCTGCTTGATCGGCGCGACGGCCTCCTCGACGTTACCGCGCACGTCCTTGCTCTCGTCGAGCTGCGGCTCCTGCGACAGATAGCCAATGTTGATGCCCGGCTGTGGCCGCGCTTCGCCTTCAATGTCGGTGTCGATGCCGGCCATGATGCGCAGCAGCGTCGACTTGCCGGAGCCGTTGAGGCCGAGCACGCCGATCTTGGCGCCGGGAAAGAACGAGAGGGAGATGTCGCGCAGGATCACGCGTTTCGGCGGCACGATCTTGCCGACGCGGTTCATGGTGTAGATGTATTGCGCCATCTCGATCCTATGTCGTTGAGCCATATTGGTCAGGAAATGAGCCGCGATTCTGCCCCCTCTCGGCTAGAATGTCCAAGGCGAGCGCGCAGATTCGCAAGCTCCGCACCAAGCTCAGCAGTTAATTTGGAGAGCCATGCTTCATGGGCGCAGAACAGATCCCGGCCGTCGGATTCGTAGCGCCGAGCGGCAGCGGCAAGACCACCCTGTTACGCAAGTTGGTGCCCCTGCTGCGTCAGCGCGGGCTGCGGATTGGCTATCTCAAGCATGCCCACCATGGCTTCGCGCTGGATCGGCCCGGCAAGGATAGCTATGAGGTAGCTGCGGCCGGTGCGCGCCAGGTGATGCTGGTCTCCGGCGAGCATTGGGCACTGCTCAGCCGCACCAACGAGCGCGCCGAAGACCATCCCGCCGGGCTCGATGCGCTGCGCGCGCGCTTCGATGCCGGTAGCCTGGATCTGCTGCTCATCGAGGGCTTCCGCTCGGCGGCGGTGCCGAAGATCGAGGTCTTTCGCGCCGCCACCGGCAAGACACCGCTCTATCCGGATGACGATGGTATCGTCGCCGTGGTCAGCGATGACCCACTCCCAGTCGCGCCGCATCCACCGGTCTTGCCGCTCAGCGATCCGCAGGCCTTGGCCGACTTCATCGGCAAGTTGGTGCGTGACAGCGCTGTGGCTCCAGAAGATCCACGCGTCGCCCTGATCCAGCATCTCCAGCGCTTGCCTACCGAGGGTGACATCGGCGGTTTGGCCGGAAATGCCTCGGTGCGGCAGGGTAAACGCTTCTGGATCACCCCGAGCGGTGCGTCGCTCGGTGCGCTGGTGCCGGATGACCTCGTCGCCTGTGCGCTCGATGCGCCGCTTGCCGAGGCCGCATCCTTGGATGCGCCGATCCATCGCGAGGTTTACCGGCAGCAGCCGGAGATTGGGTCTGTGCTGCACTCGCATGGGCCGCACTCGGTGGCGATCAGCTTTGCTGGTTGCGACTTCGAGCCGCCAGATTTGGGCGGTGCGCGGCTGCTTGGCACTGTTCCGGTCTTGCGGTTGGACCCGGATCAGCATCGAGACCATACGCCCGCCCGGGTCGCGGAGGCCTTGGCCTCGCATTCGATCTGCATCGTTGCAGGGCACGGGATCTATGCGTGCGGCGCTAAGATCTCTGATGCCCAACGCCGGACCATGATGCTGGAACTCTCGGCCCGCATTGCTGTACTTGCTCGCGCGGCGTCCACGCGCTAGAGCAGGTCGCAAGCGCATCCGTCATCTTCAAGCACCTTCTTTATATTGGGCCTTGACGCTTGCCGGCTAGCAAGGGATCGTATAGGTCAATCAGCAGATACTTCAGCAGCACGCTCCGACTCGCAGTGGCATTATTCCGACCCTCTGTAGCCCAGGGCCAGTCAGACGACGGTCGCCCACGGCGTTTTCGGCTCAAGAAAGGCCTGGACATCCCGCTCGCGGGTGCTCCCAGTGCGCAGATCGATGCCAGCCCTGTCGTCAGCCGCGTGGCCCACATTGGCTACGACTGCGTCGGCGTCAAGCGCCTGCCAACCCTTGAGATCGAGGTTGGCGATCGGGTACGGCTCGGTCAGCCCATCAGCCGTCGCAAGGCCTACCGAGAGGTCGCCGCCACCGCGCCTGGGAGCGGCGTCGTCGAGGCCATCCATCGTGGACCACGGCGGGTGCTCGAGACCATTGTGATCCGACTCGATCGGCCGCGCGATGGCAACGACCCGCTGCCACCGGCCGATGAGCAAGAGACCTTCAATGCCTATCAGGCGAGCGAGCTCGATGGCCTGAGCCGCGATCAGGTGCGCGAGAATCTGCTTGCGGCCGGTGCCTGGCTGGCATTCCGAACGCGACCCTTCAGCATGATCCCGTCGCCGGAGACGGCGCCGGCCGCGCTGTTCGTGACGGCGATCGATAGCCATCCGCTAGCGCCCGACCCCAAGCTCATCATCGACGCGGCCGGCGATGCCTTCGCCGACGGTCTGCGGGTGATCAGCAAGCTGTCTGATGGGCCTTGCTACTGCTGCCAGCGGCCCGATGCGGGCCTGCCGGTGCCGGCGGCCTCAGGCTTTCAGGTGGCGGAGTTCATGGGGCCGCATCCGGCAGGGCTGCCCGGTACCCACATCCACCTGCTCGCGCCAGCCAGTCTGCAGCGAACGGTCTGGTCGATCGGTTATCAAGACGTGATTGCGATCGGTCGATTGTTTCGGACCGGGCGCATCGATCCGACGCGGATCATCTCCTTAGCCGGGCCGATGGTTGCCAATCCGCGGCTGATTCGTACCCGGCTTGGGGCCAGTACCAACGATCTGGTGCAAGCCGAGCTGAGCGGTCGCCATGAGGCGCGCGTGATCTCGGGCTCTCCGCTGAGCGGTCGGCACGCGGTCGGCACCAGTGCCTTCCTGGGGCGTTTCCACAATCAGATCACGGTGCTAGCCGAGGGCCGCGAGCGCGAATGGCTCGGCTGGCTCAAGCCGGGCCGTGGCCAGTTTTCGGCGCTGAACATGTTCTGGTCTCGACGTGAGAAGGGCGAGACGCTGGCACTGGGCACCTCATTACACGGCAGCCCACGCGCCATGGTCCCGATTGGCGCCTATGAGCGTGTGATGCCGTTGGACTTGCTGCCGACCCAGCTGCTGCGCGCCCTGATCGTCGACGACATCGAAACGGCCGAGGCGCTTGGCGCGCTCGAGTTGGACGAGGAAGACCTGGCGCTCTGCAGCTTTGTCGACTGCGGCAAGCATGACTTCGGGCCGATCTTGCGGCGCAATCTTGACAAGATCTGGCATGAGAATCACTGACCCGATGATGCTCTTCCACCTCTGTCAGTGGTCACGTCCCCGTGGCACGTCTCCGTGGCACTCAGCGGTGGCTACTCCGCAGCACTCGAGGCCCGCATGAGTAAGGCATTGCGTAAATACCTAGACCGGCAGGAGCGCCACTTCCTGGCAGGCGGCCGTTATGAGCGTTTCGGCGCCCTGTTCGAGCTGGTCGATACCTTCCTCTATACACCCTCGACGGTCACCGCCGGGACACCGCATCTGCGCGATAGCATCGACCTGAAACGGGTCATGATCTTCGTCTGGATCGCGGTGCTGCCTTGCGCCCTGTTCGGGATGATCAATGTCGGTCTGCAGGCCAATACCGCGATGGCCGCGATGGGCATGGAGCAGGTCGAAGGTTGGCGTGGTGGCCTGCTCTGGCTGGTCGGGGCCGGCAGTTACGATGCCAACAGCGTTTGGGCCAATTTCTGGCATGGCGCGGTCTATTTCCTGCCCATCTATATCGTTACCATGGCCGCGGGCGGCTTCTGGGAGATCCTGTTCGCGACCGTGCGCAATCATGAGGTCAACGAGGGCTTCTTCGTCACCTCGATCCTGTTCGCGCTGACCCTGCCGCCCGATATCCCACTGTGGCAGGTGGCGCTGGGTATCTCGTTTGGCATTGTCATCGGCAAGGAGGTCTTCGGCGGCACCGGCAAGAACTTCCTGAACCCGGCGCTGACCGGCCGTGCCTTCCTGTTCTTCGCCTATCCGAGCGAGATCTCCGGCGATGCGGTCTGGACCGCGGTCGATGGCTTCAGCGGTGCGACCCCACTGATGTTGGCGGCTGAGGGTGGAGTGGGTGCGATCCAGGCCGTGGGTGTGACCTGGTGGGACGCCTTCTTTGGCACCGTCCAAGGATCGATCGGGTCGACCTCGACCCTGCTGATCATGCTCGGGGCGATCTTCCTGGTGTTTACCGGCGTTGCCTCCTGGCGAATCATGCTCGGGGTGCTGATCGGTGTGATCGGTACAGCGCTCCTGTTCAATGTGATTGGCAGCGAGACCAACCCGGCCTTCTCCGTCCCCTGGCAATGGCACGTTGTGCTTGGCGGCGTCGCCTTCGGACTGGTATTCATGGCCACTGATCCGGTCTCAGCCTCGATGACCGATACCGGGAAGTGGGTCTACGGGGCGCTGATCGGCTTCATGACGGTGCTGATCCGGGTGCTGAACCCGGCCTATCCAGAGGGTGTGATGCTGGCGATCCTGTTCGCCAATCTGTTCGCGCCGCTGATCGACTGGTTCGTGGTTCAGGCCAACGTCCGCAGGAGGGCCCGTCGCCGTGTCAGCTGATTCGCGATCGCAAGCTGCTGGAGCCGGCCTGACAGGCCTTGTCGCCTCGATCAAAGCGGTGTTTAAGCTGCCGAATGATGATCCGCGCAAGACATTGGCCGTTGCGCTCGTGCTCTGCCTGGCCTGCTCGATGGTGGTCTCGGCCACCGCGGTGAGTCTGCGGCCGCTGCAGGAGCGTAAGGCGGCGCTGGCGCTCAAGTCGGAGATCGTTGAGGTCGCTGGACTCGACTCGGGTGAGCTTGACCTCGACGAGGCCTTCGCCCAGATCGAGACACGGCTGGTCGATCTCGACAGCGGTGCCTTCGTAGAGGGTGCCGACCCGCTGAGCTACTCCTATCGCGATGCGGCGAAGGACCCGGCGGCAAGCACCTCGCTCAGCGAGGCTGATCCGGCCGGACTCATCCGACGCCCAGATCGCATGCCGGTCTATCTGGTGCGCGATGCTGGGCAGCTCGACACCATCATCCTGCCGATCTATGGGGCTGGACTCTGGTCGACCATGCATGGGCTGCTGGCGCTGGCCCCGGACGGACGCACGGTGAAGGCCCTGACCTTCTATGAGCAGCGCGAGACCGCCGGACTCGGCAGTGAGGTCGCCGGCGAGCGTTGGCTCTCCGAATGGCCGGGCAAGGTCGTGCTGGACGCATCAGGCAAGCCAGTGATTGAGGTGGCAAAAGGCGATGTCGATCCGAATGCACCGAATGCTGAACACCGCGTCGACGGCCTCTCTGGCGCCACCTTGACCAGCAATGGTGTCACCAACCTGATGCGGTTCTGGCTTGGACCACAGGGCTATGGTCCGTTCCTGGCAACATTGTCCGGTCGTGAGCGCGGCTGACGCCGGGACGACTAGGGGTACGCACACGATGGCAAACACATCCGTCCGGCTGCTGCTCGAGCCGATCGTCGACAAGAATCCGATCACCCTGCAGATCCTTGGCATCTGCTCGGCCTTGGCGGTGACCACCAAGCTAGCGCCGGCCATCACCATGAGCATCGCCTTGACCGTGGTGCTGGTCGGCTCGAGTGTCATCATCAGCCTGATCCGGCAGCACATGCCGAGCAGCATTCGCATCATCATCCAGATGACCATCATCGCCTCGCTGGTGATCGTCGTCGATCAGGTGCTGCAGGCCTTCGCCTATGAGCTCTCGAAACAGCTCTCGGTCTTCGTTGGGCTGATCATCACCAACTGTATCGTGCTCGGCCGCGCCGAGGCCTTTGCGTCGAAGAATCCGCCCTGGCCGAGCTTTATCGACGCGCTCGGGCATGGCATCGGCTACAGCGTCATTCTGATCGGTGTCGCCGTGATTCGCGAGCTATTGGGCTCTGGTAGCCTGCTCGGCGTGCAGATCTTGCCGTTACTGAAGGAGGGCGGCTGGTACGAGCCGAATGGGCTGATGCTGTTGGCGCCCGGCGCCTTCTTCATCATCGGTCTGATGATCTGGGCGATTCGCACCTGGAAGCCGGATCAGCTCGAGAAGCCTGAATACCGCATCCACGTCGTCCATCGCACGGAGGCGCAGTGATGCTGATGCCGATGCCGATACCAATGCCGATGCCTATGCGTAAGCGCTCATCAAGGAGGCAGGTTGCGGTGGTTTGCTCAGAGGGCCGCGGCTGATGGAGCATTATCTGTCACTGCTGTTCAAGGCGATCTTCGTCGAGAACCTGGCGCTGGCCTTCTTCTTGGGCATGTGCACCTTTCTCGCAGTGTCGAAGAAGGTCGAGACCGCGATCGGGCTTGGCATTGCCGTGGTGGTGGTGCAGACCATTACCGTGCCGGTCAATGGCCTGATCTATCATCATCTGCTGCAGGAGGGGGCGCTGGCCTGGCTGGGCCTGCCGGAGCTGGATCTCTCGTTCCTTGGCTTGATCACCTATATCGGCGTGATCGCGGCCATGGTGCAGATGCTGGAGATGCTGCTCGACCGCTACTTCCCGGCGCTCTACCAAGCCCTGGGTATCTTCCTGCCGCTGATCACGGTGAATTGCGCGATCCTCGGCGGCTCCCTGTTCATGGTCGAGCGTGGTTACGATCTGACCGAGAGTACCGTCTACGGCTTCGGTACCGGCGTCGGCTGGGCGCTCGCCCTAGTGCTGCTGGCCGGCATCCGCGAGAAGCTCAAATACAGCGACGTGCCGAACGGGCTGCAAGGGCTCGGCATCACCTTTATCACGACCGGGCTGATGGCCATGGCCTTCATGTCCTTCTCAGGTATCCAATTGTGAACGGCGCCCTTGACTGCTCGCTGCCGAGCTGCGTTGCTGGTGGCGCTGTGTCTGTGTCTCTGTTGGCGGGTTTCTTTGTGACCAGGCCGATGAAGCACCTGTTTAAAGGGATGAAGGAGGTTGTCGCATGCTAGACCTGACCTTCGGCGTCCTGGTCTTCACCGGTGTGGTGCTGGCGCTGGTGTTAGTGATCCTGAGTGCGCGGCGCCTGCTGGTGCCGAGCGGCGATGTGCATATCGACATCAATGAAGAGCGCGACATCGTCACCAGCGCCGGGCGTAAGCTGCTCGGCGCCTTGGCTGATGCCGATGTCTTTGTGCCCTCTGCCTGCGGTGGCGGTGGCACCTGCGGTCAGTGTCGGGTCAAGGTGCTCGAAGGCGGCGGCAAGCTGCTGCCGACCGAGTCGAGCCTGATCAACCGGCGCGAGGCGGGGGAGGGCTATCGTCTCTCCTGTCAGGTCGCGGTCAAAGAGGATCTGCGCATCGAGGTGCCGCGCGAGGTCTTTGGCGTGCGGCGCTGGAACTGCCGGGTGCGCTCCAACCGCAGTGTCTCGACCTTCATCAAGGAGCTGGTGCTCGAGCTGCCGCCGGGGGAAGACGTGGCGTTTCGCGCCGGCGGTTACATCCAGATCGAATGCCCGGCTTACAAGCTCGACTATGGCGATATCGAGATCCCCGAGTATCTGCGCGGCGACTGGGATCAGTACAACCTCTGGAGCCTCAAGGCGGGGACTAAGCATCCGGTCACACGCGCCTACTCGATGGCCAATTATCCCGGCGAGGCCGGGATCATCATGCTCAACGTGCGCATCGCGACGCCGCCGCCGGATCATCCGGATGTGCCGCCTGGCATCATGTCGAGCTACATCTTTGGCCTCAAGCCTGGCGACGAGGTCAGCATCTCTGGCCCCTTCGGTGAGTTCTTTGCCAAAGAGACCGGTGCTGAGATGATCTTCGTCGGTGGCGGTGCGGGCATGGCGCCGATGCGCAGCCACATCTTCGATCAGCTCAAGCGCTTGAACACCAAGCGCAAGATGTCCTACTGGTATGGCGCCCGCAGCAAGCGCGAGATCTTCTACCAAGAGGAGTTCGATGCCTTGGCCCGCGAGCACGATAACTTCAAATGGCATATCGCGCTCTCATCGCCGCAGCCGGAGGATAACTGGACTGGCGAGGTCGGCTTCATCCATACCGTGCTCTATGAGCGCTACCTGAAGGATCATCCGGCGCCCGAGGATTGCGAGTTCTACATGTGCGGACCACCGATGATGTCAGCAGCGGTGATTGGCATGCTGCACAGTCTCGGTGTCGAGCGCGACAATATCCTGCTCGATGATTTTGGCGGCTAGCCATCAGGTTTCTGGAAGGCAAGCATGCTTGAATTCGGCTTTGCGCTGACGATCTTCTCGCTCGCCTTCGTTGGCCTCGCGCTCGGCGTGCTCAACGGCCGCGCTGCGCTCAAGGGCAGCTGCGGCGGTCTGAATCAGATTCCCGGGCTCCACGCTGATTGCGGCGGTGCCTGCAGTCGCGGACAGGTCTGTCCGAATCAGGCCGAGCACGCGGAGACGCCCACGCACAGCGGCGATTTGGCCTAAGGCGATTTCTGTCAAAGCTCATACCGCCTTGCTGGTCTTTTCGCTCCCCTTCTGCGTCGCGCCGCCGGTCACATAGCCCGGCTAAGCTCCCGGCGACGCTCCTTGAAGGCAAACGAAAATCCTGCGCAATTCGATATGATCTTTTCCGGCAATCGCCTAAGCTGAAGGCAGAGCGAGGTACCCACACGATCCGATCGTTTCGGTCAGGAGCCAGCAGCGATGAAAGAAACCAAGACGGCTAAGCAGGCGATGTCTAGGGGACTCGTGACCTTACAGCCGGGAATGGATGTCTTGGAGGCGTTACGCATCCTGGTCGAAGGGCGGCTGTCCGGGGCGCCAGTGGTGGATCAGATCGGCAACCTGGTTGGCATCCTGACCGAGCGCGACTGCATGCAGATTGCGCTCGGCGCTGGCTACCACAGCGAAGATGGTGGCCGTGTCGAGAACTTCATGACCCGCTCGGTGGTCACTATCGATGCCAATACGCCCGTCACCGAGGTCGCTGAGCGCTTCGCGAACAGCAATTTCCGCCGCCTGCCGGTGATGGAGCAGGGCCGCCTGATCGGTATCATCAGCCGCCGCGACGTCCTCAAGCAGCTCGAAGCCGCCTGGCAGCCCGATCGGCATCGGATCTGAAACCCAATACGATCCGCGCTATACTGAGCGGCTTTTGATTTCCGGGAGTGTTCCTTATGTTCGACGCCAGCATGCAGATCACCGGCTACGATGACGAGCTCGCACAGGCCATTCGCGACGAGGAGCGCCGCCAGGAAGAGCATGTCGAGCTGATTGCGTCCGAGAACTACGCCAGTCCGCGCGTGATGGAGGCGCAGGGCTCGGTGATGACCAACAAGTACGCCGAAGGGTATCCCGCTAAGCGCTACTACGGCGGCTGTGAGTACGTCGATGTGGCTGAGCGTTTGGCGATCGAGCGCGCCAAGGACCTGTTTGGCGCTGACTATGCCAACGTGCAGCCGCATTCGGGCTCGCAGGCCAACGCCGCGGTGTTCATGGCGCTCTGTCAGCCTGGCGACACCGTGCTCGGTATGAGCTTGGCCCACGGCGGCCATCTCACCCACGGCGCCAAGCCCAATTTCTCTGGCAAGCTCTACCACGCGGTCCAATATGGGCTCGATCCCGCCACCGGCGAGATCGACTACGCCCAGGTCGAAGCGCTGGCGCGCGAGCACAAGCCGAAGATGATCATTGCCGGCTTCTCGGCCTACTCACGCGTTGTCGACTGGCAGCGCTTCCGTGATATCGCTGACGAGGTCGGTGCCTACCTGCTGGTCGATATGGCCCATATCGCCGGATTGGTCGCGGCCGGCGTCTACCCAAGCCCAGTGCAGATCGCCGATGTGACCACCACCACCACACACAAGACCCTGCGCGGTCCGCGCGGTGGCCTGATCCTGGCTAAGTCCAATCCGGAGCTGGAGAAGAAGTTCAATTCGCTGGTCTTCCCTGGCACCCAGGGTGGCCCGCTGATGCATGTCATCGCCGCTAAGGCCGTCGCCTTCAAGGAGGCCATGGAGCCTGCCTTCAAGGACTACCAGAAGCAGGTCATCCTCAATGCCCAAGCCATGGCCGAAACCTTCCTCGCGCGCGGCTACGATGTGGTCTCTGGCGGGACTGACGATCACCTGTATTTGGTCAGCTTCATTGAGCAGGGCCTGACCGGTAAAGATGTCGATGCCTGGCTGGGTGCCGCCAACATTACCGTCAACAAGAACGCGGTGCCGAATGATCCGCAGTCGCCCTTCGTCACCAGCGGAATCCGCGTTGGTACCCCAGCGATCACTACCCGCGGCTTTGGCCTCGACGAGGCACGCGATCTGGCGGGCTGGATGTGCGATGTGATCGATGGCCGCGGCGATCAGGCGGTGATCGAGCAGACCAAGGCCAAGGTGCTTGAGCTGTGCAAGCGGTTTCCGGTTTACGCGCGTTGAGCCTGTTGACCGCTGGGCGCAGCGGCCGGCACCGCTCCTGATGCCGAGTCCCTAGATGCGCTGTCCCTACTGTGGTGCGCAAGACACCAAGGTGATGGATTCCCGGCTCTCTGGCGACGGCGATCAGGTGCGTCGTCGGCGCCGCTGTGGCGCCTGCGGCGAGCGTTTTACCACCTATGAGGCCGCTGAGCTGAACCTCCCGCGGGTGATCAAGCGCGATGGCACTCGGGTTCCGTTCGATGGGCGCAAGCTGCGTACTGGCTTGATGCGCGCGGTTGAGAAGCGCCCGATTAGCACCGAGCAGGTCGAGGCCGCCATTGCCCGCATCCATCGTCAGCTGCTCGGCACCGCTGAGGGCGAGATCAGCGCGCGCAAGATCGGCGAACTGGTGATGGAGGAACTGCGCGGTCTCGATCAGGTGGCCTATGTGCGCTTTGCCTCGGTCTATCGCAAGTTCGAAGATGTCGCGGCGTTTCGTGAGGAGATCGAGCGCCTCGAACGCCATCAGGCGCCTGAGGTTCGGCGCGCCCAGCTCGATCTGCTCGACGCGCTCGACAAAGAGTCTTGAGTATGGGTGCCGAGGGTGCGGTTTGCCTGACGCTGATGGCTCGCGCTATTCGGCTCGCCGAGCGCGGTCTCTATACGACCGATCCGAATCCGCGCGTTGGCTGTGTGCTGGCGAAGGCGGGGCAGATCGTCGGTGAAGGTTGGCACCGACGCGCCGGTGAGCCGCACGCCGAGCGTCTGGCGATCGATGCGGCGGGGGAGGCTGCTCGGGGCGCGACCGCCTATGTCACCCTGGAGCCTTGCTGCCATCATGGTCGTACACCGCCCTGTACTGATGCTTTGCTCGAGGCCGGGGTCAGTCGTGTCGTGGTTGGCATGGAAGATCCAAATCCGCTCGTGCATGGCCGTGGTCTAGAGCGGATGCGCGCGGGTGGGGTGGAGGTCATCACCGGTGTGCTCGAAGATGACTGCCGCGCGCTGAACCCCGGCTTCGATAAGCGGATGCGTTTCGGCTTGCCGTTTGTGCGGGTCAAGCTCGCGGCCAGTCTCGACGGACGCACGGCACTCGCCAACGGCGAGAGTCGATGGATCACCTCAGAGGCAGCGCGCACCGATGTGCAATGGCTGCGTGCTCGCTCCTCGGCGATCGTCACAGGTATCGGCACCTTGTTGGCCGATGATCCCTCGCTCAATGTGCGGCTTGCACCGGAACTGATCCCTGCGCTGGACGTGGGCGAGCCAGTGCGGCAACCGCTGCGTGTGATCCTCGACAGCGCGCTGCGCCTACCACTCGCAGCGAAGATGTTGCCACTGCCGGGCGCCACCCTGGTGGCAACCTGTGTGCAAGATGCCAGGCGCATCGCTGCCGCCACCTCCGCGGGTGCTGAGGTCTGGGTCGGCCCGCCGGATGCGTCCGGGCGGGTCGATCTCGAGGCCCTGCTGCGCTACCTGGCCAAACGCGAGATCAACGAGGTGCTGATCGAGTCGGGGCCAACGCTGGCTGGCGCAGTGGTTCAGCAACGCCTGGTCGATGAGCTGGTGCTCTACCTGGCGCCGCATCTGATGGGCAGTGATGCGCGTGGCCTGTTCCAGCTCGGGCCCCTCGCGAGCATGAGCGAGCGCGTGCCGCTAGACCTCCTCGATGTCCGTCAAATCGGCCCTGATCTGCGGTTACGCGCCCGCGTTGCCGAATCAGGTCTTCGGGGTTCCTGAGTCCGTCATTGGCGGTTTCTCGGTAATCTCCGAGCGCACCAGCGCATAGTCCTTGCCGCGTGCCTGCTGTACCATCTGCTCGGCGTCCTCGTCGGTGATGCCAAGCCCATCCAGGGTCTCCGCTGCTAGGCGCAGGCTGGCCTCGACCGCCTCTGGAAAGGCGCGGCTGGCGCCGGCTCGAAACAGCGCATCGCAGGCGGTCAGGTCGCGCGCGCGCGCGACGATGATGATCTCCGGTGCATAGTGTCGGACCAGGGTTGTCGCTTCAATACTCGCGTGCGGATCATCGATGGTCAGCACCACCACTTTGGCTTGCTCTACCTTGGCCGCGGCGAGCAATGCTGGATTGCGGATGTCGCCATAGAACACCGGCTGGCCCTCGGCGCGCCAGCGCGCAACCAGCCCCGGATCTTGATCGAAGGCGATAAAGCGAATGCCATGGCTGGACAGCACTGTGCCAATGGTATGGCCGACTCGCCCATAGCCAGCGATCACCGCTTGCGGTGCCTGCTCCTGGCTCGGCTGATAACGGAAGCGGTCGTCGACTTGCGGGTCTGAGCTCGGGAAACGATCGGCTAGGAAGCCGCCGAGACGCACGAGCAAGGGCGTAATCAGCATGCTGCCGGAGATGAGCGCCGCCGCCATGGTGAAGGTCTCAGCATCGATGATGCCGAGCAGCTTCGCCGCCCCAAATAGAATGAAACCGAACTCGCCGGCCTGCCCGAGCATGAAGGCGACCTGCAGCGCACCACTGCGCGTGCTGCAGAAGCCAAGCGCGAGCACAAACAGGAGTGATACCTTGATGGCGACTAGGGCCAACAGGTGCTGCCCGAAGAGCAGCGGCTGCGTCGTTAGCACGCCCAAATCGAGCGACATGCCCACGGTGACGAAGAACACGCTCATCAACAGACCCTTGTGCGGCTCGATGCTGGCGTGGATCTGGACGCTGTAGCGCGAGCCGGAGAGCATCATGCCCATCAGAAAGCCGCCTAGCGCCATCGACATTCCAGCGCGGTTCATCGCCCAGGCGGCGACGAAGACCGAGGCCAGGGTGACCAGAAAGAAGGCCTCGCGGTTGCCTTGTCGCGCCAGCAGGTCTAAGACTAACGGCACCAGATAGCGACCGGAGACGATCACTCCGGCGAGCATCAGTAGGATGAGGCCGAGCTGCTCCCACAGCGGCGGGCCCGGCAGGCTCGCGCCGGTGCTGGCTGCCAGCGGCAACAGTGCCAACATCGGCACGACGGCGATATCCTGCATCAGCAGGACCGCGAAGGCGGTTTGCCCACGCGGCGTGGCGATCTCGCCCTTCTCGTAGAGCATTTGCATCACCAGCGCCGTCGACGACAGCGCCAGGCTTAGGCCGATCAACAACGCGACCGGCCAGGTCTCGACAAAGAGGCGAAAATAGAGCGCCAACGCCAGGCCCGAGAGGATGATCTGCGAGGAGCCGAGCCCAAACAGCGTGCGGCGCATTTCCCACAGTCGGCTCGGATGCAGCTCCAGGCCGATGACGAAGAGCAGCAGCACCACGCCCAACTCGGTAAAGTGGCGCAGGTCATCGACATTACCCGTCACCGATGGACCTGGTGTATAGGGTCCAATCAAGATGCCAGCGACCAGCAGACCGAGGATCGAGCCAAGACCGAAGTGTTTGAACAGCGTCACAGCCGCTGCAGCGGCAAGCAGCAAGAGGACGGACGATTGGACAAAGGCTTCGGGTTCCATGCGCGAACAAAGGCTCCAATGGGATCGAGGTCTACACCCGTTGATGATATACCAGTGATCTTCTGTCGGCTTGCGGACACCGCCGATGGCCAGGGCGAGCGCGTATAAAATTTTGCGAATAGAATCAGTTGCGGCAGTCTATCGGGAAACGAACCCTAGGAGTTTCCCATGTCTGCCAGTCTTGTCGAGCACTTTGCTCCCCTCAGCGACCCGCGAG
>NZ_NRRY01000004.1 GCF_016583905.1 Lamprobacter modestohalophilus | reverse complement strand
GACTGGATGCACGCGCCTATGAAGCCAACCTCCAGGACAATGTGGAAGGACTGGTGGCGGCGGTCAAAGGGGGGTGGTATCGGGCCAAGCTGGTACTCAGAAGATACATCCCCAAGCTCAACGGGAAATTGAGGCCATTGGGGATACCAGCCATTGCGGACAAAGTGCTACAGATGGGGGTCACCAAGATCCTGGAAGAGATCTATGAGCAGGACTTTCTCGACTGCAGCTATGGTTACCGGCCTCGGGTTGGAGCCTTGGATGCGGTTCAAACCTGAGCGCCGTGCTGCGAAGCGGGCGTTATCACTTCCTGGTCGAGGCGGACATCCGCGCATTCTTTGATCGAATCGATCATGACAAACTGATCGAGATGTTGCAGCAACGAATCGACGACGAACCCTTTCTGCGGCTGATTCGCAAGTGGTTAAAGGCCGGCGTATTGGAGCCGGATGGCGCGGTTCAGCATCCAGAGACAGGCTCGCCCCAAGGCGGGATCATCTCACCGATGCTTGCGAATATCTATCTCCACTATGTGCTAGATGAGTGGTTTGAAAACACCGTCAAGACACATTGCAAAGGGAAAGCGTACCTCTGTCGGTATGCCGACGATTTTGTGTGCGCGTTTGAATGTGAATCCGACGCCCAGCGCTTTTATCGGGTGCTTGGGTTGAGAATGGAACGGTTCGGGCTGGAAGTCGCGCAAGAGAAGACGCAGTTGCTCCGGTTCTCGCGTCAGGACTGGACGCGTAACGGCACCTTTGAGTTTCTCGGATTCGAGTTTCGCTGGGGACGAGGGCGCTGGAGAAAACCCGCGCTCAAACGGCGCACGGCACGGAAGAAATACCGCGCCTCCCTGGCCAGTTTTCGAGACTGGTGTCGCGTACACTGCCGGATGCACAAGGACAAATTCTTCGCGGCCCTCAATGCGAAACTGCGCGGGTACTACAATTACTACGGTATCCGAGGCAACTACGAAAGCCTGGGTGACTTCTTCTATCATGTCACTCGCATGCTCTACCGGGAGATGAATCGTCGCAGTCAGCGGCGCAGCTACAACTGGAAGGGCTTTGCCGAACTGATCAAGGTGTTCAAGCTTGAGCGACCACGTATCTGCCACAGCTTCTGAGTACTCTAAAGATGCTGTCATGTGCGAAGCGAATCACTTCGAGGAGCCCGGTGCGGTAGTTCCGCACGCCGGGATCTGTACGGGGGCGGCTGGGTAACTGGCCGTCCTACCGTGATGTTCCGCAGAAAAAAGCATCCTTACCACTGTAGCTGTCGCGGCTCCAGTATTTCATGTCGCCATTGACGCCCCAGGTGAAATTGACATCGGTTGTGTCGCCGAAGCTGTCAGGCACAGTACTTGCTCCAGGATCGCTCACGTCGAGCGTGACTGTCCCCCCGATGCTGCCGACTGAATAAATGAGACCACCTGCTAATACAACTGAGGTTAGTAGGGTTTTGCTAAGCATTACTAGTGCCTCTGTAGTCACTGAAAGGGATATAGTTGGATCAAAAATTCAGCAATTTTTTGTATAATAGCTATTTAGATAGATATTTTTCTCTCTACTGAGTTTGTCGGGATCAGAAATTTTTGGGCAGGTGAATCGGATAGCCAAGCTACATTGATGTTTTGGCAAAAATTACCCGACTATTTTAGTCAAGTCAAGAAGCCAGTGCGAAACCCGCCCTGGCGCAGCAGCAGGTCGACTGGGAATGGGAATGTTGTGGTGTTCTCATTGGGCTCGGGCGCTGCCGCCGCTTAGTCCAAGCTCGATTTCGTCTGTTTGCGGGGAGCCTCTGATGTTCGTGCTAGCGCCTCGGCTTGGGCGATGAGCCTCTGCCGATCGCGCTTGCCTGAACGGAGTGTCGGGAGATGCTCAAGACGTGCAAATGTCCGTGGTCGCCGATGCGAGCTCAGGTTGCTGCGGCACCAGGCCTCGAGCTGTGCCGGCTCAAGCTCGCCGACATAGAGCGCAACCAGTCGATGTCCCCAGGTCGGATCAGGTACGCCGATGATGGCGATCTCAGCGATCTGATCCAGTTGGGCTAGCTCACGCTCGATCTCGGCGGGTAGCACATTGATGCCGGCAATCAGCACGACATCATCGGCACGCCCTAGTACCTGCAGGTTACCGCTCGGCAGTCGGCAGGCGAGGTCTGAGGTCTGTAGCCAGCCGTTGTCGAGACCATGGCCGGGCGTGCGAGTCGGATTGGCGTAGCCGAGCATGAGCATCGGGCCGCGGATGCGCAGCGGTTGGGCCTGCTGGACGGCGGCCTGGGTCTTTGGACAGGCTCGCGATCGGGTCTGTTGCTTTGGCTGCCGAGTGGGTTGCTCGGGCGGTTGGATGTCGGCGAGGGTTACGCCCCGTGACTTTATATTGGCTTCTCCGCAGCTGGGGCAGCTGAGCTCGACGCCGTCCAGCGGTATCATTCCGCGCTGTGGCAGGCCATCGGCATCAATCCAGCCGCCGGCGACCTGCGAGAAGGTCTCGGTCATGCCGTAGCCGAGGTAGAGCGGCCAGCCCTGTTCAACGGCCCGTCGGGCCAGGTTGCTATCGATCCCCTGTCCACCGAGGAGCGCGACCCTGAGATCGGGCGGTGGTGTCGGATCGACGTCGAGCAAGCGCTGCAACATCGCGGGAACCAGCGAGAGATGGGTGATGCGTTGGTCCCAGAGCGCCACCCGGACCTTCTCGGCCTCGAAGCGCGACTGCACCACCAGCTCGGCACCCGCAAATGCACAGCGATAACCGATCGCGAGTCCGCCCACATGCTGGCGCGGCAGGACGCAGAGCCAGCGATCGCCGCGCTTGAGCTCGAGTCGCGCATTCACGGCTAGGCAGGAGGCGATGATCGTTGCCGCGCTCAACATGACGATCTTGGGCTCCGCGCTGCTGCCGCTGGTCTCGACGAAGAGCGCTGGCGCGGTGGCAGCACCGGGCACGACTGTCGTCGTCAGGCTCGCGGATGAATTTGGATGGGCAGCCGCAAGTGCAGGCCTGGCCGCAAGTGTAGGCCTGGCCGCTGGCGCAGGCTCCGATGCGGGCGCGGGCGGAGACCAATGGGCTGATCCGCAGCGGATCAGCGTGCCTGCCGCTCGTCTTTCCGCATCAGCGATCCGCGTTACGCGCTCTGCTGTGTCTGCCCCCGCGCCGATCAGCGACGCTAGCCCCACATCTGCTAGCCCCACATTTTCGTCAGCGGGCCGCCAGGACCATTCAGCACCAGTCGTGCGGATCAGCGACTCGCGTCGCGAGGCCGGCAGATCAGCGCGGACTGGCAGCATGGCCACGCCAAGACTCGCCAGCGCCCATTGCATCAAGACCGAGTCCAGCACCGGTGTGGTTGGACAGAGCACTAGCTCAGCAGCCGCCACACCGGCGCCGGTCAATGCAGCCGCGCGTTGCTCGACGAGCACCGCGAGTTCAGCGTACGAGTAACGCCGGTCGCCAATCCGAAGCGCACCGGCATCGCCGAGCGCTCGCCGGCGCTCGAGCAGCCTGCTCAGGTCGTCGCCTTGGTCAGTGCCCATAACCTACTAAACCGCAGATGCGCGCAGATAAAAGATTAAAAACAATGCTCTAGCCGGTTTAGCAAGGCCACTCAACAGGTGAAGCAGTGGTGAATAACAGGGTATTGAAATCTCTGCGTTCATCTGCGTAATCTGCGGTTCAAATGCTCTTCTTTGGATAACTTCTTCATCGATTTGAGTGCGCTGTGGTGCGATCATCGGGAACGAGACAGTGGACAGGTGCTTCTTGGTTGAATCTGTGTCTCTGTCGTCCAACTCTAAATCGGGCATGGCTGCGCGAAGCCTGCTGCGCGAGGTCTTCAGGGAGGACACAGCGCCGGCGAAGGCGAAACACGCAGCTGGAGAGCGCCTAGGGGTCGTTTTCAACGGCGTCCAGAGGCGCCTGCGCTGAGCCAGCGCAAGCAAACGATCGGTTCGCCTTGACCGAAAAGAATCACCGACGCTAGGGTCTTGCGGCGATCGCGCGTGCCGCGATTCTAGCCTCCAGTAAGGGCGTTTGATAAAGCCCGCCGACAAGGTTCACACGACTATGCCGCTTGCCTTCCCCTTTTCTGCCATTGTCGCCCAAGAAGAGATGAAGCTCGCGATCCTGATCGCGGCGACGGATCAGAGTATCGGCGGGGTGCTCGCGTTTGGCGATCGCGGCACGGGCAAATCGACGGCGATTCGTGCCCTGGCAGCGCTGCTGCCGGCGATGCGCGTCGTCGATCGCTGCACCTATAACTGCGATCCCGATGCGCCAGACTCAGGGCTCTGCGAACAATGCCGCGAGCGCAAGGCGAGCGGCCCGCTCAAGGCGCGCAAGGCGCAGGTGCCGGTGGTCGATCTGCCGCTGGGAGCGACCGAGGATCGCGTCATCGGTGCGCTCGACCTGGAGAAGGCCTTGACGCGCGGCGAGAAGGCGTTCGAGCCTGGTCTACTGGCACGCGCGCATCGCGGTTTTCTCTATATCGACGAGGTCAACCTGCTCGAGGACCATCTGGTCGATTCGCTGCTCGATGTCGCCGCGAGCGGCGAGAATGTGGTCGAGCGTGAGGGCTTGAGTGTGCGTCATCCGGCCAAGTTCGTCTTGGTCGGTAGCGGTAACCCGGAAGAGGGTGAGCTACGCCCGCAGTTGCTCGACCGCTTCGGCCTTTCGGTCGAGATCAGCACGCCGCAGGACCTGAAATCGCGGGTGCAGGTGGTGCGCCTACGCGATGACTTCGAGCGCGATCCTCAAGCCTTCATCGACAAGTACAAGCGCAAGGATGGCAAGGTGCGTCGCCAGATCCTGAATGCGAAGGAGCGGCTGCCCAATGTCGAGGTTCCGGATGCGGCGCTCGAGCGCGCCTCTGAGCTGTGCATGAAGCTCGGCACCGACGGTCTTCGCGGCGAGCTGACGCTGATTCGAGCCGCGCGCGCCTTTGCCGCGCTCGAGGGTGACGAGAGCGTGACCGATGAGCATCTGAAGCGGGTCGCGCCGCCGGCGCTGCGCCACCGGCTGCGCCGCAATGTGCTCGACGATGCCGGCTCCACGACCCGCGTCGAGCGCGCTATCGAGGAGCTGTTCGGCGAATGAGCGGCTCGCGTCGCACGAGAATGATCAACTGGCGTTGCAGCGGCTGGGTGCCCTGCCCTGATGGCTTGCCGACAGCGGGTCTAGCCGGCAGCCTAGAATCCTGCTCGAGCCCGCGCTTGGGTGTGCCGCGATGACGGATCCGATGACTGGTTCGACGACTGATCAGACGACTGATCCGAATCGGGCTGGCCTACCCGATAACAGCGCGCGCTGGGACGATGCTTGCCTGGCTGCGGCGCTGTTCGCGGTTGATCCGGTCGGGAGCGGCGGCATCTCGGTGCGCGCGTTGCCGGGGCCGGTGCGTGATCTCTGGATGGAGCTGCTGCGCGAGCTGCTGCCGCCGGATCTGCCATTCCGGCGCATCCCGCTGCATATTGCTGATGGTCGCCTGCTCGGCGGGCTCGACCTAGCGGCCACCTTGCACGCCGGGCGGCCAGTGGCCGAGCGTGGGCTGCTGGCCGAGGCCGATGGCGGCGTGGTGCAGCTGGCGATGGCTGAGCGGATTGGTCGCTCGACCGCGGCCTACCTCAGCGCGGCGCTCGATAACGGCGAGATCCAGGTCGAGCGCGATGGGATCACCGCGCGCACCTCGGCCCGGGTCGGCGTGGTGGCGCTCGACGAGGGCGCCAACGAAGAAGAGCAGGTGCCGCATACGCTGCTCGATCGCTTCGCCTTCCTGCTCGATCTTGGCGATATCCGCTACCGTGAGGCGCTCGCGTCAGACTTTGACCCGAGCCAGATTCAATCGGCGCGGCGCCGGCTGGGCGAGATCGAGATCGATGAAGAGGCCATCGAGATGCTCTGCGGCACGGCGTTGGCGCTCGGTGTCGATTCGCTGCGTTCGTCAATCGCGGCCTTACGCGTTGCGCGGTCCTCTGCCGCGCTCGCCGGGCGCGATCGCGTGGAGTCCGCCGATGTGAGCGCGGCGGCCCGATTGGTGCTGGCGCCGCGCGCGACCCGCATTCCGATGCCGGAGCAGCCGGACGAGGAGCAACAGGCCGAGGAGCCACCACCACCCCCGGAAGACAACCAGGACGAGCAGAAAGACCAAGATCAGACACCGCAGCAGGAGCTGGACAAGCCGCTCGAGGAGCAGGTGCTGGAGGCCGCCCAAGCGGCGATCCCGCCGAATCTGCTGGCGATGCTGCAGATGGGTGCGATGCGCCAACGCTCGAAGTCGAGCGGTAAGTCGGGCGCCATCCAGAGTGGCTCGTTGCGCGGCCGTCCGGCTGGCACGCGCCGCGGCGAGCCCGGCGCTGGCGCACGGCTGAATGTCATCGATACGCTGCGAGTCGCGGCACCTTGGCAGCGGCTACGTCGGCAAGAGCGCGCCGAAAAGGGCAGCGAGTCCGAGGTGTTGGTCGAGGTGCGACGCGATGATTTTCGCATCACCCGCTATCGTCAACGCTCCGAGACCACGACCATCTTTGTCGTCGATGCCTCTGGCTCGGCGGCGCTGCATCGCCTCGCCGAGGCCAAGGGTGCGGTCGAGCTGCTGCTGGCCGATTGCTATGTGCGCCGCGATCGCGTCGCGATGATCGCCTTTCGTGGTCCGCGTGCCGAGATCCTGCTGCCGCCGACACGCTCGCTCGTGCGGGCCAAGCGCGGACTGGCCAGCCTGCCCGGTGGTGGCGGAACCCCGCTGGCCGCGGGTATCGATGCCGCGCTCGCGCTCGCCGACGGGGTGACTCGGCGCGGTGGCACTGCCGTCGTGATCCTGCTCACCGATGGCCGTGCGAATGTAAATCGCGACGGCATTGGTGGCCGCGCCCAAGCGGCTGAGGATGCCTTGGCCTCGGCGCGTGCCTTCCGCGTCGCCGAGCTGAAGGCGCTGGTGGTGGATATGTCGCCACGGCCACGCCCGGATGCGGAGAATCTGGCGCGCGAGATGGGCGCCGTCTATCTGCCGCTACCGCATGCGGATGCGCGCGCGCTCTCCGGCGCCGTGCAGGCGGTCACTTGAATAGCGCAGGTCGAAGGGATCAACGCCAATGACCTCTATCTTGGTGATGAACGACAAGCCACGCTGGGAACGCGATGGGCACAGCTGGCCGAATCGCGAGTGCAGCCGCTTCGTCGAGGCCGGCGGGCTCCGTTGGCATATCCAAGAGGCTGGCAGCGGTCCACCCTTGCTACTGATCCATGGCACCGGTGCGGCCTCGCATTCCTGGGGAGGGCTGCTCCCTCTGCTCGCCGAGCATTTTCAGGTGCTCGCCCTCGACCTACCAGGCCATGGCTTTACCGCAGCGCCGGAGCCGAAGCAGCTGTCATTGCCGGGCATGGCAGCCGCCGTTAGCGCGCTCACCCAGTCATTGGGTTTCGTGCCCGAGGTCGCCGTTGGCCATTCAGCCGGGGCGGCGATCTTGGCGCGCATGTGTCTCGATGGCAACATCCAGCCAAGGCTGCTGATCAGCCTCAGCGGCGCACTCCTACCGCTCAGGGGGTTTGCCGGGAAGTGGTTCTCACCGGCCGCGAAGCTGTTTGCGCGTAGCTCGGTGGTGCCCCGCTTCTTTGCCCGCGGCGCCCGCAAGGACCCGCGCAGCGTCAAGCGCATGGCGGACGGCACCGGGTCGCGCCTGACCCCAGAAGGGATCGCGTTGTATCGGCTGCTGATCTCCTATCCGGGGCATTTGGCCGCGGCACTCAATATGATGGCGAATTGGGATCTTGAGCCGATGGTGCGCGACCTGCCGCAGCTCAAGCCGCGGTTGGTGTTAGTCAGCTTTGAGGATGACAAGACGATTCCGCCGATCGAAGCCGAACAGGTTAAGCGGCTAGTACACTCTGCGCAGTTGCGTCGCCTGCCGAGTCTCGGCCATCTAGGGCATGAAGAACATCCATGCGCGATTCTAGAGTTGATCATGCGCGAGTTAACCAGCAGCAATCCTGCGCCGAGCTGATAGGAGTCAGGGCGTTGCTATCTGCTATCCACTCTTCCGTTAACAGGCCAGCGCAGGAGCGGAAGCCAATTTCGGTTGTCGTAGTCATTGGCTCGCTCGACGTCGGTGGCGCGGAGATGGACTTACTTCGTAATCTGCCACGGCTTGATCGCGAGTGCTTCGCAGCCTCTGTCTATACCTTTGAAAATCCAGGGTTTTTAGCGCCGGCGATGGAGGCGGCGGGGATCTCGGTACATGGGCCTGCGCGCAACTTGGAGCCAGCGCCAGCTGCAGACGCCAGGATACTAAAGGGAAGGAACGATTCATCGGCCGCAGCAGCGCCAAAGCGGCGGCGATTGCCTCGAATACGAGCGAGCGTTGGCCCGATCATCCGACGCAATCGCTTGCTTCATGGGCTTATCGGGAGTCCGGCAATGGTCGGCGCGAAGCTCGTCAATGCACTCGCACTGCTGCGCGGCTATTGGGCGGTCATCGTTCCGATGGCGGCTTTCATTCGGGCACAGCAGGCGGACGTGGTGCACTGTTTGTTGCCGAACGGCTACTTTTACGGCAAATCCAGAGACAGTATACCGAACAGCCTGATGCGCGCAGCCAAAGCCCCTCCTACCCAAACCGCAGCATCGGCTAGACTCTGCCCATGACAGCCGACACCCAAGCCACCGACACCGGCGACAAACCCGACTACGACAGCCCCTGGAAAGAGGCCCTGGAGCGGTTCTTCCCGGAGTTTCTCGCACTGCTGTTCCCAGCTATCCATGCCGAGGTCGACTGGTCCAAAGGGATACAGTTTCTCGACAAAGAGTTCCAGCAGATCGTCCGCGAAGCCAAGACCACCCGGCGTTATGCCGACAAGTTAGTCGGGGTCTATCGCCGCGACGGCACGCCGGTCTGGGTACTGATCCATGTCGAAGTGCAAGGTGATCCGGAAACCGTCTTTGCCGAGCGGATGTTCACCTACCACTATAAAATCCGCGATGTCTATCAAGTGCCGGTGGCGAGCCTGGCGGTCCTTGCAGATGCCGACCAAGGCTTCCGCCCACAGCAGTACAGCGCAGCGCTGTGGGACTGTCGGATAGACTTCCAATTTCCCGTGGTCAAACTGCTCGACTATGCTGAGCCGGAACGCTGGGCCGAGCTGGAAACCAGCGACAATGTCTTTGCCCTGGTGGTGATGGCGCAGATCCGCGCCAAGGTGACCGACGATGCCAAGACGCTCAAAGGCTGGAAATTCCGCTTGATGCGCTTGATGTATGATCGCGATTACGGGCGGGTGCTTATTGAGGAGCTTTTCCGCCTCATCGACTGGATGGTCCGCCTGCCCAAAGCGCTGGAAGCGGAATTCCGGCAAGAACTCTATGCATTAGAGGAGCAATACCAGATGCCTTATGTGACGACGGTTGAACAAGCGGGGATTGAGAAGGGGAAGATTCTGGGCATGCAGCAGGGAGAGGCCATGATCTTGATGACTCTGTTGCAAGAGAAATTCGGTTCGGATTCACTCGAGGCGCACCGGGAGCGCATCTCGGCAGCCAAACCTGAAGAACTCCTGCAATGGTCGAAACGCATCCTCACCGCCGAGACGCCTGAGACCATCTTCCACTGAGGCGCGCGGGCCGCAGCTTAATCGAGGGACAGTATACAGAATAGCCTGCGGTTTCCGAACTTGCTCAGGCGTTCGCCAAGCGCAGACGCACGTAGCGGCACGCAGCGTGAATGGTCGGTGCCCAACTGATCGGCTTGCATCCGCCTGAGCCATCGCCCGCCTGCTATGCTCAAACGCAACGCACCCGCAACAAGCGTCGCCCCATGCACTTCCCCTACGGCCTCGCGATTTTGGCACCCTGCGCGAGGAGGGCTACTGGTACCTCGACCGCACCGATCGCATTCCCGCCCTAGAGCAGGCGGGCCGGCAACTGATTCTTCCTGCGCCCGCGCCGCTTCGGCAAAAGCATGCTGCTGTCGATGCTCGAGCACTACTACGATCTCAACCGCGCCGAGCAGTTTGACGACCTGTTCGGCAACCTCGCCATCGGCCACAAGCCGACCGCGCTGCACAACCAATACTTTATCCTCAAATGGGACTTCTCACTGATCCCAGCCCACGGCGAGATCGCGGATATCGAAGCGGCGGTGCATCAACACATCAATGACTGTTTGCTTGACTTTGCCCGGCGCTATCGCGAACAGCTCGGCGAAGCCGTTCAACTGCACCCGGACAATGCCCTGTCATCCTGGCGCACGACCTTGAGCCTGGTCTCCCAAACCCCGCACAAGCTCTACCTCCTGATCGACGAATACGACAATTTCGCCAATGAAGTGCTGATGGCCCCGCGCCCCGGCAGCCAAGACCGCTACCAGACCCTGCTGCAAGGCGAAGGCCTGCTGAAGACCGTGTTCAAATCGGTCAAGGCCGCCCCGGTGGGCTCGGACTGGACCGGGTCTTCATCACCGGCGTCTCGCCGGTGGTGATGAGCGACATGACCAGCGGCTACAACGTCGGCAAGGATATCTATCTGGAACCCACCTTCAACGACCTCTGCGGCTTCACCGAGGCCGAAGTTGCCAATGTACTCAGCCAACTCGCCACCGAAGGCGGCGACTGGAGCGCACCCGCCGCGCTCGAGACCATGCGCACCTTCTACAACGGCTATCGCTTCAGCGAAGAGTCGCAAGAGAGCCTCTACAATCCCACCCTCAGCCTGTATTTCTTCGACGCCCTTTACCTGCGCGGTCAATACCCCCGCCGCATGCTCGATGAAAACCTCGCCATGGACCGCAACAAGCTGATCTACATCGCCCAGCTCCCGCAAGGTGAAGACCTGCTGATCGAGGCCCTGAGCGGCGATGACCGCATCCTGATCCCTGAACTGGTGCAACGCTTCGGTGTGGCCGATGTGCTGGCCGCCGTAAAAGATCAGCCGTTCATGGCCTCGTTGCTGTACTTCTTCGGCATCCTCACCCTGGCCGGCGAGGGCGAGCTCGCCAAGCTGATCTTGCGCATTCCCAACCTGGTCGCCCGCGGCCTCTATGTCGAGCGGTTGCGCGAGCGCTGGCTTCCGGCACCCGAGACCCGCAGCCAGGCCCGTAGCGCCAGCGAAGCGCTCTACCTAAAGGGCGATCTCGCACCGCTCTGCGACCTCATCGAACAGAGCTACTTCCGTGTGCTGTCCAACCGCGACTATCGCTGGAGCAACGAACTGCTAGTCAAGTTCGCCTTTCTCACCCTGCTGTTCGATGATCGGCTCTACATGGCGGTCTCCGAACTGGAGGCCGATCGCGGCTATGCCGACCTCGCGCTGATCGTGCGACCGGATAAGCGGCGCTTTTAGGCGCTCGACCTCCTACTCGAGTTCAAGTACCTCAGCCTCAAAGACCTCGGCCTCAGCGGCGAGCAGGTGCGCGAGCTGCCGCGCGAGGCGCTCGCCACACGCCCAGCAGTATCCGCCAAGCTCGATGAAGCCGGGGCCCAGGCGCGGGACTATGGCGGCACGCTGATCGAACGCCACGGACTCAAGGACCTGCGTGCCTTTGCCGTGGTCGCGCTTGGAGTTGAGCCTCTGTTATGGCGGTCGCTCTGAGCAGATCGGGATGGGAGCAAGCGCGTGCGCAACGAGATGCGCAGTGAGCAGCTTCCGTTCATAGCGCCTGACGAAGGCCCCAAGGCTGTACTTGGCACCGTCCCGAAGGCCAGCTGGGCGTCACACTCGTGGCCGATCCGCCCGCGCGCATTCGCGGCATCATCACCGATGGCGATCTGCGCCGTGCGCTGCAGACTTCTCGCGAAGGCTTCTTCGTCCTCAATGCTCGAGAGCTGATGACGCCAGACCCCATGACCATTCGTGTCGAAAGCAGCGTGAGCGCCGCGCTTGAGATCATGGCCCTGCATCACGTCACGCTGCTCGTCTTTGTCGACGGGGAGCGGGGAGCGGCTTGTGGGTATGGTGCAAAAGTAGGAGCTGCTCCAGTGCAGCGAGCCTTTCTTTGATAAGATCAGCGTTTCGGTCTTGTTGCACTCAGCGCTTGTGGCGGACCCCTCAGCTTACCGACCCACCAAGCATGCAGGCCTTCTCACCATCCCCCCAGGAAATGATCCTCAGCCCTTGGCGACACCGTGCGCTCATCGCGCTGTTGATCCAGCGTGACATCAGCGAACGCTATCGCGGCTCCATCCTTGGACTCCTGTGGTCGTTTTTTCTCCCGTTGATGATGCTCGGTATCTACACCTTTGTTTTCAGCGTTGTCTTTCAGGCGCGCTGGTCCACAGGTAGCGAATCGAAGACTGAATTCGCGTTAGTGCTTTTTACCGGACTGCTGGTCTTCAGTTTCTTTGCCGAATGTTTCAATCGCGCGCCAAAGTTGATTCTCTCTAATGTGAACTATGTCAAAAAGGTGGTGTTTCCATTAGAGGTGCTGCCTATCACGACCCTCGGCTCGGCCCTCTTTCACCTCGGCGTTGGGCTCATCGTGTGGCTTCTGTTCCACCTCTTCCTGTTCGGGTTGCCACCGCTCACGGCCTTACTCTTCCCAATGATCCTCGTCCCGCTCATTGCCCTCACCCTAGGCGTATGCTGGTTTCTCGCGGGCTTAGGGGTCTATCTCCGGGATATCTCACAGGTCGTCAGTGTGCTGACCACCGCACTGCTCTTCCTCTCGCCCATCTTCTTCCCGATCGAGAGCCTGCCCGCCGCCTATCAGCCGATCATGCAGCTCAATCCCCTGACCCCTGCGGTCGAGATGAGCCGCGATGTGCTGATCTGGGGCCAAGTTCCCTCCTGGCGTGCATTGGGTCTCTACACGATGGTTTCCGCCATTATTGCGGCACTTGGCTTTGCTTGGTTCCAGAAAACGCGCAAGGGATTCGCCGATGTCCTCTGAGATCATGATTGAGGTCGAGCAACTCAGTAAATGCTACCAAATCTACGAAGAACCCCACCATCGCTTGCTGCAGATGTTGGCGGGCAGGCGCCGGCAATACTATCGTGAGTTCTGGGCGCTGGAAGGCGTCTCGCTGCAGGTTCGCCGGGCGCAAACGGTTGGCATCATCGGCCGCAATGGCAGCGGCAAATCCACCCTCCTGCAACTCATCTGCGGCACCCTCAATCCCACTGCCGGCAGCTTGAAAGTCAACGGTCGGGTGGCAGCATTGCTGGAATTGGGCTCTGGCTTCAATCCGGATTTCAGCGGCCGGGAGAATGTATATATGAGCTGCGCGCTCTATGGCATGACCCGCGCCGATACCGATGAGCGCTTTGCCGATATCCTCGCCTTTGCGGATATCGGTGATTTTATCAATCAGCCGGTCAAAAGCTACTCCAGTGGCATGATGGCGCGGCTCGCCTTCGCCGTCATCGTGCACGTCAACGCCGATGTCTTGATCATCGACGAGGCCCTGGCGGTGGGCGATACCTTCTTCACCCAGAAATGCATGCGCTTTCTGCGTGGTTTCATGACACGCGGCACCGTGCTCTTCGTCAGTCACGACATCGCCTCAGTGAAAAGCCTCTGCAATCACGCCATCTGGTTGGAGCAGGGTCGAGTCCAGGCCGCCGGTGATCCCAAGCACATCAGCGACCTCTATCTTGAGGCCTTCTACGAGGCTCAACAGGGCAAAAGCACCACCACTAAGCTCAAGCCGAAGGCCATGCCGCTTTCGCAGCAGAAGAAAGATCAGCGCCAGGCGTTTCTCAACGCCAGTAATCTGCGCAACGATCTGCAGATCTTCGAGTTTGATCCAGAGGCGCCCTCATTTGGTCAGGGCGGCGCCCAGGTCTTGAGCGTAGCCTTCTTCGATGCCGCCGGCGAGCCGCTCAACTGGGTGGTTGGCGGCGAGCAAGTCTCGCTAGTGGTGCATGTACAGGCCAACAGCCCGTTGCGCTCCCCCATCGTCGGATTCTTTGTCAAAGACCGCCTGGGGCAAGCCCTTTTTGGTGACAACACCTATCTGAGTTACCGAGACACTCCCATCGCCATTGAAGCTGGACAGATCGTCAAGGCACAATTCACCTTCCTGATGCCCTTGCTTGCAGGCGGAGACTACTCGGTGAATGTTGCCATCGCCGATGGCGCACTTGATGAGCACGTACAACACCAGTGGATTCATGACGCCGTGCAGTTCAAGTCCGTCAGCACTAGCATTGTCAACGGTCTGATCGGCATTCCGATGCAAGCGATCGACTTGGCGATAACCGGAGATCAGTGATGACAAAGGCGTTTACAGCGCTCGAATTCACTGGCGAGCGCTTCATCCCCGGTACCGAAGGAGCCATCGAATTTGAGCACTGGCATCGGTATCTGCTCGCGCAAGCGATCAGCGCGGATCAGCGCGTGCTCGATATCGCCTGTGGCGAGGGTTATGGCTCTGCCGCTTTAGCCGAAAGCGCCGCGCAAGTGATCGGCGTGGATATCGACCCTGCCTCTATTGCCCATGCCCGCACGCGCTACCAAGCTGACAATCTCCAATTCCTCGTCGGCGACTGCACCGCTATCCCGTTGCCAGATGCCGTTGTCGATCTAATCGTCAGCTTCGAGACCATCGAGCACCACACACGCCATGCCGAGATGATGCGTGAGATCAAGCGCGTGCTCCAGCCTGACGGTGTGCTGCTGATCTCTAGCCCCGATCGCTACTTCTACTCCGAGCTGCCCGGCACCACCAACCCCTATCATGTTAAGGAGCTTGATGAGGCCGAATTCAAGCAGCTCGTTGAATCTCACTTTCGATCCGTTCGCTACTTTGGCCAGCGTGTTTGCCACGGCTCGCTGATCTTGCCGCAAGGCACCGCCGCGTCCATGAAGACCTATACCAATGGCGCTGGCACCCTCCTCAGTTGTGAAGCAGGACTGGCCGCGCCTATCTTCTGGCTTGCATTGGCCTCTGATGGGCAATTACCAGACCTGCCCGCCGGCCTGTTCGAGCAACCAATCGAACAAGCTGAACTCGTTCGACTGTTGCGACGCGATCTCGAAAACGCACAATGGCTCATAGAACAAAAAGATGCGCATCTGACCACAGCTGCTGAATTGCTCGCACAAAAAGACACAGATCTCGCTAAGCTTTCCGCTTTATCGAACAAATGGTGGTTTCCATCTTGGCTCAAGAACCTGCTGCTGCGCGGCCTGAGATCTTGAGCGATCACCTAGAGACCTGGCTTCGCCATGCCCAAGCCCACGATCGCTTTCATCACCCAGCCGGAGTACTTCCGTTTCACCTACGAGACCGCGCTTGATGCCGATGCCGAGGTCCACGAGTTGGCACTCCCACCCATGCTGCTGAGTGGCGATTTCGCCCCCTTGCTCGAGCTGCAAGCCGACTATAACCTCATCTTTCGTGGCGAATGGATGCCTGCCAAGGTTCTAGAGCAATTGCGCGGCCTACGCATCGCACTCTCCAGTGAACCCTTCCCGCGTTCGATCGACGGCCAGCTGCAGATGACCTGGGACAGCCTCAACCGCTACCTTCACTTTCGCGCCATCCGCTCGTTACCCTTTGACTACGTCTTCCACTATGATGCGGCTTCACTGCCGCTGATGGCGCGCGATGGCCTTAACTGTTCCGGCCACTTCCCATTTCCGGTCGCCACCAATGTCTACCAGCCCAGCCCGAAAACGCGAACCGCATCCAGCCCGCCAAAGCGCTGGGATCTCTTCTTTATTGGTCGCAGCACCCCGCATCGTGAACGCTTTTTCGGCCCTCTCAAACATCATTACCAGTTTCTACACCTTTGCCACGGTGTTTGGGGTGCACCGCTGGTCGACTATGTTCACCAAGCGCGTTTGTGCCTCAATGTGCATGCCGAAAACGAGGTTTCTTGGGAGCCTCGCGTACAGATGCTGCTGGCCTGTGGCATTTTGCTGATTAGTGAGAAGATCACCCCGAACGATCTGCTCAGGCCCGGGCAGGATTACATCGCAGTCGACTCCCCCCAGCAGATGCATGAAGCCGTTGCCTACTATCTGGCCAATCCACAAGAGCGCCAGCGCATTGCTGTGACCGGGTGCGAACGCGTGCGAAGCTGCCTCGACGGGCGCGAATCCTACTTGACGTTACTCCGCCAGATCCAAGCCGCAGAGGTCTCACGCTTCAGCGCCAGCGCCCCAGCTGCCGCCTTCACCGCAGCCGGTCGCGCACAATCTGCGGCCCTCTGGGTCCGCCAGCAGTGGGGTCGTCGAAGGTGGGCTTGGCGCCAGGGAGGTGCACGGTGAAGATCTGTTATCTCATTCCGGGCTGCGGCGTCTCTGGTGGTATCGCGGTGATCTGCCAGCACAGCGAGCGGCTCAAGGCGCGCGGGCACGAGGTCAGCTTGGTCGTCGACGGCATGCTGGGTGATATGAGTTGGTTTCCAGGCCAAAGCGTGCCGGTTGTTCCACTGACAGACTATCCGCAGGAGGTCGATATCCTCATCGCCACCTCTTGGGCTACTGCCTTCCGCGTACCCCTGCTGCTGGCAAAGCGACATGCCTACTTCGTGCAATCGGATGAGACCCGCTTTCATCCACCGGGCAGTTGCTGGGAGCATATCACCCGCCTATCCTACGTCATTCCCTTCAATTATCTAACCGAGGCGCACTGGATTCGAACCTGGCTGCAAGCGCAATTTGGTCATGAAGCTGCCTTGGTGCCGAACGGGCTTGATACCTCGATCTTCTATCCCTGCGAGCCGCTTGCGCCGCGGGGCCGGCGGCCACGCATCCTGTTAGAAGGCGCCATCGCGCTGCCATACAAAGGGATGTGGGAGGCCTTCGAAGCGGTTAAGCCTATTGATGCTGAGATCTGGTGTGTCAGTTCATGCGGAAAGCCTGACCCCGCCTGGCGCTGTGATCGATTCTTCAGCGCTGTCCCCATGGAGCAGATGCGCGAGATCTATTCAAGCTGCGACCTGCTGCTGAAGTTGAGCCGGGTCGAAGGCTTCTTTGGGCCACCCATGGAGATGATGGCTTGCGGGGGGGCGGTGGTAGTGGGTCGCGTCACTGGCTACGACGAATACATCATCGACGGAGAGAACGCCTTAGTAGTCGATCCATTCGACATCCAAGCGGCGCGTGCTGCCGTGCAACGCCTGCTGGAGGATACCGCGCTGCGTGAGCACCTGATCGCTAATGGTCGGGCGACAGTTGCACGCTGGAACTGGGACAGCTCCATTAATCGTTTAGAACAAGCATTACAAGCCCTGCTGGTTGATCCCTCACGCGCGCTGTCTTCACCGCAGCGTGTCGTTGCAGAGAGTATTGCCTATTTTTATGGTGAACTGCGTGGCGAGCCATTGCTATCAGACCCGCCTATATCTGCAAAAAATGCGCGCTTGCTTGCCGATCCCACCGAATTCTTGGTTGGCCGTTTACGTAGACAGGGATGGTTTCGAGTGCTCGCACGTCTCCTGGTACGCGGCTACCAAAAATGGCGTTCACTGCTCAAGGCTTCCTGATTTCTAAGGAGATGATCCAATGCAATACGCACAGCAAAAAGACCTAACACTCAATACCCGCTGGGCGTCAATGGAGCAGTTAACAAAGGCACAGGGGGAAGACGGCATTCGTTTGGACTTAGGCTGTGGCTACTACAAGCCGCCAGGCTATATTGGTATCGACAACCTCGTCGGCGAGGGGGCACAAATTGCCAATGCGGACAATGCCCCGGATATCCTCATGGACCTTGATCGGGGGCCGCTGCCATTTGCCGATAATAGCGTCGCCGAGGTGCGCTCGTCGCATTTTCTGGAGCACTCCAATCTCGATCACGTGATCAATGAGTCCTGGCGTGTGCTGATTCCCGGCGGACGCTTTGTCTTCACTGTGCCCTACGCCAATTCAGCCGAAGGCCTCTATCCCGGTCATCACATCTTCCTGACCGAACGATGGTTTTACGAAAACCTCAATTTTCAGCGCAAATTTACCATCGTGCACGAGCACTACGACCCCAGTGTGGCGTGGAAACGGTTGCCCATGTTGGTGCGGATGTTGATTCCGTTTGGCTTCGCCAGAACCTTTCTGTTTAATGCCTGCTGGCAGATGAAGATTGAATCAGTTAAAAAAAAAGAGCCGGGCTGAACGTGAAGACGAAAATCAAGCTCTGGCTGAAACAAACACTGAAAAACCGAATATCCCGCTTATGATCCATAGGTTAATCAGGGCATGTGCCCTTTATGCCTCATTCTTCTACTTTTATAGAGCAACATCAGCCTATGAGCAGCCACCAAGATCCGCGTCTGCGCGCAATTAAAGAACAAGAATGGTTCTATGAATTTCACCTGCCAGACGGCAGCAAAACCAAGTCCTGTGTAAAACCCAGCGTCCGCAAGATCCATGACACACGCGAGAAGATGTTGTGCAATGCACTGCAAGCCAGTGTCTCCACCACGACGCATCGCGCGAGCGCCATAGATGTCGCCTGTCACGAAGGCTATTATTCCCTGATACTCGCCGAGTACTTTGAATCCGTTACCGGCATTGATAAAAATCCCGATTCAATTCAAAAAGCACAGGCGATCAGCGATCTACTGGCGCCCGACCGGATTCGCTTTGAAAACATCAGCCTGGAGGCCTTCGGCTCAGCATCTCCGTTCGATTTCGTGCTCTGTTATGGCCTGCTCTATCACCACGAAAACCCGGTGAATCTCATCCGCATGCTGGCCACCATTACGCGCCAGACGCTCTGTTTGGAAACCCAGGTGATGCCAATGGACCTCGTCGGCCACGTCGAGGACGGTGACTATACAAACCTGCGCCAGATCAGAGGCTGCTTTGCCCTCTGCGAAGATTATCCCAACAGCTCCGAAGGGGGGATGACCGGGTTTGCGTTGGTGCCGAGCAAGGCCGCAGTGACTTACCTGTTGAAAGAATCCGGTTTTTCTACCGTCGAATTTGTCGAGCCAGAGGCCGACGACTACGAGCAGTTTACCCGTGGTCACCGCGTCGTGGTGGTGGCTCAGAAATAGACGGTGTCGGCGCCAACGCTGTTACTCCTGACCCGTTACGGCGAGCTCGGCTCGAGCAGCCGCTTGCGGCTGATGGCTTATCGCCCCTGGTTGGAGCAGGCCGGCTTTCGGGTAACGGTCAGCGCCCTATTTCAGGATGACGAACTGCGCGCGCGCTATGCCAACGGACGCTCGAGCGCTCGCAGTATCATGCGCGTCTACCAGCGCCGCCTGCGAGCGCTGATGGAGCTGGGGCAGATCCAACTGGTATGGGTGGAGAAAGAACTGTTCCCCTTCTTGCCAGGAGTGCTCGAGCGCTGGCTGACCTGGGCCGGCGTTCCCTATGTGGTCGACTACGACGACGCCACCTTCCACCGCTACGATGCACACCGCTCGGTCTTGGTGCGCAGGCTGCTGGGCCGACGCTTGGTGCCGCTGATGCGCGGTGCCCATTTGGTGACGGCGGGGAATGCCTACCTCGCCGACTATGCGCAGCGCGCCGGCGCGCCAGACGTAAGCCTGGTACCGACGGTGCTGGATGTGGATCAGTACGCGCTGGCTGCCGAGCCCGACGCTGCCCTGCTACGGGTTGGCTGGATTGGCTCCCCATCAACGGCATCTTATCTGCGCCTCGTGCGCGAGCCGCTGCAGCGCTTGGCGCGTGAACGCCCGGTGCAACTGGTGGTGATTGGAGCCGAGGCGATCCCCAGCATGGACGTCCCGGTTGAGCACCACCCCTGGTCAGCGAGCACCGAATCAGCGCTGCTGGGCAGCGTACATCTCGGCATCATGCCGTTGACTGATGGCCCTTGGGAACAGGGCAAATGTGGCTATAAATTGCTCCAGTATCTGGCCTGTGGCAAGCCGGTGATTACTTCGCCGGTGGGTGTGAATGTGGAGATTGCCACGCCCGCGGTGGGGTTACTCGCGAGCAACCCCGATCAATGGCTCGCAGCGCTGCGCCGGTTGGGCGCTGATGTCCTGTTACGGCGTCGGCTTGGAAGAGCCGGTCGGCGGCGGGTGGAGGCGCAGTATTCACTGCAGCTGCAGGGGCCCATCGTTGCCGCGCGTTTGGCCGAAGCTGCTGGGATAACGCCTGCACCCTGGTCGAGCCCGCCGGCCGAAATGCACCTCTGATGGCGCCGGGGCCAACCAGCAACCGCCGCGGCTCTTGTTCCTGGTTTGCCTCGCGTTGGGTCTTCTGGCCTTTCGCAAAGCACGCGATGCCTTTTCTGATGTTCTCTAGCGATCCCTATGTCTTCTGAACATCCCGTTGCTATACGCGCGACCCAGCTTTCGAAGACTTATCGCGTCTTTAAGCATCCCTTGGATCGCTTACGGCAACTGTTCTCCCAGCTGCAGAAGCGGACCTATTACACCCCAGCACACGCCCTTGACGGTGTCAGTTTCGAGGTCGAGCGAGGTGAGGCGGTCGGCATCGTAGGGCGAAATGGTTCTGGCAAGTCGACGTTGCTCCAAGTGATCTGTGGCACGCTGAGACCAAACAGCGGCGCTGTGAGTGTCATCGGTCGGGTGTCTCCACTTCTTGAATTGGGCTCCGGCTTCAATCCTGAATTTACCGGACGCGAGAATGTCTATCTGAGTGCGGCGGTTCTAGGCCTCTCGCGACGAGAGACCGATATGCGCTTTGAAGAGATCACGCAGTTTGCCAGCATCGGCGAGTATCTCGAGCGACCTGTTAAGACCTACTCCAGCGGCATGTTTGCGCGGCTTGCGTTCTCCGTTGCCGTGCATGTAGACCCTGATATCTTGGTTGTTGATGAGGCGTTGAGCGTCGGCGATCTCGGGTTTCAGCAAAAGTGCATCAAGCGGATGCTTGCGCTGCGCAAGCAGGGAGTCACCTTGCTGTTTGTGTCGCATGATCCTTATCAAGTCAAGGCGGTCTGCCAGCGGGCGCTCTATCTACGCGCTGGGCGTTTGGTGAACTTTGGAGAGGCTGGTAGCGTCGTCGATGCCTACCTCGCCGATCTCCACAGCGGTGCAGGGTTCAAGTGTGGCTCGGAAGAAGGCGTCGCGCCAGAGGAGCGGCCGACGGTTAAGATCAGTACGATTAGGCTGTTGGACGCTGCGGGTGAGCCGCTTCAATGTGTGCGTACTGGCGACAGTATCCGTTTGTCCTTTTCATTTGAACGCTTGTGCGAAGACCTACACGAGCCCCTGAGCTTTGTGTTCAACCTGTACCGAGCTGATGGACTCTATGTCTGTGGTGCAACAACGTTAATGGATGGCCATAAGCCTTTCGCTAGAATGCCCGCCGGGCGGGTGACGATTCGGTTTCCAAGTTTCCCGTTGCTCGCAGGTCGTTACCATTGGCGGGTCGCCGTGAATGACGAGTATGGTCTCTCGGTGTTAACCAAGGCAGAAGGCGTCTGTCCGTTCGTTGTTGAAGATGGCTTCAAAGCCGTTGGTGCCTTCGATCTGCCGCGACAATGGCAGGTCGAGCACTGGGCATCCATGTAGCTCTGACGCACCAATATGGATACTCGCCATCAAGCTGCGCGCGAGCGCCCATTGATTCTCTACCTCGTCACGGTCGATTGGTTTTTCTATTCCCATTTCGTTGAAAGGGCACTAGCAGCGCGCGACGCCGGCTATCAAGTGGCTGTTGTCTGTCGTCCGCTTCAACATCAGGATGCGATAGAGTCCTTGGGCATACGCGTGATTCCCTGGTCGGTTTCTCGGAATGGTGTTGCTCCTTGGCGCGAGCTTGGGTCTTTGTTACAGCTGATGCGCATTTATCGTCGAGAGCGGCCTGACCTTGTTCATCATGTCGCACTCAAGCCCATCGTCTATGGCGGCCTTGCTGCCTCGTTTGGCACCGTTGGCCAGATCGTTAATGCACCGGTAGGTATGGGCTTTACGTTTTCGTCGAAAACGGTCTTCGCGCGAAGACTCCGTCCGATGATCCAATTTCTCTATCGGCGCCTGCTCCCGATCCGGGGGGCAAAGGTCGTCTTTGAGAATCGTGATGATCGACGCGATGCCATCGAGAACCGGCTTGTGCTGGCATCGTCCGCTTACTTGATCCGCGGCGCGGGCGTGGATCTGGCGCGCTTCAAGCCGACGCCAGAGCCGCAAGGGAGCGTCTGCATCTCGTTGATTGGGAGGATGTTGAAGGAGAAGGGCGTTGAGGAGTTTGTGTGCGCAGCACGCAAGCTGCGGGAAAACGGGATCGATGCTCAGTACTGGCTGGTCGGACCGCGGGACCGCGAAAATCGAGGCAGCCTGAGTGAGCGGCAGTTGCGAGACTGGGAGCAAGAGGGGCTGGTCACCTGGCTTGGTGAGCGGTGCGATATACCAACGCTGCTCGCCGAGTCGCACATCGTCGCGTTGCCCTCGTATCGAGAAGGCCTGCCTAAAGCATTGCTCGAGGCCCTCGCCGCAGGCCGCCCGATTATCACCACTGATGTTCCAGGTTGTCGCGAGGTTTGTGAGCACGGCGTAAACGGACTGCTCGTACCTCCGGGCGACGTTGATGCACTCGCTGAAGCGATGCGAATTCTGATTCAGTCCCCAGCAATGCGTATGGCTTTTGGAATCGCTGGGCGAAATCGGGCTGAGCGGGAGTTTTCGAACGCAAAGGTTGAGTCAGACACCCTCGCGCTATACCGGGTATTGCTGGAGTAGCCTGGAGTAGGTCTACTGAGCCCGATGCGCTGAAGTGGTGGGGTCAGCGTAGAACTGCAACATTTCAGCTGGGTTTCCAGACGCTATAATCCGTCCACGTTCCATGATAACAACAGAAGTACACATACTCATGATGAGGTCGGGCGAATGTGAGGCTAAGACGATAATTGAAGCACGATTCGTGAATTCATGTAGCCGTTTGTTCGCTTTCTCAAGAAAGGCGGCGTCGCCGGCAGCAATGCCTTCATCGATCAGAAGGATTTCAGGCTCAATCGCTGTAGAGACCGCGAAAGCAAGTCTCAGGAGCATTCCGGCCGAGTATGTTCTGACGGGTAGGTCCAGGAATCCCCCCAGTTCAGCGAAATCTATGATGTCGTCCGTCTTGCGATCGATTTCTGATTTCGATAGCCCTAAGAAGAGGCCTCTTAAGCGAATATTTTCATAGCCGGTTGCCTCATGGTCCATTCCAAGAGCGATATCGAAAAGAGGCGCTACATGACCGCGAATCAGTAGGTTGCCTGAACATGGCTCGTAGATTCCTGCAAGCACACGTAGCAAGGTAGATTTGCCAGCGCCATTATGTCCAACCAGACCGACACGGGTTCCGTGATCAAATGTCTCAGTAACTTGTTCTAAGGCATTAACGGTCGATTGGTGCTTATTGGTATCATTGTCAATACTGCCGCCAGCATTATTTGATAAGATGCGGTTTTTAATTGACCGAGTGCTGCTGTCGTAAACTGGAAAAGAGACGGAGACGTTGTCGAGCTGAATGCGTGCCATCTTTAAATCTCACAGCCAGTAGGCAATCCGCCAACGATAGACCGTGTAGGCCACCAAAGCAAGGCTCCAACCCACTAGGGTGATAGCGATGACTGCCATCCATGTCTCAACTGATGGCCACTCGCCTAGCATAGGGCTGCGAATAATTTCGACAAAATGGAAGAATGGGTTTAGCTCTAAAAATAGTGCTCTGTCCGGTAGCATGTCTGTTGTCCAAAGAATTGGCGTAATGAAGAACATTACCTGGACGATGCTGGCGATAATCTGTGGCACATCCCGGAAGCGCGCGCTGATGACACCAATGAACAAAATCATCCATGCGCCATTGAGTAACAATAAAATGATAGCTGGCCCTAGCAAGATTAGTGGCCAGCCAGGCCAGCGTAAAAAAATGAGAGCAACAACAAAGAAAACAACAACGTTGTGCAGAAACGTCAGCAAACCAGTCCATAGGGTTCGATACACGTAAATCGATAGCGGCGCAGATAACTGTCGAATCAACCCTTCGGAATCGATGAACGCGCGCGCTCCGTCGTTAATTAACCCTGAGATGAGACCCCAGACAACGAATCCTGCAGCGAGATAAGGTAGATAGTCAGTCAGCGGTTGCTTAAAGAGGCTGCCATACAAAAAGCCAAGCGCAGCAACTGTGACGCCGAGCGAAATAGTGAGCCAAAAAGGACCAAGCTTTGAGCGACGGTAACGTTGTCGGATCTCCTGAGAGCCTAGCATCATCCAGAGCGGCCACCTTAAGAGCCCATGGTGAAGATCTCGTATCGCACGAACAAAGTTAGTGGTATTAAGGCCCGAGCGCAGTTGAGTTAGAATATTATGGTTTTCTGAGGCTTGCATGTTCCTGGCGAGCACGTAATCAATTAGCCATTGATGATCTATGTCGGCGCCTTGCGCCGGATCTCATCGAAGAAACGACTTTAATCAGGGTAAACAAAAAACCCCAGGTCGTCGAGCCTGGGGTTATGATGATACTTGCCTAAGAGCAGACCACTAACGTGGCATGCTGTATTTCGTATTAGCTAGAGGCAACTCAATTTAGATGCGGCTTGAGCCAACGATCTCGTGCGCAATGTCGACGACGCGGTTCGCCATGTCCGCGTACTCTTGGCGGTAATCGGCCAACAAGCCATCCTGCGAGGCCCAGTAGTCCTTGCCGCTGACGCCATGCTCGTGCTCGTAGTCGATGAACTGCTTCTGCATCTCGAGCATCTTGTCGATCAGGTCCTGCTTCTCTTTTTTCAAGGCAGCGATGTCGGTCATGGTGTTCTCCCCCGCAGGGTATCGTTGATCTCTAGTGCAAACGCCGGATGGAACCGTTGCCGGCAAGGTTCGTCGCCTTGCGCGGCAGATCCGGAGAGGTGGGCGGCTCAAAAGAATATGCCGAACGATTAATATACCATGGTCGCTTGATACCCGGTCAAGCAACGCCAGCATGTTCCATGTCATCCTCTATCAGCCGGAGATTCCGCCCAACACCGGCAACGTGATCCGGCTCTGTGCGAATACCGGCGCTAGTCTACACCTCATCGAGCCCTTGGGCTTCGAGCTTGACGACCGCCGGTTGCGCCGGGCCGGGCTCGATTATCGCGAATGGGTCGGTGTGCAGGTACATGCAAGCATGTCAGCATGCCAGCAGGTGCTGGGGCAGCCACGGATCTTCACGCTGAGCACCCACAGCCGTTGCACCTATGCAGACAGCCGCTTCCGGGCGGGTGACGCCTTCCTGTTCGGTCCGGAGACGCGCGGCTTGCCGGTCGAGCTGCGGGAATCCGTCCCACCCGAGCAACGTCTGCGGCTACCGATGCGACCGAATAACCGCAGCCTCAACCTCTCCAACGCGGTGGCAGTGGTCGTCTATGAGGCCTGGCGTCAGAATGGATTCCGCTGATCAGTCGAGCTCTGAGCGACCAGAGCGCTCGAGCAATCGACGGGTTGCGGCTTCTGGAGTCTGGCCCTGATGGAGCACCGCATAGACCTGCTCGCAGATCGGCATCTCGATCTGATGCTCGCGGGCGATCCGCTGCACGGCTTGGGCGGTGATCACGCCTTCGACCTCTTGGCCGATCTCCGCCAAGGCGGCCGTTGCGCTGTCGCCGCGGGCAAGCGCGAGTCCTAGCCGCCGATTACGGGACTGATTGTCGGTGCAGGTCAGCACCAGATCGCCAAGGCCGGCCAAGCCCATAAAGGTCTCGCGGCGTGCGCCGAGCGCGGTTCCCAGTCGGATCAGCTCGGCGAGCCCGCGGGTGATCAGCGCTGCCCGGGTATTCGCGCCGAAGCCCAAGCCGTCCGCAATGCCGGTAGCGATGGCGAGCACATTCTTGGCCGCCCCGCCGACTTGCACACCGATCAGATCATCATGGGTGTAGGCGCGAAAACGCTCCGAGTGGACCCAGGCCGCGCACTGCTCGGCGAAGGCCATGCTGGATGCGGCCAGGGTGACCGCCGTTGGCAAGCCCTGCGCAACCTCTGCCGCAAAGCTTGGACCCGAGAGGACGGCAAGCTCACGCTGTCCGGTGCGCTCGAGCACGACCTCGTGCAGTAGCCGCCCACTCGCGAGGTCGAAACCTTTGGTGGCCCAGAGCACCCCGAGGTCGGCCGGCAGGAATGGCGCCGTTGCGCTCAGCACATCGGCGAAGAACTGGCTCGGCACCGCAACCAAGATCCCCGTCGCGCCGTCGAGCGCCTGCGCGAGCGAGGTCGTCGGCTCGATCAGATCTGGAAGTGGGATGCCGGGCAGGAAGGTCTTGTTTTCGCGGTCGCGCTGCAGTGCGGCAACCTGTTCGGGGTCATGGCTCCAGAGTGGTGTCTGATGGCCATTCCGAGCCAACAGCACCGCAAGTGCTGTACCCCAAGAACCGGCACCAATGACCGCGATACGCTGCATGAGGGTCGCCATCGTTAAAGAGAATGCGAAGCGGCTAGGCCTAACGCTTAGATGCAGGTCGCACCCTGAAAGCTGAGACTCGCCTGAGATTCAGGTTAATGCGTCTTCTCGCCGGCGGCTGGCGCTTCTGCCTGGCCTGCGGCCGCTGCAGCCTCGCCCGACGCCGCCTGCTCGGCCTGCTTCTGCGCATAGATGGCGTCGAAGCTGACATGCTGGAGCACCAAGTGCGGGAAGCCGCCCTTGACGACCAGATCAGAGACCGCCTGGCGCGCATAGGGAAACAGCAAGCTGGGGCAGTACACGTAGAAGAGGGGTCCCAGCTCTTCTTGCGCGAAACCAGCGACGCTGATGATACCCGCCTGCTGCACCTCGATCAGATACGCAGTCTGCTCGCCGACCTTGGTCGTCACCGTCACCGTGAGCACGATCTCGTGCGTGTCTTCGGCGAGTGCAGAGAGCTTGATATCGAGATGCAGCGAGGTCTCTGGCTTCCACTCCTGACGGAAGATCTCAGGTGCGTTCGGTGCCTCATAGGAGAGGTCTTTGATGTAGATGCTGCGTAACGCAAATTGGCGCTCGCCTTGCGGCTGTTGATTCTCGGCCATGGAAAACTCCGGTCGACTGAACGGTGAGCAGATAATACGGTGAGCAGCTAGCCTCAGCGCTTCTTGCGCGTCAACGGCAGGTTGGCCGCTTCCCAAGCCATGATGCCGCCCTTGAGGTTGTAGACCTCGTTGAAGCCCTCCTTGCGCAGCACATGGCAGGCCGCCTGTGATTGCGAGCCCGACCGGCAGTTGACGATCACTGGGCCGCCCTTGTACCGAGACAGTGCGGCGGTCTGCTTCTTGAAGCCGTTCATCGGCACGTTGACGGCGTTGATGATGTGCCCCTTGGCAAAGTCCGCGGCAGGGCGAACATCGATGACAGCGGCATCGCGCTGGTTGATCATCGTGGTCGCGGCGCTCGGGTCCACCGATCCCTTCTCGCCCATGATCAGCGTGAAGGTCAGGAGCCCGAGAATGACGCCGAGTGCTGCGAACAACACCCAGTGGTTTCCGACGAATTCGAGAAGCATGGAGAAGATGTCGACTTTGGCAGGGCCGCGGCGCCGCACGCGGCGACACGGTCAATGAGATCAGCCCTTAAGTATAGGGATCTGCAGGTTCGGCGTCACGTGCACTTAACGTGAATCTCACGCGATACCATTGTCGAGGGTGGCACCAAGGGTGTGGCACCGCGCCATGATCGTTAGGGGGCGCGAGTGCAGAAGACCTCACGCATCATGCCGATCAGCCGCAGGGTCCGGGCGTCCCCAACACGATAATAGACACGGTTGGCGTCCTTGCGTGCAGCGAGGATGCCCTTGTCACGTAGGATCGCGAGATGCTGCGATATATTGCTCTGCGAGGTGCCGACATGCTCGACGATGTCTTGCACACTGACCTCCTCATCACCAAGCGTGCAGAGGATCTTCAGCCGCAACGGATGCGACATCGCCTTCAGCGAGCGCGAGGCGCGCTCGATATCGGCATCGTCCGCGAACAGCTCGAGCTCCGAAAATCCCAGCTCGTAACCACTCACATGCCCTTGTTCGCGCGGCGGACCTGCGTCCTTCTCCTGACCCAACACCTGATCTTCTCCCGCCATGACGTCGGCCCAAATATCAATGCTTCATAAAACGATGATAAACCTTTCCAGGGGTCTGACAAGTCTTCATCGATCAAAGCATTTTTTTGACGCCGCGATGATCCGGCCCCCGATCCGGTCCGTGATCCGCCTCGCCACCAGCCTTGCCCTGTGCGTAGCTGTGGCTACGACCGCTGCAACCGTCGAGCAGCAGGCACCCGCTCAGGAGCCGGATGTCGTGCGCCAGCATGAGGCTGAGCTCGAGCAGCTGCAGGCGCGCCTTGCCCAGCTGCGTGAGAGCATTGCCGATAACCTCGAGTATCGGGACGCGCTCTTGGAGGAGCTTAGGTTGTTTGAGCAAGACATCGATGCACTCTCCAAGGCCAATCACCAGCTCGGCGTGATGGTGACGGCTCAACAAGAGGCGGTTGCGGCAACGTCGGCCCGTCTCCAAGACACTCGCGCCGAGCTCAGCATTGCGCGTGCCGATCTGGCGAGCTTCGTGCGGTCGGCCTACGCGATGGGGCGTGGTGATCAGGTCCGCTTGTTGCTCGGTCAGGATGATCCTCGTCGAGCCGAACGCATGTTGGGTTATTATCAGGTCATCGGTGCAAGGCGAGCGGCTCGGGTCGAGCAGATTCGGACATTGGAGCGCGCCTTACAGCAGCTCGAGCAACAGGAGCGAGCAGAAACGACACGCCTCACGCGCTTAGCGGCGCGCCAGGATCAGACACGCGCGCGCTTACAGAATGCGCTGCGAGTGCGGCAGACCATCATGACTGATCTTGACCAGGCCATTGCGGCCGATCAAAGTCAGGCCGCAGGGCTGGCGGCGGATGCAGAGGCGATGCGCGCCCTGATCGAGCGGGTTAAGCGTGATGCTGAGATCGCCGACGTGGTTGGTCTCAGCCAGACCGCGATCAGTGATCTGCGCGGTCAGCTGGCCTGGCCGCTCGATGGAGCGCGCGTCCTGAGGGCCTTCGGTGAGGGGCGCGAGCATGGCGCCCTGCATGCCGATGGCGTCTTGTTGGCCGCGACGCAAGGCGCCGAGGTCCGTGCTGTGCACCATGGCCGCGTCGCTTACGCGGATTGGCTGCGTGGCTTCGGCATGTTGATCGTGATCGACCACGGTGATGGCTATATGTCGCTCTATGGGCACAATCAGGCGCTGATGAAGGAGGTTGGCGAATGGGTCGCCGCCGGCGATCTCATCGCCCTAGCCGGCAGCAGCGGCGGAACTGAGGTCAATGGTCTCTACTTTGCGATCCGGCATGACGGGCGCGCCATTGACCCTGCCCGCTGGTGTCAAACCACGCGAGGATGATCCGGCCAACTCCAGATTCGGGAACGCGATCCTGAAAACGTCCTCAATAGCTCAGGTGAGCCTTAAAGAACACAACAGCCGGGCTGCGCTACAGGCCCGCGGGACCCAGACATGACAAAACTCCAGCTAGCCCTTCTCGCCCTCCTCTGCGTCGGCCTTGCGCCAAGCACCTTTGCGCAGCCCGCAGCGACGCCTGAGCCTGAGGCCATATCGCCGAGCGAGAGCGGCTCAGATGCTGCCGACGAGCTATCCGGCCCACCCGGTGCGATTCCAGCGGCGACACCACCCGCCGTGCAGCCTCCACCGCCGGGCTTCAAGCCGACTGGCACCCGCCCGGAGCCCAGCGTCGAAGAGGTGCAGCAGGCGCTCCAAGCGGCCGCAGCGGAGCCCGAGGCCGAAGAGCCGGAGGGACTGCCGCTCGATGAGCTACGGGTCTTCGCCGAGGTGTTCGGCCGCATCAAGAGTGACTATGTCGAGCGCGTCGACGACCGCGAGCTGCTCGCGAGTGCGATCCGCGGCATGCTCGCGGGCCTGGACCCACACTCGGCCTATCTCGATCCCGATCAATACCAAGATCTTCAGGTCGGCACGACCGGTGAATTCGGCGGGCTCGGAATCGAGGTTGGCATGAAAGACGGCTTCGTCGAGGTCATCGCACCGATCGACGATACGCCTGCTCAGCGGGCCGGCATCCAAGCCGGCGATCTGATCGTGCGCATCGATGACAAGCCGGTCAAGGGCATGAGCCTCGGCGATGCGGTCGAGTTGATGCGCGGCAAGCCAGGCAGCACGATCGAGCTCACCCTGACGCGTGACAGCCTGTCCAAGCCACTCAGCGTCAAGCTCGAGCGCGCCGTGATCAAGGTGGCCTCGGTCAAACAGCGCATCCTCGAGCCCGGCTTCGGCTATCTGCGCATCGCCAACTTCCAGGCCCGCACCACCGATGATCTGCTAGAGGCGGTGGCGAAACTCAAGCGCGAAAACGGCGGGCCTCTCAAAGGTGTTGTCCTCGACCTTCGTAACAACCCGGGCGGCGTGCTCAACACCGCCGTTGGCGTCAGTGATGCGTTCCTTGAACAGGGCCTGATCGTCTACACCGAGGGCCGACTCGACGATGCCAAGCTCGAATTCCGGGCTGGCCCCGATGATGTGCTCGACGGTGCACCGCTCGTCGTGCTCGTCAATGGCGGCAGCGCCTCGGCCTCCGAGATCGTCGCCGGTGCCCTCCAAGACCAGCGCCGCGCGCTGATCATGGGTAACGAAACCTTTGGCAAGGGCTCGGTGCAGACCATCATCCCAGTCGATGAGCGCACCGCGCTGAAGCTGACGACAGCGCGTTACTACACCCCAGCGGGCCGCTCGATTCAGGCGCTCGGCATCGTGCCGGATATCATCCTCGAGCGCGGCAGTCTGACGCTGGCTGCCAAATCCGACTTGGCACCGCTCAAAGAGGCCAATCTCGTGCGCCACCTTGAGGACAACAACGGCGACGACGGTGATCAGCCGACCGACGCGGCCCCAGCGGATGCCGCTGCCGCTGACGCTGCAGACCCCAAACAGGCTGATGATAAGCCCCTCGCGGCCGAGGACTATCAACTCTCCGAGGCCCTGAATGTGCTCAAAGGGCTGGTCATCCTCGGTCAGGCTCCGAGCGCATCTGAGCGTCCGCTCAGTCATGATGACGCCGGCGCGGTAACAGCTGAAGAAGCAGTGATGCCAGCCGATGGCGCTGCAGCGCCTGCTGAAGACGCTGCGGCGCCAACTGAAAACACCGGCAACTGAGTACCTGCTTGAATCGACTGCAAACCAGGAGAGACGATAGATGCCTCGCGTGCTTGTCCCGCTCGCTTCCGGCTCCGAAGAGTTGGAGGCGGTCACCATCATTGATCTGTTGCGTCGGGCGGAGATCGAGGTCGTCACCGCTGGGCTCGAGCCTGGCCCCGTGACCTGTAGCCGAGGCACGGTGTTAGTGCCTGATGTTGATCTTGACGATGTCGTCGAGGACGACTTCGAGATGGTCATCCTGCCCGGCGGCCAGCCCGGCGCAACGCACCTTGATCGCGACACCCGTATCCACGATCTGCTGGCCCGCCAAGCGGCGGCGGATCGCTGGACTGCAGCCATCTGCGCGGCACCCAGCGTGTTCGCCAGCACCGGCCTGCTCGATGGGCGCTCAGCGACCAGCTTCCCCGGCGCCGTCGATCCAAAGCGCTATCCGGAGATTAGGCTGCTTGAACAGCCAGTCGTCATCGACGGCAAGATTGTCACCTCACGTGGACCAGGCACGGCGATGGACTTCGCGCTGCAACTGATCGAGCTGCTGTTGGATGCTGATCGCCGTGCCGCGGTCGAGGCAAAACTCATGCGACCTCGCTGACGGCACCCTGCTGATGATCGAGCCTTTGCCTGCCACGCGCCTGCTCGCGCTGGCCGCCGTGATCGGTAGCACCTTCGTCGTCAGCGCGGTCCTGACCGCGCTGCTCGCGCGCGGGCGTCTCAGATTTTTGCACGTGCTCGACCATCCCAACGAGCGCTCGCTGCATGCGCGGCCGGTGCCGCGTACCGGCGGACTCGCCCTGCTCGGCGGCCTGTTCTGCGGGCTATTGCTAGCGCTGCTGTTCTCGCTCATCCCACTGCTTCCGCCAGTTGGCCTGCAGCCGCTGCAGCTGCAAGCGCCGCTGGATTCCTTGTCGCAGCCTCTGCCGCAGCCCTCATCGCAGCCCTCATCGCAACCCTTGCCGCAACCTCTGCCGTCCCAGACCCTTGCCCCACTCCCCTGGCTCGGCGCCGCGCTCTTACTGGTCGCAGCGGTCTCGTTCTGGGACGACCGCGTCGGGCTCTCACGCCGGCTCCGGCTGCTGGTTCACGTTGCTGCCGCGGCTTTGTTGTGGATGGGGGGGCTGCGTTGGGATCAGCTTGGGCTGCCGGGGCCGATCATCCCGCTGCCGCTGCTGCTCGCGCTGCCGCTCACCCTGCTCTACGCTGTCTGGATGCTCAACCTCTACAATTTCATGGATGGCATGGATGGTCTTGCCGGTGGCATGGCCAGCATCGGCTTTGCCGGTCTTGCGCTGCTCGGCTACAACGCTGGCGACCTGACCTACGCCGCTTGCTGCGCCCTGGTTGCCGCGGCCTCCGCCGGCTTTCTCACCGGCAATCTGCCGCCAGCGCGGATCTTTTTGGGCGACGTCGGCTCCTCCAGCCTGGGCCTGCTCGCCGCTGGTTTTACCCTTTGGGGTTCCAGTGCCGGACGCTTCCCGCTCTGGGTCGGCTGGCTGATCTTTTCCCCGTTCATCGTTGATGCGACCTGGACCCTGCTGCGCCGAGCCAAGCAGGGCGAGCGCCTCTGGGACGCGCACCGCTCGCACCATTATCAGCGTCTGGTGCTGGCCGGCTGGGGCCATCGCCGCACCCTCGGTTGGGCGCTCGCGCTGATCGCAGCCGCCACCGCAAGCGCGATCGCCGCCAGCAGCCTGACGACCTCGGAGCAGTGGCAGCTAATCGCCGGTTGGGCCGCGATCTTTATCTTGATCCACTTGCGCGTCGGCCTGGCTGAGCGCGTGGCGCGCGGCTAGGGTTGCGGCTAAGGTTCATGGCCCATCTTCATGGCGCGTCGCCACCCCGGACGATGAAGCGTCTGTTGCACGGTAACGACCGATGATGACGCGCTGGTACGAGCGCCTGCGCTCGCGCTTCCTGGCCTTTCTGCACGATCTGCTCTGGGTGCCTCTGGCGTGGATCGGCGCCTACTGGATGCGCTTTAACCTTGGCGATGTGCCGGGCGAGTTCTGGGGCGCCGCCTGGGAGCTGCTGCCGCTGGTGATGCTGATCTGTGCGCTGGTCTACTCCTCCTTTGGCCTCTACCGCGGCGTGTGGCGCTTTGCCTCCCTGCCCGATCTGTCGCGCATCGCCCAAGCGGCAACCGTCAGTACGCTGCTGGTCGTGCTGGCGCTCTTCGTCCTCAGCCGCAACGAGTTCCTGCCGCGCTCGGTGCCGCCGTTGTTCCTGGTGTTTCAATTGATCGGCCTCGCCGGGCCACGGCTGCTCTACCGCCGTCTCAAGGACCATAGTCTTGGTCTGCACCCAGGCGAGCGTGTGTTGGTGGTCGGCGCCGATCGGGCCGGCGAGATGCTGGTGCGCGACATGCTTCGCGATCGGGGCCGCCAGTTCAATCCGGTCGCCTTCGTCGATGACAAGCTGCGCCGTCAAGGTGGCGATATCCACGGCGTGCCGGTCAAGGGCCACTCCGCTCAGATCCCGGCTCTGGTGGAGTCACTGGCGATCGACCTGATCATGCTCGCAGAGCCCACCGCCTCCGATGCCGAGATGCAGCGGCTGGTCGAGCTCTGCGAGCGCACCGGAAAGCCGTTCCGAACCGTGCCGCAGCTCAAGTCCGTATTGGCCGGGGACATCACCATCAACCAACTGCGGCCGGTGTCGATCGCGGATCTGCTCGGGCGCAACCCGGTCCAGCTCGACTGGGCGGCGATCCGCGCTGGCCTCACCGACCGCGTGATCCTGGTCACCGGCGCGGGTGGCTCGATTGGCTCTGAGCTGTGTCGCCAAATCGTCGCCGCGCGGCCGAGCCGACTCGTGCTGGCCGATAACAGCGAGCTGAACCTCTATCGGCTAGACCTCGAACTGGCGGCCAGACCAGATGCCCCTGACTTCAGCGTCCATCTGGTCGACGTGACCGATCAAGTGGCGATGCAACAGCTGTTCGAGCGCGAGCGTCCGCAGACCGTCTTCCATGCCGCCGCCTACAAGCACGTGCCGATGCTCGAGGCACAGATCCGCGCCGCGGTGCGCAACAACCTGCTCGGGACCGAGATCGTCGCCGACTGCGCCGACCGCCACGGCTGCGAGCGTTTCGTGCTGATCTCGACCGACAAGGCGGTCAACCCGGCCAACGTGATGGGCGCCACCAAGCGTGCTGCCGAGGTCATCTGCCAGGCGCGGGCCCAGCGATCGAGCACGCGCTTCATCACCGTGCGCTTCGGCAACGTGCTCGACTCCGCCGGCAGCGTCGTCCCGCTGTTCCGAGCCCAGATCGAGCAAGGCGGCCCGGTCACCGTGACCCATCCCGAGATCGAGCGCTTCTTCATGACCATCCCCGAGGCCTGCCAGCTGATCATGCAGGCCGCGCTCATCGGCACCGGCGGCGAGATCTTCGTCCTGGATATGGGCGAGCCGGTCAAGATCCGCTATCTAGCCGAGCAGATGATTCGGCTCGCAGGGCGTGAACCAGACCAGGATATCCAGATCAAATATGTCGGCTTGCGCCCCGGGGAGAAGCTCTACGAGGAGCTGTTCTACGAGCGAGAAGACCTGTTATTCACCGAACATGCGAAGATTCGCGCGGCAAGGCGTGCGCTGGTTGCCCCTGATGAAGTCGCCGCTGCCCTACAGCAATCGCGCGCCGGGGTCGATCAGCTGGATACGCATGGACTCGTGCAGGCCCTCCGCGCGCTGGTGCCGGAATGGCAAGTCCAGCCGGAATGCCAAGCTCAACCAGATTGGAGAGCGCAAGCCGCGCCTACTCTTCGCTCAGCAGAGCCTTAATATCCTTGGTGAGTAAGAACAGGTGATGGCGGTCGGATGGACTCGGCTCGAAGTTCCAGCGTTCATACCAACGCCGAGCCGCAGCGTCCTTGGCGTGCACCAGCAGGCAGCGAAGCCCGGCGATGTCAGCGGCCTGAGCCGTGCGGAGCAACACATCCTTGAGCAGGGCTCGGCCCAGCCCCTGACCTTGGCAACTTCGATCTACCGCCAAACGGGCCAAGATCATCACCGGCACTGGGTGCCGCGCTAAGCCCTTAATCACTCTTATCGGCACCTCGCCTGGATCGACGCTGCCGACCGCCAGACTGTAAAAGCCAACCACCCGCCCGGCCCGACAACAGACGTAGGTTTGCGCGCTCTGAGCGCGTTGATTGAGCAGCGCATAGCGCTGCAGGAACTGATCCAGCGCCGGTTGGCCGCAACCAAAATCCTCAACCTCGTCTGCAGCATTCAGCTTGCGGATGGGGTCGTAAGGTTGGGTCATCAGTCTGGCTCAATCCAGCAGCCCAGGCTCGCTGAGCAGACGCTTCAGTTCTGGCTTATGCTGCACCGGGCGATCCAAGGCCTCATGAAAGGCTTGCCACCCTGCCTCATCGAGCACGAAACGATGCCGTGCGGCAAGGGCTTGGTTAGCGGCCGTGATGCCAGCGTCCAGCAAGAACTCGCTGACACTCTTATGATCGGCCCGTGCCGCTTCCTGCAGCAACTCTTTAACGGCGCCACTGGTCCGCACATCGATGCGCTGGTTCTTTGCAAGACTAACCTGAGGCATGACAATCCCCCTATCATTGTCGGCAGTATCATCAGAGCATGATAATGTACGGACGACATCCGGACAAGAGAGACTGGAAGTCGATGCTCGAGCAGGAAACAACGCAGTATGAGCTTTGACAGAAATCGCCTTAGCCTGAATCACAAGCGACAGCCGGTCAGCCTGACTGAAACGGCGTGGGACAAGAGCCCGAGATGATGATGCAACAAGCGCTAGCCCGAGAGCCGCGACTGAATCTGGTCGATGAGCTAGAGCCAGAAGCCGCGTCCGAAACCGACGCCGCAATGATTGCGTTCGAGGTTGAGTCGGGTCCGTCTGCGCTTAAGGATCTGTATGCCCACGAGGAAGCAGATGCAGACGAGTTTATGGCTACGGCTACGGCTACGGCTGCGGCTGCGGACACGGACGCCGAATCGCCTGTCGACGCCGGCCCAACACCCGAACAAGCGCTGATCAGCGCGCTGCAGCGGCGCGGCAAATGCACGCCGGGCGATCTGGCGCGCGCGCGCAAGCTCACCGAAGACAGCGGTGATCCGCTGCGATTGATGCTGGTGCGTCTCGGGCTAGTCTCGGAACGCGACATGGCCGCCGCCTCCGCCGAGGTGCTGGGTCTGGAGCTGATCGCCGCCGAACAGTATCCAGATGAGCCGATCGCCGAGGAACAGCTCAGTCTGCGCTTCTTGAAAGACGCTCGGATCATGCCGCTGTCCGAGACCGAGCAAGAGATCACCCTCGCCGTCGCTGACCCGCTGGATGACTTCATCCCCAAGGTTGTGAACATGGCAACATGCAAGCATGTCAATATGCAAGTGGGCCTGCCGACCGAGATCCAAGCGGCACTCGAGCGCGTCTATGAGCAGCCCGCCGACGATGAGACCGAGGCCGAGATCCAGGCAGAACTCGGCAACTTCAGCGAGGAAGACATCGAGCACCTGCGCGACCTGGCCAGCGAGGCGCCCGTGATTCGGCTCGTCAACCAGATCCTGCAGCGGGCGGTCGAAATGCGTGCGTCGGACGTCCACATCGAGCCCTTCGCCGACCAGCTCAAGGTGCGCTATCGCGTCGACGGCATCCTCAAGGAAGGCGAGTCGCCGCCGGTCAGCTCCACCGCCGCGGTGATCTCGCGCATCAAGATCATGGCTAAGCTCAACATCGCCGAGCGCCGACTGCCGCAAGACGGGCGTATCCCGCAGCGCATCCAGGGCAAGGAGCTGGATCTGCGCGTCTCCACCGTGCCGACCATGTTCGGCGAGAGCGTGGTGATGCGACTGCTCGACAAGGAGAGCGTCAGCTTCGACTTCGACGCGCTCGGTTTCGACGGCCCGCCGCGCGATCGGCTGATCAAGGTGCTGGAGCAGCCCTACGGCATCTTCCTAGTCACCGGCCCCACCGGCAGCGGCAAGAGCACCACCCTCTACACCGCGCTGAGCCGGCTCAATACGGAAGAGAACAAGATCCTGACCGTCGAAGACCCGGTCGAGTACCAGGTTGCCGGCATCAATCAGATTCCGGTCAAATCGGCGATCGGCATGACCTTCGCCGGCGCGCTGCGCGCCATCGTCCGCCAAGATCCCGACATCATCATGGTCGGCGAGATGCGCGATCTGGAGACCGCGCGCATCGCCGTACAATCGGCGCTTACCGGCCATGTCGTGCTCTCCACCCTGCACACCAACGATGCCGCCAGCGGCGTCACCCGGCTGCTCGACATGGGCGTCGAGGACTATCTACTCACCAGCACCATCAACGGCATCCTCGCCCAGCGTCTAGTGCGCCGGCTCTGCCCGCACTGCCGCCAGCCCTATCAGCCGCTGCCGGAGCTGGCGGCGAAGATCCGCGACGCCGGGCTGATGCCTGATCCCGGTGCCGAACCGCCGCTCCAGCTCTATCGTGCAGTGGGCTGCAAGCAGTGCAACCACAGCGGCTATCGCGGCCGGCTGGTCATCGCCGAGGTGCTGCTGATGAGCGATCGTATCCGCCAGGCCGTGCTCGGCCACGCCACCGCCGGTGAGATCCATCGCATCGCCGTCGAGGAAGGCATGGCGACCATGTACCGCGACGGACTGCGCAAGGCGGTCGATGGTCGCACGACCATTGAGGAGGTCATCCGTGTCGCGGAGGACAGGTGAGCCCGGGCTGGCGGTGCAGGTGGCTTAGACGAGACAAGAAAAAGAGATCTCTGCGCGAGCCTCTTCTTGCTACGTCACAACATCACGCGACATCATGTCGAGGCCGAACCCCGTTTCGCCAGTTCCGCGAGCAGTCGGGCATTGTTGGCACGCTCGCGTTCAAGGAGTTGTTCGGCGCTGCTGGCGCGCTGTTCAGCCGTTTTGGCGCGCTGTTCAGCGGCGCTGGCGAGCTGCTCGGCCAGCGCGCGCGCCTGCCGATCGCGCTGCCAGCTCGGCAAGACAAAGGGCGCATAGACCGGGTCTTCGATCATCGTCTCCAGACTCGGCTGGCGGGTCAGGTCCTCTAGGCGAAAACGAAACCCCGTCACCACCGTCGAGCGCAGGATGCCATCCTGACAGGGGATGGGTTCATACAGCCCCAAGGCATTGCGCCGGTAGAACAACTGCCAGCGCGGGTCATGGTGAATGATGTAGTACTCGGGTATGCCGGCGGCTTGATATTCCTCGCGTTTCTGCTCGGTATCGCGGCGGATCTCAGCCGGGGTGCTATCCGACAGCGCCTCGATGCAGAGATCGAAGATGCCGCGATAAGAGCGGTCGTGCTCCCGCAGCGGCTGGGCATTGCTGTCGAGCACCAGACCGAGGTCGGGCTTGCGAATGACGACCTTGTTCGGCAGGCTCAGGCGACAGCCGAACTCCAGGCAGGTCAGGCGGGCGTTGTGCTGGGTGTCGAGATACAGCCGCAAGAGGCCGAGTAGCCATTGATAGATCCAGGCGGTCAGGGCATCGGACACCGGCTTGACCTCCAGAAGACCGTTGTTCCATTCGTAGCCGTTATCGTGCTCATAGTAGTGAGCCCAGTAGTCGGCCTCGCTGACCGGAGTGCCTTCCGGCGGACCCTGATCGTCATCCCAGGGTGCGTCGGGTGGCGGGCGATGTAAGGCGAAGGCGGGGGACGACATGATGGGACTCCTGCGCAAACGGGCCTGTGTTTGCAGTCTAACCAGGCTCCAGAAGCGCGACAAGGCGCGCGACAAGGCTCGCGACAAGCCGCGCGACAAGCCGCGCTATTCGTCATCACAGGTCGAAGCAACCTATAATCCAAGCCATGCCACGCTATTATTACAAAGCCGTTCGCCTCGACGGCGAAGAGGTCGAGGGCGAGCACGAGGCCGCTGATGAGGCGGCGCTGATCCTGCGCTTGCAATCCGAGGGCTTGCTGCCCCTGAAGACCCGCTCGGCGGGAGGCTTCACCGCTCAGCTCGCGCGCAGGCGCCAGCGCAGCCTGCAGGCCAAGGATATCGAGAGCCTGACTCGCCAGCTCGCCACCCTGCTCGAATCCGGCCTCACGCTCGACCGCTCGCTCGGCGTGCTCACCGAGCTGACGCCAGAGGAGCATGTGACTCGGGTACTCGCCGACCTGCAAGAACGGGTGCGCGGCGGCGCCACCTTCTCCTCTGCGCTCGAGGCGCAAGGCGGCCAGTTCCCGAAGCTCTATGTCAACATGGTGCGCGCCGGCGAGGCCAGCGGCGCCTTGGATCAGGTGCTCGGCCGGCTGGCCGATTATCTCGAGCGCAGCGCCGAGCTGCGCGGCACCGTCACCTCAGCGCTGGTCTACCCGATGATCCTGCTCGTGGTCGCTGGGCTGTCGGTGATCATGCTGCTGGTGTTCGTCGTGCCGCAGTTCACCGTGCTGTTCGAGGACATGGGCGCCGCGCTGCCCACACCGACACGGATCGTGGTCGGAGCCGGCGATCTGTTCCGTGACTACTGGTGGGCGCTATTGGTGCTGGTGGCGCTGATCGCGGTGGTGATGGAGCGCTGGCTGCAGAACCCAGACAACCGCCGCGCCTTCGACTACCGGGTGATGCGCCTGCCCCTGTTCGGTGACCTGATCTGGAAGATGGAGACCGCGCGCCTCTGTCACACCCTGAGCACCCTGCTCAAAAACGGTCTGCCGCTGCTCAGTGGGCTCAACCTGGCCAAGGAGGTGGTCAACAACCGCAAGGTTGGCGACGGGCTCGATGAGGTCGCCGAAGATCTCAAGCACGGCCGTGGCCTCGCCGAGCCACTGACCAGTCGCGCCGTGCTGCCGCAACTGGCATTACAGATGATCCGCGTCGGCGAAGAATCCGGTACCCTAGACGCCATGCTCGCCAAGGTCGCCGACATCTTCGACCGCGAGACCCGCACCAGCGTGCAGCGCATGCTGACCTTGCTCGAACCGGCCTTGATTATCGGCCTTGGCGTCATCGTCGCCGGGATCATCATCTCGATCTTGATGGCGATCCTTGGCGCCAATGAGCTGGTGTTTTAACGATCTCAGGAGCAGACCATGACCGATCAGGTCGACAATCTCGTGCTCGAGCACTTGCGAGCCATTCGTGGCGATCTCAGCGAGGTCAAAGAGCGTTTAGATTGGATGGATGTGCGACTGTCGGCCATCGAGTACACCATCGGCAGTCTCAATGTTCTGTCAGCGAGCGATCGAGAAACGCTATAGCGCGTGATCAAGCGTGTCGAACGCATTGAAAGGCGGCTCGAGCTGTCTGAGGTCTAGACGTTTTTCTCTCTATTTTCCTCCCTGCCCAGCATCCTCTTATCGATCCAGGAACATAGCTCTGATGCTTACAAAACAACGCTCAAACTCCCAACGAAAAACCCGCGGCTTCACCCTGGTCGAGTTGCTCGTGGTGCTCGCCATCCTCGGTCTGCTCGCGGGCCTAGTCGGCCCGCAGGTCATGAAATTCCTGGGTAGCTCCAAGACCAAGACCGCCGCGCTGCAGATCGAAGACCTCGGTGCCACGCTCGACCTCTATCGGCTCGAAGTGGGTCGTTATCCTGGCACCTCCGAAGGACTCGAAGCCCTAGTCGTCAACCCCGGAAACACCCCGAATTGGAACGGACCCTATCTGAAGAAATCACAGGTGCCGAAAGACCCCTGGGGCAACGCCTATCAGTACCGCTCGCCAGGCCAAAACGGTCCTTATGACGTCTGGTCGCTTGGTGCCGATGGCCAAGAAGGTGGCGAGGGTGAGAACCAGGACATCAAGAGTTGGGAATCGTCGTAACCAACGCGCTCATGCCGCGTCGGCTCAAACGGCGCTCGCAGCGTCAAGACGGATTTACCCTCGTCGAGCTGATCGTCGTTCTCGCGATTGGTGGGCTCCTGTTAGCCCTGACGCCACCGCTCATTACCGCTGCACTGCCAGGTGTCGAGCTCAAGGCCGGAGCTCGACGAGCCGCTGGCGCCTTGCGCCAGACCCGAGAGATCGCAGTCGCCAGTGGCATCGAAGCGACCTGGCTGGTTGATATCGAGACCGGTCGCTATCGCATCGAGGGGCAAGGGCGTCAGGGCGGCTTGCCGGATGACATTGAGATTGAGCTGATAGCGGCACAAGATGAGCTGCGCAGCGAGAGCCTTGGCGGCATTCGATTCTTTCCTGATGGCAGCTCAACCGGCGGTCGGCTTATCTTGAAGCGCGGCGAAGGTGGATACCAGGTTGGCGTCAATTGGCTGACCGGTCGCATTTTGGTGGTTGATTGGGAGCCTGAGTGAAGCTTCATCTTGCGACGACGCGCGGCTGCAAACGCCGCCAAACAGGCTTCTCTCTGCTCGAGGTCTTGGTTGCTTTTGCAATCTTGTCCATCAGTCTTGGCGTGTTGTTGCAAATTTTTTCTAAAGCGATGGCAACAACGGCCATCAGCGAAGACTACGCGCAAGCGGTTACCCTCGCTGAAGCCAAGCTCAATGCGGTTGGTACCGAGGTTCCCTTTGAGGAAGGCGTGCATACTGGCGATCCAGAGCAAGGCATGGATTGGATCGTCTACGTCGAGCCCTATCAAGTCACGGATTGGCCCGCAGAAGACCCTCCGTTTCAGCCATATCGTGTCACGGCTGTTGCATCTTGGCCGAGTGCGAGGGGGACGCGTCGAGTCACGCTGCGCACCATCCGACTAGGTCAACCGCTTTGATTGGCTCAGATCGATCCCGTGGCTTCACACTCGTGGAACTGCTGATCGCGCTCTCGCTGATCGGCATCATTACGCTGCTCCTGTTCTCCGGTTTGCGCTTAGGCTCACGGAGTTGGGAGGCCGTTGACAGCGTTTCGGAGAGGGTTGCCGACCTGCGCATTGCACGAAATTTCATCGAGCGTGCATTGCGTCAAACGCGCGCGCAAGCTGTTGTCTTCGATGGTGTTGAGGTGCCCGTGTTTGCTGGAGATGCCGAAGCGCTAGAGTGGGTTGCTCCGTTGTCCGCGCATGTCGGCATCCCTGGACTCTACGTCCTGCGCCTAACATTGGAAGAGGCTGGCGAGTATCCTCGCCTCGTCCTCACTCGTTGGCTATTTCATCCAGAGATTCTCGAAGGAACCGATGAGATCCCCGCGTGGGAGCCTTTGATGGATCAGGCTGGCTTGGCTGGTGACCTTGGCCCGTTCGATCGCGACCTCGCTGCAGGCGCCTACGGTCGCACGGTTCTATTACCTCAGGTCGCGCGCCTGCAGCTCGAATACTTCGGTCAGCAAACCGGCTTTGGCCGAGAATGGTCTGACGAATGGATCGAACAGCGCGAACTGCCCGAGGCCGTGCGCCTGAGTTTGAGCACGCCGAGCCAAGATTGGCCCGCGGCAATGATACGGCTGCCAGGGCCAGACGTTATCGTTGACCAAGGCTTCTAGAAAAGCGATGTCGCAACGGCGAGGAAAACAAAGGTCGCGGGGTATTGCGCTGGTACTGGTGATGTGGGTGTTGTCCCTGCTCACGGTGATGGCGCTTGCGCTGACACAGATCCAACGCACCGAGGGTGCGCTTACGGCTAACCAGATCGATAGCGCGCGTTTTCGGTCAGAGGCCAGCGCCGTGATGAATCTGGTGATGTTGAATCTCCTGAGTACGCCTTCGTCAACCTTTGAGGAGGCCGTGGTTTGGGTTCCTGATGGTCAACCAAGGCCATTTCAGTTCGATGGCGAGGAATTTCGGGTTACGCTCACTAACGAGGCATCCAAGCTCAATCTGAATGCGATCACACGCGAGCAGCTGGTCGCCCTCATCGAGGCCGCGCAGATCGATGAGCAGGTCGCCGAGGGTCAGGATGCGCTGCTGCCGGAGCAGATCGCCGATGCGATCCTCGATTGGCGTGACGAAAACAATCTCTCCATGCTGAACGGTGCCGAGGATGCAGACTATGCGTCTGCGGGCTTACCATACGGATCTCGCGATGGACCATTTAGTAGCGTCGAAGAATTGCGCCAGGTATTGGGGATGTCCGCGTCTTTGTCTGATCGACTCACGCCGCATTTAACGGTCGAAGATGTCGGTCGTCAGACCGTCGAGGCATTCGCTTCAGCACCGGTCTTGGTTGCGTTGAACGGCTACTTGCTGGATGAAGCGCTGCGCATCGTCGATGAGCGCTCACAGGGTCTTTTTGCTGACGATCCAACTCCGCAGCTCGCGCCGCTCGATCGCGGAGGTCCGACTTATCATCTCCGGATAACCAAGCCAAAAGCCGGCGCTTCTGGTCCGACCATGGAAGCGCTCATCCGAGTTGAGCCGGGCGGATCGAGTGCATTCCAGCTCGTTTGGCAGCGCTTTGGTGCGTCTTCGCACACTGCTGAGCCAGCCTTCACGACGCTTGGCGCCGATGGCTGAGCGGTACGCTGTGATCTGGCGAACGCAAGTAACAACCAAATCGCGTCACCGACGTTGCAGTTTTCACCATGGCCCTCGACTCTGTGTCTGACCTAAAGTTGTCCACCCTGATGGATGGCAACATCGGCTCTATGCTTGCTAAAGTTCGGCAAGCGTTTTTCGGCTGTCTGCCGCGCTGGTTTGGCCGATGGTTGGCCTCTCGGCATCCGGATCTTGTTGTCGCCCCTCAGGGCGATCGCGCACAGCTTTTTCGCGATGTGATCGGCGAGCGACAGCCGGTTGGTGCGCTCGTTGCGCATGCACCAGACATGAAGCCGGTGCTCGACGTGGCCGAAACCCGAAGCTGGCGCCGCATCATCCTGGAACTGCCGTCGGCTCTGATCTTGACTCGACGTTTGGTCTTGCCAGCCCAGGTGCGTGGCAACCTGCGCCGAGTGGTCGCCTATGAGCTTGATCGGCTCACCCCGTTTGCACCCACTGAGGTCTTTTTCGATGCGCGCGTGGTGGCCGGTCTTTCAGGGGGTACCACCATCGATGTCGAGCTCGCGCTCTGTCCGCGGGGACAAGTAACAACATGGGTTGATCAGCTGCGCGCCGTAAAGAGGCCCCCCTCGCAGATTACTTGGCCTGGCGCCTGGGCTGAGGCCAACTTGCTCCCCCCCGATGAGCAACCTCGACCGCGTCGGCTCGCCTGGATCATCAGCGGGCTGTTGTTGCTGCTGGTCGTCGGACTAACCGTGACCGTGCTGTTGACGCCACTCTGGCAGCGTGCCCACGAACAAGACCGATTGGCACAGGAATTGACCAGGATGGCAGCTCAGGCCGAAGAGGTCTCGGAGCTTCGAGAGGCACTTGAGCGTGCGCGAGTCGGGAGCCTGGCTGTTCTCGAGCACAAACGCGATTATCCGCGGATGACCGGCTTGCTCCTCGAGTTAACCGAGCTCCTTCCTGACGGCACCTGGGTGCAGACGCTCAACTATCGCGATGGCGCCGTCGACATTCGTGGGGAATCGTCGCAAGCCACTGCGCTCATTGGTGTGCTCGAGCGCGGGCCTGGTATCAGCAATGTCACCTTTCGGTCGCCTGTGATGCAGGTTTCTGCGAGTGGCAGCGAGCGCTTCCATATCGCCTTCGATTATAAAACGGTCGCGGTGCAATGAGGTCCAAAGCTGTGGCCCGGCGAACCTGTGTCGCAGCGCTCGCTGCGATGCTGTTGCTACCGCTCATTGTCGTTGCGCTTGTCGCTGAGATGTGGCTCAGGCAGATCAGCGATATGGACAACGGGATTCAGGCTGACGCTGAAAGACTCGAACGTTACCAGCGATTGGTTGCGACATTGCCCAATCTTCGCGTGGCGATCACAGACGCGCAATCAAATGATTCATTCAAGATTTATTACTTTGACGCGGATACTCAGCCGATTGCCGGAGCGCAAGTGCAGCGCGAGGTTCAAGACATGATCCGCCAGGCGGGCGCGCGCCCGGTGAGTGCGCAGGTTCTGCCAGGCAACGACCAGGAAGTGCCGCCACGAGTCCGGCTCCGCGTCCAGTTTCAGTGCACCACTGATCAGCTCTTCGATTTGCTCTACCGAGCAGAGTCGGCGCGGCCATTTTTGATCGTCGATCAAATGTCGATACGCTCTCAGGCCCGCTCGGGACAGCAAGTCAACCTTAATAGAAGGCGCCAAAGCCCGATCGCCGACAATCAGGAACTGCTGACGGTCAGGCTCGATCTCTTCGGCTACTTTATGAGTTCAGTAAAATGAGTTCGGTAAAGTGAAAAAGATACTGTTGCTCATATCAGTGGCCCTCGCAGCGGTTCTCGCGATGCAGTGGCGAGACTGGCCGCGGCCGTCGCCGGCTGGCGACGCACTACCTGTTCAGGGGTCAGCCGAGCTTACGATCAGTCCGGCCGCTTCCCCCGCTGTCGCGAGCCTTGGACCACGTGAAGATTACGCCGTTATCTCTGAGCGGCCGCTTTTTGTGCCAAGTCGACGGCCTCCTGAGGAAGAGCCAGAAGCACAGACCGAGGATCTCGCGGGGGAGATTGCCGATTTAGAGCGCCTAGATGTGTCAGCAATCCTGATCTTGTCGCCGGAAAACGCCTCCGTCTGGCTGAAGGATCCAGCCGTCGCCGATCGCAGCCTTGTCCGTCTAAGAGTAGGTGACGTCTACGAGGGCTGGACAGTCGCTGACATCAAGACTGACCGGGTCGTCATGGAGACACAAGGTGCTACTCATACCTTAGAGCTGTTAGACTTTTCACGTCCCGATGCCCAAAGCCCCGCAGCTAGACGACAGGTTATTCGGCAGCCCGTGACCCGAACGCCTCCTCGGCCTCGTTGAGGCCTTAGCCAGCAGCTGCGGCAGCATCTCAAGGTACTTCAAGGCGCATCGTTTCTCCACAACCGGGTTCGTGTCGAGCCCTTAGCGCGCATCTATGCTCATACTTTGCACCGGCCGGTCAGCCATCGGCCTCGCTTTTCACCAGCCACGGTGGCTTCTCCGCTGCTTGTTGGCGTTCGCCCTGCTACCCATGCTGCCGGGCTGTCAGTCCCTTGTCTGGGATCCGACGGAACAGGTCTCGAGCGCCGAGGGCCATACCAATGTCGAAGAGCGAGCTTCTGGTGCTCAGGGCCCGGTGCGCGCTGGTGGCGGCATCGCGCTTGGCGACGATGCCCCTGCGCGCCCGCCGGACTCTGTTCAAGCCGGCACCGGTGTCTTCGTTCAACCCGTCGCCGCCCCGCGATCCGCGAGTGCAGATATCGCAGGCCCTGATGTCTCTCTGAATTTCGATAACACCGACATTCGGGAGATCGTCAAGATCATCCTCGGCGACGTGCTCGAAGTGAGCTACACGCTTGATCCCGCCGTTCAGGGCACCGCATCCCTAACCACGGCCCGGCCGTTAAGTCGCGATCTGCTGATTCCGACCCTCGAGACCCTGCTGAGGATGAACAACGCGGCACTGGTCGACCGTAGCGGCCGCTTTGAGGTCGTTCCGGTGAGCAATGCGGTTCAGGGACGGGTCGTTCCGCAGCTCGGTGGCACGGCGCGTTCAATCCCCGAAGGCTACAGCGTGCAAGTTGTCCCGTTGCAATACGTCGGTGTCGAAGAGATGGCCAACATTCTGGAGCCTCTGGCCCCCGAAGGCAGTATTGTTCGCGTCGACACACTCAGGAATCTCGTCGTGTTGGCCGGCAGCGGGCCAGAGATGACGAGCATGCTCGACACAATCCAGATGTTCGACGTCGACTGGATGGCCGGCTTGTCGGTGGGCTTTTTCAGTCTCGAGTACGCGAAGGTCACTGACGTCGTGACCCAGCTCGAGACGTTGCTCGCCGATGAATCAGCCAATGCCGCGAAAGGGCTCTTCCGGTTCATTCCCATCGAGAGCGCCAATGCCATGCTTGTCGTCTCTCCCCAGCAACGCTACCTCGCACGGATTGAAGACTGGATCGAGCGCTTGGACTTGGCCGAAGCCGCAGGAACCTCAGCGCAGCGGCTTTATGTGTACCGGGTTCGCCACGGCAACGCCGAGAGCTTAGCCGACATTCTCACAACCTTATTCTCCGATGGGGGCGGCAGTAGCAGAGTCAGTCGCACTGTCGGCGGTGTCGCGCCTGGTCGCGAACAGGCATCCATGGGCGGAGATGGCTCTAGCGCCGGCTCAGGTACAACCGGGTCAGCGTCGCGCGGTGCGACCGCGAGCACCCTCAATCTCTCATCCGAGGTCAGTATTGTTGCCGATGTCGTGAATAATTCGCTGCTGGTCCGTTCCAGCCCGCGCGACTACAAGAAGATTCTCGACGCACTGAAGCAGCTCGACATCGTTCCGCTACAGGTGCTGGTCGAGGCCACGATCGTCGAGATCCAGCTCACCGGCAGTCTGCGCTACGGCGTCCAGTGGCGATTTAAAGGGCCAGCGATTGAGGGCTACCAAAGCCGCCAATCGTTGACCCAGAGCAATTCTGATAACCCATCCCCAACCTTCCCGGGATTTAACTGGTCGGTGGTTCTCCAGCCAAGCACCATCAAGGCGACCCTGTCCGCGCTAGCAGAAGATAATTTGGTCAATGTGCTGTCGTCTCCGACCGTGATGGTCATGGATAATCAAGAAGCGAAGATCGAGGTTGGCGATGAGGTGCCGATCTTGACGACCGCACAACAGGGCACGTCAGATACCGATCGCATCCTTAACCAAATCGAATATCGCCAAACCGGCGTACAGTTGTCTGTGACGCCTCGTGTGACACCCGGCGGACTCGTTCAAATGCAGATCGATCAGCAGGTCAGCTCGGTACTCGAAGATGTCGGCCCCTTAGGCTCGCCATCATTTCGTAACCGATCCATCACCAGCAATGTTGCTGTGCGCTCCAATCAGGCCGTGGTTCTTGGCGGTCTGATCCAAGACGATACTTCGAGCGGCAAGTCTGGTATTCCCGGGTTATACCGGGCACCCATTGTCGGTTCCTTATTCGGCCAGACCAATAAAAATGCTCGACGCACCGAGCTCGTTGTTGTGTTAACGCCGCGAGTCATCGCAGGCGACAGTGACATCGATGCAGTGACGCGCGATTTCCGCCGCAAGGTAAAGAATCTTGACCCCCGGTTCTGAGCCCGAGATCCGCGCCAGCGATTGCGGCATGGCTAACGCACAAGACCCAACGGCAGTTGCGAGGGAGGTGTTTGATATCGAGGCTGCTGCAATACTCGGCCTCAAGCAGGTGTTGGATGCGCAGTTTGCTCGTGCCGTTGCTGAGATTCTCGCCACGAGTGGACGCGTCATCGTCAGCGGTATGGGAAAGTCCGGAATTATTGCCAACAAGATCGCTGCGACGCTCGCGAGTACAGGCACACCAGCATTTTTCATGCACCCAGCCGAAGCGCTGCATGGCGATCTCGGGATGGTCACGCCTGCTGATGTCTTCGTCGCCGTCTCTAACTCTGGTGAGACCGAAGAGCTCGTCAAGCTGATTCCGTTCCTCCGCGATAACGGCAACGCGGTCGTCGCGATGACCGGGAATGCGCAGTCCACACTCGGAACACAGAGCAATCTTCATCTCTCGATACGGGTCGAGCGCGAAGCCTGTCCACTCCAGCTCGCGCCGACTGCCTCAACCACCGCAGCACTGGCGATGGGCGATGCATTAGCGGTCGCGCTCATGAAGGCGAGGGGCTTCGAGGAGCATCAATTCGCTCGCTTCCATCCTGGCGGAAGCCTAGGCCGGCGTCTGCTAAAGCGTGTCCGAGACGAAATGAAAAGCGAACAGCTTCCGTTCGTCGACCCACAGGCGAGCGCTGATGAAGTCTTGGCCACCACCACCGCAGGCAAGCTCGGCATCAGTCTTGTCAGCTCAGATCGGCACCGCGTCATCGGCATCATCACCGACGGGGATTTGCGTCGAGCCTTACAGCGCCTGCGCGAGGGCTTCTTTGCCTTATCGGCGCAACAGCTCATGTCGCCAAAGCCGGTCACGATCGGAATCGATAGCAGCATGAACACCGCTCTCGAACTGATGGCGACGCATCAGATTACAGCACTGGTCGTCGTCGACGACGATTCCGTGGTTGGAGTTGTGCAAAAGTAAGCCCTGTGGATAGGCGTCAGGAATCAGGAGTGGTCGAGAGCATCCGGCCATCAGCCGCAGATCCATGCCGGCCGTGAGTAACCGATACCACGAGCTCGCTCGTCACGGCTCAACCCTTTGGCATCGCCTTCTCGAGGCTTGGCAACAAGCGTTGCTCAGTTGCCTGCCGACGTTTATTGTCCGTCCGCTCGCGGCCAAGCGGCCGGTGCTGGTGATCACCCCAACGGGTGACATGGCTGAGTTCAGCCGCCAAACCTTTGGTGAGCGCACCACGATCGGCAGCTTCACTCTTCAGGACCTTCAACAGTTCAAGCAGGCCGCGAAAACCCCTTCGCTTGCTGCGTACACGGGCATCTGGATCGAAGTCCCCGAGCAGCGGATGCTCTATCGGCAGATCCGTCTTCCGGCTCAAGTCGCGAAGAACTTGCGGCAGGCGGTGCGGTTTGAAATTGATCGTATTACGCCCTTTTCGAGTGCAGAGCTCTTTTTTGATGCCTCAATCAACGGTACCCTTGCGCAGGGTGCGAAGCTTGATCTACTGATCGCGTTTTGCAGGCGCGCTGATGTTGATCCTTGGCTGCAGGCGGTCACGGCTGCGGGAGGTTCGGTCACAAAGATCAGCAGCCGTCATGCCTGGCCGGGTGCGAATCTGCTGCCGGCCGAAGCACGGCCGCAGCCGTCGCGAGGTCGCATCCTGGCCACTGCCACCCTCGCTCTCCTGCCGTTGCTGCTGCTGAGTGCCGTTTTGCTGACGCCTATCTGGCAAATGAACACGGAATTAACACAACTCCAACACGAATTGCGGCAATCGCGCATCAAGCTCGACGAAAAGGAGCAACTGACTGAGCGTCTTGAACAGGCGCGTGCGGCGACGGCTGAGATACTCGAGGCCAAGCTTAACCAGCCTCTTGTGACCAATCTGATTCGTCAGGTGACGACGCTGCTGCCTGACACCACCTATCTGCTCAACCTGCACTATCGTGGTGGGCGCCTTGAGATGCGGGGGGAGTCCGATAATGCCGCCGCGCTCATCGGTTTGCTCGAAAACGAGCCCGAATTTACCAGCGTCACCTTTCGTTCGCCGGTGACGACCGCCGCGGGGAGAGAAAACCAACGCTTTCATATCGAGTTGAGCGTGCAGCCGGCTGAAACCGAGTAATGGCAACATCAAAGCAAAAAACCTGTGCCCTCTTTTGGCTGCTCACAGGCATCCTGCCGCTTGTGATCCTGGGCGCAATCTTCGTCAGTTGGTCGGGCCATCTGAGCCAACTCAGTGAGCGTGTCGCCAATCACCGTGACCAGATCCGCAGCATTCAGAGCGGCGTCGCTGTCATTCCAGCGCTGCAAGCAGCGCTGCAAGCGGAGCGCTCTCGCGATGACCTCAACCAATACGCCTTTCAAGGCGAAACCTGGAGCTTGGCCGCCGCGCTCGCCCAGGGCAACCTCAATGCGCTGATGAGCGATGCCGACTTGATGGTGGCCAGTGTTCAAGCGCTGCCGCAGCGCGCCTCTGAGGCGCCTGATCGCATCAGCATCCGCGCACAGGTGCAGGGAACAACCGAGCAGCTGGCCGACTTGCTCTATCGTATCGAGTCAGCCACGCCGTTCCTGATCGTCGAAGATCTCTCGGTGCGGCCGCTGCCGCAACCGGCGCGGAGAAGACCTGGGCCCGCGGAGGTAACGAACGCTCCGGGCTTGGTGATACAGTTACAGGTCTATGGCATCGTGCTCCGTAGCTGAAAACCTTAATAGGCCTTTCGTGCGCTCTGGCAGCAGCAATGTCGGGCCGTTCATTCCTAGAAGCCAAATGCAAGCACCAACACCGCGATGAAACGCCCGCCATCATCAGCTGCCGCTGAGCCAGGGAAAGGCAGTCAACGGACAAAAACCGCCTCGGTCGAGCGTGGTATCCAAGCCTTCCAAGCGCAACGCTGGGATGAAGCCAGGCGCATCATGCAACGGGTGTTGCAGCAACGGCCCGCTGAGCCAAATGCCCTGCACATTCTCGGTCTGATTGCGGCTCGCGACGGCCGGTTCGATCTCGCCGAGCGCAGACTGCGACGTTGTACCGAAGTCGCGCCCGAGAGTGCTGATGCCCACGCGAATCTCGGTAACGCACTCGCCGCGCTCGATCGAACGCAAGAGGCCGAAGCGAGCTATCGCAAAGCCTTAGCACTGGCGCCCGCTCACGCCCGCGCGTATTACAATCTGGCCAATTGCCTACAATCCCAGGGGCGACTCGAAGATGCGGAGCACGCCTTCCGACAGGCGCTCGAGCTGGCGCCGGAGTCGATCGAGGCAAGGATGAATCTCGGCAATCTCCTGCGCCAGCGGGGCCGGTTGGACGAGGCCGCCGCCCTGTTTCAGGCGCTCTTGGCAGCGCGCCCCGAGCTGCATCATCTGTGGCTCAATCTTGGCAATATCGAGCGTCAACGGGGCGATCTCGCCAGCGCAGAACAGGCCTACAAGCGCCTGTTGGCACAAGACCCGACGAATCCGCGCGCCAATCTCGCAATGGCTGTTTTGGCGCTCGACCAGCGCGATCTCGCCACAGCAGAGCAATACCATGAGCGGGCCGCGGCCTCGGCGCAAGCACCTGCCGTCGAGCTTTGGACCGTTCGCGCCAATCTGTTGCAGCTGCGCGGACAGCCAGACCAAGCGGCAGACGCCGCCAAGCGCGCGCTCGAGGCCGGTGAGACCCGACCCGAGCTGCGTTTGCAGCTGATCAGGCTGCTCACGGCCGGTGGTGGACAGGTAGACGCACTGGCCATCCTTGAAGACATGCTCCATCAGCAGGGTAACGCAGTGCCGGGCCTGCTGGGTGAGCTTGTCGCCAATCAGCAAGCCCTGTGCGATTGGCGGCATTGGCCCGAGCGGTTGGGAGCCCTGGTTGAGCAGGTCAAGGCCGGTGATTGTGAGGCGATCGCGCCGTTCAGATGTCTGACGCTGCCCGGGCTATCAGCCGCCGATCATCTGCGTTTCATGCGCGCTTACGCGCAACGTTATCAGCCCTGGGCCGACGCCGAGCCACTGTGGCAGACGCGCCCCCGAACGCCGCAGGCCCGCCCGCGCATCGGCTTCATGTCCAGCGATTTCTATGACCACGCCACCGCCCGGCTCACGGCGGCGGTCTTCGAACATCTGGATCACAACGCCTTTGAGTACCGGGCTTATGCCATCGGCCCAGCACGGGCTGATCCGATGCGCGAGCGCCTCTCCAGGGCCTTCGGTGGCCTGATCGCACTGCATGAGCTAGATGATGACGCGGCAGCTGCGCGGATCAGCGACGATGGCATCGACATCCTCATCGATCTCAATGGCTACGCACAGCAGCCCCGGACTGGGATCCTGGCCCGACGGCCGGCGCCGATCCAAGTGGCCTGGCTCGGCTTCCCGGCAACCATGGGCGCGCCATTCATCGACTATGCATTAGTGGACGAGGTGGTGGTGCCGCCTCAAGACGCGCACTATTTTGCTGAATCGCTCGCTTACCTACCCATCTGCTATCAGCCGTTTGACCCAACCATTGCTCCGGCTGCGCAACCCACCCGAGAGGCGCTGGGTCTCCCCGAGGAGGCCTTTGTATTCTGTTGCTTCAACAACCCGTCCAAGCTCTCGCCGGCCCTGTTCGATCTCTGGTGCCAACTGTTGCGTGAAGTGCCGCGAGCGGTGCTGTGGCTGTACGCACCCGCAGACGAACTGCGGCGCAACCTCAGTCATAGTGCGACAGAGCGCGGCGTAGACGCGGGTCGACTGGTGTTCGCGGACCATTGTGCGAACGCAGAGCATCTAGCCAGGCTGGGGCAGGCCGATCTGTTCTTGGATACCTGGCCCTACGGCGCCCACACCACGGCTCGGGACGCCCTGGCCGTTGGCGTACCGGTGCTGACTAAGCGCGGGGACAGTTTTCCCTCGAGGGTGGCTGCGAGCCTCCTGAACGCAGTCGATCTGTCGCAGCTCGTCTGTGAGGGCGAAGAGGATTATCTGCAGAAGGCGATCGCGCTTACGCGCGAGCCCGAGCGGCTCTTACAGCTCCGCACGCACCTAGTAAAGGCGAGGCAGGGTGCTCGGCTGTTTGATCCGGTCCACTTCGCAGCCAGTCTCGAGGCCCTGTTCCAGCAGATGCTCGATCGCCAGCAAGCGGGCCTACCGCCCAGCAACATCGGCGCATCAACAGGCAACTAACGTAGATCACGGGTTATCTACTGTCTCTTATGTGCGACGAAACGGCTGTTGCCGCGCGCAACATGAGCTACAACATGGCCGGAGCATGACCTCAACGACCAGCCGAAGTGGGCTAGAGACCACAGAAAGCGCACTGTAAAGTGCGAAGTCGAGCCAAAAATAACGCATGTGGGTTGACAACAACAGCAGATGAGGTATTGTTAAGGCCGTCGAGGGCTCAGTCGCAACGCACGGTCTGACCTCAAAGGGGTTTTGACGGCAGCTAGAGCTTGGCGTGCCAGCTCATCTGGCGTAGACTTCCACAGAACACTGCTGGATCCATGTCGATGGCCGCCCCCTAGACACTTGGAAAAGCGTGACAGATGGCTGGCAGCGAGCTTGAATCTCTCGATGCTTCAGTCGACATTCGAAGAACCGCCCATCGAAAAGTGAACTTAAGTAGGAGAACTTTGCTCATGATCAAGCAAACCAAGCTTGCCGCCTCCATCACCGTCGCGCTAGGCGCCTCTGCCATTGCGACTGGCGCTGCTGTTGCCGGCACGGGTTTTTGGCCGCACGTTGTCTATTCGCCGTCGGTCACGACTGTGGTCAGTGTGATCAATCAAAACCAGAGTGGCGACGATCTGCACTACGTTCTTTACTACAAGGACGCAACTGACAATACGGCGGCATGCCAAGAAGTCAACGTTTTCAAGCCGACCAGTCCAAACGATATCCAGACTATCGATCTAGGCGCCGTGTTCGGTTCCACAACAAAGGGTGTTCTGTTTAACGATCCTTCCGTAAACAACGATTGGGATGCTGATCCCAGAACCTTTGCGCTAGCCCAGGCAGCAGGTCAAAATCCTCTGCGTGGATATTTACTGGTTGACAATTCCGGCACAACCGCCACCGATGTGTCTGGCGATGCGCTAGTTCTTGAATATACAAACGGGGCAACTTGGGGATATAAAGCCGAAGAAAGCTTTAATAGCGACTTCAGAAATTCTGGATTGACTATTGGCATTGACGATGTCTCTCAAGTGTCAATCAAGCCCTTCGCTGAGATCAACACGAGCTTCATGGTAACCCCTGTCTCCGCCAATATGGGTGCTTTAGATGGCACAGGCGGAGACGATTCAGTGACTCTCAGAATGAGAGTTCAGGCAAATGGGATTACTGGTGTCATGTATGACCGAGACGAGAACCCGGTATCTGGTGCAGCTGAAGCTCCTGTAGTATGTGTAGGGCGCGTAAACGCTACAGAATTAGTGGGCGCTGGTGCTCAGACATTCTTGCCTGATGGTGGTTGGAGTAACCTAGAAATCCTGCCCAATGCCGCTGGTATTGTTGCTGGAACAACGGGTGCTGTTGTCTACCAGCTCGAATATGGCTCTGGTACCTTCAACGGTGAGACTATGTCTGGCACCTTCAACAACAGCTTCGAGCTGAAATAAATCTCTTGTCTAGCCACTAAAAGTAAGTGGCATTAGCTAATGCGCCGCCTTAACAGGCGGCGTTTTAGTTTTAGGGTAAATACATTCCGGATTGCACTTCCTAGAACAAATAACCAGCAAATACGCCTCGAAGTCGGGATAATGAAATGGTGAATGGCGGTTCAGCTGAATCTTGCTCGCGAATAAGGTCAAAGAAGATGATACAACTGAGTTTGCAGCCCTTTGGTTGGTTGAGACTTGTGCTGCTGGCCGTGACTCTTTTATCAATCCCGCCCATCGGTGCAACTGAACGACTGACTAATGAACCCTTGGATTCACTGTCCAATTGGGATTATGTACAGGATGGAAATGGAGCGGTCTGGGTTGCGTACTACGACACATCGAAACGCTTGTGGTTGCGCAGACCGGATGGTTCGTTGGAGCAGGTTGGGGGTGAAGATCGAAATAAGGCACCTTCTGGGCTTGGTTTGACCGCAGAGAAAGACCGAGATCTTGTTGCCGTACTCTGGCGCGATAAGCTGCCCTCAAAAGGATTATTTCTTTGGGATAGCGACGCTGGATCCAATGTTGTTGAAAACCTCGACGATGGTAGCGAGCCGCTCGCGCGCATTCTCGCAGCGAGCAGCAACAACCGAATACACGCGCTTTGGTATGGGGAGCGCGTTGATCCTGACACCGAACTGAGATACCACATCTATTACCGAAATCAAGCCATTGAAAGCGGTGAGCTGTCAAGCATGGTCAAGGTGATGCCAGGGATCTATCCTACATGGGCTGTCGGTGCCGATGGTAAGATCATGGTCGCAAGTTGGACTGCTGGGGAAGATCCGCCACAAATCGCTGCACGCTTTCGCGATGTCGAGAGCGGTGATTTCAGTTCCCGAAGCGTGATTGCTGAAAATGTCGAGATCACCCCTTTAATTCGGGCCTTTCGTAGTGGTAATCGATGGTTCGTGCTGTGGCACGCGCAACACGAAGATAATCAAGCATATCCATATTCGCTTCACCTTGCCTATACCGATGACGAAGGGGAGAGTTGGACGAGAGAAGAAATCGAAGATTTGCGGGGTTACGACATCGCGAGTGCGGACATCGCTTCCGATGACACTGGACGGGTTTTTATCGCTGTCGATGCGATCGACCGTTCTCAGAAAGCTAGGGATGAAAAGATGAGCGTGTGGCTCATCCAATCTATCGACAATGGCTCAAGTTGGAGCATGTCTGATTTACGCGCCAATGGCGGCATGGAGGCTTTCCATGCACGTAGTCCATCAGTGGCGCTTGGTCCAACTCAAGATCAAGTTTTGGTCATCTGGGAAGATTGGCAAACAATAAGGCCGAGACTCTTTGGACACTTTTCTAACGACAACGGTAAAAGTTGGCAGCTTAAGAATCAACAATTACCAAATCAGCCTGATGGCAATCTCGGGTTGCGTTTCTCGGTATCATCAGTGTTTGCGACTGACGACGGCTACCAGGTGATCGCCGAACAGTTTGCCGACACGTTCCTCGAAAAAAATTTGATCGCCTTCGATTTCACCGTTGCAGATCTAGTCACTGCTGAGCAATCTGACCTATTACGGAGTAGTAAAGCAGCTGACGATGATACGTCGAGCAACGGCGTGACTAAGCTGGATGGGCGACTGCAAGCCTTAAGGACACGCGTTTCCGAATTCTGGCAAGCGATGGAAGCGGGTGATTTCTCTGCTGCATACTATTTTTACGATCCATTCTTTCGCGCACTCAACACAGAACAGCGTTTTACATCGCTTACGGGTAACATCACTTATTCTGATTACGAAACCCTTGAGATCAACCTGATGGGTACGATCGCGCAAGTGAATGGAGTAGTTCGAGGAAATGTCATCCCATTCCGAGCACCTACTACGGGCGAGCTGATCGAGCAAGATGAGCGCAAAGTGCCAATTCGGGATACATGGTTATGGATTGACGGTCAGTGGTACCGTGAGTTCTACAGCGAGGGTATGGACCTCAAGTACACCCGTTATTGACCAATCGAACGGTCACGAATAGGGCTTTTCGTGCATCTACTCATCCTCCACCAAGCCTGGGAATTCGGTGGTGCTGAACGCACCACCGCTAACCTGCTCACGCATCGCGATCGGGCAAAGATCCAGCGGGTCACCCTTGCCGGGCCTACCAATGTCGAAGCCATGATGCCCGCCGAGATCGACGCGTTCGTCGATCTCGGCGGGGTCATCCCGCACGGTTGGTTTCCGCAGCAGGCTGAGGCCGTCGAGCGCGATATCGACTCAGCGGTCGAACTGCTCGAGCGCGTCCGCCCGGATGTCGTACTTGGGATGATGCACTACTCAGGGATGTTGATGGCATTGGCGGGCGCCCGTTGCCGCCCGCGCATCCCAACGGTTGCCAGCTTCCGAGGCCCGATCTCCCAGCATATACGCCGCTATGAACCCGGGCTAGCGCGTAAACTGCTGATCTACCGCTATCTGATTCAGGGGAGCCGTCAGGCAACCCGCATCCTTGTGCCATCGCAGGGCACGGCGGACGATAGCCGCCGCCACTTCTTGGCCCCGAGAAAGCGCATCAACGTCATCCCTAATGGGATCGATTACGACGCTGTGCGTGATCGTTCGGCGTTTTCACCACCGACTCTCGACCTCGGTAGTCCCGATGAGTTGGTGATCATGGTTGCCGCGCGCCTCTCGGCGGAAAAAGACATCGCGGTGCTGATTCGCGCGTTCGCGGCTGTTCGCCAAACGAGCCCTTCCCGCCTCGTCATCGTCGGTGACGGTCACGCCCGGGCGGATCTCGAGCACTTGACTGCTGTGCTTGGACTGCAATCACGGGTCACCTTCACTGGCTACCAGACGCCGATCTATCCCTTCCTGTGGCGCGCCGATATCTACGTTCACACCTGCGAGTTCGAGGGCTTTGGCTACGCGATGCTCGAGGCCATGGCCTGCGAAGCAGCGGTGGTTGCCACCGATTGCCCGACGGGGCCGCGTGAGCTCCTCGACGGGGGGCGCTATGGCGTGCTCGTGCGTCCCGGCCGCGCTGATGATCTCGCGCGGGCGTTGAATGCGCTCGTGAGTGCGCCGGAGAAGCGTGCGCATTTCGTCGAACAAGGTGTCAAGCGCGCGCAGGCCTATCCCGTCGCGGCCATGGTGCGAGGGTTCGAGGAACTGTTCGCAAGCATCGTGCGGCATTAGTGCAGCATGGCGAGCAGGTCAACGCTGCAGAGCATACAGGCGTTACGCGCAGTCGCCATTTTCCTCGTGTTGTTGTTGCACCTGGTGAGCCTCGCCGCTCATTACCGTCCGGGCGATGTGGCTCATGTCGGCTGGGCGGGTATCGGCCATGCTGGCGTTGATCTGTTCTTCGTGATCAGCGGCTTCATCATGTACCTGATCGGCCATCGGCAGTCGGCCGGCTGGTCTGCGGCTGGCCGCTTTCTCTATCGACGCGCGGCCCGCGTGTATCTGCCTTATTGGCTCTGGTTTCTGGTCGCCTTCTTGGTGTACCTGAGTGCGCCGCAGATCATGCTGCTGAAGCCGGGGCAAATCACCGATCTGTTTCACTCGTTTTTGCTGATACCGACCTGGACACCTCAGCTGCTGCCGGTGTCTTGGACGCTGAAGTACGAGCTGTATTTCTATGCCGTTTGTGCGTTCATCCTGTTCTTGCCAGGGCGCTACCGCTTGAGCGCTGCCGGCGGCTGGCTTCTTTATATGCTGACTGGGCAATGGGTCTGCAGTCAGCCGCCCATGGCTCCTTGCGAGCCGGCCTTGTTTCTCACCATGCACCCAATCATGTTTGAGTTTGCGATGGGTGCGCTGGTTGGTTTCCTTTATGAACAAAAGACTTACCTGAGCTGGGCTTCGCGGTACCTGTTAGGCCTCGGTGTGTTGGTGTTGCTGGCTGTGTTTGTGGTGTATGTGTTCTTTGCCATCGACCTCGATGCAAATGCCTGGAATCGCGTTGTGCTCTTCGGACTTCCGGCAGCGTTGATCGTCTTCGGCGCGACGTTGGCCGAGCGTGATCAGCAGGCGAGGGTCTCACCGTGGCTCGTTGCGGTCGGAAACGCGAGCTACAGCTACTATCTGTCGCATTTGATTGTGATCCAGATGGTGTTTTGGTTGCTCGCGCCCATTGCTTGGTTTCCGACGCTGCTGATGATGGGTATCGCTTGCGCAGTGTCCTTGCTGGTTGCGCGCTTCGGCTATCGCTACGCCGAACAGCCGCTGTTGCGATTCGGCTACCGAGCGTTTAGCCGCCAGCCGAGCGGGGTCTCTGGTCAGCCCAGCTAGGCTGATACCTGCTGTCGCTGTCCATCAACGATCCGGCTTCGGTTTCATCAAGGATCGAAGATTCTCAAAGGGATTATGCGTGCTCGGCGCTGCGCTGCGCCCGCCCGTGGCGCTGGTATCGCGTCCGGCGGCGACGGCGGCGATGTGCTCTTCGTACTTTTGATGCTCGTTGTCGTGGCAGTAGAGACAGAGCAGCTCCCAGTTGCTGCCGTCGGGTGGGTTGTTGTCGTGATCCATATCTTTGTGGTGCACGGTCAGCTCGCGCAGATTGCTGCGGTCGAACTCTCGCGCACAACGTCCGCACACCCAGGGGTAGAGCTTGAGGGCCTGCTCGCGATAGCCGGCGGCGCGCTCGTCCATGGCGCGGCGGGCGTCGGCAACGACGCGGTCGAGCTTGCTACTATCGATTGTTTGGCCGGTGCGGCCGTGGCGGGGTGTCTCTTTGGGCATCTTGGGCTCCGCGGGGTCTTGCGGCGACGGTGGTTGGAGGTTTCGTCTGATTGTAGCCGCAAGTGTGGCCAGATTCTTCGGTATGATCTCGCCTGCTATGGAACTGCTCAACGCTCTGTTTCGCTCACCGCCCTGGGAGGCCGTGCGCCTCGGTCTGCACCTGGCCTTCGGGCTGGCGTTGCTGTTTTGGCTCTGGCAAGCCTTGCAGCTTCGGTCAGTGGTGCCGCTGAAGCATCTGGCGCGACCGCGCGCGTGGCTGCTGCCAACCGTCGGCCTGATCGGCCTGTGCCTGGTCGCTATTCTTGGGTATCAGGCAACCTGGCAGCTGGGGGGAACGGCGCGGCCGCAATTCATTGCCTTCATGCAGTCGCATGATCGCCGCCAGTTCAACCCTGCGCATTGGATTCAACGCGGCCGGATTCTCGATCAGCGCGGGCAGGTCTTGGCCGAGAGTCGGAATCGGGGTGGTGCTGCGGAGCGGGTTTACCCCTTTGGCTCGGTGTTTGCGCATGCCATCGGCTATGCCGATCCGCGCTTCGGGCTGAGCGGTGTCGAGTCGATGGCCAACCCTGCGCTGAATGGGTCGACGTTGGACAGCCTCGGCGACTGGGGTGAGCTTGGGCGTCAGTTGCTGACGCAGAGCAAACGTCCGCGCGGGCAGGATCTGGTGACGACCCTGGATGCCGGCTTGCAGCAGGCGGCGGTCGAGCAGATTGCGTCGGCGAAGGGCATCGGCCGTGGCGCGGTGGTCCTGATGCGGCCTGCGGACGGTGCGGTCCTGGTGATGGCGAGCGTGCCAGGCTTCGATCCGAATCAGCTGCATCCGACCCTCTTTCGGGGCGGTGATCCGGCGACTCCGCTGTTGAACCGTGCCACCCAGGGCCAGTATCCACCTGGCTCCGTCTTCAAGGTCATCCTGGCTGCTCAGGCGTTAGAGAACGGCTTCCGCGGTCGCCTGGACAATCCCGCTAACGGTTACACCACCTCGAGTCGGTATCGGCCGATTCGAGATCACGAATATTACGAGGCGCAGCGCTCTGGTCGGGCCTGGGCCGGCCATGGGGTGCTGGATCTAACGACGGCACTGGCCAAATCATCGAATGTCTTTTTCGCGCAGCTCGGTGTGCTCGGCGGCCATAGAGCGCTGGCCAAGACCGGTGAGCGCTTCCTCTTCAACCGATCGATTGCGTTTGTCGGCGGGCCTTCCGGAACCGTCCATCTGCAGGCCGCACAGCTCGAACCAATCCCGGAGCGCGACCGTTATGGGCTGGCGCAGGCGGCGATTGGGCAGGGCCGCGTCACGACGACGCCGGGCTATATGGCTCTGGTCGCGGCGGCGATCGCCAACGATGGGGTTGCGATGCGGCCGCGCCTGCTCCGCGATACAGCGCCGGAGGTGCTCGGGCGATTCATGAGCGCGGATACGGCGCGCCGGCTGCGGGTGATGCTCAGACGTGCAGTCACCGATGGCACCGGGCAAGGGATCGAGACCGCGGGGCTAGAGATTGCGGGTAAGACCGGCACCGCTGAAAACCCGCAAGGCGCCTCGCACAGCTGGTTCATTGGCTTCGCGCCGGCGTCGGCGCCGCGGCTGGCATTCGTTGTCTTGGTCGAGCATGGCGGTTATGGCTCGACGGTTGCGGCGCCGATCGCACGCGATCTTCTGCTCAAGGCCGCCGAGCAGGGTTTCTAGCCATGGCACGACGCGGAACGCCGATCAGCATCAGCGATTACTGGCAGCTGCGCGCACCCGAGCGCCGACTGTTGCTCTGGGCGCTGCTCATCGCGCTCTTAGGCTATTTGATGCTGCTGGGCGCGGGGCCGAAGGATGGACTGGACGTGCAGTTTGCGGCGCTGGTGCCCTTCCTGATTTACCTGGGTACCTTCGTTAGCGCGCATCTGCTGCTGGTGCTGGCGCGGTTCCGAGGCGATCAGTTGCTGCTTCCACTCACCGCGCTGCTGAGTGCGATTGGCCTGATCGCCCAGGCCCGCACGGGGCTCTTTGCAGCGGCGGCGTTAGACCCCGCCAAGTTGATTCCACTGCCGCTCGGTGTTGCCTTGATGCTGATCTTTGCGATCGCCGGACGGGGCGGACGTTACCGCCTTGCCACGCGCGTGACCTGGCTATGGGCCGGGGTCTCGTTGCTATTGTTGGCGTTGGTGCTCGCGACTGGGCAACGTTACCGAGGTGCGGTCTATGGGTTCGGATTCATCACGCCAACTGAACTACTAAAGCTCACGATGGTATTGTTCACTGCGGCCTTTATCGATCAGCACCTGAAGCGGCTCAGTCGGTGGCGCAGTCTGCTGCCGCCGCTGCGGACACTCTGGCCATTGCTGCTGGTCTGGGGGCTCGTGCTTGCGATGCTCTTGGTGCAGCGCGACCTCGGGTTGGTGTTGATCCTCGGTGTAATGCTGCTTGCGGTGTTGGCGGCTGGCACTCGGCATTCCGGTTATCTGGCTTATGGCTTGGTGCTGGGAGGCGCGGCCGGCGTCGCCTTGGTCAGCTTCTTTGCTCATGGCCAGCGTCGTGTCGAGGTGTGGCTGAATCCCTTTTCCGATCCAACCGGGGCTGGCTGGCAGGTCTTGCAGGGCCTGTCGGGCATGTATGCAGGCGGACTCTGGGGCGAGGGCTTTAGCGAGGCGCGTCCACGCTATACGCCGATCGCCGAATCTGACTTGATCTACGCGGTCTGGGCCGAGGAGCTTGGTTTCGCCGGCAGCCTGCTGCTGGTGCTGCTGTTTGCGCTGTTGCTGATCCGCTTGCTCAGCTTGGCCGCGCGGGCGCGTACGCCTTTCGGGCTGATGGCCGCAACTGGTGTTGCGGCTGTGCTGAGCGTGCAGACGCTATTGAATATCGGGGGTGTCACCAAGGCACTGCCGCTGACGGGTATCACGCTGCCGCTCATCAGCCACGGTGGCAGCAGCCTACTGACGGTGTTTGCCAGCCTTGGCTTGGTGCTTGCGATCTCCGACGGCGAGCCGGTTAAGCGTCGTTCAACGCAAGCCACTGGCGTTGCGCGCCGGTAAGTGAAAGCAAAGCAGCCGACGGCATAACGGCGTGGCAGCTTGGTTTAACGCGCAGCTGACTGGGTCTATCAATGGCGTCCCCAATAGGGCCGCCACCACTGTCGTGACATGAACGCGATAAGCTCGGCATCTTGGCACTGTTTCATTGCCTGAACGTGCTCACGCTGTTTCAGTACTTGCCGAATCCCTCGGAGCGCGGCGATCTTGGCGCGGAAAATCGCCGTCGTTCGATATTGAAGACTCAGCACGATGAGGCTCGTCAGATTGAGCAGCAGGTGTTGCCACCAATAGCGTTTCAACAGTGTCGCTGGCATATCCTTGAGATAGGTCCACACCAGATTACGATGGCCGTGGTAAAGCGAAAAATCACTGTGCTTCCCTGTGATGGCGGAACCCATGTGTCTGACCACCGCATCTGGCACATGCCAGCAGCTCAACCCAGCAAGCCGCAGTCGAAAACCCAGATCAACATCTTCGTTGTAGCAGAAATAGCGCTCATCAAAGCCACCCACTGCATCAAGAGCCGATCGCTTGTAGAGCGCGGCGGCGGCGCAAGCAGCAAAGACCTGGTGTCGCTGCATTGAAACCTGATCACGCGGTAAACCATGTCCAATCCGCCAAACGAGCCCGGAGACATGATAAGCGTCACCGGCGCCATCGAGCAGAGTGCTGTCTTCCGCTTGTACCAGGCAACTCGCGAAACTTCCCGCCTGCGGGCAATCAGCCGCTGCCCGCAACAGTGCCTCTAGCCAGTCCGGCTCGGGGAAGGCATCTGGATTCAATAATGCAACCCAGTCGCTCTCGCGACAGCGCTCCAATGCACGATTGTTTGCCGCAGCAAAGCCCAGGTTCTCATCAAAGGACAATAGCTCGACGCCCATCCAGCGGTGCTCAATGCACGCGGGGGAATCATCATCACTTGCATTATCGACCACCAAGACACGATCTGGAAGCCTGGTTTGCGCGTGAACGGCGGCGAGACATCGATCAAGTAATGGGCCACTGTTGTAGTTGACGATGATTAGGGCAACGCTCATCGCTAGGACAGCCAGGCCTGCACATCCGCCATGAGTGAATCGTGATAGGCCTCATCCCAGGTCCGTGCCCACGCAACCTGGGCGCCCTGGCGGCGGCGCTCGATATCCGGGCTGGCCTCGAGTGCAGAGCCTAAGCCGTTCCGCACGCCGGTGAGGGTGGGCACGGCACCGATCAGGTTGCCGGATAACGCCGCCAGGCGCTGCTCGCTCTTATTCAGGCAGGTATTGGTCACGACCAGTTGGCCAGCCGCTGCCATCTCGAGCGGCAGCAAACTCGGGTGCTGGGTATACATGAGACTCAAACCAAGGTCATAGTCGAGCAACCGTTGGCGATAGGCATCGAACCCCAGCTTGCCGAGCATCTTCAGGGTTCGCCCCCCAGGCAGCGGTTGATCGCCCCGTTCGCTCCCAATCCCGTGGAACTCCCAGCCATCGGCAAAGAGCCCGTCTTCAATGGCCCGGCTCAAGCCCAGGTAGCCGAGCTCGTACAGATTACGATGTGCATGCCCCTCAGGGCGCGCATAGAACAGCAAGCGACCCTTGCCAGCCTGTAAACGCGCCGCAGATGCCGAGAGTGAGGCGGATAGCTCGGGCTCTGTATAAGAGACGATTGCATTCTCGAACGCAGTCTGCCCTAGATAACCGGTCGTGGCTGTTTGTGCAGCAAAGACGCCAATGTCATTCAGTTCGAAGAAATCCCGCAGCAGGCTGCTCGAGAAGAGGGCGTGATGCGGATACTGATAAGAGGCGTGAGCCATGGCGAACCAGCTGCCCATCGGATAGGTAAAGGGCTCATACTCTTGAATCAGATAGAGGAATGGCTTGCCCCGCATCGACTCGACAACCTCGGCCGCGAGATGCGCGCTCCACCAGGTGGTCGCGATGAAGGCATCCGCGTCACTGATTCGCAAAGCCGCCTTGCGATCGCCCTGGTAGACGACCTCAACCTGCTCGAGGAGCTGTGCAAAACGGGCATTGCCCTGCAGGGCCTCTCCTAACCGAGCTAACGAGAACGGGCCGGGATCAACGATGACCAGCCGAACCCTGTTGCCCATCGCCGCTAGGCGTTGAGCCAAAGTAAGTTTGGCGATGTAGCCGCCGTATAGACTGCCACGGTGTAGCTCTGGAATCAGCAGGTTGATCCGTCTTGGTGCACCTGCGTCAACCTTGACTACAAGCGGCCTGAGCTTTTCCTCCAGCCGATGTAGGCTTGCACGCTCGGCAGTCTGCTGCAGCGTTTGACTCACAACACGTTTGACGGGCAGCAACCAGCCCGAGCTTGCAAGCCTACGCAGCCGCTTACCATCGAGCAGGGACAAGGTCAGTACTCCAAGCTAGACGGTGGAATTATCCAGCACACCCAGCCGCATCAAGCGTTGCCGAGCAGCCGCGCCGACTGCCGTTGGACTGTGGTGCCGATCGATGATCTCGCGGGCGAGCTTGACGCGGCGTTCAACCTCGAGCGGCTGATCAACGATCTCTCGCATCAGCGCAGCGGCGTGCTCCACATCCGGGTCGGCCCAGACCTGCCCTTCGGCTTGTGGATATTCTCCCGCTCGCAGCGGCTTGAGTTGATAGTCAACCAACCAGCAATTCTGCTCATGACAGTAATCCAGATTGCCGGAATACCCCGTCGTCACGACCGGCTTGCCAAAGTACATCGCCTCCGCTGGTCCACGACCAAAGCCCTCGGAACGGTGCAGCGAGATAAAGGCATCACAAGCCTTCATCAATGCGCCAATCTCGCCATCGGACAACACCTCATCAACCAGATAGACGTTGTTTGCCCGTAGCAAGCTGTTCTCTTTGAAGGCCTGATAGTCATCCGGCTTGAGTTGGCCTCCATTGAGCTTGACGACGATACCGACATGATTGGGGCGTCCAGCGGGGAAGGCACGCTGCAGCGCCTCGATCGCGGCATAGGGGTTCTTGCGCGCGATGAATGAGGTGAAATCGAAGAAAAACAGGAAGAGAAACTGATCTTCGGGCAGGCCGAAGCGCGCCCGACCAACCTCTGAGGCTTTGGGCTCAACCACCAATGGCATACGCACCACGGGTTTATCCGTCCGTTCGGACACCGCTTGTTGGATGAAGCGGGACGGGGCCCAGATCTCGTCGACATGATCGAACGCTGGCAGCCAAGCGTCCGGGAAGCGGCTCAACTCCCAGGCCCAGTAGCCAATACGCACCGCTCCGGAAAACCACTCATGGCCTAGGTGTCCATGAGCAGACGCCATCTCATCGGCGTTCAGAAAGAATAGCTGCGCCCGTCGCCGCGGTTCGGCCACTAAGCGGTCAAAGAAGCCGAAATGACCGAGCCTAGAGGCATTCTGCTGTCCAGCACCGAAGGTATTATAGAGATCGAATGGGAGTTGTGCGGCGGCAAAGGCGCCAGCGGCGGCTCGAAGATCCTCGCCACGCCCAGAGATCAAAAAGGGGTGTCCAACCAGGGTAACGCCTGCCAGCCGTGGAGGCACGAGGCGGGCAGTATCGGGGCTGGAGGCGTATGCGGGATCGGGCTTGATCAGCGCCTCGTTGTTCGTTTCGGTGGGCGATGGCGCAGGCTGCTCGTCGGTCGCTGCTGTCTCTGCCAATAGCGATGGCATCGGCAGTGGTGCGCGCCATCCCTGACGGGCACCAGAGGCGACTCGCCGCAACCGTTGGACCAGTCGGAACCGATGGAGCCAGAGCCATAGCCGGCGCAGTAAACTCATTTGCCTAGCTCTCACGGCCCAGTGCCGCATTCAGGGCGCGTCCCGTCGCCTCGAGATAGTCGTGCCCATAACGCTTATCGGGCTCGAGGTGATTGCCTTCTGCCCACTCGTTCCAAGCATTGATGAATACGAGTCGCTCGTCGCCAAACTTCAGTTCGCGGGTTTCCTTGATTGCCTCTGTCAACCAGCTTTGGTAAAGCTCGGGGGTTGAATTGACAAAAATATCGGAGTCGTTCTGCCGTCGCGCCGTGTTATCCCAACTCGGCATGACCGCCCGGAAAATGAGCTGATCCGGGTAGAGGGCCGCTTGGAAAGCCTGAGCGGTGCGAGCATAGTCATAGAGCCGACCGCTATACTCGGTGTTAGTCATCTCCAACGGTCCGTCATAGCTCAGGGCGCCACCGTGCGGTGGAAATTCGACCGCGGCATCAAAGCCAGGCAGGACCTTTGCCTTGGCATCGAAACTTTTCACATGGACCAGATAAGGGTCTTTTATGCCTGCCTTGGCGCAGGCTTGGCGCCAGCGCTCGGTGGTTGCGACAGCATCGGGCAAAAGGCCAGCACGATAGATCATCAGTAGAGGGCGCCCGTTGATCCGAATATAGCGTGGGTCTTCAAACAGAGGGATCAACGCATCGATGAACGCCAGATCATCCTCTGGCGAATAGTGCTGAGTGATCAAAAGATCCTTCTCACGCCCATCCCACCGGCGCGACCAGTTCTCGTTGGCCCAGCAGACACAGAACGGGAAATCAGGTCGGCCTGAGCGCAGCATTTGCTCCAGCGGCTTTTCCAGCAGCCGATGCCCGTTGAACCAGTAGTAGTAATAACAGAAGCCGTGAATGCCATACTCGGCCGCTAGCGCAGCTTGTTGCTCTTGGATCTCGGGCAGACGCAAATCGTAAAAACCGAGATCGGCAGGGATATGGGGCTGATAATGGCCGGTAAAATTGGGCTTAGCCTTGGCGACATTGGCCCATTCGGTAAAGCCCTTGCCCCACCACTGATCATTTTCCGCAATGGGATGAAACTGTGGCAGATAGAAAGCAACCAGGCGCACTTGATCGAGTGCTGACAATTCATCGGCCCATTTCTCGATGAATCTTTCCTTATTCGCCGCGATGCGCTTGAGCTTATCTCCCTGGGCGCCAGTCGTGACACTCAGGTGATGTACGACCTCCGCGCTTGGGCAATAGAGATTCTTCTTACCCTGTTGGCGGACCTGGAAACCGAGATCTGCATCCTCGAAGTACGCTGGAGCATAACGCTCATCAAAGCCGCCAATCGAATCGAACAGTGCCTTCTCTATCAGCACGCAAGCGCCGGAACAATAGTCGACCTCGCGTACCTGATTGAACAGTGGCTCATGCGGATTAGCGTTCAATCCGACAAGTTGCGCTGATCCGTCGCTACGCATGCAGACACCCGCCTCTTGCAAGTGGCCACTTGGATAAATCAATTTGGCTCCGACGGAGCCAACATCGGGGTCAGACATCAGCTCGACGAGGTGATCGAGCCAACCGTCCCGCACCTGGGTATCGTTATTGAGTAAAAGCAGATAGCGACCACGCGCCTTGTGGGTAGCACCATTAACCGCGCGCAGAAAGCCAAGATTTTTACTATTGCGGAGGTAACACAGGCCGCTGATAGCCTTGAGACGGGCGACCTGAGGCTCTGTTGAGCCATCATCGACAACGATGACCTCCATGGGCGTGACTGGTGGGTGGGCAGCAATCGACGCCAGACACTCGAGCGTCAAGAGTGCATTGTTGTAAACCGGGATGATGACGCTGACCACTGGCGTATCCGTAGTGGGCAATTTCAAGTGCGACAGGGTTGACTCAAAGTCGCTCTTCTTCAGCTTGATCAGCGGCAAAGATGCCTTGGGCGTATAGCGAGAAGCGCGCGTCGAATAGTTTCCCGCAGCCGAGAACGTCCTCGTCGAGGTTGCCGAATGGCTCTCAGGCAAGCTCGTGACAGGCGCTTCCGTGTCATCCCCTGCCTGTTGGGGGGGGACGATTTTGTCACGCAGACGACGGAGTATTTTTCTTACCGCTTGCCGGTAGGCCTGAGGCCCAACTGACAGCAACAGCATCGGAACCTCGCGCAACGCCCGCACCGGGGCCGTCAAGCGCCAAGAGGTCGAGGCGCGGATACTCTCAATCTCCCCCACCTTATGCTCGAACATCCTGAGTGCGTCATGATAATTAGCTTCGAGTTGTCGGTACTGCTCCTCCAAAACCGCTCGTTGTCGCTCTGCGGCACTCAGCGCTGTTTCGAGATCATGTTTCAGCCTGTGATGCTCGGCCTGTGCCTTCTCGGCCCATGCTTGTGCATGTTGCAGCTCGGCTTGAGCCTGCAGCCGTTGCTGCTCTAGCATCCGTTCGCGGGTTTGCGTCTGCTGATCGAAAACCGACTGAGTTAGCTCATGAGCGCGGTTCAATTGGTCCTTTAGGCCGGCGATGATTCGAGTGTTCTCGGTATGTGTCTGATTTGCAGCGTCCCGCTGCTGCTCGAGGATTTGGCATTGGCGCTGCATGGTGCTGATACCCTGAGCCCGCCTGGCGCGATCCAGGACCACTTGCCATTCGCGGTCCGACCATTGCTGCACCCATTTCTTGAAGAATGCCGACAGCCCCCCCGCCGTGGCCAGACTATCGGGTCCGATACCAAACCCAGAGCCATCGGCGACGCGATAGAAGGCTGTGATCTCATCGACATGGATAAACTCGGAGTGCCGCGCAAGTTGCACCCAAAAGTCCCAGTCTTCATAGACCGATAATGCCTCGTCGAAATGACAACCCTCGGCGAGCAGCGAATGCTCGAAGAGCGGGGCGTGGATGGGGATGAAGTTATCGACCAGTAAACGACCGAAGTCGAAGGCGTCGTTGAAGCGATGGACTTCTTGCCAACCATCAGTGCAATATTGCACGCAGCTAACGCCGGCATAGGCAACCCGCGCCATGCTGTGCCGTAACGTCTCCACCAAGCGGGCAAGATGCGCTTGACTCCACCAATCATCGTCGTCAAGAAAAGCCAGATAGGTACCCGAGGCTGCCGCCAACCCAGCATTGGCCGCGCGTGAACGATTTAAGCGCTCACCCTCAGCGACTAGCTTCACTTTTGCATGGCCCACCTGCGCTGGGCAACGTATCGATCCGGTGCCTGACGCATCCACTATGATCAGCTCGATAGGCGAATAGGTCTGCGCCGCGACCGAGGCTAAGGCCTCTTGCAGCTCAGCACGCCCGGTCGAGCGAATGATGACCGAGACCAGCGGATTGGTGGTGTCCCGATCAGGTTCAAGCGCGACACCCACTGTCGGAGCCGAGCTGAGCAGTTCGGCTGGCGGCAGAGCGCGACGCAGTTGCTCGCAGGGAATACGCTGATAGGCCTCACAAGCACGCGTCTCTGTCGACTCCAGTAAAGTTGCTCGGAAGGCATCGCGCGCCATCACCGCTGGTGGTTTTATGCCTCGCTCCCGCGTGAGTTTGACCGTTTGCAGCGCCTTGCTCTTCTGTTCCAAGATCGGTGTAATGTCAGCGAGCTGGAAATCCTGCAGCAATACGTCAGTCTCGAACAGAACCAACGCCTCGCAGCTATTGATGCGGCGCGCCGCCTCTCTCGCTAGCCGCATGGAAAGTTGCGTAGCTAGTGCATCGCAATAGGTGTTACTGGCATAGATCACGGCGCTCTCCGCCTTGATCACCAGGTCCATCAGCTGAGACGAGATCGTCGTGTCGGCAGGCACTGCCTGTTCATCGATCTCCAAATAGTGCAGAGCCCGGTCGGATAAGCCCTCGATAAGCTCGGAGGACAGCTGTTCTAGACCTTGCTGACTGGCGTCTCCAAACAGCACGACGACATCGCAGTGTTGATTCGACTGAACATAGTACGACAACGCACCCATGGCTCCGGACACTAGGTCGCTTAGCCAAGGCGTAACGAACAGCGCGGGGCCAGATGGGTACGTAAATAACTTGGAAGTCAAGGATGGGCCTACTACGAAGATTAGAGAATCGGCGTGGGTGCTCAGTTCAGGCCACTTAGGAACCTCGCCGCCTCAAGAAAATGTAACGCTGAAAGCTATCGCGAAGGGAACGGTCCATGCCAAGGATTTCTGCCTCGGGTACAGCGTTTTCTAGCCAAGAAAGATCCATCGATGTGTCGCCGTAGGTGATATCACCGTCGATAGGAGGACGATTGTGGGGCAAAAATGAGAAACCATTGCTTCTGTGAAGCTCTATTTGTTCATTGACCTTATTTTGGGAAGCCGCGTGTTGGTCGTGATTCCAATATTCTACCGGCCGGATTGTTATAACCAATATGCCACCTGGCTTAACATGTCCAAGGAGTGTTCGCAGCGATAAAGTGGTGCTCTTTTCTGATAAATGAGTAAAAACCGAGAAGGCATAGATCAAATCGAAGCATTTTTCTCCGGTCGGCAATCCGGTCGGTAAGTATTCAGAGACTAAAAAGTGATCTTCGGCGAAACCATCTGCTCGACAAATCGATATGGATTCGTCCCAGGGGTCAACGCCATAAATATTCTCAGGATTCGTAAAAAAATACATCAGCCGCGCGATACGACCATAACCGCAACCAAAGTCGAGAATTTCTTTGCCTTCTAGGCTTTCTCCTGTAAGGCGGCAATAGTTGTCGGCTACTGCACGCACAAACTCAGTGGTCTGCGTTAAGAGCTCAATGCCACAACTCCCAGTCCAATTGCGTTGGATTTCTTCGCTTGCCATACGTGGCAGGAGCCTGGAAATCTGCGGATAGTCAGGGTTCGGCATGCTGAGCAAAATCAGCCCAAAATCCCCTAGGCCTAAATGTCTTAACTGTTGGAAGAGTTGAGTTTGAGTGGTTTCTGGTAAAAGCCTTTTTTCAATTTCTCGGAGTTCTCTTTTTACGAATTCTGGAAGCATTGTTGCTGGGCCTTTCCTGTTTTTTTTATGCTGGTTGAGCGTATTGAGAAGTGCCGGTATAAATTCCTGATTTGCACTTCTCGCATCTTGATAGTAGTTGCAATACGCTGCAATGGACGCTTTATCAGAGTCACTCGATCCCCCTAATTACTTAACAGTGAGATGTCTTGGGGTCATTATTTTGGAGCTCTCTCAGCATATCGAGCAGAAGCTGATTTTCTTCCGCCGTACCCACAGTAATCCGTACGCAGTCGGCCAACATCGGATGGGCGCCATCGAGGTTCTTGATCAAGATATTGCGCTCGCGCAGGCCTTTGAAGAGCGCGCCTGCGCGTCCAGGCTGGGTGCGAACGAGGATGAAATTGGCATCGCTCGGGTACTGCTGGAGGTGGCCGCGGCCGCCATCGAGATCGGCGAGGGCTGCGGCAAGCCGTCCACGCTCCTCGCGGATGGACGCGGTCTGTGCGTCGAGAACATCGCGATGACGTAGCGCAAAGGCGGCGCTGGCCTGGCTGAGGACGTTGATGTTGTAGGGCAGGCGTACCTTATCGATCTGCTCGATCCACTCCGCTGGCCCGGCGAGATAGCCGAGCCGCAGACCGGCGAGCCCCATCTTAGAGACTGTGCGCATCACCAACAGGTTTGGCCATTCGCCGAGCCGCGGCAGGAAGCTGGCATCGGTGAAGGGGGCGTAGGCCTCATCGACGATGACGAGGCCGGGGCTGGCGGCGATGATCTGCTCGATCGCCGCAGGATCGAACAGGTTGCCGGTCGGGTTATTCGGATAGGCGATGAAGGTCAGCAGCGGCTGATGACGCTCGATGGCGGCCAGCGTGGCTTCTAGATCCAGCGAGAAATCAGCGGCGTTGAGATTCACGCCGACATACTCGAGTCCGGCGAAGAGGCCGATCATCCGGTACATGACGAAGCCAGGATCGAGCGAGAGTAGACTCGGGCGCCACGGTTGCGAATGCTCGAGCGAGGGATCGTGACAGGTGTCGTCGAGTCCTGTGGCTGGGCTGTTGGGGCTGAGGCTGGGACTGACGTTTGGGTGACTGGCCTGAGCGGCAGCCGGCGCAGCAACGGCGAGCGCCAGCATCTGGATCAGCTCGTCGGAGCCGTTGCCGAGCAGCAGGTCCATGCCTACGGGTATCTGCATCGCCTCGCGCAGCGCCGCCTGCAGTGCGCGCGCACGAGGGTCCGGATAGCGATTTAGCTCGGCATCGCGCAGCGCCTCAAGCCAGTCGTTGGCGAGGGATTCCGGCCAGGGATACGGGTTCTCCATCGCGTCGAGCTTGATCATGCCGGTAGCGTCCGGCACATGATAGGCCTTGAGCGCCCGAATCTCTGGGCGTATCAGCTGCTCGATCAGTTGATTCATGGCTTTTGGCCCCCTGGTCCTGCAGAAAAGGGTAGGAGGATCAATCTCGACCGCCGCCACGATACTCAGCCGAACGGGCATGGGCGGTCAGCCCCTCGCCGCGGGCGAGCGCTGACGCGGAATCGGCAAGCGCCGCGGCACCAGCCGCAGAGGCCATGATCAGGCTCGAGCGCTTTTGGAAGTCGTAGACGCCGAGTGGTGATGAGAAGCGGGCGGTGCGCGAGGTGGGCAACACATGATTCGGCCCGGCACAGTAGTCGCCCAGCGCCTCAGCGGTGTAGCGGCCCATGAAGATGGCGCCAGCGTGGCGGATCTTTTCGGCGAGGGCCTGAGGCTCTGCCACCGACAGCTCCAGATGCTCGGGCGCGATGCGATTGGCCATCTCAGCTGCCTCGTCCTGGTCGCGTGCGAGGATCAGCGCGCCGCGCGCGCTCAGCGCCTGAGCGATGATCTCGCTGCGCTCCATCTGCGGCAGCAGTCGCTCGATGCTGGCGCTGACCTGGTCCAGGTAGTCGGCATCCCAAGCGATCAAGATCGATTGGGCGTCCTCATCATGCTCGGCCTGCGAGAACAGGTCCATCGCGATCCAATCCGGATCGGTCTCGCCGTCGCAGAGGATCAGGATCTCGGACGGGCCGGCGACCATGTCGATGCCGACCTGGCCAAACACGGCGCGCTTGGCGGTGGCGACATAGATGTTGCCGGGGCCGACGATCTTGTCGCAGGCCGGTACGGTCTCGGTGCCGTAGGCGAGGGCGGCGACCGCTTGCGCACCGCCGACCGCGAAGGCGCGATCAACGCCAGCGATCGCGGCCGCTGCCAGCACCAACTCATTGAGCTCGCCGCCGGGGGTCGGCACCACCATCACCAGCTCTGGCACGCCAGCGACCTTGGCCGGCAGCGCATTCATCAGCACCGATGACGGATAAGCCGCCTTGCCGCCGGGCACATAGAGCCCGACCCGATCGAGCGGGCTGACCTTTTGGCCGAGCAGGTTGCCCTCGGCATCGGTGATCTCCCAGCCCTGTAGGCGCTGATGCTCGGCATAGGCGCGGATACGCTCGGCCGCGGTCTCCAGGGCTTGGCGCTGAGCGGACGGGATGCGCTCCAGCGCTTCGCTGAGCCGGGCCTGATCCAGCTCGAGAGCAGCGGCGTTCTCAGGTTGCCAATGATCAAAGCGCGCGGTGTAGTCGATCAGCGCGGCATCACCGCGCTGACGAATGTCCGCGATCACGGTCTCGACGATCTGCTTCACGCCCGCATCCGAGACTGACTCCCAGGCGAGGAGGGCATCAAGGCGGGCGTCGAAATCCGCATCTGTGGTACTCAGACGAGCGATCCTGGGGTGAGCGATCTTAGTCATGCTTCAATTCTGTGTTTATCCGTGTTCATCTGTGGTTCATTCTGGTCACGCTGTTGGTGACTCCTGAAACCGGATACTGCTCAAAAAGGTCTTTTCTGCCCGGTTGACGGTTGATGGCGCGTCGTTATCGGCCTGCTGCGGCCTGCGCCTCGACCGCTTCCTGCAGCGACTCGACCAGTGCTCTCACACGCGCGTGTTTCATCTTCCAGGAGGCCTTGTTGACGATCAAGCGCGAGCTGATGTCGCTGATATGCTCGATCGGTACCAGTCCGTTGGCTTTGAGGGTGTTACCACTCTCGACGAGGTCGACGATGAGGTCTGCGAGCCCAACCAGCGGCGCGAGCTCCATCGAGCCATACAGCTTGATGATCTCAACCTGCTGGCCCTTGGCGGCGAAGTGGCGCTCAGCACCACGGACGTATTTGGTCGCGATCCGCAGCCGACCGCGCGCCGGCGGTGGCACCAGCGCGGTATCGGGCCGGCCAGCGACCATCAGCCGGCAGCAGGCGATGCGCAGGTCGAGCGGTTCGTAGAGTCCTTCGCCGCCATGCTCGAGTAGGACGTCTTTACCGGCGACGCCGAGGTCGGCGGCGCCATATTGCACATAGGTGGGCACGTCACTGGCGCGGATGATGACCAGCTTCACGCGCGGATCATTGGTATCCAAGATCAGCTTGCGGCTGGTCTCCGGGTCTTCCGCTGCCTGAAGCCCGGCGGCCTCGAGCAATGGCAGTGTCTGCTCGAAGATGCGTCCCTTGGAGAGCGCGATGGTGAGCCTTTGGTCGTCGGACATAGATACGGTCACTCTCGGCAACTGGACGGGTCAGGGGATCTCAGCCTGGGTGAGGGCAGATCAGCAATGGCTAGGGCGGATTAGTCGTGGCTAGCTCGGGTTAATGCACGCGCCGGATCACAGCACCCAGCGCGGCAAACTTCTCCTCGATATTGTCGTAGCCGCGATCGATATGGTAGATGCGATCGATCAGTGTATCGCCCTCGGCGACCAGACCGGCGAGGACCAGACTGGCTGAGGCGCGCAGATCGGTCGCCATCACCGGCGCGGCGGTCAGTCGCTCGACACCGCGGCAGATGGCGACATTGCCTTCGATGCGGATATCGGCGCCCATGCGCTGCATCTCCAGCGCATGCATGAACCGGTTCTCGAACACCGTCTCCTTCACCGTGGCGGTGCCCTCGGCGATGCTGTTGAGGGCGCAGAACTGCGCCTGCATGTCGGTCGGGAAGGCGGGATGTGGCGCGGTTTGGATGTCGACGGCGCGCGGTCGCTTGCCTTGCATATCGACCTCGATCCAGCCCTCGCCGGTGCTGACCTGGGCGCCAGCCTCGCGTAGCTTCATCAGCACCGCATCGAGGAGATCGGCACGGGTGTCGCGCACCCGAACGCGGCCGCCGGTCATCGCCGCCGCGACCAGGTAGGTGCCGGTCTCGATCCGATCCGGCATCACGGCATAGTCGGTGCCGGCGAGCCGCTCAACCCCCTGAATGCGAATGCTATCGGTGCCGGCGCCGCTGATGCGCGCGCCCATTCGGTTCAGGAACTGCGCCAGATCGACCACCTCAGGTTCGCGCGCGGCATTCTCGAGGATGGTCTCGCCGTCGGCGAGCGCGGCCGCCATCATCAGGTTCTCGGTGCCGGTGACGGTGACCATGTCCATCACAAAGCGCGCGCCGCGCAAACGTTTGGCGCGGGCATGCACAAAGCCGTTCTCGACCCGGACCTCGGCGCCCATGGCGCGCAGCCCATCGAGATGGATATTCACCGGGCGGGCACCGATCGCGCAGCCGCCGGGCAGCGACACGTCGGCCGCGCCGAACCGCGCCAGCAGGGGGCCGAGCACTAGGATCGATGCACGCATCGTCTTCACCAGCTCGTAGGGTGCTTCGACGCTCGTGACCTCCCGCGCATCGGCCTGAATGCCCATGCGCTCGTCGACCGTCAGCTGCACCCCGAGTCGCCCGAGCAGCTCCATCGTGGTCGTGATGTCGCGCAGATGCGGGACGTTGGAAAGCGTGCAGATGCCATCTGCTAAGAGGGTGGCGGCCATGATCGGCAAGGCCGCGTTCTTAGCGCCGGAGGCACGCACCTCACCATTGAGCCGGGCGCCGCCGCTGATTAAGAGTTTATCCATGCTGGGCGGTCTCGATGCGGAGCAGACCCTCGACGTTGGAGAAGCTGGCGATGCGCACCAGGGCCTCTGGCCAGTTGCGAAACTGCAGGTCGATGCCGTCGCAGCCAGCCTGATCGACCCAATCGAGCAACAGCGCGATACCGGCACTGCTGCTGCGCTTGACACCGCTGAGGTCGATCTCGACCGCCAAGGGCATGCTATCGCGCTTGGTACGCACGGCCTTCAGTAGCCGCGCGCCCTGCCGCGCCAGCGTGGGCACGGTGCTGAGGATCAAGGCACCCTTCAGCTCGAATTGCCCGGGGCTGATCTCCGCCAGTGTTGACAGCCGATCGGTTGCCGGCTGCTCTGCTTGTCGATGCCGCATCGCTCTAGGCACCGCGTGCCGTCTTCGCGCGCAATTGCTCGATCAGACCGTTGATGCCCGAAGTGGCGATTGTAGTGCGGAACTGGCTGCGATAGTTGGAGATCATGCTGACGCCGTCGATGACGACGTCATAGACCATCCAGCTGCTGCCGCGCTCGAGCATGTAATAGTCGATGGGGATCGGGGCCGATCCTGGAGCCCGGACCTCGGTCGGCACGACGACAGTTCCTGAGCGTGTGCCTGGGCGCGCGGCCTCATAGACGATGTCCTGGCCCGAGTATTTCATGATCGATTTGGCATAGGTGCGGACCAATAGATCGCGGAAACTGTCGGTGAGCCCCTGTTGTTGAGTCGGGCTAGCAGTGCGCCAGTCGCGACCGACGGCGAGCCGGGTCATCTGCTCGAAGTCGAAGTGCGGCGCCAGGATGCTATCCACCAGCTCGTTGATCAGCTGCGGCTTGCGCTCGACCTCGGCGCGCCGATTCTCGAGCGTGCTGAGCATCTTATCGGCCGTGCGCTCGACCAACTGCGTCGCTGAGGGTTCCGCGCCTAGGCTGGCTAGAGGCCATGCTAGTAACAGGATGCCAGCGACTAAGAGTGTTCTTATTCGGCGTGTTCTCATTCGGAGTGCGCTCATTCGCCACCCTCCTCTGCTTTGCTCAAGAGAAATTGTCCAATCATCTGTTCGAGTACCAAGGCTGATTGTGTGAATTCAATGCGATCGCCATTGCCTAAGACCTCTGGGCTACCGCCTGGATCAAGGCCGATATACTGCTCGCCGAGCAGCCCAGCGGTGAAGATGTTGGCAAAGGTGTCGGTCGGGATCTGGTCGTAACGGTCTTCGATGCGCAAGGTGACCAGCGCCTGGTAGGTTTCCTGGTCGAAATCGATCGCCTCGACCCGGCCCAGCCGAACCCCGGCCATGGTCACGGGCGCGCGCACCCGAAGGCTACCGATGTTGTCGAACTTGGCGGTCAGGTTGTAGCCCTCGCCGGTGGCCGCGGTGCTTAGATTGCTGACCCGCATGGCCAGGAAGAAGAGCGCGACGAAGCCGAGCGCCATGAAGACGCCGACCAGGATCTCGCTCAGGCGGATTCGCGCCATGGCTTCAGCCTCCGAACATCAAAGCAGTGAGAATGAAATCCAGCCCCAGGATCGCGAGCGCCGACTGCACCACGGTACGGGTGGTGGCACGGCTGACTCCGGCCGAGGTTGGGGTCGCATCATAGCCCTCGTAGAGCGCGATCCAGGTCACGACCAGACCAAAGGCCAGGCTTTTGATCACGCCATTGACCAGGTCTTCATCAAAGTCGATCTTGTTCTGCATCTGCCCCCAAAAGGCGCCGTCATCGATGCCGAGCAGGCCGACACCGACAAACCAGCCGCCGATCACGCCGATGGCGCTAAACAGCGCGGCCAGTAGCGGCATTGAGATCAGGCCGGCGAAAAAACGTGGCGTCAGCACCCGTTTGACCGGGTCTACGGCCATCATCTCCAGGCCAGACAATTGCTCGGTCGCCTTCATCAAGCCGATCTCGGCGGTCAGCGCGGAGCCGGCGCGGCCGGCGAACAACAGCGCTGTCACCACTGGGCCGAGCTCGCGGACCAGGGAGGCGGCGACCATCACGCCCAGGCTTTCAGCGGCCCCGAATTGGGACAGTACATAGTAGCCCTGAAGGCCTAACACCATGCCGACAAAGAGGCCCGAGACGACGATGATCAACAATGAGAGCACGCCGACGCCGTAGATCTGCACCAGCAACAAGCGCGGACGCACCAGCATCGAGGGCAGGCCGCGGAGGATGCTAATGAGCAACAGGTGGGCACGGCCAAGGCTCGCTAACATCGCAAGCCCGACGCGACCGAGTCTCGCCAGTGAGTCAAGCAATGGGGCGGTGCTCAGTGGCGGACGCTCTGGAGCAGATCCTGCTCCAGCGTCTGTGCTGGGTAGTGATAATGGACGGGGCCATCCGGCTCGCCTTGCATGAATTGTCGGACCCAGTCCGACTCATTCGCGGCAACCTCTTGCGGTGTGCCTTCGGCCATGATCTGACCGTTGGCGATGATATAGAGATAATCAGCGATGCTGGTGGTCTCGGTCACGTCGTGGCTGACGATGATACTGGTCATCTCGCTGGCATCGTTCAATTGCCGGATCAGCGAGACCAACACCCCCATCGAGATCGGGTCCTGTCCGGTGAAGGGCTCATCGTACATGATCATCATCGGGTCGAGTGCGATGGCTCGGGCCAGCGCCACGCGCCGCGCCATGCCGCCCGAGAGCTGGCTCGGCATCAGTGCAGCCGCGCCGCGCAGGCCAACGGCCTCAAGCTTGATCAACACCAGCTTGCGCAGCACGGACTCTGGTAGCTTGGCATGCTCGCGGATCGGAAACGCGACATTCTCGAACACGTTCAGATCGGTCAGCAAGGCGCCGCTCTGAAACAACATGCCCATGCGAATGCGAAGTTGGTAAAGCGCGTCCCGGCTGAGCTCCTGGATGGTCTGGCCGTCCACTTCAACGGTCCCGGCGTCGGCATGCAACTGGCCGCTGATGAGCTTCAACAGGGTGGTCTTGCCGGTTCCACTCGGACCCATGATGGCGGTGATCCGACCGCGCTGGATGTCTAGATCGATGCCGTCGAAGATGCAGCGATCCCCGTGGCAGAAACGCAGGCCGCGCACGTTGACGAGCATTTGCTTGTCAGTCATGCCGGGGCGTTCCGCACGCGGCAGCGTCGCTGGTACTTGCTCTGACTGCGCTGTTGCCATGGGACGGGAGTCCTTATTTTGGCGACGATCCAAAGCCCGGCATTCTCGCGGTCTGTACCTGGTAGCGTCAAGGATGAGGCGACGCCGACTGATCCGCTGTGCCCCGTCTGCTTCTCGCCCTGCTTCTCGCTCAAGCCTGGTGCAGCCCCGACTCGGAGGCGAAGGCTCAGGGCGCCGCGCCACCGCAGATGACTCGCGCGCGATGCCGGTTAACCGAGCCCGAGGAGGTCTAACAGCTCTTGCCAGGCCGACAGGTCAGTGCTGCTCGGCCGTGCCATGATGATCAAGCTGGGTGCTTGGCCCTGTTGCTCAGCCATCTTGCGCAGCCAATCTCGCGCCCGGCGCAGATCGCGATGCAGTTCGGCCGGGGCGATGAGGCCGTAGCAGGAGGGGCAACTGCGCTCTGGGTCAGTCTCGCCTCGCTGATCGGTTGGGCGGCGTTGATAGCGCAAGCGGCGGTTGGCGTCGCTGCCGGTTATGGTCGAGAGGGTCGTCGATGCCGACTCGTCAATCGGCTCTATCCAGGCGTCGAGTTTGGCTCCGAGCCGCTGTTCAAGCTCCGCCGGCACGAGCGGTTGGCGACGCGCTTGCGTCGCTTGCGATGGCGTCAGCGACTGCTCGGCGGCGAAGCGGAAGCCTGGTGGTACGTCGTCATACCATTGCGCTGCGGTCTGCGGATCGGCGTCGGTCCAAAGCGCGGCTGGCAGCAGGGCGGCGCGAAAGCTGTTGGCAAAATAGCTTAGACGCCAGTCTTGCGGCAGGTCTTCTGGATAGAATAGATCGCTGTCGGCAAGATCCCACCAGCCGCGGCAGGTAACCATCGTTGTGTTGCTCATCCGGGTATCATAGAGCCGAGAGCCGTCTGGGTGCACTGGGGTGAAGAGCGAGAGCCACATGACCGATTACAAAGCGCGCGCCAAAGCGATTGAGATGGTGATCTTCGATGTTGACGGAGTGCTGACGGACGGGAGCCTCTTTCTCGGTGACGATGGCCAAGAATACAAGGCCTTCAACTCGCGCGATGGCCATGGCATGGCGATGTTGCGCCAGGCGGGTATCGCCATGGCCGTGATTACCGGGCGTCAATCCGAGGTGGTGCGGATCCGCATGGAAAGTCTGGGCGTGACGCACCTCTACCAGGGGCAGCGCGACAAGCGCCCGGCCTATGCGCAACTGCGCCAGGCGTGTGGGCTCGAGCACGCACAAATTGCCTATGTGGGCGATGACGTTGTTGACTTGCCGGTGATGTTGCAGGTGGGTTTGGCCATCGCGGTGGCTGATGCTCATCCTCTAGTGCGGGAGCACTGTCATTGGCAAACGCGATTGGCCGGCGGTCAAGGTGCGGCGCGTGAGGTGTGTGAGGGCCTGCTTGCGGCGCAGGGCAAGCTCGAGACCATTTTTGCCGACTATCTTCGTCGCTGATGGGACCCCGGCGCTTGATCCTTGGCTTACTGTCAGAGGCAGAGGCAGAGGCAGAGGCAGAGGCAGAGGCAGAGGCAGAGGCAGAGGCAGCGCAGGCCTGGCGACGTGCTGCTGAATGCCCTGGGGCGGTCGGTTTTGTGGTCGCTCCATGCCTCTAACGCAGCGCGAATTATCCCTGGCGGCGCTGTTGATCGCCACAGGACTGGCTGCGTGGTGGTGGTTGTCCGTGCGCGACACCGATCAGAGTCTAACGCCGAGCACTGAGCGCCGGCCCGACTATGTCGTCGAAGGGCTGCGTGCGATGACACTCGATGCTGTTGGCCAGCCCGAGCGCCGTCTTAGCGCACAACGCCTTCGCCACTATCCGGATGATGGGAGCAGCGAGCTGGATGACCCGGTGCTCGTTGTCTACAGCGATGATGGACCGCCCTTGCATGCGCGCTCGGCGCGTGCCTGGATCAATGCGCGCGGCGACGAGATCCTGCTCGAGCAAGAGGTGCGGCTGCAGCGGGGCGCGACAGCCCAGTCGGCGCCGGTCGAGCTTCGCACCAGTGAGCTGTTGGTGTTGCCAGAGGTCGATTATGCCGAGACCGCGGATTTTGTCGAGATCGAGCGCGCTGAGGATTGGATCACCGCGACCGAGGGCATGCGTGCCTGGATCGGCGAGACGACGCGCATCCAGCTGTTCGGGCGTGCCCGCGCGGCGCTGGTTCCTAGCACCGATGATGACGCAAGATGAATGCACCATGAGGAGACGGCCATGAGCCCGAATCAAGACTGCGGTTGGGGGCTAGCCGCGCCGTTGGGTCTGCTGTTTGCGGCTACGCTGTTTGCGGCCGCGACAGCCGTGCTGGCGCTCGAGGCGGATCAATATCAGCCGATGTACATCGAGGCTGATGCCGCTGAGCTTGACGAAAAGCAGTTGACCAGCCTCTACATCGGCAACGTCGAGGTGACGCAGGGCAGCATGTTTATCCAGGCGGATGAGGTGCTGGTGCACCATAAGCCAGACCGCCGCGCCGAGAAGATCATTGCGATCGGTCAGCCGGTGCATTATCGGCAGCAGCTTGATGATGACCCGGACGAGGTAACCGGGCGCGCGTTGCGCATGGAGTACGAGGCGGATCGCGAAGAGTTGACGTTGATCGACGATGCGGTGCTGGTCCAAGGCGAGGATCGTTTTGCCAGCGACCGCATCGTCTACAATCGCATCACCGAGCGCGTGACTGCCGGCAGCAGCGCGCAGGGCCGCGATCGGGTTAAGATCCGCATCGAGCCCGAGTCGGCAGCGGAGTCTGCGCCCAAGCCGGCTTCGGCTCAGTGATGGCGACCCTTGAGGCGCGTGCGCTGGCCAAGACCTATCGCCGCCGCCGCGTGGTTGATGGCGTCGATCTTGCCGTCAACGCCGGCGAGGTGGTTGGGTTGTTGGGGCCGAACGGGGCGGGTAAGACCACCAGCTTTTACATGATCGTCGGGCTGGTGGGCGCTAACGCTGGCCGCATCACCCTTGATGGCGAGGACATTACCCATCGGCCGATGCACGCGCGAGCACGGAGCGGCCTGAGCTATTTGGCGCAGGAGCCTTCGGTGTTCCGCAAGCTCACGGCGCGGGATAATCTGACGGCGGTGCTCGAGATGCGTAACGGCACCAGCCGCGAGGATCGTCGCCAGCGCTGCGATGAGCTCTTGGATGAGCTGGGGATCGGCCATGTTGCCGATTCGCTGGCGCTCAGCCTCTCGGGCGGTGAGCGTCGGCGGCTCGAGATCGCCCGCGCGCTCGCCGTCGAGCCCAAGGTCATGCTGCTCGATGAGCCTTTCGCTGGGGTTGACCCCATTGCGGTCGGCGATATCAAAGGGATTATCAGTCATCTACGCGATCGTCAGATCGGTGTGCTGATCACAGATCATAATGTTCGGGAGACGCTCGACATCTGCGACCGGGCGTATATCATCAACGCCGGTCGGGTGATTGCCAGTGGCGCGCCAGCGGAGTTGTTGCAAGACCCGCAGGTGCGCGCGGTCTATCTTGGCGAGCACTTTCGGCTTTGAAAGCGTTGCCAGAAACCACCGAACATGAGCTTCGCGCTGCGAATGAGCAGCCTTTTCGTCTAGACTGCATGGCAGTAAGGACTTTTGTACCCGCATAGCCGCTCGGAATGAAGCAAAGCATCCAGCTCCGTCTTGGTCAGCACCTGACCATGACGCCGCAGCTCCAGCAAGCGATCAAGCTGTTACAGCTCTCCACGCTCGATCTCCAGCGCGAGATTCAGGATGCGCTCGAGTCCAACCTGATGCTGGAGACATCGGAGGACGATGAGAGAGGGCGAGACGGCGCCATGGAGCCTTCGCGCGAGGCCGTTGAGCCGCATCAAGAACGGGCCGACGCGGCCGTCGATGCTGAGGTTTCGGCTGAATCCAGCACGCTGCCCGATGAGCTGCCGCTCGACAGTGAGTGGAGCGATACCTACGACAGTGATCTGAGCGCACAGTACGCGGGGCCCTCCAGCGCTCCGGGCCAGAGCTCGTCCGGCGATGTCGACCTGTTCGCGCAGCAGTCACGACCGCAAACCCTTCACGACCACCTCGAATGGCAGCTCAATCTGGGCCATCTGGGGGCGCGAGACCGGGTGATCGCCGAGGCGCTCATCGATGCCATCGATGCCGACGGCTATCTGCGGCTCGATCCTGCCGAGCTGCTCGAGACCCTGGAACTCGATGACCTCGAGCTGGACGAGATCGAGGCGGTTCTGCACGGCATTCAGGCCCTCGACCCGGCAGGCGTGGGGGCTCGTGATCCGCGCGAGTGCCTGATGCTACAACTGCGTCAGCTGCCTCCTGAGACGGCGCATCGGGCTGGGGCACTCAAGATTTGCGATACCCTGTTCGATGCGCTGGCGCGTAATGACCTCGACGAGCTGAGGCGCCATACCAAGCTCTCCGACCTGGATTTGGGGCACTCATTAGCGCTGATTCGGTCGTTGCAACCGCGGCCCGGCTCCCTGATCAGCGATCACCAGACCGACTACGTGATCCCCGACGTGCTGGTGCGGAAACGAGCGGGTGTGTGGCAGGTCGAGCTAAATCCTGAAACTCAGCCTAAACTGAGAGTGAACGAAGACTATGCAAAGCTGATCCGGCGCGCCGATGATGGCGCCGAGAATGTCTGTCTGAAGACGCATCTGCAGGAGGCCCGTTGGTTCATCAAGAGTCTGCTCAGCCGCAACGATACGGTGCTGAGGGTGGCGGCGAAGATCGTCGAGCTACAGCGCGATTTCTTCGATTACGGCGAGGAGGCGATGCGTCCGCTGATCCTCAGAGATGTTGCAGACTCGCTCGAGCTGCACGAATCGACGGTCTCGCGCGTGACCACGCAAAAGTACATGCACACGCCGCGGGGCACACTCGAATTCAAATATTTCTTTTCCAGCTATGTGGGCACGGCGTCGGGCGGCGAATGCTCTTCGACCGCGATTCGCGCCTTTATCCGCAAGCTCGTCGCCGCCGAGACGGCGAACAAACCGCTGAGCGACAGCAAGATCGCCGGCATTCTGTCCGAACAGGGCATCAATGTCGCGCGACGTACCGTCGCCAAGTACCGCGAGGCCATGGGTATCCCACCCTCGAACGAGCGCAAGCGCCTCTAGCCGCGTTGTTGATTAACCGCGGTTCAGGCTTCCTTGCCAACCCAGGAGTGACACTATGCAAATCAACCTGACGGGTCATCATGTCGATATTACCGAGCCCCTGAAGGGCTATGTCGAGAGTAAATTCGAGCGCCTAGAGCGCCACTTCGATCATGTGATCAAGGTGCATGTGATCCTGAGTATCGAGAAGCTCCGGCAGAAGGCCGAGGCCCGTATCCACATGAACGGCGCTGATGTTTTTGCGGATGCCGTGCATGAGGATATGTATGCTGCCATTGATGGGCTGATCGACAAGCTCGACCGCCAGGTGCTGAAGCATAAGGAAAAGCGCCAGAGTCACCGCGGCAGTGCAACCAAGACGCCGGCCGAAGGCGAGACCGTCAGCGGCGAGCCGGACGATGAGGTCGATGAGATCGATGCGCCGCTGCACTGAGCGCTGCACTGAGCGCTGCTCGCGCTGCTTGCAGCGATGAGCTGCAAGTTTACGACTGCGCCGGAGCGAGACCGCGTTGGCTCCGGCCCCCTTTGCGACGCCGTCAGCCTGCTGTCTCCGGCGTCGTTGCCTTTATCCGACCAGGCCGTGCTGCGTCCCGCACGCGAAGACCTATTTTCTGGAGCGACGGTCGATGTTTCCCCCCAGTTTGATTGCTGAGCCACGAATTCGCTGCCGTGTCGAGGTCACGAGTAAGAAGCGATTGCTAGAATCCTTGGCTGAGCTGTTGGCGACAGCGCGGCCGGACTGCCCGCCGGCCTCGGTCTTTGACCTGCTGAACGAGCGCGAGCGGCTCGGAAGCACTGGTTTGGGTGAGGGTATCGCGCTGCCGCATGCCCGCATTGAGGGTATCGATAACGCCGTTGGCGCCTTTGTTCAGCTGAGCGAAGGGGTGAGCTTCGATGCGCCGGATGACCAGCCGGTTGATCTCGCCTTTGGGCTGCTCGTGCCGCAGGAGGCAACCGATGCTCATCTGAACCTGCTCGCCCAACTCGCCGAGCGTTTCAGTGATCCGCAACTGCGCTCGGCTCTGAGGGCTGCGAATGATGCCAGCATTGTGCTGGATGTGTTGCAGCGCCGCGATTAAGCCAGGCTCATCGCGCCGATGCCGCCCGTCGACACGTTACAGGGGTTGGTTGAGCACCTAGGCCCTCGGCTCGGGCTGCGTTGGCTAACGCCAGTGCCTGATCAGCCGCTTGCGCTGCTCAGCTCCGACTCATCGGCCGGTGCGGCTCAGAGTCTGGTTGGCTCCCTGAACTGCATCCATCCCAACCGCCTGCAGGTGCTGGGGCTTGCCGAGATCCACCATCTCGCGGATCTGAGCCGCGCAGCCGGCCGTGACATCGTCGAGCGGTTATTTGCCGCTCAGCCTGCGGCGGTCATCTTCGCCCAGGACATCGATCCTCCGCCTGGCTTCTTTGCCCGCGCTGAGCAGTCTGGCACGCCCCTGCTCTCTTCGCCCCGCGCCGAAGAGGAGATCGTCGACCGGCTTCAGTACTTCCTCACCTACGCCCTTGCCGAGCGCACAACCCTGCACGGCGTTTTTCTTGACGTGCTGGGCATGGGGGTGCTCTTGATGGGCGACCCTGGCATCGGTAAGAGCGAGCTTGCGCTCGAGATGGTAGTGCGCGGTCACCGGCTGATCGCCGACGACGCCCCCGAGGTCGCGCGCATTGGCCCGGAGACCTTAGAGGGAAGCTGTCCTGAGCTGCTCAGAGACTTCCTGGAGGTGCGGGGACTCGGCGTGCTCAATGTTCGGGCGATGTTTGGTGAGGGGGCGCTGCAACGGCGAGAGCAGCTGAACTTGATCGTCAACATGCGGTCGTTCGATGGAGACGCGCTGGCGCAAATGGACCGCCTGCGGGGCAGCCTCTCGACGCGGACGATCCTTGGCGTGTCGGTTCCAGAGGTCACCTTGCCCGTGGCCCCTGGTCGTAACCTTGCTGTGCTGCTGGAGACCGCAGTGCGTAACCAAATCCTGCGGTTGCGTGGCTATGATGCCGGCGTCGATCTGATCGATCGACAATCCCGCTCTATTGATGAGAACGCCCGATGCCTGACCCCGACGCCTTTCGTTTAGCTCAGCAGCCTATGCATTGTGTGCCTGCAAACAGGTTATCGGCATGGAGTTGATCATCATCAGCGGACTGTCTGGTGCCGGTAAGAGCGTTGCGCTTCGCACGCTGGAAGATATCGGCTACGTCTGTATCGATAATCTGCCCTTGTTTCTGCTGCATGACCTGGCGCTTGGGCTCAAGCAGTCGCGTCCTGAGGGCGGGGATGGCCGCGGCGGGACGGCCATTGGTATCGATGCGCGTAGCGGCCCTGAGCTGCTCGATCAGCTGCCCGGGGTGATCGAGGCACTGGAGGCGCAGGGCATCGCGATTCGGGTCATCTTCCTTGAAGCGGACACGCCGACGCTGGTGACCCGTTTCAGCGAGACCCGCCGCAAGCACCCGCTGACGGGTGCCGATCGTCCGCTCGCCGAGGCGATTGAGCTCGAGCGCCGCTTGCTCGAGCCCCTGCGGCGGATTGCCAAGACCCAGATTGATACCTCCAGTACCAATGTGCACGAGCTGAAGGAGCTGGTCAGGGAGAATCTGAACCGCAAGGGTCGCGGCCAGGCGCCGGTGTTGCTGCAGTCGTTCGGGTTTAAGAACGGTATCCCGAGCGCTGCAGACTTCGTCTTCGACCTGCGCTGCTTGCCGAATCCGCACTGGCAGCCAGGGCTGCGTCCGCTGACCGGGATGGACCCGGAGGTGGCTGCGTTTCTCGAAAGCTCGTCTGAGGCGATGCAAATGCGCGACGATCTGATCGCCTTCCTCGACCGCTGGGTGCCGCGGTTCGAGACCGATGGCCGTAGCTACTTGACCATCAGCATTGGCTGCACGGGCGGACGCCATCGCTCGGTCTACATGGTGGAGGCCTTACGTCGGCACTTCGAGGCACAGGGCCACCAAATCTTGGTACGCCATCGGGAGCTGGGATGAGCGTTGGGATCTTGCTGATCACGCACAACCGGATCGGTGCGGAGTTGCTAGAAACCGCAACCCGTATGCTCGGCTGCTGCCCCCTGGCAGCGGTTGCGATCGATGTGCACGAGCAGGATGATCCTGACCAGCTGCGGCGGCAGATCTTGGAGTGCGCCGAGCGCCTCGATGACGGCGCCGGCCTGTTAGTACTGACCGACCTCTATGGCGCAACGCCCACCAACATCACCGATGCGCTCTGCCGCCGTGGGCACGTTCGCGTGCTGAGCGGGGTCAATCTGCCGATGGTGGTGCGTGTGCTCAACTACTGTCAGCTCGAGCTGGCGGCGCTCGCGGAGAAGGCGCTGAGCGGTGGTCGTGACGGCGTGTTCGGCTGTAATGAGGAGAGGCTGTCATGATCCGCAGAGAGCTCGACATCATCAATCGCCTCGGGCTCCATGCCCGTGCTGCGGCCAAGTTCGTGACCTGCGCAAGTGGTTTTGAAAGCCATGTCCAGGTCGAGCGTCAGGGACGTCGTGTCAACGGCAAGAGCATTATGGGTGTGATGATGTTGGCCGCCGCCTGCGGCACGCGGATCACGATTGAGGTCGAGGGGCCCGATGCCGAGCAGGTGGCCGACGCGCTCGAGGCCTTGGTCGCCGACCGCTTCGGAGAGGGTGAGTGACCGCCGCGCTGCTCGGGGTTGGCGTTTGCGGCTCGCGACCCGTCGCGATTGGCCGCGCCCAGCTGTTTGCGCGCGAGCCCACCGTTGTCACGGAAGAGATCGATCCCGCGCAGATCGAGGCCGAGGTGGCGCGGCTTGATGCCGCGCTCGAGTGCGCACGCCATCATCTCGAGTCGGTTCGGGGCCAGATCCCAAATTCGACGCCGCTGCATATTGCCGAATTCATCGACGCGCATCTGCTGATGCTGACGGATTCGGCCCTGGTCGATGCCACCCGCGATCTGATCCGCGAGCGCAGCATCAATGCAGGCTGGGCCTTGCAGATCCAGCGCGACACCTTGGTCGAGGTGTTCGACGCCATGGGCGATGCCTATTTGCGCACCCGGCGTGATGATGTCGACCATGTCGTGCGCCAGATCCAGGTCTTTCTGAGCGGCGAGCCGTCGGCGCAGTCGGTCTCCGCGAGCGATCTCAAAGATCGGGTCATCGTCGCCGATGACTTGACCCCGGCCGATACCATCCTGCTTCGACATCGCGGTATCTGTGCCTTTGTGATCGAGCACGGCGGTCCAATGTCGCACACCGCGATCTTGGCTCGCAGCCTCGATATCCCGGCGGTGCTGGGTGTGCACAACGCGACTCATCTGCTGCGACAGGATGAGCTCTTGGTGGTGAATGCCGAGAGCGGGACCGTGCTCGCTGGCGCCGATGAGAGCATCCTCGCCCATTACCGCAAGCGTCTGGTCAGCGCCGATCAACGTCGACACCGGCTGCGCGAGCTGGTGCGGGAGCCGTCGACCAGCCGAGATGGCGTGCCGGTGGTGCTGCTTGCCAATCTTGAACTGCCCGAGGATGTCGACGCGGTGCGCTCCAGTGGCGCATCTGGCGTTGGGCTCTACCGCACCGAGTTCTTGTACATGAACCGCAGCGGATTGCCGGACGAAGAAGAGCACTTGGAGACCTATCTCGGGGTGATGCGTGGGCTCGATGGCATCCCGCTGACGATCCGCACCCTCGACCTCGGCATGGATAAGCAGGTCGATGGGCTTGCTGGCAGCTCAGGGAGTCTGACCAATCCCGCCCTGGGGCTGCGGGCGATTCGGCTCTGCCTGCGCGAGCCGGGTCTGTTTGTGCCCCAGCTGCGAGCCATTCTGCGTGCCTCGGCGCATGGCCCGGTGCGGCTCATGCTGCCGATGATCTCAGCGATCGCCGAGGTCGAGACGGTGCTCGGGATGATCGCTGAGACCCGCCGGACACTGCGCCGCCAAGGGCTGCCATTCGATCCGCTGATGCCGGTTGGCGCGATGATCGAGGTTCCGGCAGCCGCACTCTGCGCCGGCGGCATAGCCAAGCGCGTCGACTTCCTGTCGATCGGTACCAACGACCTGATCCAGTACACCTTGGCCATCGATCGGGTCGACGACAGCGTCAACTATCTCTATGACCCGCTGCACCCCGCCGTGCTCAGGCTGATCCGGATCACGCTCAGCCGTGCGGCGGAGTCGCGCACCCGCGTCAGCATGTGCGGCGAGATGGCGGGTGATCCGCGCTACACTGCGATCCTGCTAGGGCTTGGCCTGCGCGAGATGAGCATGCAGCCGGCCTCGCTGCTTGAGGTCAAGGAGGTTGTTCGCAGCTGCGATGTCGGCCGCGTCAGCAACCGCATGGATCAGCTCATGGATCGTCTTGATGACCTGACCTCGGCGCAGTTGCTGGATGCCGTCAACGAGGTCGCGAACGACTGAGGTGATTGCCGGAAAGGCGCGCAGCGAATGCTCCGGCGCTCGGTCCATTCGCAGTGTCCATTCGCAGTGTCAGGCGGATTCTCGCTACACTGAGCGGCTAGTCGCGGCCCAAAGCCGCCCCACCGCTGCCCGAGCCCTGCCGCATGACCGAGCCCGCCGAGACCCCGCCTGAGGCTGACCGCATCGATCTTCTCCATCAGGTCTTGGAGAGCGGCTCCGTGCGCAAGGCGACGCGGATGCTGAATGCGCTGCACCCAGCCGAGATCGCCCACGTGCTGCAGTCGCTGCCGCCGCGGCAGCGCAAGATCGTCTGGCAGATGGTGGATCATGCCGCCGAAGGTGAGGTTCTGCTTTACCTCAACGACGACGTCCGCGACGAGATCCTGCGTGGCATGGACGCGACCGAGATCTTGGCGGCCGCCGAGGGGCTGGACGTCGATGATCTCGCCGACCTGGTGCAGGACCTCCCGGCCAAGGTCACCTCGGAGGTTCTGAGCTCACTCGATGAACAGCGCCGGGAGCGTCTGGAGACAGCGCTCAGCTATCCGGAGGATAGCGCTGGCGGCCTCATGAACCCCGATGTGGTCACGGTCCGCCCCGAGGTGACCCTCGACGTCGTCCTGCGTTACCTGCGTCGGCGCAAGGATGGCCTGCCCGAGCTGACCGATAACCTGATCGTGGTCAGCCGCCAGGGCCGCTACCTTGGTGTTCTCTACCTCACCGACCTGCTCACCAGCGACCCAGACGACTCGGTGGCGGAGGTGATGACCCTCGACGTACAGCCGATCCCCGCTGATGCCAAGGCCCGTGACGTCGCCAACCGCTTCGAGCAGCTCGACCTGATTACAGCGCCCGTGATCGATCCCGATGGTCGCGTTCTCGGTCGCATTACCGTCGATGATGTGATGGACGTCATCCGCGAAGAGGCCGATCACCAATTCCTCGGCCACGCCGGCCTCAGCGAAGGCGAAGACATGTTCGCGCCGGTCCTGCTCAGCGCCCGCCGGCGTGCGGTCTGGCTCGGCATCAACCTGATGACCGCCTTCCTTGCCGCCTGGGTCATCGGGCTGTTCGAGGCGACCATCGAGAAGGTCGTCGCCCTCGCCGTGCTCATGCCCGTGGTCGCCAGCATGGGCGGCATCGCTGGCACCCAGACCCTCACCCTCGCCATCCGCGGCATCGCGCTCGGGCAGCTCTCAGCGAAGAACATCCGCTGGCTGGTCTCCAAAGAGATGGCCGTCGCCGCCCTCAATGGCCTGCTCTGGGCGCTGGTCGTCGCCAGCATCGCCTGGCTGTGGTTCGGCAACAGCAGTATCGCGCTCATCATCGCCACCGCGATCACTCTCAACGTGCTCGCCGCCACGCTCGCCGGCGCGCTCCTGCCACTGGTGCTTGACCGCTTTGGCATCGACCCCGCCCTTGCCGGTGGGGTCATCCTCACCACGGTCACCGACGTCGTCGGCTTCCTCAGCTTCCTCGGCCTAGCGACCCTCTTCCTGCTCTAGCTGGTCGTCCTTCTCGTCCCGCACCGATGCGGCGTCGGGCGGTCCCGGTTGTCGCGATCAATCTGGCATTGGCCAGTGAAAAAAGGCCTCCAGTCGGCTACACTTAACGTCTTTTTCATGCTTGGCACGACGGTGGCCGAACCGCTAGGTGCCCTTAACTGGAGGCTCCCATGGCCGCAGCAGAAGACCTGATCGCCCCGTCCATCCTGTCCGCCGATTTCGCGCGTCTTGGCGAAGAGGTCGACAACGTGCTCGCCTCTGGTGCCGATATCGTGCACTTCGACGTGATGGACAACCATTACGTACCGAATCTGACCATCGGTCCGCTGATCTGTGACGCGCTGCGTAAGCATGGCGTCACCGCTCCGATCGATGTGCATCTGATGGTCAAGCCGGTCGATCGGATCATTCCGGACTTTGCCCAAGCCGGCGCGACCTATATCACCTTCCACCCTGAGGCCAGTGAGCACGTCGACCGCACCCTGCAGCTGATCAAAGCGGAAGGTTGCAAGGCGGGCCTGGTGTTCAATCCGGCGACCTCGCTCGACTACCTGAAGTACGAGCTCGACAATGTCGACATGGTCTTGTTGATGTCGGTGAACCCTGGCTTCGGTGGCCAGAGCTTCATCCCATCGGCGCTCGACAAGCTGCGCGAGGCGCGGGCAATGATCGATGCCAGTGGTCGCGACATCCGGCTCGAGATCGACGGCGGCGTCAAGGTTGATAACATCGCCGAGATCAAGGCCGCCGGCGCCGACACCTTCGTCTCCGGCTCGGGGATCTTTGGCAAGGGTCAAGACAGCGACCCGAACCGCTACAACGGCATCATCCGCCAGATGCGCGAGGCGCTCGCGGGCGCTGGCCGCTGATCCCCCCCACTCTCATTGATCCGCAGTTCTCGGCAGCGCCTACATGCAGTTCCCCTTCCGCCCTGGTATGGTCCTGATCGATCTCGACGGCACGCTGGTTGATAGCGTGCCGGATCTGACCTTTTGCGTCGATGAGATGATGGCTCGGCTTGGGCGCCCGCCGCGCGGCGAGCCGGCGGTGCGTCAATGGGTGGGCAACGGCGTCGAGCGCCTCGTCGTCCGTGCGCTGACCGGCCAGCTCGATGGTGAGCCTGATGCCGCCGACTTCGAGCGCGCGTTGCCGATCTTCCTCGAGCTTTACGCAGAGAATACTGCCACGCGCTCAGTGCTCTATCCAGGCGTTCGCGAGGGGCTCGACCTGCTGCGCGCCCGAGGCTACCGACTGGGCTGCGTCACCAATAAGGCGGGCCGCTTTACCGAGCCATTGCTGAAGGCCGTTGGTATCCGCGATACCTTTGAGCTGGTCGTCAGCGGCGATGCCTTGCCCGAGAAGAAGCCCAGCCCGCTGCCGCTGCTGCACGCGGCCAAGCATTTTGGCGTCGAGCCAACGGCGGCGCTGATGCTCGGCGATTCGGTCAGCGACGTCAGGGCGGCGCGAGCGGCCGGATTTGGCATCATCTGTGTCAGCTATGGCTACAATCATGGCGATGATATTCGCACTGCCGAGCCTGATGCGGTGATCGACGCTCTCACCGAGCTTGACGACCTCCTCGCGGACCCGCGGGGCTAGGTTGACAACGCGACTCAGACCACAGTGCCGAAGAGTCGATCCCGACGCGCATGATGACGGCTTCCGAGCGTGACAAGGCTCCAGACCTGCACTCATCGCTAGCGGGCTGTGCTGCAGAGCGTCCTGTTGGACATCGATCCGGAGTCTGCGCCGAAGCTCGCGACCAAGCTTTGCAGGCTGGTTTTTGGTGCGGTTTTCCGGCGGAGATCCAGCTGAGCGATCGCCAGCGGTCGCGCGCCGGCGGTGATCCAAGCGATGGCTCTGGCATGTGCATCGCAGGCCGATGGCGTCGCTCGACTGCCGATCTCGAGCCCGCCCTTGGTTTCCGCATCGTCTGGAGTCCGCCCGATGACCCCCGAGAATCTTCACGCCCTCGCCGCGCAGGGCCATAATCGAATCCCGCTGATCTGTGAGGTCCTGGCCGACCTCGACACCCCACTCAGCTGCTATCTAAAGCTGGCCGATGCCCCTTACAGCTACCTGTTCGAATCCGTGCAGGGTGGTGAGAAATGGGGTCGGTACTCGATCATTGGTCTGCCCTGCCGCACGGTGCTCAAGGTCTTTGGTCACCGCATCCTGATCGAGCGCGATGGGGCGATCGTTGAAGAGGCCGAGGCCGCCGATCCGCTGGCCTGGATCGAAGCCTTTCAGCAGCGCTTCAAGGTTGCCGAGCATCTTGGCATGCCACGCTTCGCCGGCGGGCTGGTTGGCTACTTCGGCTATGACACTGTGCGCTACATCGAGCCGCGGCTCGATCCCTGCCCGAATCCAGATGCCATGGACACGCCCGACATCCTGCTGATGGTGTCTGAGGAGGTCGTGGTGTTCGACAACCTGCAGGGGCGGATGTATATCATCGTGCATTTGGACCCGAGCGTTGGCGATACGCTCGACTCTGGCCAGCGCCGCATCGACGAGCTGGTCCATGGCATGCAGCGCGGTGCGCCGCGCGACCCAAGCGCCGGTGGCCGCCACATCGACGAGACCGATTTCGTCTCTGGCTTCACCGAGGCCGGCTACAAACAAGCGGTCGAGCGGATCAAGGCGTACATCCTCGAAGGCGACTGCATGCAGGTGGTGCTCTCGCAGCGGCTCTCGATCCCCTATCAGGCGCGCCCGCTCGATCTCTATCGCGCGCTGCGTGGGCTCAACCCCTCGCCCTATATGTACTTCCTCAACCTCGGCGAGTTCCAGATCGTCGGCTCCTCACCCGAGATCCTGACCCGGCTCGAGGACGGCCTGGTCACCGTGCGCCCGATCGCCGGCACCCGGCGCCGTGGCTATACCGAGGACGAGGATCAGGCGCTCGAGCAGGAGCTCCTCGCTGATCCAAAAGAGCTGGCCGAGCATCTGATGCTGATCGACCTCGGCCGCAACGATTGCGGTCGCGTCGCCGAGATTGGCAGCGTGAACCTGACCGACCGGATGATCGTCGAGCGTTATTCACACGTGATGCACATCGTCAGCAATGTCACCGGGCAGCTCAAGCAGGGCATGAGTGCGATGGACGTGTTGCGCGCCACCTTCCCGGCTGGCACCGTCTCTGGCGCGCCGAAGATCCGCGCGATGGAGATCATCGACGAGCTTGAGCCGATCAAGCGCGGCATCTACTCGGGAGCAGTCGGCTATCTAGCCTTCAACGGCAATATGGATACCGCCATCGCCATCCGCACCGCGGTGATCAAGGATGGTCAGCTGCATATTCAGGCCGGTGCTGGCGTCGTCGCCGATTCGGTGCCGGATCTGGAATGGAAAGAGACCATGAACAAGGGGCGCGCCATCTTCCGCGCCGTGGCCATGGCTGAGGCCGGCATTGAGCGTCAGCCCTGTGTTGCGGGTGCCAGCGCCGCGGCTGAAGAGCCGGAGTCTGGACACCGCCATCGCGTCTGACCGCCCGGGTGGCTGTGGGCTGCGTTTCGTCTAGCCGTCCCGGGCACCGTTCAGTTAAATGGTCGGCGCATCGCGCACTAGATGGCGATACAGTTCCATCTTTTCTCCATGGTAGATGGCACAAAAACAGCTCGACCCGCTGGTTGATTATGCTCAAACGCAGATTCAAGAGCCACAATCCTTCATCGTCTGTGAAGAGTGCGAGAAGCTAGCGCGTCTCGGATGCGGGCTCATGGCCTGATCTTGGTTGTCAGCGATCCCAGCACCGCCAGCCGAGGCTGACGATGGGTGAGAGGACCGGCAGTAGGATCAGCGCCTGCCAGGCGTTCAGTTGCCCAGCCGCCTCGGGACCGAAGCCCCAGATCGCCCAAGGCACGCCAGCGAGCATCGCCAAATAAGGCAACAGCATCAGCCGCCAGTAGCGGGTGCGCGGAGCGCGCCAGGGCCGACCCTGCACCACCGCGCCATAGCCCAGCGCCGCCAGCGCCAATCCCGAGAGTCCGACGGCAAGCTGCCCTCGGACTAGGAATACTAGCGCTAGGGCTAGTATCCAGAGGTAGCCGCCGGCCCATCCGAGCAGCCATCCAAGCTGCTCAGCACGCCGAGTCTGCATCGGCCTGCCCGTGCCGCTGGCTTGCCCTCCCGTACCGGAGCAGGTGCCATCTGTGGCGAGTCGCGCTGGGCGATCTTGGTCAGGCGGTTGAATCATCGGGGATGACGAGGCGCGTCAGCCGGGGGCGTCAAGGCTGCGCTGAGCGCCCGGGATGTGATCAGTGCGAGCAGCACGGCCAGCACGGATGCCATGATTGCGCTGAACAGCACAAACCGCTTGATCTGCTCGATGGATTCCAACGGAGAGCTTGCTAGCCCTGCTAGCCCTGCTGACCCTGCTGACACTGCTGACGGCAGCGACTGGCGAGCGGTGTTGGACTGCGCCGAGTCGTTCGGTTGGGCTTCATGTTGCGCCTCATGCAGCGTCTCATACTGCGCAAGCTGTTGTTCGATCGCATCGAGTCCTGTGTAGGCGACACTGATCGGCACGAGCAGGATCAGCAGCACTAGCGCGAAGGCAATCAACAGGCGTTGCTGTACGGTGAGATTCTGCATGATTTGTCCATCGATTACAGGAGCCTGTTGATGAGATTAACGGGCGGAAAGTGTGAGGTCAACGCGCGAGAATGCCGCTGAAGCCTTGTGCAACGGTCGAGGATGCGGCTGATCGCTTGACGTCGCTACAGTTGGCTGTTGGCACGAGGCGATGGTCTCCTCGCGCTCAAGTTTGTTCCGCTGACCGGTATAATGGCGATATCGTCTTGAAACCTTTTTGTCCGCGGGGCCGAGGTTGATCAGCTTTTCGACCAATCGCAGCCATCGCTGCAGACACCGTCGGTGAATGCCCCAATGCTATTGATGATCGATAACTACGACTCCTTCACCTACAACCTGGTGCAATACCTGGGTGAGCTAGGGGTGGAGGTGCGGGTGGTGCGCAATGATGAGCTGTCGGTCGCCGATGCTTTGGCGTTGCGCCCGGAGCGGATCGTGATCTCGCCGGGGCCTTGCACGCCTAAGGAAGCTGGTATCTCAGTCGAGCTGATCCGGGCCGCGGCCGGCAAGGTGCCGCTGCTGGGCGTCTGCTTGGGCCATCAGTCGATCGGCCAGGCCTTCGGTGGCAAAGTGGTCAAGGCGCGTGAGGTGATGCATGGCAAGACCTCGCCGATCCATCATCAGCATCTTGGCGTCTTCAAGGGGCTCGCGCAGCCGTTCGAGGCCACGCGCTATCACTCATTGGTGGTCGAGGAGGCATCGTTACCGGCCGAGCTTGAGGTCACGGCCTGGACCGAAACGGCCGCTGGCGAACGCGATGATATCATGGGTATGCGTCATCGCGAGTTGCCAATCGAAGGCGTGCAATTTCATCCGGAGTCGATCTTGACTCAGCATGGCCATGATCTGCTGCGCAACTTCGTTGAGCGCTAACGCGCGCCCTGAATCAATCGCTTCATCTTGCGGAGTGGCGACGCGCTATGCCCCTGACCTAAACGGGGCGTGTCCTGGAGTTCGTAGCGCCCCGGACCAAAAGATGAGCTTGAGACTGACTCACAGTTCTAATGCACTCAAGGATTGGTGTCTGTGGTGGAGCGGTCAACTGCCGTTTCTAGGCTGAATTGCGCTTGTATCTTATAGATTGCCGCCGAGTCCAGGTCGCCGAGTCCCTGGCCGACTAGCGCGTTGAGCCATTGAGCCGCCTGCGCCGCGCCGGGTAGCGCAAGATTCAGCTCATGCGCGGCCTCGAGGACGATGCGCATGTCCTTTTGATGCAGCGCGGCCTTAAAGCCGGGCGCATAATCGTCCTCCAGCATGCGCCGCCCGTGCACCTCCAGCACTCGGCTGTTGGCAAAGCCGCCGAGCAGCGCCTCGCGCACCTTGGCGGGATCGACGCCGGAGGCCTTGGCCAACAGCATCGCCTCGCCGACACCGGCAATGGTTTGCGCGACCAGCACCTGGTTGCAGGCCTTACAGACCTGTCCGGCGCCGTGATCGCCGACATGGACGATATTCTGACCCATCACTTCGAATAAGGGTCGCACGCGCTCAAAGGCGACTTCGGGGCCGCCGACCATGATCGATAACCTGCCCGCTGCCGCGCCGATATCGCCACCCGAGACAGGTGCATCGAGCATCTCGGCGCCCACTGTGCGCAAACGCTCAGCCATGGCGCGGGTCGCTGACGGCGAGATCGTGCTCATGTCAACAACGACGGCACCGGCCTGGACGCCCTCGATGACGCCTTGCTCGCCGAGGATGACCTGCTCGACATCGGGGGTATCCGAGACCATGGTGAACAGGATCGCGGAGCGGCGCGCAACCTCGGCCGGGCTCGAGCAGGGCTCGGCTCCGGCCTCGAGCAGCGGTTGCATCGATGCCTCGCGCCGTGCGTGCACGGCGAGCCGGTAGCCGGCGTTGATCAGATTCAGGGCCATCGGGCGGCCCATGATGCCGAGCCCGATGAAGCCGATGGTTTCAGTCATCTATGTCTCCCGGTGGATGCGCGAGTGCCGATTGGTCTTTGTCGTCGCCATCTGCGGTTGAAACGCTCTTTTGGGATCATTGATCATGACCGCTTTTGGTTTGATCAAAGCGACCTGGGTGACTTTAGCGACCCAGCGTCAAGAAGGGCACCAGCATCAGGTAGAGCACGGCGGCAGCGCCAGCGAGATAAAACAGGGTGCGCAGCGGATGGCGCATGGCCCGTTGCAGCGTGGTCTCGGCCTGGCCAGTGCGACATAGGGCTGCATAGTTGGCCGCGAGGCGTGCCGAGCGTTCTTCTTGGTAGCGGTCGATCAGTGCGCGAGCCGCCGCCTTCTGGCTGCTATCTAGCAGCCAGAGTCCGGCAACGCCGAGACCGAGAAAGCCGCCGCTGGTCTCATGGTAGTCGAAACCCTGCTCATCGAGTAGGCGTCGCACATCGGCCGCTTCGTCGTCCTCGACGCCGTTGAGCCGGAAGATCAGGACCGACATGGCTGCCGTTCTTGCCAGGTTGTGACGCTGAGCTGGCCGTTCGCTACGGACTCAGTGCGAGGGTGGGGCGGCATCGTACGCCTCTGCGCGCAATCGAATCAGCGCCAGCCGATCTCGCGCTTGACTGAGATCGATGCCGATGTCCTGCTGGTCCAACTCGGCCAAGCGCGCTTCGCCGTGCGCAAGTAGCTGAGCCAGCTCATCCCCGTCAAACAGTTCGCAGACGGCCTCGATCTCAGCCGTGGTGGCCGAGAGGACCGTTGCCGCGAGCTCATCCGCGCCGATGCCACTGTTGGGATGCAGGAGGTCGGCGACCAGCGGTTGCTCGAGTAAGCGAAAATGGATGGCGCGTGCGGTCTCTTCGTCACTCAGCTCTTGGTGTGCGAGGGGATCGGACCCGGCATGGCGCCACAGCGTTTTCATCACCAGATCGATCAGACGCTTGAGCGCCGCACGCTCCTCGCGATGATCCTCGGGTAAGGCATAGCTTTGCTCGTAATGGGCCTCGAGCGCTTCCTTGAGGCTCAGCACGGCGTCACTGCCCGCATCGGCGGGGAGATCGACTGCGCGCTGGATCAGTGATCGAAAGTGCTCGCGAAAGGCCAGCATGTCCTCATGATCGGCCTGCTGCGCAGCGAGTAGCTCCTCAGGTGGCACCTCTTGCGGTGGCCAGGCGAATAGAGGGTTCTCGTGCCGACGTCGAAGCTGGCGCTCGCGGCGACCGGGCTTGTGGGTGAAGGGCAGTTCCATGGTGTTGAGCATTCTTGGCCTCACGAGGTCGAGCGGCATCAACCGTGGCGCAACAGGTCGATCACCGGCGCTGTTTGCGGTCGCACGCCACGCCACAGCCAGAAGGATTCCGCTGCCTGTTCGACCAGCATGCCGAGTCCGTCCAGAACGCGGGCGGCGCCATGGGTCTGGCCCCAACGGCAAAACGGGGTCGGCTCGTTGGCATAGAGCAGGTCATAGACCCAGCCGCCGGCGGCCAGGCAGTGATCAGGGATCGCTGGAACCTGATCGTCAAGGCCGCTTGAGGTGGCGTTGATGATCAAGTCAAAGCGCTGACTGCGGAGTGCGACGAGGCCGCAGCCGCTGACCGCGGTTTCTTGCTGGTCGATCTGGGCGTCAGCGCGGGTTTCTGGGCTGGCGATCGCGCTAGTGGCGAGCTGAGTGGCCAATGCCTCGGCCTTCTCAGCGGTGCGATTGGCGATCAGTAGCTCGGCTGGCCTGGCATCGAACAGCGGTCTCAACACGCCACGCGCGGCACCGCCGGCGCCGAGCAGCAGCACCCGCTTGCCGGCCAGCGCGAAGCCGTGATTCTCGGTCAGATCGCGCAGCAAGCCGACGCCGTCGGTGTTATCACCGCGCAGCAGGCCGCCATCGCGCACGATTAGGGTGTTGACTGCGCCCGCGGTGCGCGCCTGCTCGCTGAGATCGTCGAGCAGCTCGAAGGCATCGGTCTTGAATGGCACCGTGACATTGAGTCCACGCCCACCCTCGGCAACGAAACGCCGCACATCGCCAGCGAAGTCGTTGAGGTCGCCGAGGATGCGGCCGTACTCGATCGGCTCGCCGGTCTGGGCCGCGAAAGCGGCATGGATGGTCGGCGACTTACTGTGCGCGATGGGGTTGCCGATCACGGCGTATCGATCGGTCATTGTCCGCTACCCAGCCGCGCGTCGCGGCGATGCACGCTGAGTTGGCCAGGCCATATCAGTTGACTCAGGCACCCATCCACTGTGCGGCCTGCTTGGCGTAGTAGGTGAGGATGCCGTCACCGCCGGCGCGCTTAACGCCCATCAGCGCCTCGAGGACCACCGCTTCTTCTTCGAGCCAGCCGTTCTGGCACGCGGCCTTCAGCATCGCGTATTCACCGCTGACCTGGTAGACGAAGGTCGGTGCGCCGAAACGGTCTTTGACCCGACGCACGATGTCCAAGTACGGCATGCCGGGCTTGACCATCACCATGTCGGCACCCTCGGCTAGGTCGAGCCCGACCTCGTGCAGCGCCTCATCCGAGTTCGCCGGGTCCATCTGATAGGTGTACTTGTTGCCGCCGCCAAGGTTGGCTGCAGAGCCAACCGCATCCCGGAATGGGCCGTAGAAGCTGGAGGCGTACTTGGCCGAGTAGGCCATGATGCGAGTGTTGATGTGACCAGCGGACTCGAGCGCTTCACGCACCGCGCCGATGCGCCCGTCCATCATGTCGGACGGCGCGACGATGTCGGCGCCGGCTGCGGCATGCGAGACTGCTTGCTGCACCAGCACCTCGACGGTGGCATCGTTCGTCACGTAGCCGGTCTCATCGATCAGTCCATCTTGGCCATGGGTAGTGAAAGGGTCGAGGGCAACATCGGTCATCACGCCCAGCTCCGGCACCGCGTCCTTGAGTGCGCGCACTGCGCGCTGGGCCAGGCCGTCCGGATTGAAGGCCTCGCGGGCGTCTTCGGACTTGGCCGACATCGGCGTGACCGGAAACAGCGCCATCGCTGGGATGCCCAGCTTGGCGATGGTCTGCGCCTCCTCGACCATCAGGTCGATGCTCATGCGCTCGATGCCGGGCATGGAGGGCACCGGCTCGCGCTCGCCTTGGCCTTCGAGCACAAAGACCGGATAGATGAAGTCATCGGGCGTCAGCGTCGTCTCACGCATCAGCCGGCGCGAGAAATCATCGCGGCGCATCCGGCGCATGCGGGTGGTGGGATAGGGTGCGCGATTGGGGTGCAGATCGGACATCGGCGGCTCTTTTTTAAAAACGAGGTGGTGCAAGCGATTCGGCGTGCGCGTTAGCCGCTGATCAGCAGCTCGCGTATCGGCCGCTAACCATAGCGCACCCGGCCGATCGGCGGCCAGTCTGGTTGCAGACATCATGGTCGAGTGGCTGCGCCATTGAGATCCGCCGCGATCCGCCGCGATCGGCCCTGCCCAGCGTCTCCGTGCAGGATCTCGGCGATGCTGAAAGCGCAGTGCTTAGTACACCTTCGTCAGGTCTCGCGTCTGCAACTCCAGCTTGCGATACGCTGATAAGCCCATTCAGAATGCCGCCTTTTCTTCCGTCGCGGCGCTTGTGGACCGCAGTAACCATGGAGAAGACTCGATGCGCTTTCCTTCCGACCAACCGCCCTGCGGCGATTGTTTCGATGTTGACCACGAAGGGTTCGAGCAGGCTGTGATCGAGGCCTCGCGCTCGCGGCAGCCGGCAGCCAGCCGAACTGGGTGCGGATGTTAGAGTACTTGCTCGGGCGCGATTCGCGATCTTGGTAGACAATGTGGTACTACCATCGCCATCCGGATCGATGTCATATTCTTCAGAACAACGGACTCAAATCTGGCAATGGACCAAGAAGTAAACTCCGCTAACATCAACCGGCTGACGCAAGAGTTGAAAAGTGCGCGCCGTCGTTTGATTGAAACAGGCACACGGAACCGGCTTATTCATGTCAATCGGAAGCAGAAACGTAGCAAGTCGTTAAACATCATTAATGAGCAGGCTGACAAGGTCTACGAGATTCTTCATCAGCGTGGTCGGCCCATGCGGTTTAAGGCTTCCGCAACAGAGCAGATCGATGAGAGTCAAGTTCTTAATGGCCATGCCGTCGCTTTATCGGAAGATACCGAAGAAGATACCGAAAGTGAAGCTCGCTTTTCAGGTGCTTTCCTCAAAACGGAATTGACCGTTGACGCCCTGCAAAAAAGGTTACTCGGGTTGTATCGCGATGCTCGCACGGCAGAAGAAGAGCAGGGTATCAATATCCTCTATTTGGCCATTGGCTTTATGTGCTGGTTTGAGGATGAGCGGTCTCAAGTGCAGCGTGAAGCACCACTGATTCTTATTCCAGTAGAATTGGTGAGGAACAAGAAGACAGGGCACCACCAGTTGCAGGTGCGTGATGAGGATATGAGCACCAATTTGCCGCTGAGAGGGCGGCTAGAGACGGATTTCGGCATTCCCCTTCCGATGCTTGACGAGACAGTTTCCGATCAGGCAGCTGGAGAAGACTCCGAAAATGAGTGGCGGCCAAGCGCATACTTTGAACAAGTTTCACGCGTTATTGCTAACCAGCCACGTTGGTCGATCGATGCAGATGGGATGCAACTTGGATTCTTTTCGTTTGCTAAGCTGTTGATGATGCATGACTTGGAGCCGGATCGCTGGTCAAGCGACCAGTTGGCTTCCAACTCGATCTTGAAAGGACTTCTGAAGGACGGATTTGAGCCGACGTCACCTTTGTTTTCAGACGGCGAGCGACTCGATACTAGGCTTGATCCTGCCGACCTATTGCATGTCATCGATGCCGATGCATCGCAGACAAAAGTCATTGAGGAGGTAAGTGTTGGGCGGAATATAGTCGTACAGGGCCCACCCGGCACGGGCAAATCTCAGACCATCACCAATCTCATCGCCAAAGCTGTGCATGATGGCAAGACAGTTTTGTTCATGGCCGAGAAGATGGCTGCGTTGAATGTCGTCCATCGACGCATGCAGAAGCTTGGCCTGGCTGATCTTTGTCTAGAGCTGCATTCGCGTCAGGCTAACAAGAAGGTTGTGCTGCAGGAGTTGAAGCGGACACTGCAAGGGGTCAATCATCCCTGTGAGAATGCGGCTGATGGTTCGGCGCTTCGTGATTGCCGTGATGAGCTCAACGTGATCACGGAAAACCTACACGCACCTCTAAGTGGTCGCACTTACTCGCCTTTTGAGTCGATGGCAGAAGTGATCGGGTTCCTCGGGCGTGAGTTGCAACCACCTGTTGTTCAGAACGAGGCTCTTTGTGAGCTGAGTGACGAAGAGCGCATGCACCGGCGGACGTTCGTGCAGCAGTATGTCGCGGCTCGCAAGACCATTGGTGCCCCATCGACACATCCATTCTGCGGTGTGCAGCGTTTAGACCTACAGCCTGTGGATCAGCAACGACTTAAGCAGGAGCTGGCGACTGCGGTTGGGTTGCTAGACGCATTTGGCATCGAACTCGATAGGGTAGCGAGCGTATTAGCAGTGCCATCGCCGAATAGCCTAAACGACACGTTAGCGTTCTGTTCCTTCCTCTCCCGTCTGCAGCCGGATGCTGCGGCACAGACTCATCTTGTCGACGCCTTATTCAGTCATCTCGATGAGTTGCGCTTATTAGAAGGACTCGAGGCCGGTGCTGCCTGGCGCCGCAATCGGGATACAGCGGCGGCCGGGTTCAAGGACGCTGCTTGGTATGCAGAAGTGGAAGCGCTCAGGGGGCCAATCGCCAAAGGCGTGTCTTCCGGGTTCTCGCGTCTGTTCGGTCGTTATCGCAGTGCGAGCCGAGAACTTCGGGTGTTGCTGAAAGGGCCGCCCCCCAAGGCGCCATCAGAACGACTCGAACTGGTCGATCAACTTTTGCAAGTGCAAGAGCAACGTGCTTTGCTCAGCGAAGATGAAGACTGGTTGCGTAGGGTCTTAGGTGATGCTTGGCGTGGGGAGCGCACAGATTTTCAGGCCGCGTTGGCGACCCTCAAGTGGTTGCGAGCACTGGCGGAAACTGGATGGCTGCCGCAGGAGCCTCATACTCTTTGCTCTTGGGTTGCGGATCTACCTGAGGCGGCATCGCGCGCCGATCAGCTAGCCGAGTTGCTCAAGAAAGCCGAGGACGCAGTTTTCCCACCATTGAAGCGACTTGAGTATAGCTTTGAAGGCTTGAGTGAGGACGCTAGCACAACGCCGCTGGCAAACTCCTCGTTATCAGAGTTATTGCAACGCCTTCGCAACATGCTTGCTCATCTCGACAGCTATGTGGACTGGGCTCATTATATTCAGAGTCGCCAACAGCTAGAAGAAGTTGGGCTGCAAACCCTGCTTGAAGCGCTAGATAACCAGGATGTCGCGTTAGCTTCAGCGCTAGATGAGTTCGACTATGCGGTCGCCGAAGCACGTTGGAATTATGCACGCGCTGCTCAGCCAGAACTCGCGCCGCTAGCCGCTTGCGACCGGCATAAGTTGGTCGAACAATTCCAGACGTTAGATGCTGAAAGGGTAACAGACGTCCGAGCACTGATCCGCAACCAGCATCGACAGCAATTGCCCACGGGAGCTACCGGTGAGATGGGGTTCTTACGTGGCGAAATGGCGAAGCGACGTCGGCACCGCTCCATTCGCCAAATTATGATCAACGCCGGCCGCATGGTCCAGCGTATCAAGCCTGTCTTCCTCATGAGTCCGATTTCCATCGCGCAGTTCTTGCCACCAGAGCAGATGAGCTTTGATTTGCTCATCATCGATGAGGCAAGCCAGATTAAACCGGAGGACGCTATCGGTGCGATGGCGAGAGCCAGGCAAATCGTGGTTGTGGGTGATAGTAAACAGCTGCCGCCCAGTTCCTTTTTCGACCGCTTAACCGACGAGGATGGTGATGAGGACGAAGAGGAGGATGGAACTGCACCAATGGCCCAAGCGATCGAGCTTGAGAGCATTCTTACGCTTTGTGAGGCTAGGGGTCTACGGCGTCTCATGCTTGAATGGCACTATCGTTCCCGCGATCCTTCGCTCATCACCGTCTCGAATGCCGAGTTCTATGAAAATCGTCTAATACTTCTACCGACGCCGACTCAGCACGACGACAATATCGGGCTCCAGTTGACTCGCGTGCCAGGCGTCTATAGCAGTAAGAGCCGGGGTGGCGGGCGGCCCGGAACCAACCGCATCGAAGCCGAGGCCATCGTCAACGCGCTCTCTAGGCATGCGAGGCATGCAGCAGAGTTCTCTGTTGGCGTTGTCACCTTTTCGAAGGCGCAAAGTGACATGGTGACGGAACTACTGGAGCTTAGGCGTCGTGAAGACTCGCTACTCGACGCGCTCCTGCGTGAGGGGCGAACCGAAGATGTCTTCGTGAAAAACATCGAGAATGTGCAGGGGGACGAACGTGACGTCATCATGATTAGCGTCGGTTACGGACCCCATGAGCCTAATGGTCGACTTTCGAGCATGAACTTTGGCCCGGTCAATACCGATGGTGGTGAACGGAGGCTAAATGTTTTGTTCAGCCGGGCTCGAATTCGCTGCCAGGTGTTTGCATCATTTGCACCGGAAGAGATTGATTTGTCGCGAACGACAAAGGACGGTCCGCGCGTACTCAAACGTTTCCTTAAATTTGCCGAGACAGGGGAGCTTGAACAAGCTTTGCCAACGGGTGCTGATGCCGATAGTCCGTTTGAAGAAGACGTCGCGAATGTCATCACGACGTTAGGCTATCAGTGTGATGCGCAAGTAGGCAGCGCAGGTTTCCGTATTGACTTAGGTGTCCGCAATCCTGATCGCCCCGGACAATACATATTGGCGGTTGAATGTGATGGAGCAACTTATCACCGCGCGTTGTGGGCACGTGAACGCGACCGACTCCGACAGCAAGTCCTGGAAGGCCTGGGTTGGCGTTTTCACCGCATCTGGAGCACGGATTGGTTTTATCGGCGTGACCAAGAGGTCGCGCGACTAAAGGAAGTTTTGCGAGATGCCCATTTTGCTGCGGATTCTTGGTCTATCGAGGGTGCCAATCAGTCTGTCTTTGGGCAATTCGGCCAAAAGGATATCTTCGAAGGTCTGCCAGAAAATGATGATCCTCGAAATCCCGCGCAGCCTTGGGACGATTCAGTTTCGGCCGAAGCGAATTTGGCGGTGCCGACTTCACTTCAGACGGTTCCTTACCAGAGAGCGATTCCCCAGATAGGCATAAATTTTGAACCTCATGAAATGCCGATAGAAACATTGGCTGAGCATGTTTCAACGGTAGTCGAGGCCGAGGGACCAATTCATACCGTTGAGGTTGCTCGGCGTATTGCGGTTGGTTGCGGTAAGACGCGGACGGGCATTCGGATTCAAGATGCGACTCGCGCGGCGCTTGTCCATGCGCAGATGCAGGATCGAATGTGCAGGGACGAAGAATTCTGGTTCACTGCTGCACAGCAAAATGATCCACCCGTTCGCGATCGTTCCCAGGAAAGTTTGCCGACAAACAAGGCTATTTATCTCTCGAATCTTGAGATTCAAGCAGCAGCAGTGATCGTAAAGCGTGAGAATGGTCGAGTTGATCCAGAAGAGTGCATTCAAGCGGTTGCACGTTTGCTCGGGTTTCAGCGCACTGGTGCTGAGTTGCATGAGAAGATCGAACAGGCACTGGGCGATTGACTAAGTGTTCAATTTAGCGAGCAACAAGGAGGCGCTCAAACGCCGGGCCAATAGTCTTCGTCCAGTATCTCGACGATGCTATAGGCGCAGTGCTCTGGGAAAGGCGACTTGAGAAATCCTGTTTCTTCCATCGCCGCTCGGGTCGCATTGCGGTAGCTGCGTAGCAGCAGTTCTGGCAGGCGCTGCCGCAAGCTGGGGCTATCTTCCAGCAGCAGGGCGAGTTGGCGTCGTTGCTCATTGATGGTTAGGCGCCAGCTGGTGCTGCGGCGCTCGGGTTGATACTCCCATTTGAGCAGGTGCGCCAGCAACAAGGCGAGGCGGTTGATCAGCTCGCGTCGTTCGCGTGCGCTCATGCTCTCCAGTTCCTCGATCAAGTGCGTGACATCCAGCTGCGGTAAGTGGCCGGTGCGCAGCAGGTCCGCTTGCTCTTCGATCCGCTGATGAAAGTCGGTTTCATAAGTGCTCATCAAGTGTGCCTATGGTTTGTCGTTGACAGCTGCTGTGACCGGCAGGGAGAGTCGTTGATGCTGATTGCTGATGCTTAAGCTTTGGTATCGATCGGGACAAGCGGTTGCGCCTTGTCGATGCTGATCGTTGACTCGAATTCATGTTGTGCCCGCGCTCGGTGCTCGACGCTTTATGGCTTACTGCTCACGGCTTGCCGCTGCAGCTTGCAATCCGCTGATGCGGATACTCAAAATGGTGGTTTTGCTTCTGCTGTGGCGCGATAAACCCCGGCAGTGATGGAGAACTATAGATGCGCTTTCCTTCCGACCAACCGCCCTGCGGAGATTGTTTCGATGTTGACCACGAAGGGTTCGAGCAGGCCGTGATCGAGGCGTCGCGCACGCGGCCGATCCTGGTCGACTTCTGGGCCGATTGGTGCGCGCCTTGCCATCAGCTGGCGCCCCATCTCTACCGCGTGATCGATGAGCTTCAGGGGGCGATAGGGCTGGCCAAGGTCGAGGTCGATGAGGGCGAGAATATGAAGCTGGCTGGCCATTATCGGTTGCGGGGCTTTCCGACCGTGCTGCTGTTTCAACAGGGCGAGGAGCACGGGCGCTTCAGCGGCTCACGCTCGAGCGTGCAGATTCGCGCCTGGCTCCAAGAGCATCTCGATCAGCCTCTGGAGACCGATGCCCAATGAGTAAGGCTGACCTCGGTGATCGGGTACGCAGTGAGGCGCCGTTGCTGTTCGTTTTGGCCACCACCGCGGCGTTCCTGGTGTTCGGCAAGGGCTGGCTCGGGGATCTGAGTGATCCGCTTTGGCTCGCGCTGATGTTCGCCTGGCTGTTCGGCACCATCCTCTGGGCTGCGCTCAAGGTGGTGCATCACGCGGACATGCTCGCGGAGCGGCTCGGCGAGCCTTACGGCACCCTCATCCTGACCCTGGCAGTGATCTCGATCGAGGTGTTGATGATTGCGTCGCTGATGTTCGTCGGCGACAACAATCCGACCCTGGCGCGCGATACCATGTTCGCGGTGGTGATGATTGTGCTCAATGGCATGGTGGGTCTGACCTTGCTGCTTGGTGCGCTGCGCCATGGTGAGCAGAGCTATAACCTGCAGGGTGCGAATGCCTATCTCTCGGTGATCATCCCGCTGGCCTTGCTGAGCCTGGTGCTGCCAGACTTCACCCAATCGACGCCGGTGAGAACGCTGAGCGGCTTCCAGGCGACCTTCTTGATCCTTGCCAGTGTCGCCCTCTACGGCAGCTTTCTGTTGATCCAGACGGTTCGCCATCGCGGCTATTTCCGATACGACGATGCCGCGCTGGAGGCTGCGCCAGATGCCGCAACAGAGATGGCGCCAGATGCCGCGTCAGATGTCGCGCTGGAACATGGCCATCACGCCCAGGAGCCAGGTCCAGTGCCGCTGCATGCGGTCCTCTTGCTCGCCTACTTGGTGCCGGTGGTGCTGTTGGCGAAGAAGATCGCGCTCCCGATCGACTATGGCATCGAGACCCTCTCACTCCCGGCGGCCTTGGGTGGTTTCGTGGTCGCCGTGCTGGTGCTGACGCCCGAGGCCGTTGGCGCTGTCCGCTCGGCACTCGCCAATCGGCTCCAGCGCGCGGTCAATATCTTTCTCGGCTCAGTGTTGGCGACCATTGGGCTGACTGTGCCCGCAGTTTTGGCCATCAGCTTGGCTACCGGCAAGCCGGTCGAGCTTGGCCTAGACGACACCGATATCTTGTTGCTGGTGACAACGCTACTGGTTGCAGTCCTAACCTTTAGCGCGCCGCGCACCAACGTGCTGCAAGGCGTGGTGCATCTGATCTTGTTCGGCGCTTATGTGATGCTGATCTTTGCGCCTTGAGGGCGTACGCTGGCTGGCCGTCCATCGGTGGACATTCTTCTTGCATCTCGTCCATCTCGTCGTCCTCTCCTGCCTTAACAGGCATTGCTCAGACCCTCTGTCTGAGCTTACCAAAATGCGCGACAGGCTAAGCAACCTGCTGCATCCTGACGTTCTTGGCCATGCCAGCGCTTCGGTTAAGGGCTGAGAGCACCGCTTTCAGCGAGGCGCTGACGGTATCGCGATCGATGGCGACGCCGGCGACCGGCTGGCCGTCGATCGCGAGCTGCACATAGGCCGCGGCCTCGGCATCGGTGCCAGCGCCGATCGCATGCTCGCGGTAGTCGCGCACGTCGATGGTCTGACCAAAGGCCCGGCTCCAGGCATCGGCGAAGGCGGCGATCACGCCCTCACCTTCGCCTTGGATGCGCTGCTCCTGTACTTCTCGCCCAACGCTGACAATGGTCGCTTCGATCTGATCATGGCCATTGCGGCTGATGCGGTAGCCGCCGAGCCGGTGCGGCGCTTGATCTTGGATGAACTGGGCCTCGAACAGCGCCCGGATGCTGGCCGAGTCGATGATGCCGCCTTGCTCCTCGCTCGCGCGCTGCACCACCGGTGCCAGCTCAAGCTGCGCCCAGCGGGGTAACTGCAGCCCATAATCGCGCTCGAGCACGAAGGCAATACCGCCCTTGCCCGACTGGCTGTTGACGCGGATCACCGCCTCATAGCTGCGGCCGAGGTCCTGCGGATCGATCGGCAGATAGGCGACCTGCCACGGCAGGGCGCGGTTGTGCTCGGCACGCTGATGTCTCAACGACTTGTTGATGGCATCCTGATGACTGCCGGAGAAAGCGGTGTAGACCAGCTCGCCGATCCAGGGATGCCGTGGATGGCAGGCGATGTCGGTGCACTCCTCGACGGTCGCGATGATCCGCTCCGGATCGCTGAGATCCAGCTGCGGGTCGATGCCCTGGCTATAGAGGTTCATCGCCAGCGTCACCAGATCGCAGTTGCCGGTGCGCTCACCGTTGCCGAGCAGGGTGCCCTCGATGCGATCGGCGCCCGCCAATAGGCCCAACTCCGCCGCTGCCGCCGCGCCGCCGCGATCATTGTGCGTATGCAAGGAGACGATCACGCTGTCGCGCCGCTCGATGTGGCGGCAGAACCATTCAACCTGATCGGCAAAGACGTTCGGGCTGGCCGATTCGACTGTCGCCGGCAGATTCAGGATGCAGGGGCGTTCTGGTGTTGGCTGCCAGACGTCGACCACCGCATTGCAGACCTCGACCGCATAGTCCGGCTCGGTCTGCGAGAAGCTCTCTGGCGAATACTGAAAGGTCCAGTCGGTGCCGGGATACTTGGCCGCCTCATTGCGGACCCACTCGGCACCCTGCACCGCGATGGCCTTGATCCGCTCGCGATCGGCGCCGAACACCCATTCGCGCTGCACCGGCGAGGTCGAGTTGTAGACATGGACAATGGCCCGATGCACCCCATCCAAGGCGGCAAAGGTGCGCTCGATCAGGTCAGCGCGTGCCTGCACCAGCACCTGGATGGTCACATCCTCTGGTATTTGACGCTCCTCCACCAGCCAGCGCACGAAGTCGTAATCCGGCTGGCTGGCCGACGGGAAACCGACCTCGATCTCCTTGACGCCGATGTCGACCAGCAAGGCCCAGAGCTGCTGCTTCTGCGCCACGCTCATCGGCGCGCGCAGGGCTTGGTTGCCGTCGCGCAGGTCGACACTGGCCCAGCGCGGGGCCTGTTCGATGCGGCGATCGGGCCAGGTGCGGTCGCGGATGGGCACCGGCTGGCTTGGACGATATTTGTGGTGTTGGGCGGGCATGGTGCGAGCTCCTTGTGGCAGTGGGCGAGCGGCTTGGCTGTGAGCAAACGGCTTGGCAGTGGGCGCGTGGCAAGCTGCTCGGCCTATGATTCGGATCGATCGCCGGCGCGATCGGACCTGTCAGCGGTGTCTGCGACCGGGCGCTGCCGCCGGTGGCGCAGCGCAAGCCCGGAGTCAGGCTGGCGTGCGGCACGGCGGGCGCGATGTCGGTACCGGTCTAGCGCGATGGGCCGGATGCACCGGGCTCGTCACAACGGGCTGGGTTGCAGCGCCTGCTCGGCGACGGGATCGCTAGGTGTCGATCCGGTGCCGCCGGTGATCCTGATCGGGGTCTGGCCTTGTGGGTCTTCCCCTGGCTGCCGGCTTGTGGCCGACGGTTGATAGGATGCGCTAACCCACTCGATAGATGCTTGCGATCTTGCTAGATATATGTCAAAGAAAAGCAATAATCTGTCTTTCTAACGTGATTGTGCGCAATCGGTGCGCAATCGGTGCGCAATCGGTGCGCAATCGGTTCGCAAAAGCCGTTAAGCGGAATCCGAACGACCTGGGAAGGCGGCCTCGTCTAGACTCACAAAAGGTCCGCCGCCGCTGCATGTGGTCGCGGCGCTGGACCTGACGTCAGAGACCTGTTTCATCATCACTGCTTATCGGCCGGATGAGATCCATTTCGAGCCGGACTTGAAGACTAGGAGACCAAGATGAAGCCCGCATGCCCTATCTGTGGTGGCCGCCGCGAACCAGGTCAGACAACGTTCACCGCCGAGCTCGGCTTCGGGGTTGTGGTGGTGCGCCACGTCCCAGCCTTAGTCTGTGATCAATGCGGCGAGGAGTGGATCGACGATCCAGTCGCCGTGGCACTGGAGGCCGTGGTCGAGGAGGTTCGCGCCAAGCAGAGCCTGGTCGAGGTCACGGACTGGCGGGAGCGCGCCGTCTGAGTATGGTCGCAACTTGCAAGCAACGAGGTACATGAGCACGCCTTTGCCGAAGCTCGCCCCCCTAGCCGGCCTGGACCCAGACCTCCAGTGTTCGCTGTTGGCCCAGGTGCGGGATCTGTGGACCCATGGCTCTACGGCGCTTGAGGGCAACACCCTGACGCTCGGCGAGACCAAGTTCGTCATTGAGGAGGGGCTTACGGTCTCCGGCAAGCCGCTGAAGGATCATGAAGAGGTTGTCGGTCACGCCCGTGCTATCGAGCTGCTCTACGGATTGCTCGATGATTGGCCGGCGCGGCCCGTGACGCCAGCGCGGCTTTTCGATCTGCATCGCGCGGTGCAGACGCGACTCGTCACGGACATCTATAAGCCTCTCGGTGCCTGGAAGGTCGAGCCGAACGGAACCTATGCGGTGACCAAGGATGGTCGGCAGACCTTCATCGACTACGCGGCGCCTGCCGACGTGCCAATAGTGATGGACACTTGGCTCGCGGAGCTGAACCGCCTGGGTGCGGAGCCGCTGGACGAGGACGCGGCGCTCAGCGCCTATGCGAGGCTGCATCTGAGCTTTGTGCATATCCATCCGTTCTGGGACGGCAATGGCCGCATGGCACGGTTGCTCGCCAACTTGCCTGTATTGCGGGCCGGACATCTACCGGTGGTGATCGATGTCCGTGAGCGCAAGCGGTATATCGAGACCCTGGCCGATTACCAGCTCGCCGTCGGGCCGGTGACGCCGGGCACTGGTCTCTGGCCAACGCCAGAGCTTGAGACAGCCTTCATCGCTTTCTGCCGGGAGGCTTACGCGACGACGCGGGCACTCATCGCTGGCGCCCGGGAGCAACAGGCCGCGCGTAGGGTGCGGGCGGACTCCAGCGGGGAGACATGACCCTCGACCGCTACGACCGCCACATCCTCGAGATCCTGCAAGCCGATGGTCGCATCAGCAATCAGGAGCTGGCCGACCGCATCGGCCTGTCACCCTCGCCCTGTCTGCGCCGGGTGCGGGCGTTGGAGGAGGCCGGCATCATCGCCGGCTATCGGGCGATGGTGGATGCCAAGAAGCTCGGGCTGAGCCTGATCGCCTTCGTTAGCATCTCGATGGACCGGCATACGCCGGAGCGCTTTGCCAACTTCGATGCCATCGTCTCGACGCTGCCGGAAGTGCTGGAGTGCTCGCTGATCACCGGTCGCGATGCGGATTACCAGCTCAAGGTGATCGTGCGTGATATGGAGGCCTATCAGGAGCTGTTGTTGCACAAGATCACGCGCATCGAGGGTGTCTCAGGGGTGCACTCGAGCTTCGTGCTGCGCCAGGTGCTGGAGCGCACCGCGCTGCCCGTCGGCTAGGGCACAACCTGACAGCATGGTTCCGGGCACGGATCAGAGGATAACGCCAAGCTCAGCAGAGGCATTTTTTTGCCACTTAACTGCTCGATGCTCGATGCTCGAGGGTGGCACTATGACATCCGCACGGCGCAGAAGCTGCGGGGCCGTGCGGATGTCTCAACGACGATGATCTCTACGCAAGTGATGAACCGCCACGGCGTGGTGCCGATGCGCCCACCAATGGCCACCATCTAAGTTAGCGCGCATCGCCAGTCTCAGCTCAGCGTGCGTTCAGCCATTCGCCGATGGCCGGCGTGACCTCTTTCTGCGCCTTGCCGCTGACGTAGATGCCGATATGGCCGCCGGGGAAGGCGAGTTCGGTGTAGTCCTCGCTGCCGGTCAGGCCATTGAGGGCCTTGGATGCATCCGGCGGCACCAGATGGTCTTGCAGCGCATAGATGTTGAGCACCGGGCAGCGGATCTGCTTGAGGTCGACCGGGCGCTCGCCGACGCGGGCGGTGCCGTTGATGAAGGCGTTCTGCTGATAGAAGTCCTTGATGAACTGACGGAAGGTCTCGCCAGCCTGGTCGGGACTATCGAAGATCCATTGCTCCATGCGCAGGAAGTTCTTCGCCTTTTCCGGCTTGTCGAGCATGTCGACCATGTTCACGTACTTCTGGCCGGTGAGGCTGAACGGCTTCAGCGATAGGAAGCTCCAGTTCAACAGCTCGCCCGGAATATTGCCCATGGTGTCGACGGCGAGGTCGACATCGACGTTCTGCACCCAGTTCGACAGCATGTTGTCGGGGGTCTTGAAGTCGACCGGGGTGACCATGGTCACCAAGTTCCGCACCTTGTCCGGATGCAGCGCGCTGTACATCAGGCTGAAGCTGCCGCCCTGGCAGATGCCCAAGATGTTGACCTTGTCAACGCCATGGGTGTGGCGGATGTGGTCGACGCAGCGATCGATGTAGCCGTTGATGTAGTCGTCAAGCGTCAGCGAGCTGTCGGCTTGATCCGGGTAGCCCCAGTCGATCAGATAGACGTCCTGGCCGGTGGCGAGCAGACCTTTGATGGTCGAGCGGTCTTCTTGAATGTCGGTCATGTAGGGCCGGTTGACCAGGGCGTAGACGACCAGCAGCGGCGTCTCCTGCTGGGCCACCTCGGCTGGGCGCTGATAGCGGTAGAGCACCAGCTTGTCTTCGCGGTAGACGGCATCCTTGGGGCTGACGCCACTGTCGATGTCGCCAGCGTCGAGCAGGTTCTGCATGCCCTGACCGAGCTTGCGGCTGTAGTCGAGCATCTCCTCGCCGAGCTTGTCGGGGCGGATATCGATCGGAAACATGGGGCAGCGCTCCTCTATAGCGTGTTGGTTCGGACCCGTCTTGGCGGTGTCCCTTCTTAATCCGTGCTTGGCTGACGACCAGCAGGCGCAGGATGCGGCATCAGCTGGCGTCGGGTTGGGTGCTCGGCTTTGCTGCGGTCTTCTTGCGGGCGCTGGTCTTTTTCGCCGCGCCGGTGCTCGTGCCACTGGTGGTCGATCCACCTGTGCTGGCCTTGGCTTGACTGTCGGCCGGCGCGACTGCTGGCAAAGTCGCAAGCCGGCGCTGGATCTGGTCCAGCTCTTGGCGCAGCTTTTTGTTCTCGCGTCGCGTCTCCTGCAGGCGGTCCTGCAGGGTGCGCAGCTCGCCGCGGGTGGGCATGTTCATCGCGCCAAGCGATTCGTCGACCATGATCGAGAGCCGCTGCTTGAGCGCCATCTGAGCGTTGATCAGCTGGCCGTGCACGCGCGAGTATTCAGGCGTGATGACCTCATCGGCATAGACCGCCTCGCAGCAGCCGACCCAGGTGTCATAGAGGCCGCGGGCGGAATTGATGGTCTCGCCGGCCTCGGATTTCTGCTGCAGCTGGTCGCGCAGCCGGTGCAGGGCCTTGACGCCGAGCTGATTGAAGAAGCCGCTGTAGGCTTGGAAGGCGCGCTGATAGTCGATTCCGGCGCGCATCAGGTCTTGATATTGGGCCTGCTCCTCGCGCGAATAGCCGAGGCCAGGCGCTGAGAGCATCTGCTCTAGGCCTTCTTGCATCGGGCCGCGCATCATCCCGTTCGGCATGTTGCGCAGCATGTCGCCGGGCATCATCGGCGAGAGCGACGACATCATCCGCTGCCAGTTGTCGAGTGGCATCTCCCAGAAGCCGAGCATCCGGCGTAGGCTCTCGTCTTGGTCAGCGCCGATGCCGCTGAAGCCCTTCTGCATCTGCTCGATGGTCTGGTTCAGCCAGTCCCAAGCGCGGGTGGTGTCGCCGCCTTGGCCGAGGCCAGCGTCGCCGAGCCCCTTGGTGAATTGCTCGGCGAGGCCGAAGTAGGCCTGGCCCTGGTCCATCAAGCGCTGCATGAAGTCGCGCGCCGGGTCAGATGCCGCTGGCGCGAGTGCTTTCCGCCACTGCTCCATCGCCGCCAGCCAGGGCGCCGCCGCGCTGTTGCTGGCTGGGCTGCTTTCCATGCCCATCGCTTGGCTGCCCATCTTGGCCAGGCCGTCCCAGTAGTCGCGCTGCAGTTTGAGCCAGCTGTCATCGAAGAATGCGTTTTGTGTCATGGTGCTTACCCCTGCCAGGGCCTCCTCTGATCAAGTGTCGGCGAAGCTAGCACGGAAATTTGTGCACTGCAACAAAAGGCCGTAGACTCCTCCCGTTGATCGGTGCACCGCCCGCTTGGAGCAAGAGGCGCGGCGGGCACATGCATGACAAATAAGCTCATTCGACCCCTGTCGAACCCTATCCGTGAGGAGGAACTCTGATGCCAGAACATGTTGTGATCGTCGCCGCTGTGCGCACCCCGGTCGGAAGCTTCGGCGGTAGCCTGTCGTCACTGCCGGCAACCGCGCTCGGTGCCACTGTGGTGAAGGCGCTGTTGGAAAAGACTGGGCTCGACCCGGAGCAGGTCGATGAGGTCATTCTCGGGCAGGTGTTGGCAGCGGGTGTCGGTCAGAACCCAGCGCGCCAGACCACGCTTAACGCTGGCTTGCCGCATAAGGTGCCAGCGATGACGATCAACAAGGTCTGCGGCAGCGGTTTGAAAGCGGTGCATTTAGCCATGCAGGCGGTCGCCCTCGGCGATGCTGAGGTGGTGATCGCTGGCGGTCAGGAGAGCATGAGTCAGTCAGCCCACGTGGTTCCAGGCTCGCGTCAGGGCAAGCGCATGGGCGACTGGAAGATGGTCGATACCATGCTCAGCGATGGCCTGATGGATGCCTTCAATCAGTGCCATATGGGCGTCACCGCCGAGAATATTGCCAAGCAGTATGCGTTCTCTCGCGATCTCCAAGATCAGTTCGCGGCTGATTCGCAACAGAAGACCGAGGCGGCGCAGGCTGCCAATCGTTTTGCTGACGAGATCGTGCCGGTCGCGGTGCCGCAGCGCAAAGGTGATCCGGTGGTGTTTGACCGCGATGAGTTCCCGCGCGCGGGCACGACCGCCGAAACCCTGGGCAAGCTGCGTCCGGCCTTCGATAAGGACGGGACCGTTACCGCAGGCAATGCCTCCGGCGTCAACGATGGTGCGGCCGCGGTGCTGGTGATGAGTGAGTCGAAGGCCAAGGCGCTGGGGCTGACGCCGCTCGCGCGCGTCGTGGCCTTCGCTAGCGCCGGTGTTGATCCGGCGATCATGGGGACCGGCCCGATCCCCGCCTCGACCAAGTGCTTGGAAAAGGCCGGCTGGACGGTCGCCGATCTGGATTTGATCGAGGCCAACGAGGCGTTCGCCGCGCAGGCGCTGTCGGTCAATCAGGAGATGGGCTGGGATCAGGACAAGGTCAACGTCAACGGCGGCGCCATCTCGATCGGCCATCCGATCGGCGCCTCGGGCGCGCGGGTGCTGGTGACCCTGCTGCATGAGATGCAGCGGCGTGATGCGAAGAAGGGTCTCGCGACGCTTTGTATCGGTGGTGGGCAGGGCGTGGCCTTGGCGGTGGCGCGCGACTGATCGATCTCATTGCCGGGATCATTGGCCCAGCGAGCTACCCTGGCAGTTCGCTGCCCGGGCCTGCTCACGCTCATCGTTCGCCGTGAGCAGGCCGATCGCAAGCCTGCTAAGGCGAGCTGGAGTCGGCAGCTGTGGCTCGCCTCAGGCGAGATCCACAGCCGAGAAGCCCACGGCACTTCGACTGGCTCTGTGGGATGCAGTGCGTTGATCCCACACAGTTTGCGCGGCTTGAGGCTGGGCTACACTGCAACGATGAGTCAGTCACGCAGTAGGGCGACGCGATGACCGCCGAACGCATCATCAAGAAATATCCGAATCGGCGGCTCTATGATACCGAGCTAAGCCGCTACATCACGCTAGCGGACGTGCGTGCGCTGGTGATGCAGGGCACCGCGTTTCGGGTCTTGGATACCGCCAACGACGCGGATCTCACGCGCTCGATCCTGCTGCAGATCATGCTGGAGGAGGAGACCGGCGGCGAGCCACTCTTCAGCGCCAACATGCTCGCGCAGATCATCCGTTTCTATGGCGGCACCATGCAGGGCATGTTCGCGCACTATCTCGAGCAGTCGCTCGATGCCTTCGCCCGCCAGCAGCAGCACTTGGCCGACGACCTCGGCACCAAGCCCTTAGAGCTTATCGGCCGAATGACCGAGCGTAACCTCGAGCTCTGGGCTAATGCGCAGAAGGAATTTCTTCGCGCCGCTGGCTTTGGCCATGGTGAGTCAGAGCCTGAGCGCAAAGGGGAGTAGCGTTTAGTGGCTCAAGATGGACCCTAGGAGGTCAGCGCTTGGTCAGATCAGCGAAAGGCTGGCTTGAACGCGGGGTCTGTTTGATCGTGGATAAAAAAACCCCGCGGAAGCGGGGTTTTCTTTTTTCTGGCCATCCATGGCCATCGCGCTCATCCCGGTTGCAGCCTGATCAGGCAGCGATGCTGAGCTGATCACGCCAGCCGGCAAAGATCTTGTCGGCATCGAATGGGAACGACTCGAAGGCACGGGCGAACTCACGATGGTCCTTGGCCCAGGCGATCGGGTCGGCACCGGCCTTCCAGCACGCATAGGCCTGACGCAGCGACTTGGCGCCAGCGGCGGGGCCGTCGAGATGACCATAAGCACCGCCACCGGCGGTGTTGATCAGGTTGCCGTGGCCGAGGTTCTCGAAGAAGCCGACCAGACGCAGCGCGTTCATACCGCCGGAGATGATCGGCGTCGTTGGCCGCATGCCGAGCCATTCCTGATGGTAAATCGGGCCATCGGCGCTGTCGCGCTCGACCATGTAGGCGATGATCTTGTCATCGGCATCGCCTTCCATCTTGCCGTAGCCCATGGTGCCGACATGGATGCCGGAGGCACCTTGCAGGCGCGCCATCTTCGACAGCACGAAGGCGGTGTAGCCGCGCTTGGAGCTGGGCGAGGTGATCATGCCGTGACCGGCGCGATGATAGTGCAGGTATTGGTTCGGGTACTGGCGACGGGCGGTGGTGATCATGCCAGGGCCGCCGACGAAGCCATCGACTAGGAAGGCGACCTTGTCCGCATCCGGGCCAAAGGTCTCGAGGATGAAATCGGCGCGGGCGCACATCTCGAAGTGGTCATCGGCGGTGATGTTGGCCGAGAATAGCTTGGCTTCGCCGGTCTCGTCCTGGGCGCGCTTCATGGCATCGGCGACCAGCGGCATGACCTTTTTGGTCGGCGCGAAGACTTGGTTGCCTTGCGGCTCGTCGTTCTTGATGAAGTCGCCACCGAGCCAGAACGCATAGGCCGCCTCGGCGAAGGGCTCCGGGCGCAGGCCGAGCTTGGGCTTGATGATGGTGCCGGCGATGTAGCCGCCGTCTTGCACCGGGCGGCCGAGGATGCTCCACAGCTTGGTGATGTCGGTGGCCGGGCCATCGAACAGCTGCAGCGCACGCGGCGGCACATAGAAGTCGATCATCTGGGCGTTTTCGATGTCGCCCATACCCTGGTTGTTGCCGATGGTCAGGGTCAGGAACGAGACCAGCATCATGCGGCCGTCGATCATGTTGCGATCGAACAGCTCCAGCGGGTAGGCGATGCGCATGTCCTGGCTCGCCTCGTCGATGTGATACACCAGCGCGTCTACGCCCTTGGTGAACTCGTCGGTGGTGCAGACCTCGACGTTGGTGCCGGTGGAGGACTCGGCGGCGAAGTGCGCGGCGGCCTCCAGATAGCCGTAGCCGGCCTTGGGCTGCATCTTGTAAGCGCAGAGGATGTGTTTACCGCCGGCGATCAGATCCTCTTCACGGAGGTCGAGATTGGCGTAACGGGCGGATTGGTCGAGTGCCATGGGCGGGTTGTCCTCAGTGTTGTCCGGCTGCCGGGGCAGCGCTTAGGTGTGATCTTGAGCGCGGACGGCAGGTGCCGACGCAGCAGTGCGATGCAGTGCTGCTGGCGCGGCTTAAAGTGCCTGCTCAGCGTGGGCGCCGATTAGGCACCATCGAAGACTCAGGACGCCTTGAGGATTCTTATGTGCGGATCATTGCAATTGTCTATGCAACCCATTGATGCAATCTGATTGATGCAGCCTGCTTGCTTGTGCAAGCCCTTGCCAAGGCAGCGTTCATCAACTCATTTCCGACTGGATGCCGATGTCTGGCAAAGCACTGGCAAAGCATGCTGAAGACGACGATAGGCGATCACTCAGCCTGGGTGGAGCCTGTTCGCCGCGAGCCTGATCAAGACCGCTGGTAGGGGTGTTTGTGCTCACAGGTGCCGAATGCTGCGCTGCAGCATTTTTCTGCTCAGGAGTCTTGACAGCGTTTCGAGTGGCGACTATTGTGCACTGCAACAATTGCTGCACTGCACAAATCGGAGCACCACCATGAACCTCAACGACAACATGAAGACCCTGAACGAGCTGACCAACAACAGTGTCGAGCGCATGACCGCCCTGGGCGAGCTGAACATGAAGCTGGCCGAGCGCATGGCGACCCGCCAGATGGACCTGTTCGGCCGTTGGATGGAGCAGGGCACCAAGCTGATGCGCGTCGCCACCGAGGCCCGCGGCTACAGCGATCTGTACAAGGCCCAGGTCGACATGACCAAGGAGGCCAGCGAGCAGATGATGGCGGAGTCCAAGACCAACCTGGAGCTCGCGACCGAGGCTCGTGATGAGTATCGGGGTTGGTACGAGACCACCGTTGCCGAGATGCGCAAGGGTGGCAGTCTGGTCGAGGCCGCAGCCAAGGCCTGAACAGCGATCGGCGAGATTGGACCTCTGCTGATGAGCGAGCCTGCGGGCTCGCGACTCACCGCTGAGGTCCGGTCGTGGCGCGCAGCAGACGGGGAATTGATTGATATGACTGACTCAAACACAGTGGCTGCCCAGCAGCCCGCTGGCCGCGTGGCGTTGGTCACCGGCGGCATCGGCGGCATTGGTACAGCGATCTGCCGGCGTCTGGCACAGGATGGCTGGCGCGTGGTTGCCAACCATCACCCGTCGGAGCAAGAGGCCGCCGTTGCCTGGCGTAATGATCTGGCTGGCGAAGGTCTTACGGTCGACACCATCGCCGGCGATGTCTCTGACTTCGAGGATTGCGGGCGGATGATTGCCGCGATCAAGGCCGACCAAGGCCCCGTCGCAGCGCTGATCAACTGCGCCGGCATCACCCGCGACAAGACCTTCAAGAAGATGGAAGAGGCGCAGTGGCGCGCCGTGATCGACGTCAATCTGAACAGCGTCTTCAACGTCACCCGTCAGGTCTGGGAAGACATGCTCGAGGCCGGTTTTGGGCGTGTGGTCAACATCTCCTCAGTGAACGGCCAGCGTGGGCAATTCGGCCAGGCCAACTATGCCGCCGCTAAGGCCGGCATGCACGGCATCACCATGACGCTAGCGCAAGAAGGCGCCGCTAAGGGCATCACCGTGAACACGATCTCGCCGGGCTATGTCGAGACCGCGATGACCTTGGCCATGCGTGACGATGTGCGCGAGGCCATCGTCGCCAGTGTGCCGATGCGCCGCATGGGGCGACCAGATGAGATTGCGAGCGCGGTCGCCTTCCTCCTAGACGAGGCCAATGGCTATGTCACCGGCGCCAATCTGCCCGTAAACGGCGGCTTGTTCATGCACTAATTGGTTTTAGGTTCAGCCTGGCCGGCTCCCACCTGACGAGCCGCCAGCTCAGTGTCCTCCTCGTCTCTCTCCCAAGAGACAGTTCGGCCCGGCAATCCCTTTGCCGGGCCTTTTTTATGGCCTGTCCGCGCGCTCCAACCACAGGAGCCACGGTCTCGGCAGCCGATGCAGCATGTTAATCTAACCGCCCCAAGTGGTTACCTGCGTCGAGGTCTCTTCGAATGACTCTATCGCTCATCCGCTGGCATGGCGTCGCCGCCTTGGCGTTGCTGTCGGTGCTTGCATGGTCTGCGGCACTCGCCGCTGATGCGGATGACGCTGACCAGTTAACATCGGTGGCAGATCCGGCGCAGCCGGAGCGATCCTCGGACGCCGGCAACACGCCCGACTACGTCGATGACGTGCAGCCGCTGTTCAACAGCCGCTGCATCGCCTGCCATGGCTGCCTGGGCTCACCCTGCAATGTCAAGCTGGACTCATTCCGGGGCCTGCAGCGCGGTGGATTCGGCCTGAACGCCTACTCGAATCACATCGGCAGCTATCCTCGCACAGACATGGACGCGGCCGATTCGGTGAAAGCCTGGCGCAACATCGGCTTTTTCCCGATCATCGCTGACCAGGGTGCAGCGGCGGAGAACCTCGATCAGTCGCTACTCTATTTGATGGTCGAGGCCGGCATGCGCCACAACGACCACGGGTTCGCGCGCGATGCGCTCGACGGTCTGCGCCCAGATCGCTTCAACGCGACCTGCGCACCCACGCCTGCGGCGCTCAAGGCGGAGCTCAAAAAACATCCGGCGATCGGCATGCCGTTTGGACTGCCGGCCTTGACCGAACCCCAGTTCACGACCCTGAAAGACTGGGTCGCTGCCGGCTCGCCAGGTCCGAGCGATGCCCAGAAGCAGGCCGCGGAAAAGATCGCGGAGCCGGCAGCCGTCGCGCGCTGGGAGGCCTTCTTCAACCAAGATAATAAGCGGGCGCAGCTGGTCAGTCGCTATCTCTTCGAGCATGTCTTCCTGGCGACCATCCTGCTGGAAGAAAGCCCTGGCGATCAGTTCCGCCTCGTGCGCTCGAAGACACCGCCCGGGCAGCTGGTCTCGATCATTGGCACCGGTCTGCCCTACGATGATCCCTACAGCTACGCGAACGTCGAGCAATTTTGGTATCGGCTCGAGAAGCTCAGCGCGCCGCCGGTGCAGAAGAATCATTTCCTCTGGACCCTGTCGCTGGATCAGATCGATCATCTGACCACGCTGTTCGCGCTTGACACCGGTAAGGGCTGGGGAAATGAGATCGACCTCACCCCAGGCTGGGGCAGCGACAACGCGCTTGAGGTCTTTGCGGCGATCCCGACCGAATCGCGCTACCGGTTCATGCTCGAAAACGCCGAAGTGATCGTCGGCGGCATCACCTACGGGCCGGTCTGCAATGGCCAAACAGCGACCTATGCGGTCAAGGACCAGTTCTGGGTCTTCTTTCTCGATCCCCAATTCGATCCTTCCGTGCAAATGCCGATGCTGGGTCTGGATAGCTGGGAGCCCTTCATGGACCGCTCGGTGTTCGGCAATGCCGATTACCTGAAGGCCTTCGCCGAGACGAAGGACAAGCTGTTTCCGGAGGGCTGGTCGCTCGATGCGGTTTGGGATGGCGACGGAACGGATCGCAATGCCTGGCTGACGGTGTTGCGTCACGAGACCAATGTCTCCGTGGTCAAGGGCGCTCAGGGCGGTGTGCCGCGCTCGCTCTGGTTGATCAGCTTCGCCGGCTTCGAGCGCATGTATTACGACACCGTCGCCGGCTTTGCCTACTGGGAGGGTGACGGACTCAAGCTCGAGACGCTGCTGTTCTTCAACTTCCTGCGCCAAGCGTTCGAGGACAACTTTCTGACATTGCTGCCGAGCGAGGATCGGGAGGCATTGCGGCATACATGGACGCAGGGCATCGGTCGCATTGGTCTGGCTGCGGTACCCTTCGCGGGTAAGGATCAGCCGACTCAGGTCGAGGTCAGTGGCGATGATCCCCTGATGGATCTGATCGAGCAGCTTGAGCGCCGTCTCGGCCCAACGATCAGCGGCCTGCCTGATCCCCTGAACCCGCAGCAGAAACCGAAGGTCGAGCTTGACGCATCGATGGCCGGCTTTAGCGACTGGGAGGCGGCGATCTCGACGCTAACCGCTGTCGAAGGCCTGTCTTTCGTGCCGCATCTGCCAAGCGTGATCATGCTCCGGCTCAATCAGGGTGACGAGCATCGGATCTATTCGCTGATCGCAAACCGAGCCTACAAGTCCCAGTACACGCTGGTGTTCGAGAATGGCGAGTCGATGCCGGAGAAGGACACGATGAGTGTCTATCCGACCCTGGTGAATGGATTTCCGAACCTGTTCGTTGATCTGGATCTAAAGGACGCGCCTGGCTTCTTGTCGGCCTTGAGCACGGTGAAAACCAAGCAGGACTGGAGCGCATTCAAGCAGCGCTACGGCATCTTACGCAACAGCAGCGAGTTCTGGCCCTTCTACGACTGGATCAATGCCTGGAACTTTGCCCAGCGAGGAGATCTGGCGGGCTGGCTGGACCTGACCTATTACGATGCGCCAGAGATCTGATTCAGGCGTCGCATGACCGGGAGACGTCCGTCATCAAGAGATACGGCTTGCTACGTTGGAACGAGCCACAGCTTGGGCCGTCAATGGTCAGTGTCAGCCGGTTTGACTAGGTTTCTGTTTGGCCTCGGCGTTGGGCCTAGGTTTGGCGCCATGACCATCGTGCTTCTCGAGCAGGCTTTCCGGTGGCAAGCCAGAACGGCTTGGGCTGCGCTGATGCAATGCGGCCTTGGCGATGAGGTGCGCGCTGACCGGTGCGGTGATGAAGAGGAATACCGCGACGAGAACCTCGTGCAGTGAGACGCCAGGCTCGCGCCAGGTAAAGAACACCGCTGAGGCGATCAGCAGGCTACCGACGCCAAGGGTGGTGGCTTTGGTTGGGGTGTGCAGCCGCTCATAGAGATCGCGAAGACGGACCAGGCCGAAGGAGCCGAGCAGGGTAAAGCCGGCGCCGATCAGGATCAGCAACGCGACGAAGATCTCGACCAGCAGCGTTGTTAGCTCGGTAGTCACTCGATGATGTCCCCTCTGGTCAAGAACTTGGCTAAGGCCACGGTACCGACGAAGCCGAATAAGGCGATCAGCAGCGCGGCTTCAAAGTAGAGACTGCTGGCGAGCTTGATATCGAGCAGGACCAGCAGCGCGACGGTGTTCACATAGAGGGTGTCGAGGGCCAGGATGCGGTCTGGCTGATCTGGGCCGATGATCAGGCGCCAGAGCGATAGCAATACCGCCACAGTCACCAGCAGGAAGCCCACTGCTAGCGCCAGGTTCAGGATCAGCCCGGTCTCGGGCAGCTCGTTCATCGCCTTGTCTCCATCAGTGGCCAGACTTGCAGTGGCCAGACTTGCAGTGGCCAGACTTGCAGTGGCCAGACTTCATTTCGCCATCGATAACAGGGTGAAATGGTTGATCACCGTTCGCATTCCACACCTCCAAAAACGGTCGCCAGCGCCTCAGGTCTGCTCCAACGCATCCAGCAGCGGTTGCTCATAGCGCTCGCGTATTTCAGTAATAATCGCCGCGCTGTCCTCGCCCTGCAGCGCGTGGATGATCAGCTCACTGCGGTCGGGGCTCAGTGAGGCTGATAGGGTGCCAGGTGTGAGGGTGATGATATTCGCCAACAGGCTGACGCTGACATTCCCCTTCACGCGCAGTGGCATGCGAATAAAGCCGGGCTGGATGCGCGCCCTTGGTCCGACGATCAAGCGCGCAACCGCAATGTTGGCGATCAGGATATCGACGAGCACGGTGCCGGTAAGCTTGAGCAGTAACAGAGGTCGCCGGATATGGATCTGAGCCGTCCAGAAGCGCGCGGTGTAGAGCGGGATCAGCCAAGCCAGCAGCGTGCCGAGCAGGATCTGACCGGGGCTGATCGAGTTGACCAGCAGCAGCCAGAGGCCTAGCAGCATGAGTGACAGGATCGGGTGTGGGAATAACGTTTTCATCGATTAATCATGCCCGCCTGAGTCTGGAGGCATGCCGTCGGACGTCGTCTCGCTGTCGAGTCGCGTCTCACCGCCAGCGAGCGTCTCACCGTCAAGGACCGCTTCGATGTAGTCCGCGGGACTCAGGAGCTGGGCTGCAGCCGCTTCGGTATAGCTGTAGATCGGACTGGCGAAGACCACGTAAAGCAGGCTGATCACCGCCACCGCTGCGACCGGGACCAGGTTCGCCGCATTCGGCAAGGTGGCAGCGCCGGCATTGGTGTCGGTCTTGAAAAACAGGGTGCTGCCGGCGCGCGCCAATGCCATCAGCGTTAGTAGGCTGGTGCTGAGCACGATGGCCATGATCCAGGCGATTGCTGGGGTGTCCAGGCTGGCCTGGATGATCAAGACCTTGCCGATGAATCCAGACAGCGGCGGCACGCCAGCCACGGCCAGGGCCAAGACCAGGAAGAGCCCGCCGAGCAGATTCGCTGCCGGCAGCATCGGTCCCGCACGCAGCTGGTCGGCAAAGGCACCGCGGGTACGGGCGACATTCTCGGTGAGCATGAACAGGGCAGCGGTGACCAATGCGGATTGGAAACTGTAATAGAGGCCGGCGCTCAGTGCTGCCTGGCTGCCAAGGCCAAACGCAGTCAGGATGCTGCCGCTCGAGATCACCACCAGATGCGCGACCAACAGGGCTAAGTTGCGGCTGGCCAAGACCCCGATGGTGCCGACGACGATGGTCAGTAGCCCGAGCACCAGCAGCCAGGGCTCGACCAGGTTGGCGAGCGGACCCGCCTCGGCGCCAAAGATCAGGCTATAGACACGCAGGATCGAATAGCCGCCGACCTTGGTCATGATCGCGAACAGGGCCACTGAGGCCGGACCCGCGGCCGAATAGGCGCCGGGCAGCCAGAGGTGGAGGGGCACCAGCGCGGCCTTGAGTGCGAACACCACGAATAAGAGCAGCGCCGCCGCACGGACCAGACCCACCTCTTCAGGCGGCAAGGCGGCGACACGCAGTGCGAGATCGGCCATGTTCAGCGTGCCGAGCACGCCGTAGAGGGTGCCGACCGCGAACAGGAACAGGCTCGAGCCGACCAGATTGACGACCACGTAATGCAGGCCAGCCTTGCTCCGGGCTGCGCCACCGCCATGCAGCAGCATGCCATAGGAGGCGATCAGCAAGATCTCGAAGAAGACAAAGAGGTTGAACAGATCGCCGGTGAGGAAGGCGCCATTCAGGCCCATCAGCAGGAATTGGAACAGCACGTGGTATTGGCGCCCGCGCCGATCGCTGCCCTGGATCGCGTGCATCATCGCGAACAGCGCGAGCACCGAGGTCACCATCACCATCGCCGCGGAGAGTCGATCGGCGACCAGCACGATGCCATAAGGAGCGGCCCAGCTACCGAGCTGGTAGACCAGCAGATCGCCGTCTGCAACCTGCAGCAGCAGCCAGAGCGAGGCCGCGAGCAGTAGCTGGATGCCGAGCATGCTGATGGTGCGGCGCAGCGGCGTCGCACTGCCGCGCAGCAGCACCAGCAGGGTGCCGGTCAGCAACGGCACCAGGATCGGCGCAATGACTACATGGTTGCCAAGGTCAGTCATGGCTCGCGTCCATCGACATGGTCGTTACCCAGGTCGGCCCGCGCCCGCAGTGCGAGTACGACGACAAAGGCCGTCATGCCAAAGCCGATCACGATCGCGGTCAGCACCAGCGCCTGGGGTAAGGGGTCGGCATAGTCGGCGCGATTCGGCTCGAGGATCGCTGGTACCCCGATACTCAGGCGGCCCATCACGAATAAAAACAGGTTCACCGCATAAGACAGCAGGGTGATGCCGAGCACGACCGGAAAGGTCCGTCCGCGCAGAAGCAGGTAGATACCACAGGCCGTTAGGAGCCCGACGGAGAGAGCGATGAGTGCTTCCATTAGCGGTTTAAGTCGGAATCGTCGATGGCAACACGGCGTTGCACGAGACCAATGCGGCCGAGTCGGATCAGGATCACCAGGGTGATGCCGATGACTACCATCATGACGCCGAGATCGAACAGCATGACCGAGGCAAGCTCGAGATCACCGATGACGGGTAGATGCAGATGGCCATGGGTCGAGGTCAGGAACGGATAGCCGAAGTACCAGCTGCCGAGCCCGGTGGCGGTTGCCAGCAGCAGGCCCAGGCCGATCAGCGGATGCAGCTCGCCAGAGAGGCGCAGTTTGGTCCAGGCGATGCCATTGGCCAGATATTGCATCACCAGCGCCACCGAGATGATCAGCCCGGCGATGAAGCCACCGCCAGGGAGGTTATGGCCGCGCAGGAAGATGAACACCGCGACCATCAGCGCCAAGGGCAACAGCAAGCGCGAGAAGGTGGCGAGAATGAGCGGATTCACATCGCTGCTCCAGGGCCGGCCCTGGTCGTCGGTGAGCGGGACGTCGAGCCGCAGATCGCGCAGCATCATGTAGATGCCGATCGCGGCGATGGCGAGCACGGTGATCTCACCGAGGGTGTCGAAGCCGCGGAAGTCGACCAGGATCACATTCACCACATTCGTACCGCCACCACCGGGAACGCTGTTCTCGAGCATCCAACCGGAGATGCTGTCGTAGGGGCGTGTCAGCACTGCCCAGGTCAGCAGTCCGGTGGCGCCGCCGCCAAGCAGGGCCAGCAGCAGGTCGCGCAGCTTGCGCGGCAGACTGGACTCGCGCGGCGTCTGCTTGGGCAGAAAATGCAGCGCCAGCAAGAGCAGCACGATGGTGACCATCTCGACTGAGAGCTGGGTGAGTGCCAGGTCCGGCGCTGAGAGCTTGACGAAGGCCAGCGCGATGATCAGACCGACCACGCTCAGCATCACCAGCGCGGTCCAGCGCTGCCGATGCCAGACGACCGTGCCGATGGCACCGGCTGCTAGGCAGATGGCGGCGCTGGTGCTGACCGGGTCGATCGGGAGCAGGGTGGCGCTGCCCGTGATGGGCATGCCCCAGAAACCGCGCGCCAGCATGACGAGTGCGGCACTGATCAGCACGACCAGCATGAACTGTAATGATCGACGATGGATCAGCTGATCTAGGGCGCGGCTGCTCCAGAGCAGGGCGCGCTCAAAGCCCTCGAACAGGGCGCGCGCATCGATGCGGCCGAACAGTGTCTCGTGCCAGCGGAACAGCGGTTGGCGAATCGCGTAGATCAGGGCGCCACCGGCTAGCGCCAGCATGCTCATGCCGAGCGCTGGCGTGAAGCCGTGCCAGACCTTGAGGCTGTAGTCTGGGGCGGGGCCTTGCAGCACGGCACCGACCGCGACTCCGAGCAGCGGCCCGAAGGTGAGGCTCGGTAGGATACCGACCGCGATGCAGATCACTACCAGCACCTCGACCGGCACCAGCATCCAGCGCGAGGGGTCATGCGGGGTGCGTGGCAGGTCAGTTGGGGTGCCGTTGAAGAAGACGTCATGGATGAAGCGTAGCGAGTAGGCGACCGCGAGCGCGCCCGCAATCGTCGCCAGCACCGGCAACAACCAGAAGCTTTCGGCGAAGCTGGCCATATAGACGGTCTTCTCGAAGAACATCTCCTTCGACAAGAATCCATTCAGCAGCGGCACGCCGGCCATCGCGGCGGCGGCAATCATTGCCAACAGGCCGGTCTGCGGCATGAACTTCCAGAGTCCGGCGAGGCGTCGCATATCGCGCGTGCCAGCCTCGTGATCGATGATGCCGGCGGCCATGAACAGCGAGGCCTTGAAGGTCGCATGGTTCATGATGTGGAACACGCCAGCGACCGCCGCCAAGGGCGTGCCAATGCCGAACAGCAAGGTGATCAGGCCGAGGTGGCTGATGGTCGAATAGGCCAGCAGGCCCTTGAGGTCATGTTTGAAAAAGGCGTTATAAGCACCGATCAGCAGCGTCAGCATGCCGACAGGGGCGACGATCCAGGTCCAGGCCTCAGAGCCGGAGAGTGCTGGGAACAGCCGGGCGAGCAGGAAGACGCCGGCCTTGACCATGGTCGCCGAGTGAAGATAGGCGCTGACCGGAGTTGGCGCGGCCATCGCATGCGGCAGCCAGAAATGGAACGGGAACTGGGCCGACTTGGTGAACACCCCGAGCAGGATCAGCACCAGCGCCGGCACATAGAGCGGGTCGGCATGGATACTCTTGCCCGCGGCCAGCACGGCGCTGAGGTCGTAGCTACCGACGATCTCCCCGAGCAGGAGGATGCCACCGAGCAAGGCGAGACCGCCGCCGCCGGTGATTGCGAGCGCGATGCGCGCGCCTTGGCGGGCATCCGCACGCTGGCGCCAATAGCTGATCAGCAGGAAGGAGCTGATGCTCGTGAGCTCCCAGAACATCAGCAGTTGGATCAGGTTCTCGGACATGACCAGTCCGAGCATGGAGCCCATGAACAGCAGTAGATAGGCGTAGAAGCGGCCCATTGGGTCCTGCTCGGCGAGATACCAGCGCGCGTACAGGATCACCAGCAGGCCGATGATGAGGATCATCAGCACGAACAGCAGCGCCAGGCCATCGAGTCGAAACGCTAGTGAGAGCCCCAGCGCCGGGAACCAGTCTTGCTGCCAGATCAGGGTCTCGCCCTGCATGACCGACAGGCCTGGGACGATCGTCAGCGCAAGGGCCGCGAGGGCGACGCCGCCAGTGACCCAGGCTGACCAAGGCCGCCCGGTCATCACAGCCCAGGGCGGCAGCATGGCGCCGATGAACGGGATCAGAACGATCAGTGGCAGGTTGGTCATGGCTTAAAGACGAACCTTAGAGGCTAGCGCGGCTGTCGATCTTGTCAGTGGACAGATCGTGCAGGATGCTGCCTAGGATCTCGCGAACGCGCTGCTCCTGTGGGGAATGCTTGCCCTTGCGGGCGGCGGCAAAGAATTTGGCCAGGACCTTATGATCTTCGCCGTCGAGGGCCTCGGTAAATCCACGCTGCTTCTTCGGCGCCTGATCTGGAACGCGGTTGGGCGCGCTCTCATCGGCTGCCTGGCGGCCATGTGCCCAGTTCATTGCGCGCGCGCAGTAGAGGATGCTGCGGTCGAGCAGGACAAACGGGAAGCGGGGGTTGCTCACCGGCCCGAGCGTGAAGCGCTCGACGCCGAGTGTGCGCTGGATATCGAGCTTGGCCAGCTGCGAGGTGCCGAGCACGCCGAGCACGCCGCCAACGCCGGCGCCGATCAGGGTGCCGGCACCGAACGAGAGGCCGCCGACACCCAGATCGATCGCACCACCGGTGGCAGCACCGGCGGCGGCGCTCGCAAGGACCGTCTGATGTCGGTTCAGCCCGAGATGGCGCTCGACCTCGTCTGAAAACAGATCTTTGACCAGCAAGGAGTCGGGCGCGACATTCCAGACGTGATGCTTGAAATGCGTTCGGATCTCGGTCTGGGCCTCCGTTTCGAGCGTGCGGAGCCCATCCTGCAGGCTCTCGTTCAGGCGTTGGCGAATCGACTCGCGCTCTCGGTCCGAGCCGAGCTCGTTCACCTTGACGATCTTGACCACTTTGAAGGTCAGCGCCTTGCGCAGGAGGTCGAGGATGCTGTCAACACTGTGATCAATGCGCCGCTGCCAGTCGCGCTCGAAGGCGCGCACCGTCTCGTGCAGCATCGGCTCCCAGCGTTGGTCGATGGTCTTGAGGGCGTTCAGGAGTGCGATGCGCTCAGCGTAGGTGGCGCGATGCGCGTTGAACTCGCGCACCGAGTTGAAGGACTTGTTGAGCGCGTCCTGCCAGGCCGCCATGTGCTTGGCGTTACTAGTCAGGTTGTTGAGGATGGCCATGCGCGGACGCCCGGTGAGGCGCAGCAGTTCCATCTCGGTGCGGTCCTTTTCCTTGATTCGCTTCGAGCCGTCGACCACCAAGATGATGCCAGCGCCATCGGCCAGCGGCCGCATCAAGGCGCAGTCGTGACTGTAGAGCCGGTCATCGGTATGGGCATTCAAGAACGCGCGCGGGAGATCGATCTCGTCTGCATGCTGTTGAAACCACTCGAGGATATCGGTCGGATTCTGAAAGCCGGGCGTGTCAACGAAGCGCATGACCGCCTTGCCATCGATCTCGACCGGATATTCGTCAGAGCGCGTCGTGGTGCCGGCGCGCTTGTCGATGGCGATGCGATCGTTCTCGGTCAGCGTGGCGACAACCGACGATTTTCCGGCATTCGGATGGCCAACGATGGCGAGTGTAGGAACCTGAGCTTCCATCATGCGGCCTCATCATCATCATCAGGCGGCGCGAGCATGACCAGCCGCAAATAGGGGTCGCCCATCTGCTCGATCTTGCGCTGCCAATCGGCAAAGTCGAAATCGCTCAGTGGCGGCAGCGGATCATCTTCATCGTCGTCAGGATCGCCAATCAGCGCCAGTAATACCTGCGCCTGCTCGCCAGCTGCGGCGCGGACGCTGCGCAAAAAGCGGAGGTTTTCGGTAATCGGGGGTTGTGATCCGTCTTGGATCAGTGCGATCCGAGCCGGCGGTGCGCTCCAAATCGCGTTGCTGATCAGCTCGACGGTCTGATCCGCCATCGCCCGGCCGCCGCCGTAGGTCACCGCGGCGGCCACACGCCAACCGGTCTGGCTGCGCAGCAGTTGCTGTAGCCGCGCATGATCTTGCTCCGCGAGCAGGTCGGCGACATCGATATGCAGGAGCAGCACACAGGCATCGGCATCGACGGTGACCCGATCGACAGGCGGCGCCTCGGATTCAGGCGTCGCGCTGGCGCGTTCGAGCGCTGCATGGGCGCTAGGCGGTTGCGTCGACGGGCCGTTGCTCGTCTCCGATGGACCGGGCCGTGGCAGCGGTTCCGGGCGCGACTCAGGCTTCGGTGTCGATTTCGGCTCAGGCTTCGGCTCAGGTTTCGGCTTAGAGGCTGCGGATGGTGGTGCCGGCGGTGACTGCTGGGGCTCGGGTGCCAAGGGCGGATGTGATGGCGCCGCAGGGGTTGTTTCCGACCTCGTGTGCGGTGCCGCCGATGGCGCACTCGTGGTCGTGGTACGCGGCTCATCGCTGGGCTCGGATTTGGGCTCAGGTCTGGGCTCAGGTCTGGGTTCAGGTCTGGGCTCTGATCTGGGCTCTGATCTGGTCTCGAGATTAGGCTCAACACGAGCGTCGGTCTTCGGCGGTCGCGGTGCAGCAGTCGGTTTGCTGAGCGGCTTGAGTGGGGCCGGGATCGGCATCTCAGGCCCTTCGCCGTTACGGATGATCTTGGTCTCGAGGCTTGGCGTGATCATCCGCGCATAGGGCGCTTGCGCGGACTGATGCGTGAAGGGCAGGGCGGCCAGTGCCCGCCGCTGCTTAAGTGCCGAGAGTCCGAGCAAGGCGATGCGCGGGAGTAGGCCGTAGGTGAGCACCGAGAGTACCAAGAACCAGCGCCAAGAGCGCAGATGCCCAGCATCGAGCACGTACAGGGGGTCTTTCAGGCTGATGCGCGTGCCGGCGATCTGATCCAGCGTCGGTAGGCCCACCCCTTCGCCGAGCAGCCAGCTCCAGGGCAGGGCGATGACCCGTATCAGGCCCTGGATGGTCTCGGCGCGGATGTTCATCGCCGAGCCCCAGCCGAAACCCAGATCCGCGAACCAGATCAGGGCCATGGTCATGAAGATGACGCCGATGTTGAAGCCAATGCCAAACACCTGCGCGGGCACCAGCACGGGCAAGTAGCTCGCCGGGCCGTAGAGCGCGTAGTTGGCTTGCATCAGGCCGCGCTTGGCCTTGGCGCGCTCTCGGAGGTCAGGTCGCACATGCGTCAGGCGCTGTTTTTGCACCCAGCGCGCAGCGCGCGAGAACAGCGGACGCAACACCTGGCCGAGGAATGAGATGTCCTGCGTGGCGCCCTTGATGAGCTTGGAGCGCCGGCCATACCAAAGCCCGATGGTGGTGCCGACCAGGATCAGCTGAAACAACACCAGCCAGAACAGGTACCAGGAGACATTGACGGGATGATCTCCGTCGTAATGGAGCAGCGTTGATGCGGCGCCAATGCCGATCGCCAAGCCGACCAGGCCCATCGCCGTGGCGACTAAGCGCTGAGCGCGCTCGAAGGCCTGGCCGGGGAGCAATTCGGCAATCTCCGGCTCTTCCTGAGCGCGTCGGCGTTCGAGCCACCAGCGCAGGGCCTGGTTGCGATGCTGACGCGTATGGGCATCCGCGTCGCCGATGAACGGCTCGATCCGGTCTTTGTAGATGGTGCGATCGCGCTCGGCTAGGCGCCGGCGCTCAGCCGGGTGCTCACGCAGCAAGCGTTCGTCTTCATCGACGTAGTAGTCGAAATCGATCAGGTCGGGAACCTGCCAACGCAAGTGCCCGGACTTGCCGTCGCGAGCGCTGTGTCGGTTGGGCGCGAGACGCCGTAAAAGGGAGAGCATGAATTAAGAGTACGACTCACCGGTGAGATGGCTTGCCCGGATGGCTCGCAGGGACCGCGCGAACCATTCATGCGCCACGCCGTTATTGATTGTGGATGGAAGGTATAACGGCCATGGTCTAGGGATCAAGCCTGCGGCGCGGTGCTTGACATAAGGCAAGAGACATGAACGAATGCAGTACAGGATGCTGGCGCAGGAAAAATATCGGCTGCTATACTGTCAGGCATGATTGACATCAGCTTGAGTTGACACTTTGACTACTGACCCACCCCAGGCAGGAACGATTGCTGCTCGCGCGCTGCAAGCAGGGCGCAAGCCACATGCCGTGATCATCGGAAGCGGCTTTGGCGGACTCGCCGCGGCGATTCGTTTGGGCGCCCGCGGCTACCGGGTAACCGTTGTTGAGAAATTGGACGCTCCGGGCGGCCGTGCCTACGTGCACGAGCTCGACGGTTTCAAGTTTGATGCCGGTCCGACCATCATCACCGCGCCCTTCCTGCTCGAAGAACTCTGGCAGATGTGTGGCCGTAGCTTCAAGGAAGACATCGACTTACGCCCGATGGACCCCTTCTATCGCATTCGTTTCGATGATGGCGCGGTGTTTGACACCAACGGCGATGCCGATGCAATGCGCGCGCAGGTGCAGCGCTTCGCGCCCGGCGATGTCGCCGGCTATGACCGCTTCATTGAGGCCAGCGAGGCGATCTTTAAGGTCGGCTTCGTCGAGCTTGGCCATGTCCCCTTCACCCATTGGCAGGACATGGCGAAGATCGTGCCGAAGATGGTTGCACTGCGCAGCTATCGGAGCGTTTACGCTATGGTCTCGCAGTATGTGAAGGACGAGCGCCTGCGGGTGGCCCTCTCGTTCCATCCGTTGCTGATCGGTGGCAATCCGTTTACGGTCACCTCGATCTACTCACTAATCTCCTTCCTCGAGCGGCACTGGGGCGTGCACTCGGCCATGGGCGGCACGGGTGCCATCGTCAACGGTCTGGTGAGCCTCATCGAGGGCCAGGGCAGCGAACTGCGCCTGAAGGCTGAGGTTGCCGAGATCACCGTTATGAACGGCAAGGCGACCGGCGTCAAGCTGAAGGATGGCGAGCAGATCGCGGCCGACGTGGTGGTCTCCAACGCCGATGTCGCCTGGACCTACAAGCACTTGTTGCCGGGTATCGAGCGCAAGCATTGGACCGATCGCAAGCTCGACAAAGCGCAGTACTCGAACGGCCTCTTCGTCTGGTACTTCGGTACCAAACGGCGCTATGAGGATGTGAAGCACCACAGCATCCTGCTCGGGCCGCGCTACAAGGGGCTGCTGCAAGATATCTTCAATCGCAAGGTACTCGCGGATGACTTCAGTCTCTACCTGCATCGCCCGACCGCGACCGATCCGTCGCTAGCGCCGGAGGGCTGCGATACCTTTTACGTCCTCGCGCCGGTGCCACACCTGGATGCCGACGTCGACTGGTCGGAGCGCGCAGAGCCCTATCGGCGCGCGATCTCGACCTACCTTTCCGACACCCTGCTGCCTAATCTTGAGGATGAGCTAGCGGTGTCGATGATCACCACGCCCAACGACTTCGAGCAGCGTCTCTGCTCGGTCAAGGGTGCTGGGTTTAGTCTCGAGCCGGTGCTGCTGCAGAGCGCTTGGTTCAGACCGCACAACAAGAGCGAAGAGGTCGAGCACCTCTACATGGTCGGCGCTGGCACCCACCCTGGAGCAGGTGTGCCTGGCGTCATCTCGACAGCACGTGTACTGGATACGGTGGTCCCCGATGCCTCTGTTTTTGCGTGAAACCCAAACCTCAGAAGCAGCGGATCTCGCTGCTTGTCGGCAGATGTTGAGTACCGGCTCGAAGTCATTCTTCGCCGCCTCCTTCTTCCTGCCTAAGATGATCCGCGACCCGGCTGCGGCGCTCTATGCATTCTGCCGCGTGGCCGACGATGCGATCGACGAACAGCTCGACCAACGTGCGGCCCTAGAGCAATTACGCGAGCGGCTCGAGCGCGTCTATCAGGGGCGGCCATTGCCGTTGGCGCCCGATCGCGCCTTTGCGGCGACGGTCGAGCGCTTCGACGTGCCCCGTGCGCTGCCGGAAGCCTTGCTCGAAGGGTTTGCCTGGGATGCCGAGGGGCGCAGCTACGAGACCATCGAGGGCGTGCTCGACTACTCGGCCCGAGTTGCCGCCGCGGTTGGCGCCATGATGACCGTAATCATGGGGGTGCGCTCGCCGACTGTGCTGGCACGCGCCTGTGATCTCGGCAGCGCGATGCAGCTCACCAACATCTGTCGCGACGTCGGTGAAGACGCCCGCAATGGTCGCGTCTACCTACCGAAGGCGTGGCTGCGCGAAGAAGGCTTGGATATCGAGGCCTGGCTGGCCAATCCGACCTTCAACGATGCGGTTGGCGCTGTGGTCAAGCGTGTCCTGGACATGGCCGAAGCGATCTATCAGCGCGCCGAGTCCGGTATCGCCAAGCTGCCGGTGCCTTGCCGGCCCGGCATCTATGCCGCCCGTCTGCTCTATGCCGAGATCGGTCGTGAGGTTGCGCGCAACGGCTATGATTCCGTGACAACGCGCGCGGTTGTGCCGCCAGGTCGAAAGGTGACACTCTTAAGTCGCGCCATTGCTGCGACGCCATTTCCGGGCCGAAGCTGTGCCGAGTCGGCGCTGTCAGAGAACCAATTCCTGGTCAGTGCCGCCGCAGCTAAGGATCGCCCGGCAAGATCGCGGGTGGCGGTTTTACGTTCCGGCCAAGATGCAAGTCAGCGTCAGGTCGGTCAAGATAGCCCGCAATCGGTTGGTGAGAAGTTGATCTGGGTTCTCGATCTGTTTGCGACCCTAGACGAGCGTCAACGAATGGCGTCACTCGGCCAGGACGGCGGTCTGATGCGGGTATCCACTGGAGGAGGTTAATTTTGAGCTATTACATCGGCATTGTGGCGCTGGTGCTTGGCGCCTTCTACTTCTGGCGCAGTGCGCGGCATCGGAAGTTGGTGATCAGTGCCCGCGAGCGTGCGGACGCGAACGGTGGTCGGGGTGAGGTTGATCCGGTCTGGACCGCGATGGGCATGTCGTTTATGCCCTTGTTTCTGTTTTACGGCGCCTTTGCGTCATTGCTGCTCATCGGTGGCTACTTCCTGTCCGATCTGAAGATCTATCTCTCTCTGTTCGATCTTTTCGGGCTGCTGATCCTGATCGTCGCCTACACTGGCTGGATCGTCATTCGGACCCACTACAACAAGCTGGGGCTGGATTTCGCCAACGGTTGAGGGTCTCTTGTCAGCGCGTGCAACCAGCGCCATTAGCCGTCCAGGGCTCACGGCGCCAGGTGCCGGCCTGATGCACGAGAAGCTCGCCGCGGTCGTCCGTCCAGTCGCATAACACCTGTCTCAGCGCCGGCAGACCGTCTAGCTCTAGGGCATGATCCTGCGGCCGATGGGTATGTCCATGGATCAGCCTGCGCACCCCAGCGCGGCGCATCAGCCTGCTGACTGCAGCGCTATTCACATCCATGATCGCGTCGGGCTTTTGCGCCATCGCCTCACCGCTGCGCTGTCGATAGCTGGCGGCGATGCGTCGTCGTTTGCTCAGCGGCGACCAGAGAAAGAGGCGCTGCACGATCGGATTTCTCACTCGCCGTCGAAAGCGCTGGTAGGCCAGGTCGTCGGTGCAGAGCAGATCGCCGTGCATGAGCAAGGTTGGCTCGTCGTCGAGCTGGATCAGGCAAGGGTCGCGAATGAGGTGACAGCCGGTCGCCCACGCGAATCGCCGCCCAAGCAGGAAGTCGCGGTTGCCATGCATGATCGAGCAGCGGGTGCCCCGATCAGTGAGCCGCTTGAGTGCGGCTCGCACCTCGGGCAGCGGGTCGTCGTCGTCCCCGATCCAGGCATCGAACAGGTCACCGAGAACGAAGAGCTGAGTTGCCGCCGGCGCGCGCTGCTCGAGAAAATCGATGAAGAGCTGGATGAGCGCAGGCCGCTGTGGCGAGAGATGCAGATCCGAGATGAACAGCGTCTCGCCCACGGGCGGTGTTGCATCCGCCGAACGGCGTTCTCTAACAGCACGGAGCTGGCGGTCTGACGGACAATCGTTCAATCAGTGATCTCGGCCTTCTCGATGATCACATCGTCGATCGGAACGTCTTGATGGCCTTGCCGACCGCCCGTCTTGCTGTTCTTGATGGCGTTGACAACATCCATGCCCTCGGCGACCCGGCCGAACACGCAGTAGCCCCACCCATCTTGTCCCGGATGGTCAAGGAAGCTGTTGTCCGAGACGTTGATGAAGAATTGAGACGAGGCGGAATGTGGATCGTTGGTGCGTGCCATCGCGACCGTGCCAGCCGTGTTCTTGAGGCCGTTGTTGGCCTCGTTCTCGATCGGCGGCCGGGTCGGCTTCGGTGTGAAGTTGACGTCCATGCCGCCACCCTGAATCATGAAACCGTCGATCACGCGATGAAACAGCGTGCCGTCGTAGTGGCCGTCGCGAACGTACTGCTCGAAATTCTCGGCAGTGACTGGTGCGTTGTCGTGATCGAGCTCGATCAGGATGTCGCCGTGGTTGGTCTGAAGCTTAATCATTGGGTGTCTCCGTTGTGTCTCGCTTCAGCTTATCAAAACTAAGCCCTAGATTCGCCCATCGGTTCGCCCATCGGCGCCCGTTTGAGGTCTGCGACGGCGCTCGCGTTGAGTCGCGGGATGGTGATCAGCAGCCCGTTTGGGTCCGCCTGTGCCCTTTGTGATCGTGAAACCAGCGCTCCATCCGCCGGGTTGGCGACGCGTTAACCTGAATCTCACGCGATTCATTTTCCGGGGTGGCGCCGCGCTGTGATCGTTAGGTACGTTAGTATTCTTTATCTGCCCTGCATATGCCCCGCATCTGTCCTGCATAGACATCACTTGATATGTTGCACATCCACAATAGCCTGACTCGCCGCAAGGCCCCGTTCCAGCCGATCGAGCCCGGTAAGGTCCGGATGTACGTCTGTGGCATGACCGTCTACGACTACTGCCATCTTGGTCATGCGCGGGTGCTGGTGGTGTTCGATGTGATCTACCGTTGGCTGATGCGCAGCGGCTTCGATGTCACCTATGTCCGCAACATCACGGACATCGACGATAAGATCTTGGCGCGTGCGGCCGAGAACGGCGAGGCGTTCGGCGAGCTGACCGAACGTTTCATCGGTGCCATGCACGAGGACGCGGCCGCACTCGGCATCCTGCCGCCCGCTGATGAGCCGCGCGCGACAGCCCATATCGACGAGATCGTGGCGATGATCCAGCGCCTGATCGAGAACGGGCATGCTTACGCGGCCGACAACGGCGACGTCTACTACGCCGTCGCGAGCTTCCCCGGTTATGGTCGTCTGTCCGGCAAGGACCCCAAAGATCTGCGGGCTGGCGCCCGGGTTGAGGTCGACGAGGCCAAGCGTGATCCGCTCGACTTCGCGCTCTGGAAGGCGGCCAAGCCCGGTGAGCCGGCTTGGGCCGCGCCTTGGGGCGAAGGGCGCCCGGGCTGGCACATCGAGTGCTCGGCCATGTCGACCTGCCGCTTAGGCAATCATTTCGACATCCACGGCGGCGGCGCTGATCTGCAGTTCCCGCATCACGAGAACGAGATCGCGCAGTCCGAGGGCGCGACCGGTGAGCCCTTCGTCAACGTCTGGATTCACAACGGTTTCGTCCGCGTCAACGACGAGAAGATGTCGAAGTCGCTGGGCAACTTCTTCACCGTGCGCGAGATCCTCGAGCGCTATCAGCCTGAAGAGGTGCGCTACTTCATCCTCAGCAGTCATTACCGCAGCCCGCTCAACTACGACGACAGCCAGCTCGATGGCGCTCGCGCCGCGCTCAGCAGGCTGTATACGGCCCTGCGCGGGCTCCCAGCGGCAGCGGCAGATGCGGCTGGCGGTGAGCAGGCGCGGGAGCGCTTTACGGCGGCGATGGACGATGATTTCAATACCCCCGAGGCGCTCGCGGTGCTGTTCGATCTAGCGCGCGAGATCAACCGCCTCCGTGACACCGATCCGCCGGTCGCGGCTGGGCTCGGCGCCGAGCTGCGCGAGCTTGCAGGCGTGCTCGGCCTGCTCGAGCAAGATCCCGATGCCTATCTGCGTGGCGAAGGGGCGGCGCGGACATCGGGTCCGAGTGATGCTGAGATCGAGGCCTTGATTGCAGCGCGTGCCGAGGCGCGGCGAGCACGCAACTTCGCGGAGGCTGATCGTCTTCGCGACCAGCTGCAGGCCACGGGGATTCAGCTCGAGGATGGTGCCGGTGGCACCACCTGGCGCCGCGGCTAAGGAGCCGTCCATTTTCTACTTCCCGATTCTTGCCGGACAGTGGCGCTTAAATCGGGAAGCAGTTAGTGGACGCTTTCTAAGGAGCCTTGCGTGCTGTCGTTTGCTGGCGTGCGGTCATGCTGGCGAGCTGCCATGCTGTTGCGCTGGCAATGCCGCATCTGGGCGTTGCCCGTGACCCGCTAGACTGAGCGGTTGTCGGCAAGGTCAGCGGCCTGCAAGGTATTCTCGAGCAGGCTAGCGATCGTCATGGGTCCAACGCCGCCGGGCACGGGTGTGATCCAGCTCGCGTGCTGTCGTGCGGCTTCAAAGTCGACATCGCCGCAGAGCTTGCCGGACGCATCCCGGTTCATGCCGACATCGATCACGATGGCGCCAGGCTTGATCCAATCACCCGGCACGAAGCGCTCGCGGCCGATTGCGACCACTAGAATATCCGCACTCCTTGCCTTCTCAGCCAGATCTTTGGTCCGACTATGGCAGACCGTGATGGTGCAGCGTGCTGCGAGCAGCTCCAGAGCCATCGGGCGACCGACAATATTCGACTGGCCGATGATGACAGCGTCTAAGCCCTCAAGCGATTGTCCGGTGCGCTCGAGCAGCGTCATCACACCCTTCGGTGTGCACGGGCGCAGCACCGGCATGCGCAGCGACAATCGGCCGACATTGTAGGGATGGAATCCGTCGACATCCTTGGTTGGCAGGATGCGCTCGATCACGGCCTCGGGATCGATCTGTGCCGGTAGCGGAAGCTGCACGAGAATGCCGTGGATGGCCGGATCGGCATTCAGGCGATCGACCACCTCGAGCAGCCCCGCTTGCGAGACGCTGGCGGGTAGCTCGTGCAGCTCGGAGTGGAACCCCACCTCGGCGCAAGCCTTGTGCTTGTTGCGTACATAAACCTGCGAGGCTGGATTCTCGCCGACTAGGACAACAGCAAGACCGGGTGCCGTTCGGCCCGCTTTCAAGCGCGCCGCGACACTCGCTGCCACATCGGTGCGGACTTCGGCCGCGATCGCTTTGCCGTCAAGACTCTGTGCGCTCATCTGTGCTGTGCTCCCACTCAGGCTAGCCTGTCATGCTAACCCGGTCGCGGCCCACCTGCATTGGTCTGGCGCAAGCAGGTTGACCGATGCATTGACGCCAGCACCCCAACCGCGTACCCTATATCGGCTTAGTCGCTCCAAGTGGGGTGGCAGGGTGGGGCCGTTCGATGAGCCCTGCTGCGATGGAATTTTATATCGGGGTATAGCGCAGTCTGGTAGCGCGCCTGCTTTGGGAGCAGGATGTCGGGGGTTCGAATCCCTCTACCCCGACCATATTCGGCGCTTCGAGCGCCTGCTGATGCTTATAGAGCAGACGAAGATTGGAGCTTCTCCAGTCGGCGACGACCGATGCACGAGCGCCCGTAGCTCAGCTGGATAGAGCAACGGCCTTCTAAGCCGTTGGTCGCAGGTTCGAGTCCTGCCGGGCGCGCCAAACGCCCCTTGACACAGGCTCTGGAATGATAGAGCTTGACTGTCGTCATCCGCCGAGCACCGTGCATCGGCGGATCTGGTTTCAATGGTGGACGTAGCTCAGTTGGTAGAGCACAGGATTGTGGCTCCTGCGGTCGTGGGTTCGATCCCCATCGTCCACCCCAAAGCAATAAAAGGCCTCGATGAATATCGAGGCCTTTTTTGTTTTCGCCGATGTTTTCGGCCGCTGCTTTGGCGGCCTGGCCGGCGATGACCGGAACATCTGGAATCGAAGTTCTGGAATCGAAGTTCTGGAATCGAAGTGCGCTGGATCGTTTGTCTTCGAATCGCGTCGTCGAGAACGTAGCGGGGCGATGCGCAAGGCGGGCGAAAAGACCAGATGCTCGGCTACTCCGTGGACGGTTGCTGCTGGCGGTTGTGCGGCAGCCACTGAGCGAGGCGCCTGTTGCTAAGCCCCAAGCCCCTTGACGACCGCCTCATGCAACAGCGCTTGGCGAACCGGCTTGAGCAGGCTGATGACGATGCCGGCGCGCCGGGCGTCTTCACCGGGATAGCCCATTGAGCTCAGCATCAGCAATGGGGTGTTGGCAATCGCGACGTCGCCCTTGATCAGTTGCGCCAGCTCGATGCCGTCGATATCGGGCATTTGCATGTCAAGGATCGCGAGTCGGAACGGCTTGCCTTGCTCGACTGCCTGATGCAAGGCCTTCAGGGCGGTCGACGCACCGTCGGTGGTGGTCGCCTCAGCACCCCATCGAACCAGGTACTTCTCAAGGATCATCCGATTAGTTCGATTGTCATCGACGATCAAGACCCGAATACCGACCAAGTCAGCGTCAATATCCTCTGTGCTGGTCTGCGCCTGGGCCAGTCGCACCCTGAACCAGAAGGTCGAGCCCTCGCCGAGGCGGCTGTCGAATCCGATCTCGCCACCCATCATTTCGATCAGTCGCTTGGAGATGACCAGACCAAGCCCGGTGCCGCCGAAGCGTCGGGTGGTTGAGGCGTCGGCCTGCGTGAACGGTTGGAACAGGGTCTTGGCAATCTCTGGCTCGATGCCGATTCCGCTGTCGCGGATCTGGACCTTGATTTCGATCCAATCGTTGTTGGCTTCTGTCAGGCGTGCCTCGACCACCACCTCGCCCTCATTGGTGAATTTGACGGCATTGCCCATGAGGTTGTTCAGCACTTGGCGCAGCCGGTACGGATCGCCACGCACGCGTGGCGGGACATCGCTCTCGACGAAGGTCACGATCTCCAGGTCCTTCTCGCGCGCACTGGATGCGACCAACGCAGCGACCTCTTCGATGGTGGCGCCGAGGTTGAAGTCGAGCTCTTGCAGATCGAGCTTGCCAGACTCGATCTTGGAGAGGTCGAGGATGTCGTTGATGATGCCGAGCAGGACGTTGCTGGATTTCTCTGCCGTGTCGATAAACGCGAGCTGCTGCTCGCTCAGGTTGCCATCGCGCAACAGGTCAAGCATGCCCATGACACCGTTCATCGGCGTGCGGATCTCGTGGCTCATGACGGCGAGGAACTGGCTCTTGGCGCGATCTGCGGCCATGGCCTTGTCGCGTGTCTCAGCAAGCTCCTGCATCTGGCGCTTGGTCTCGGTCAGGTCACGCGCGATGGCGGTAAACACCGGATAATTGCCCATGACTACCTCGCTGATCGCGAGGTAGAGTGGGAAGCTTGTGCCATTGCGGCGCAGGCCATGGACCTCGAGCGCAGCATTCAGCGGCGGCTCGGAGCCGACGCGAGCCGCGGCCAGGCGGATCTTGGTTTCGATCTGCTGGCGATACTCTGGTGCAAGCAGGATCGATAAGGATTGGCCTCGGGCCTCTTTGCTGGGCTGGCCGAAGATCCGCTCAGCGGCAGCATTGAGCGCGACAAGTCGACCATTACCGTCGATGTGGATGGCGCCGTCGACCATATTGTCGACGATGGCGCGGTTGCGCTCGCGGCTCGCGGCAAGTTGGCCGATCTTCTGAAGACATGAGCGTGCAAAGGCGAGCGCAATCAAGACTGCAAGGAGCAGGGCGCTGGCCTTGGCCGCGAGCACCCAGGCGTTCGCCTGTGGCAGTCCCTGCTCCGCGAATTCTGTGAGAGCGTAGTGATTGTTGGCGTGCATGTGGACCTGGTCTTGCACATGTCCAATCAGCCAGACATCCACCAAGATGCTAGCGAATGCGAACAAGAAGACGATGATCACGCCAAGCCCGAGACTTCGGCGTGGCGCGCAAGTCAGGTCGAATTGCTTTGGCTGGACATTCGGCATCGATTGGTCTGCGTATCGGGAATCCGAAGCAGGTTGGATGAGTGGCTGCTCGGTTGGGCCGGGCTCATCATAACGCCCCCAGCCGAGCTGAGTGTCGATTCACACCGCTCGCCTGTCGGTTAGCGGCCGCTTCGGGCCTCGGCTGCCGCATGTTTTGCGACTGGAGGACGTGGCTTGTGCAGCCGCACAGCCAGACTGGCCAGGAATAAGAGGATGTTGATCGCGCCGACGACGACGAAGGGTGCACGGGGATCGACGGCGTCGAAGAGGCGCCCGCCGGCTAAGGTGATCAACAGGATGCCAAAGGCGCCTGAGATATTGAAGGCGCCCAAGACGGAGCCGCGCTTGGTGACCGGCGCCTCCTGGCCGATCAGCGATTGCCCAGCGAGGAACACACTGATCTGTCCGATGCCGAGCAGAATGAAGAAGATGATGCCGTCGTTGGCGAGCGGATCATCCAGGAGCAGGAGCGACAGGTTTCCAATTGCAGCGAGGACCATGCAGATCGCGAGCCCGGTTGCGCGGTCGAGTCGATCGAGGATCGGGCCGAGTATTGGTGCCCAGAGCAGCGCCGAGATCTGGGCGATGACGAAGATCAGCGTGCCGTTCATGACCGCTTCTGCGGAGCTCATGCCAGCGGCCTTACCGGCCAGCGTGCCCCAAAGGATCAAGAAGGTGGCATTGACGGATTGGTCACCGCGGGCGATGAAAGCGGCGGAGTAAGCCAGCGCAACGCGTGGATTGCGGGCCTCGGAGAAACCGCTGACGAACAACTGTCGCACGCTCGGACGCTGCTCGCGCGCGACCGGAACCCCGCCCTTGAGCCCGAATTGGACCACAACAGCCGCGAGCACACAGACCCCCGCGACCGCGAAGTGGGTGATGCGGCCGGCGCTCTCGCCGTCGAAACCAGCGGCAACCAGTTGTTCGGGTAAGGCGCCAAAGCCCTGGTTGGTGAACACGATCCCGAGTCCGCTGAGCACGCCAATCATCGCCACCAGCTTGCCGCGGGATTGCTCGGCCGGATAATCCACCAGCACCGTCGAGAGCGCCCCAGCAACTGCGACTACTCCAAGACCATAGAGGATGCGGTAGTAGTAGAGCGCGTCGACGGTCTCCGCCAACGGATAGAGCACATAGGTCAACGCGAGGAACAAAAAGCCAACCGCATAGATCGAGCGTCGGCTGATGCGATCGATCAGCACCCCCGCGGGCAGGAAGAACAGTAGGGTCACGATCTCGGTCCAAAACACCAGATCGCCGCTGATGGCGCCCTGCTCGGATTCTGGTACCCCGAGGTGCTCATTGAGCACATAGGTCTGGCCAATGGTGACGAAGGTCATCATGCCAATGGTGAGGAAGGCGGCGACCAAGAAGCTCCCAGCGTGCCGGCGCTCGACGCCGGGGGCCAGGGTGATCGGGCCGAGCTTGATCTCGGAGGCGGGGTGCATCATGAGCCAGCTCGCTTGGCGGTCGCCCAAATCAGAAGGCGGTCAGGGTTAAGGGAGAGGTGGCGGCCGGGGCCGCCGGGGAGCGCTGCCGATCAGATGATCGGCCTTCAAGCACGTAAGGGCGCACTTAAGGGCGCAGGCGCCTAAGGACGAAGGTAGACGTAGCCTTCCGACTGCAGTTCGGCGATCCGGGTGACGCCACCCTTCTCTGCGATAACGAAGCCGGTGAGCAGTTCGTCGCGCTCGAAGCCGAGGGCGGTCAGGGTATTGGCGCAGGCCTCGAAGGTGACGCCTTGCTCCTGCAGTTTGGCGACGTTCTCTCGCACCTTGTTCACGGCCTCGATGTCATGGAACCGCTTCACGGCAGGTCCGTGCGAGACCAGCACGATGTTGATCTTCTCGGGTCCGCCGATGCCCTCGATGTGGTTCTGGATGTTGTTCAGCACGAAGCCGACCTTGTCTTCCTCGCTGACGTGATAGACCACGTCGAGCTTGTCGTCAGCGGCCATGGCGGCGCTTGCCGCGATTAGCAGGCTGATACCCAGCAGGCTCAAGCCCAGCAGTGTGTTGCGCAGTTTTTGATTGATCATTGTTATTCCTCTCATCAAACCTAAACGGTCGTCGGAAGCAGTGTTTATAGGGCGCCCGAGGCGAAGTCCGCGAGCCTGGAGCGCTCGCCTCGCAGCAGGGTGATGTGGCCGCTGTGCTCCCAATCCTTGAAGCGATCCACAACATAGGTTAAGCCCGAGGTGGTCTCGGTCAGATAGGGGGTGTCGATCTGCGCGATATTGCCCAGGCAGACGATCTTGGTGCCGGGGCCGGCGCGGGTGATCAGGGTCTTCATCTGTTTGGCGGTCAGGTTCTGCGCCTCATCGAGGATGATGTACTTGTGCAGAAAGGTCCGCCCGCGCATGTAGTTCAGGGACGAGATGCGAATGCGGTTGCGCACCAGATCATTGGTGGCGGCGCGGCCCCAGTCGCCGCCCTCGGTTTGCGTGAGCACCTCGAGATTGTCCATCAGGGCACCCATCCAGGGCGTCATCTTCTCTTCTTCGGTGCCGGGCAAGAAGCCGATGTCCTCGCCAACCGGGACCGTTACCCGGGTCATGATGATCTCGCGGTAGTGCGCGCGGTCGAGCACCTGGGCCAACCCAGCGGCGAGGGCGAGCAGGGTCTTGCCGGTACCGGCGGTGCCCAGCAGGGTGACGAAGTCGAGATCAGGGTCCATGAGCATGTTGAGCGCATAGTTCTGTTCTCGGTTGCGCGCAGTAATGCCCCAGACGTTGTTGCGATGGACCCGATAGTCTTCGGTGAGCTCGATGATCGCTTCGCTCGGACTGCGCTTTTCCCGCACCACCGCCTCGAAGCTGTCGTCGCCCTCGAGGCTCAGACACTCATTGACGTACCAGTCCGAGACATCTGGACCACTGATGCGGTAGAAGGTCCGGCCTTCTTCCTTCCAGGCATCGACCTCCTTGGCATTGTGCTCCCAGAAGTCCTCCGGCAAGGTCGCCATGCCGGTATAGAGTAGGTCAGCGTCATCCAGGACCTGATCGTTCGAGTAGTCCTCGGCTGGGATACCCAGCACCGCGGCCTTGATGCGCAGGTTGATGTCTTTGGAGACAATGACGACCGACCGCCCGCCAGGCTGTTCGCGTCGTTGTAGCCCTAACGCGGTTCCGAGGATGTCATTGTCCGCTGAGGTGCCGGGCAGCGCGCTGGTGACATCAGATCCGAGCAGCTCGGTCTGGAAGATCAGTCGGCCCGTTGGCGCCTCTGTGAAGCCGCGTCCGTACTCGCTCAGCGGGTGGATCGGCAGGCCGGCCTCGATCTCGTCCCGATCTGCGTCGCACATCAGCTGGTCGAGGAACCGGCTGACTTGGCGCACGTTGCGCGCGACCTCCGAGAGTCCCTTTTTGCCGGCGTCTAGCTCCTCGAGCACGATCATCGGTAGGTAGATGTCGTGCTCTTTGAAGCGAAACAGGGCGGTTGGGTCATGCATCAACACGTTGGTGTCGAGCACAAACAGGCAGTGGTCACTGTCGCGCTGGATCATCGATACCTCAGTTCTGGTGCAACCAGATGCTGCGCGTTATCGGGAAACAAGCGCTTCATCGTGCAATGGGCGGGCATGCATCGTGCCGGGCAAGGGGCATCGTCCAGGCTGGCGATGCGCCATGTCCCTGTCCGTGAAACAAGCGCTTCATCCATCGGGGTGGCGATGCGCCGTGTAAGCTAGCCGAGCGCACGGACGGCAGCAAGCACCTCATCGACATGGCCTGGGACCTTGACCCCACGCCATTCCTGGATCAGCGTCCCTTGCTCGTCGATCAGGAAGGTGCTGCGCTCGATGCCGAGCGATTCCTTGCCATACATCTTCTTCAGCTTGATGACATCGAAGGCCTTGCACAGGACCTCGTCCTTGTCCGACAGCAGATCGAAGGTGAAGCTTTGCTTGGTCTTGAAGTTCTCCTGGGCCTTGATGCCGTCGCGTGAGGCACCGAGGATGGCGGTGTTGGCGGCGGCGAAATCGGCCGCGGCGGCGGTGAAGTCGAGGCCTTCCTGGGTGCAGCCGGAGGTGCTGGCCTTCGGGTAGAAGAACAGCACCAGGCGCTGGCCGCGAAAATCACTGAGCTTCAGCGCCTTGTCGCCGGTGGCCGGCAGTTCGATGTCAGGGACGGGCTCGTTGATCGCAACGGACATAAGCATCACCTCGAATGTGGCGTGGAGTCGACATGCAGCTCGGCTTGGCCCTGCCCTGGTTGCCACGCAGCAGCTGCTGCATGGCGCGGAACTCGACGCATAACGAGCCTAATGGCACGCATAACGAGCGTCAGAGCGCAGATAGCCGAAGCCTCTGTGGATATCAGGTCTCGCTGCTGAATTGGAAGCTCGGTGCTAGGCCTTTTGCGGCTCCAGCACGGCATCCAGGTTGAGCCCGTCGCAGTAATCCATGAATTCTTCGCGTAGTGTCGCGATGTGTGTGTCTGACGGGATGCCGACCGTCATGTGCACCGCAAACATCGGCGTTCCGGTGTGTGCGGCCGCATAGGTCGTGGTCGCCATATCCTCGATATTGATCCGCCGCTCGGCGAAGAAGCCGGCGAGGTTATTGACGATGCCGGGATGGTCCATGGCGATCACATCGACCGCATAGGGGAGCTTACCCTCGCCTTGCGCACGGGCGCCGGTGCGCTTGCAGACGATGGTTAGGTCGAGCGAGCGCTGCAGCTCAGGCAGTGCGTTCTCGACCTTAGCGAGGGTGTTCCACTTCCCTTCGACCAGCAGGATCGCTGCGAACTCGCCGCCCAGTACCGTCATGCGGCTGTCTTCGATATTGCAGCCATGCTCGAGGATACTGCGCGAGAGATCGTTGACCAGGCCGGGATGGTCGGCACCGACCGCGGAGATGACGAGGTAAGTCTTGTGCGTAGCCATTTCGCTGATGTTTCCTGAGCGCTCGCGGCAAGGAGGGCTAAAGTGTAGCAGCAAGCGGTGATCTCGAGCCAAGTGCCGCAATGGGCGCTGCGTGCGTGCTTGTAAAGCCTTAACGCGCCAAGATACCATCGCTCTCTGATTTTTTGCCCGGAGTCTAGACGGAATGATACGAGGCAGCATCGTCGCGCTCGTCACGCCGATGAGCGTGGAAGGCGAAGTAGACGGCGAGGCGCTGAAGCGACTCGTTGATCTGCATGTGCAGTCTGGAACGGCTGCCATCGTCGCCGTTGGAACCACCGGCGAGTCCGCCACGCTCGACGAGGCCGAGCACTGTGAGGTGCTTTCACGCACCGTCGCGGCCGCCGCCGGGCGCATTCCGGTGATCGCGGGAACCGGCGCCAACTCGACCACCGAGGCCATTCGGCTGACGCAATGTGCGGCGGATACCGGCGCGGATGCGGCACTGCTGGTTACCCCCTATTACAACAAGCCGACTCAAGCTGGCCTGATCGCGCACTACCGATGCATCGCCGATGCCGTCGATATTCCGCAGATCCTCTACAACGTGCCTGGGCGAACCGCCTGCGATCTCTTACCAGCGACGGCCTGCGAGCTCGCCAGTCATCCGCGGATCATCGGCATCAAAGATGCCACGGGCGATCTCACCCGCGTCGCCGAGCTGCGCGCAGGCTGTGGCCCAGACTTCGCGATCTACAGCGGCGATGATGCCACCGGTTGCGAACTGATGCTGCAGGGCGGGGATGGCGTGATCTCGGTCACCAACAACGTCGCGCCGGCCCTGATGGCGCAGCTGTGTCAGGTGGCGCTTGCTGGCGAGCGTGACCAAGCGCTCGCGTTGAATGCGCGCCTGGACCCTCTACATCGCAACCTGTTCGTCGAATCCAACCCGATACCGGTGAAATGGGCGCTACACGAGATGGGTCTCATCGGCACCGGGATTCGTCTACCGCTGACTTGGCTCTCCGAATCGCAGCATGCGGTGGTGCGCCAGGCCCTGATCGACGCCGGCGTCTTGTGATCGGCGCACTCAAAGGCACGAGGCATTTGACCATTAACATGAAGACACTGCTGCTCCTGCTGGTTGCCTGGCCACTGCTGCCGCTGACGCTGACCGGTTGTGGCTCGATGAATGTGGAGAAATACCTGCCTGATCGGCAGGTCGAGTACAAGAAGGCGCGGGAGGCGGATGAAAATCTTGCCCTGCCACCGGATCTCGCCGGCGCCAGTTTCAACGATGCGCTCGATATCCCCGGCGCGAGCGGAACGGCGACCTTCTCCACCTATGCCGGCGGTCAAGAGGCGCGCCGGCGCGTTGCAGGAAGCGGCGAGGTCTTGCCGGAGGTCTCTGGCGTGACGCTGAAACGCTCTGGGGATCAGCGCTGGCTCGAGGTCGATGCCTCGCCGCAGGTTGTCTGGCCGCAGGTCGTCGCCTTTTGGCGTCAACAGGGCATCCTGCTCGAGGAGCAGGACCCCGCCGTGGGCGTGATGAAGACCGACTGGCTCGAGAATCGCGCCGAGATCCGCAAGGACTTCGTCACCAACATGATGCGCAAGGTCGCCGGCGGGCTTTATGCCACCTCGACCCGTGACCAATACCGGGTTCGTATCGATGCCGGGCCGCGCTCGGGAACCTCCGAGGTCTATCTGACCCATCGCGGCATGGAGGAGCGCCTAGTGCGCAACACCGTTGGTGAGGGCTCGACCACGGTTTGGGAGCCGGCGCCGACCGATCCGGGCAAAGAGGCGGAGATGCTGCGGCGCCTGATGCTGTCGTTGGGTGTGTCGGATAGCAATGCTCAGCGGATGCTGGCGCAGGGTGGCGGTCGCGCCGCTGCCGGGTCGCCAGCGGGGAGCCGAGCATCGAGCACGGCGCGGCTGGTCAGTGCCGGCGCCGGCAGCGAGCTGGTCATCGAAGAGGAGTTCCGCCGCGCCTGGCGGCAGGTTGGGCTGGCCTTGGATCGGAGCGGGTTCGCCGTCGAAGACCGGGATCGCAGTGCGGGCGTCTTCTTCGTCCGCTACGATGATCCGAACAAGCGCGAGAAGAAGCAGGGTCTGCTCTCCAAGATGGCATTCTGGGATGGTGGCGATCGGCCCGATAAGGCCAAGACCTATCAGATCCGAGTCCAGGGCGATGCGCAGGAGAGTCGCGTGACGGTCCACGATGAGGCCGGCGGGCGCGATACCTCGGCTACTGCGGAGCAGATTCTGCGGTTGTTGAAAGAACAGCTCGGCTGAGCTGAATGCGATTTGCCGCGCTCGGCAGCGGCAGTCGGGGCAATGCCACCCTGGTCGAGTCTGGCTTGACCAGGGTCTTGATCGACTGCGGGCTTTCGGTGAAGGCGCTGACTCACCGGCTCGCATCGCTGGATGTCGAGCCGGCGTCGATCGCTGCAGTTCTCCTCACGCATGAGCACGGCGACCACATTGGCGGCGTCGCCGCTTTTGCCGGGCGTTATGGCATTCCGGTCTGGTCCACGCCGGGCACCTGGCGCGCTGCCGGCATCGCCACCGAGATCGATCTGCGGTTATTTCTCGGCCACGGCGGTGCCTTGCGGATTGGTGATCTCAGCATCGCCCCCTATCCGATCCCACACGATGCGCGCGAGCCCTGCCAGTTCGTGATCGATGGCGATGGCTGTCGGCTCGGCGTGCTCACCGATGCGGGGAGCATCACGCCACACATCCGTGAGCGCCTGAGCGACTGCGATGCGCTGATGCTCGAGGCCAACCATGACCCGGCGCTGCTGCGCGCTGGCCCCTATCCGCCGAGTGTGCAAGCGCGTGTCGGCGGCGCCTTCGGCCACCTGAGCAATCAGCAGGCTGCGGAGCTGCTCGACCGTCTCGAGCACCGCGCGCTTCGTCAGCTATTGATCGCCCACGTCAGCGCCAATAACAACCGCGAAGACCTGGTCCGCTCGGCGATAGCGGCGGTCTCCGTGGAGCTGGAACAGCGTCTGGTCATCGCGCCGCAATCACGCGGCACCGGCTGGCTACCGATCTAAACCATGTGTGATGCTCCCACGAAGGGCATCGTGCTGCAGCACTGTTGTTTCATCATGGAACGCGTAGAGCGCTTTTTCTAGGAGATTTGTGATGACAATGATCGCATTTGATCTGCCCGACGGCGCCTTTGCCGCCTTGCGCAAAGACCCGCAAGAGATGCAGATGGAACTCCGTATGGCCGCCGCGGCGAAATGGTATGAGCTTGGGCTGATCTCGCAGGAGCGTGGTGCGGAGATCGCGGGCCTGACGCGTGTCGAGTTCATGTGGGCGTTGTCTCGACTCGGCGTATCGCCGTTTCAGGAAGACCTAGATGATGACGCTATCGGTCATGCCTAAACGCGTTGTTGTCAATGCATCACCAATGATCGCGCTATTGGGGATTGGCCAAGAGCAGCTTCTGTGCGGGCTGTTCGATCGGGTGCTGCTGCCGCAAGCGGTGCGAGATGAGATCGAGGCCGGGCAGGCCAAAGATGACAATGTGGCGCGCTTGATCCATCGATTGCTGGCCGAAGCGGGTGAGATCGTCTGAATTCTCAGCAGGACGCCCGCCGTGTTTGGGTCGCGAACGCTCTTGATGCATTGAACGCAAATCCAGGAGTAAGCAATCCCGGATTTCAGCTAGACGTCGAGATCCAATCCAAGCAGGCGTGGGTAGATCGGCGCTTTGAGCAGTTCGGTGTGGGTGCCGCGCTCGACGACGCGGCCGTGATCGAGTACCAGGATCTCGTCCATCTGCGCCAGCGCGACCGGCCGATGGGTGATCAACAGGACGGTGCGCCCTTCCATGAGCCGTTGCACGGCATCCATCAGCGCGCGCTCGGTGACGGCATCGAGGCCTTCTGTCGGCTCATCGAGAAGCAAGATCGGGGCATCACGGAGCAGCGCGCGGGCGATGGCGATGCGTCGCGCCTGGCCGCCCGAGAGCCGCACGCCGGTCTCGCCAACCCAGGTGTCGTACCCATCGGGCAATTCGGCGATGAAGTCGTGGATCTGGGCGGTTGCGCAGGCCTGCTCAAGCACCCCTTGCGGGGCGTCGGGGGCTGCGATCAGCAGGTTCTCACGGATGCTGGTATCGAACAGATGCGTGTGCTGCGAGACCAATGCGATGCGGCTGCGCAGGTCTTCGCCGGGAAACTGTTCGAGCGGTATCCCGCCGAGCCGGATAGAGCCGGACTCGGGTGCCCAAAAGCGCAGTAGCAGGTTAAACAACGTGGTCTTGCCGGAGCCGGTGGCGCCGACGATAGCGACCCGCCGACCCGGTGGCAGCTGGAGATCGATGCCGTCGAGCGTTAGGCGCTCCTGGGCCGAGTCGATATGGATGCCCGCATCCGCGCTTGATCCCGTGCCGGAGTGATCATTCAGGCTGCTCTTGCTGGGGTAAGCAAAACGCAGTCCCTCGATCACCAGCCCGCTGTCTTTCGGTTGCGGCGCGGGGCCGGTTGGCTCCGGCACCGCCGGCTCGGTGTCGACGATCGCGAATAGCCGGCGCGCCGCGGTCAGCGTCGATTCGAGCTGTTGGAAGGCCATCGGCAAAGGCGCGACGGCCTCGAAGGTCGCGAGCGAGAACAGCGCGAGCATCGCCAGCTGTGGTGGCGCCAGGCTGCCATCATGCACCAGCGGGATGCCGAGCCAGAGCATGCCCCAGAGGGTCAGATTGGCGGTGAGGCCAGTCGCGGCCTGGGCGATGCCGGTGAGCTGACTCATGCGCTCTTGTTCGGCGACCAGCGCCCGGCTGAGCGCGTCCAGATGCCGAGCGTGGCTGTCGGCAGCCCCATAGATCAGCAGCTCGGACAGGCCCTGGGTGCCGTCGATGCCGGCCTGGCGCAGCTCAGCCTGGATCTCGACGATGCACCGCCCGGGCCGTTTGCCGAGCCGATGTCCAGCCCAGGGTAGGGCGACGCCAGCGATCAGCAGCATCACCAGCAACAGCTGCGCGAGCCCGAGATCGAACATCGCCGTGAAGAGGAAGAACGCGAGCCCAGCGGTGATCGCGACCAGCACGGGCACCAACACCCGGACATAGAGGTTATCCAGCGCGTCGATATCGGCGCGGATGCGGGTCAGAAGATCGGCACTGTGGTACTCCATCAGCCGCGCCGGGGCCAGCGGCTCCAGATGCCGATAGAACCAGACTCGCAGCCCGGCGAGCTGGCGCAGCGTGGCCTCGTGCGTGATCAGACGCTCGAAATAGCGCCCAGCGGTGCGGCCGATGGCGCTGGCGCGGATCAGTGCGGCTGGGGCGAAATAGTTCATCGCCACGCCAGCCGCGCCAGCGACCGCCATCGCGGTGATGAACCAGCCCGAGACCGCCATTAGCGCGACATTCGCCAGCAACGTGATCAAGGCGACGGCGAAGCCGCCCAGCATCCAGCCACGATAGGGCTGGAACAGCTGCCAGAGACGGATGAGCTCAGACATGCGCCCCTCCAGGCTCCAGCAGTCGCACCATCTGCCGATAGGGGCCATCGCGTTCGATCAGCTCGGCATGTGAGCCAGCTTCGACAATCCGCCCGCCGTCAATCACCAGGATGCGATCGGCATTGCGCACCGTACTCAACCGATGCGCGATCACCAGCATCGATCGGCCCTCAGCGAGCTGGTCGAGCGCGCGCTGGACGAGCGCCTCGCTGGCGGGGTCGAGGCTAGCCGTCGCCTCGTCGAGGATCACGAAGCGCGCATCACGCAAGAAGGCGCGCGCCAGGGCAACGCGCTGGATCTGGCCGCCGGAGAGTCCAGCGCCACGCTCGCCGACCGTCGTCTCATAGCCGCGTGGCAGCCGATCGATGAACTCGGCGGCCTGTGCGCGCTCGGCGGCTTGGCGCACCTCGGCAAGGCTCGCATCAGGCAGCCCGAGGCGAATGTTGTCGGCGATCGTGCCCTGGAACAGTCGCGGCTGTTGGGGCAGCCAAGCGAGCCGCCGGCGCCAGTCGTCGATCGCCAGCGCGTTGAGGTCTTCGCCATCGATGCTGATGCGACCTGCCTCTGGCCGGATGAAGCCGAGCAAGAGGTTTGCGACCGTCGTCTTACCGGCACCGCTGGGCCCAACCAAGGCGACACGCTCGCCGGGCTTGATCTCAAGCTGCGCGCCAGCGAGCGCTGGTCGCCCCGGCTCATAGCTGAACGAGACGTCCTCGAAGCGGATGTGCAGCGGGCTGTCCGCGCTCAGGCTCGCAAGCTGTTTTGGGGGTGCCGGCAGTTCGGTATCCATCACCGCGACCAGGCGCTCGGCGGCGGCGATCGCCTCCATCCGTCCGTGATAATGGGTGCCGAGATTGCGCAGCGGCGCATAGAACTCGGGCGCTAGCAGCAGGATGAAGAAGCCGGTGACGAAGCTGATCTCGGGGGGCGCGATCAGGTCCGGGATCGGCAGATCGAGCTGATAGAGCCGGAAGCCGATGAAGACCGCGATGATGGCAATGCCCAGGGTCGAGAACAGCTCGAGCACCGCCGAGGTCAAGAAGGCGACGCGCAGGACGCGCATGGTGCTGGCGCGATAGTCCTCGGAGATGCGCGCGATCACCTCGGCCTCGCGGCGGCTGGCGTTGAACAGCTTCAGCGTCGTCATGCCCTGGATCACATCGAGGAAATGCGCCCCCATCCGGGCCAATTCCTTCCAGAGCTGCTGATTCAGCCGCTCCACACTGCTGCCGATCAGAATCATGAACACCGGGATCAATGGCGCGGTCACCAGCATGATCAGCGCCGAGAGCCAGTCCAGCGGCAGCACCACGATCAGGATCGCCAGTGGGATCAGCGCGGTCAGCGACATCGCCGGCAGGTAGCGCGCGTAGTAGGCCTCGACGGCTTCGATGCCACGGGTCAGATCCTCGGCGATGGCGCCACTGCGCTGCCCGGCCATCCAGGCCGGGCCGGCGGCCTGGATATGGCGATAAAGCCGATCGCGCAGGCTGATCTTGACCTGCGCCGCGGCCCGGAAGGCGCTCTGCTCCGAGGCCCAGGCGATGCCTGCGCGCACCGCGAAGAGCACGAGCAGGGGCCAGAGCCAGGGTGCAACCTGGTCTAGGCTGGCGTCACCGAAGACAACTGTGTCAATGATTTGGGCGAGCAGCCAGGCTTGGAGAATCAGCAGCACCCCGTTGCCCAAGCCGAGCCCGACCGAAAGCCGCAGCCAGCGCGAGGCGAGCGGCTTTTGGTCATCCAGCAGGGTGCGGGGGGCAGTCAAACGAGGCGGGTTCCGGGAATGAGTCGCAAGAGAGATCCGGGATTGTAGCAATTCTCAGCGTCAGCTCGAGTAGCGAGCGTGAATGGCCAGCTTGAGCAGCCAGCCTGGTCAAACGCCCTGCTGCGGCACGCGCTGGAGCTTGCTGGGAGCGTAGCCTAGGCTTTCGATGAAGGCCTTCATCTCCTCGAATTCCGCATCGCTGAAGTCGGGCGTTCTCGACATCACCCACACATAGTCACGCTTGGCGCGCCCAATCACCGTGGTCTGATAGTCGTCATCGAGATAGATGATGCGGAAGTCGGCCTTGATCGGCCAGATGAACTGCATCCCCCAGCGGGCGTTGGTCGCTGTGTCGAGCACGAAGCCCTTCGGGTGATGGACCTTCTGCGGGCCGTCGAAGGCATCCTGATTAAAGGTGAAGGTGGTGGCGATGGTGCCATCGGGATTCAGTGCATAGGACTCGACGGCGTTGTGCGCGCCCTTCTCGACGAAGGTGGGGATATTCGCGACCACATACCAATCGCCCATGAAACGTTCTAGGTCAACTCGATCGACCGTCTTCATCGGTTCGCCTCCAGTTTCGATACAGCCGCTGAGCAGGCTGAGGATGCCAGCCGCGAGCAGCAGTCGCAGCACCTGTGGGAATCGACGCATCAGAGTCTCCGGTAGATCAGTTGGGCGCCCTTGCCGGTATCGCTGGCGAGCCGTACCCAGCCCAGCTCGTCGTTATACCAGAGGTTGATGGTCAGTTCGTCGGTGACCAGCTCGAAACGGGTCGCCTCAACCTCGCTGCCGTTGACGGCGACCTGCTCCGCTCCGCGCTGTTGCACGCTGACCGATTCGAGCTCTCCGGTTTGTGGATTCAGGAGCTTGGGCTGCTGCAGGATGGCTGAGTCCCAGTAGGCAAAGGTCTTGACGCAGCCATCGAATTGCTCGACGTCCTCGCCGCGATCGACGCGGAAGCCATTGCTGACCGCCGAGCCGTCGATCTTGTAGCGGGTGCCATTGTCGTTGGTGGTCGAGCTGAGCCGCTCCAGGCAGCCATTGCGAAACAGCTCGTTGCTCTGGTGGCGATAACGGTAGGCGGTGATGAAGAAGAAATCGACCTCGAATTCGGCCTGGCTGGTGACCCGTTGTTGATCGCCGCTGACATCGATATCAAAGCGATGCTCGCCGATCGGCTTGTCGTCGAGCAGGACCTCGAAGCGAAAGGTCTGATCGACCGATGCGCCCACTGCGAGGCTGGTCAGTGTCAAAGGCAAGGCCAGCGCCAAGAGACCGCCGACGAGGGCGGGCCGAACGCGTTGATTGAACATCGGGAGACTCCAGAAGAGAGGGTGGCTCATACGGCAAAGTTTGTGCCCTTAGGCTGCCTGAACAACAGTTGGACAAGGATAAACATTACTGCGGTATAGATGGACGCTGCCGGTCGTCAATGAAAAGATCGGTGTGCATCTGTGTCGATCTGTGTTCATCTGTGGGTCTTTTCGGCCTTCACCTCTGGCCGCATGAACCGAAATCGCTACCCTGGAACAGGCGCTTATTGCCTGGCTGGTGACTCGCTATGGGCGTCAGTTGACGTTTGGTCTTGCGCGCGGTGGTCCGGGGAAGAAGGCGTTGGTTCGGCAGATATAGTCGCGATAAGCCGGTCGGCGCTCGGCGATGTCCTTTTCCAGCAGCGCAACCCCTGAGACCCGCAGCAATAACAGCGTCACCAGGACCGGGCCCAGGAGGCTCCACCAGGCCCCGGCGGCCAGCGCGAGCAGGTAGAACCCCCACCAGACACAGGCCTCGCCGAAGTAGTTCGGGTGGCGTGTATAGCGCCACAGACCATGGTCGAGCACCTGCCCTCGGCTCAGCGGATGGGCCTTGAAGGCGGCGAGTTGCTGATCGCCAATGGCCTCGAAACCGAACCCGATGAGCCAGAGCAACACGCCCAGATAGTCTAGCCAACCGAGTGGCGCCGAGCCGAGGATGCCACCGAGCAGCGGCAGCGAGATCACCCAGGCCAAGATCGCCTGCAGCCCAAACACCAGATAGAGACTCTTGAGCCAGAATCCAGGCTCGTTCTCGGCGCGCATCGCCTGGTAGCGCCGGTCTTCTGGTTGGCCCCTGTTGCGCAGGGTGATGAACACCGAGAGCCGGGTGGCCCAGACCGTGACCAGGAACAGCAGGATGTACGCGCGCGCCGCGAGCGTTGGCGCCCAAGTGATGTAGACCAGCGTCAGCACCAGAAAGAACAGCGACCAGAGGCTGTCGACGAGGCTGACATTGCGCGCTGGGATACTGATCAGCCAAGCGCTGATGGCGAGTGCGAGGACGACCGCAAGGCCCGCGGCGTAGATATTGAGGTCAAACATGCGGCCTGACCATCGGATCTGACGAGCACATCAACGCTAGCCGTCCGGCTTGTGTCGTCAGGAAATAAGGTGGAACGACCATCTGGCGGTGTGTCTGAACTGATCGATCAGTGCGCGCTAGACGCTGCCAGATCCTCTTTCGAGGCCTCGAGCATGGCCTGGATCTGCGCCGGCTCGATGCGCGTCATCAGCGGCTTGAACTTAGCGATCTCCTGATCCAACAGCGGCGTGGCGAGCGCGTCCCAGGTCAGCGGCTCGATCTGCAGGAACTGCTCGGCAGCCTCTGCGGTGCCGGGCAGGATCGGCTTCAGCCAGCCGATCAAGAGGCGGAACAGATTCAGGCCCTGGGTGCAGATCGCCTGCAGCTCGGCTTCACGCCCTTCCTGTTTGGCGACGACCCAGGGCGCTTGCTCATCGATGTATTGGTTGGCGCGATCGGCCAGCGTCATGATCTCGCGCACCGCGCGGCTGTATTCGCGCGCCTCGAAGGCCTCGGCGATCGGGCCGTTGGCGGCGACGAAGGTCTCGAACAGCGGGCGGTCGGGCAACTCAGCGGCGAGCCGGCCGTCGAAGCGCTTGCTGATAAAGCCGGCGGTGCGGCTGGCAATGTTGACCACCTTGCCGACCAGATCCGAATTCACGCGCGCCTGGAAGTCGTCCAGACTGAGATCGATGTCGTCGACACCCGCGCTGAGCTTGGCGGCGAAGTAGTAGCGCAGATACTCCGGGTTGAGATGGTCCAGGTAGGTCCGCGCCTTGATAAAGGTGCCGCGCGACTTCGACATCTTCTGGCCGTCGACGGTCAGGAATCCATGCGCAAAGACCGCGGTTGGGGTGCGGAAGCCGGCGCCGTGCAGCATTGCCGGCCAGAACAGCGCATGGAAATAGATGATGTCCTTGCCGATGAAGTGATAGACCTCGGCGCTGCTGTCCGGCGCCCAGTAGTGGTCGAAGTCGAGCCCCGCGGCCTGGCCTTTGGCGCTGTCGCAGAGGTGCTGGAAGCTGGCCATGTAGCCGATCGGCGCGTCGAGCCAGACGTAGAAGAACTTGCCGGGGTGGTCCGGGATCTCGAAGCCGAAGTAGGGCGCGTCGCGGGAGATGTCCCATTCCTGCAGCCCGGCATCGAACCATTCGTCGAGCTTGTTGGCGACCTGCCCCTGCAGGCTGCCGCCACGGGTCCAAGCCTTGAGCATGGGCTCGAAATCGGCCAAGCGGAAAAAATAGTGCTCGGAGGTACGCTGCTCGGGTACGGCGCCGGAGACCGCCGAGCGCGGATTCTTCAGCTCGGCGGGCGAGTAGCTGGCGCCGCAGGCCTCGCAGTTGTCGCCGTATTGGTCGGCGGCGCCGCACTTTGGGCACTCGCCTTTGATGAACCGATCCGGCAGAAACATCTGCTCGAGCGGATCATAGGCCTGCTCGATGGTCCGCTTGGCGATATGCCCAGCGTCGCGATTGCGCTCGTAGATGAGGGTCGCGAAATGGCGGTTCTCATCGGAATGGGTCGAGTGATAGTTGTCGAAGGCGACGCGAAAGCCGGCGAAGTCGGCCCGATGTTCTTCGGCGACGCGGGCGATCAGGGCCTCCGGCGTGATGCCTTCCTGGCGAGCCTTGAGCATGATCGGGGTGCCGTGGGCATCATCGGCGCAGACGTACCAGCAGTTTTCTCCACGCATCTTCTGGAACCGCGTCCAGATGTCGGTCTGGATGTACTCCACCAGGTGGCCGATATGGATCGGGCCGTTGGCGTAGGGCAGTGCGCTGGTGACCAGGATGTCGCGGGGCTGACTCATTACATAAAGCTCTGGGTTGGAGGGACTAGTTTACCAAGGTGCGCCGTACAGATCGCCGAGCAGGCTTGAATTAGCGATTGCTGATACCAGTTCGAGTGCCAGCGACGGGGCCGAAGGCGTCAGCGTAAGCTGGCAAAGCGCGGCGCTCGCATCCTACAGAATCATGCCAGCCCGCGGGCCACCGCGGTCGCCACAGACAACGGAGCTCTCCATGACCGAAGTGACCAAAGAGACTGTCGAAGCCGCCATCAAGGGCTATAACGAGCCGCATCTGGGCCGGGACTTGGTCTCCGCCAACTGTATCAAGGGTATCGAGGTCGAGGGCGACCAGGTCAAGGTGAAGGTGCTGCTCGGCTTCCCGGCGGACGGGATCAAGCAAGCCATCGCCGATGCGGTGAAGGCGCAGGTTGAAGGCGTCGATGGCGTCAGTATGGCGCAGGTCGATGTCGGCTGGCAGGTCAAGGCGCACTCGGTGCAGAAGTCGCTGAAGCCGATCGATAGCGTCAAGAACATCATCGCAGTCGCCTCCGGCAAGGGCGGCGTCGGAAAATCCACCACCGCGGTCAATCTGGCCCTAGCGCTGGTGGCCGAAGGCGCCAAGGTCGGTATCCTGGACGCCGACATCTATGGTCCATCGCAGCCGCGCATGCTTGGTGTCTCCGGCAAGCCGGAATCGAAAGACGGTAAGACACTGGAGCCGATGGTCAGCCACGGCCTGCAGACCATGTCGATCGGCTTCCTGATCGAGGAAGAGACGCCGATGATCTGGCGCGGCCCGATGGTGACCCAGGCGCTGGAACAGTTGCTCAACGACACCAATTGGTCCGAGCTGGATTATCTGGTCATCGACCTGCCGCCGGGCACTGGTGATACCCAGTTGACGCTGGCACAAAAGGTGCCCGTCTCGGGTGCGGTCATCGTCACCACGCCGCAGGATATCGCCCTACTGGACGCGCGCAAGGGCTTGAAGATGTTCCAGAAGGTCGAGGTACCGGTACTTGGCATCGTCGAGAACATGAGCATCCATATCTGCTCCAAGTGCGGTCACGAGGAGCATATCTTCGGCCAGGGCGGTGGCGAAAACATGTCGCAGCAGTATGGGATCGACATGCTCGGCTCGCTGCCGCTCGACATGCAGATCCGCGTCGAGACCGATGGCGGTAAGCCGACGGTGGTCGCTGATCCGGAATCGCGCATCAGCGAGCTTTATCGCGAGATCGCCCGCAAGACCGCAGCCAAGCTCTCGCTGCAGGCGAAGGACTATGCGGCCAAGTTCCCGCGGATTGTGATCCAGAACAACTGAGCCGGGCTGCCAGCTTAGCCCTTCGGGCGATGGCCGTTTAGCTGAGCTCACCCAAAGGTCGCGTCTTCGGTGTTAAGGCATGATTTTCGAGTGGGACTCAGCGAAGGCGGCTAGCAACCTTCGCAAGCACGGTGTCGACTTCAACGATGCCATTGATGTCTTCAAAGATCCACCAGCGAGATGATGATCGACAGTCCTGACGACATACTTCCCGAGTACGATCTCGACTACTCACGCGCGCAGCCGAATCGCTTTGCTGGCCAGGCGCGCGTGTCTGTCACGTTGCGCGATGACGTGCTCGCCTTTCTAGAGGCTCGCTCGAAGGCAAACGGCCAAACGATCGGCGACATGGTGAACGATATGCTTGAAAAGGATATCGAACTCTCTGAGATCCTCCGGTAAACGGCTCAGTCAACTGGAAAGTCGAAGTAGGTCTCGGGATACGGCTCATCATGCAAGGTGAAGTGCCACCACTCCTCGTCGAGATTCTTGAATCCAGCCTCTTCCATCAGCCCCTTCAATAGGAGTCGATAGTCGTGCGCCTTGCCTGTGATTGCAGGACTCAGCGTATGTGACAGCGGGCTGAAACAGTCGAATCCGATTCCCATGTCGACGCTGTTGTCGGCGAAACGCTCGCCGTATGGCGCCTCGCAAGAGACCTGCGCCTCGACATCGAACGCCGGCTGCGTCGGAGCTGGCTTCGGCACGATGGTCAGATCAACCGTGCTGCCCCGGCTATGGCCGGACTTGCTCGCGATGTAGCCGTCGCGAAACAGGTGCTGCTTGTCGACGTTCGGATAGAACTCGGTCTTCATCCGCTGGTCGTCAAGATCCTCGGCCCAAGCCACGAAAGCATCCACGGCTCGCTGCGGTCGATAGCAGTCGTAGATCTTCAGTTGGTATCCCTGCTCGATGAGCGCCGCCTGAACATCGGCGAGGGCGACTGCCGCCTGGCGCGTCAACAAGCACTTTGTGGCTTCGTAGCCGGGGATTGGGCGGCCGACGAAGTTGTGCGCAGTCGTGTAGCGCATGTCCAAGGCCACGCCTGGGATGATCGCGCTCACATCGATGATGTCATCGGGGCGGTCAGCGTCTCGGCTGCCGTCGTGGGGCGCTGCAGACAGCAGTGCTCCGGGATGGATGCTCAGGAACAGAAGCGTGCTCGTGGTCAGTAGGGTTTGCGATAGCGGGAGCATCAGCGGCCTCCGTCAAGGATCGGGATGGGCTAAATCGCATCGTAGCTGCTATTCGTCGTTGACCGCGAGACGTCCTGAGTCGCGACGTGAGTCGCGACAGTGTTGCACGGGGTCGTCTATCTATCATCAACCTGATCGGCAGTGCGACGCCATGCGAGCGCTCAGGCAGCAAGACCTTTCCAACTGTGCAAAGATCGCCACGTTGATGTTGCGCCAGCGGCAGTTGGGACATAGCATGGCGTGGCAGAAGTGTCCGTTAAGCATTTGCTAAGCCGATGATTGTCATTGAGAAGCGGCACGCCCGACACCGTTCCTGAGCCTGCTGCAGATCGAGTTGTTGCTGCGATACAACTGGCGCGGGAATTGTCTCTTTTTTCAAAAAAACTGTTGCGAGCTGTGCCGTCGTAGTCTACTATTTCGGTTGCAAGGCACGATTGCGGAAGGTTGGTGCAATCTTTCGTCTTATTCACAACACAGCGGAGATCAAGATGCAGAAAAAGATTCTGACCCTGGCCATCGCCGCCGCGATGGTCGCCCCGGCCGCCGCGATGGCCGAGGCCACCCTGTACGGCAAGCTGAACATGTCGATTGACTATGCGGACGTCTCTGATGCCGCTGTTAGAGGGACTGACCTAGACGGCAACCCGTATGCCAGCTATTACGCCGATCCCAATGGCAATGTCGCTGCCCCAGGCACGATTTACCTTGACGCGGCCGGTAATCCAATCGTCCGTGGTGGCCAGGACTTTAAGGGCTGGGGTATCTCGAATGAAGGCAGTTTCATGCCGGGTGCCAGCCGCGCCAACCGCATTGGTGTCAAGGGCTCCGAAGATCTCGGCAACGGTCTGAAGGCGATTTACCAGGTCGAGCTTGGCCTGAATCTGGGCGCTGGTGATGACAATATTCCGAGCGGCAACAACGGTGGTATCAGCTACCGTAACAGCTTCATCGGTCTGGCCGGCAACTGGGGTACCGCCCTGGTTGGTCGTCATGACACCCCGCTGAAGATCTCCACCGGCAAGCTGGATCTGTTCAGCGACACCATGGCTGACTACAACGGCACCGTCGGATTTGATGACATCCGCGCCGATAACGTCATCGCTTACATCTCGCCGAGCTTCTCGGGCTTCTCGTTCATGGGTGCCGTGGTCGCCGGCGGTGGCGCAACCGCAGGCTCTGGCGCGAACATCAACGAAGATTCGCTCGCGGGCGCCTTCTCGCTGGCTGGTATTTACAACAACGGTCCGTTCTACGCATCTGTTGCTTACGAGTCGCTGGATGCCGACATGTTCATGGACTCGCAGACCAGTCTGCGGGGTGGCGCGGCTTGCATCGACTCAGTCGGTGATCCGACTCCGAGCTGCAACTACATCAACGATTCGTACGACAAGTGGCGTATCGGCCTCGGCCTTCTCGACTGGAACGGCTTTACCCTGACCGGTATCTACGAGCAGCAGGACAACCTCCCAGGCGGACAGCAGCGTTCGGCACTGACCTTTATCGATGCCAATGGGGATATCTTCCTGGGCACTGCTGACACCGTCGAGAAGCAGAGCCTGTGGCAGATTCAGGCTGCTTATGCCTTTGGTAACAACTCTGTTAAGGCTATGTACGGCTCGGTCGATCGCAGCAATGCTGGCTCGTTCGCGACCAACCTGAACGAGACCATCTCGCTCAATAACCTGAGAGACGACCTCGAAGGTGACCGTTACACTTGGGCCATTGGCTTCGACCACAACTTCAGCAAGCGCACCAAGGCTTACGTGTTGTACACCCAGGTCGACGACGACCTCAGCGGCTCGCCGATGTATCCTGGCATCGAGTGGAGCGGCTTCTCCGCTGGCATGATCCACAAGTTCTGATCCTGCTCAGACAGTGGAAGCAAGACGGGGCCTTCGGGCCCCGTTTTTTTGGCGGGTATGTATCATACGTGGCTAGCCCAACGAAACGTGATCCGACGCCTGAGTATGGAATTCATTGCTCGTCATTCTGAGCTCATCCCTACCGAGACTTGCGACGCCCTGGTCGCGCTGTTCAGAGACGCGGATAAGCGTAAGGTCACAGCCCCGGGCCGAACTGGGGTGCACGTTGATAAGAAGCGCAAGGACTCAACCGATCTGCACTCAGCGAAAGTGCCAGAGAAGCTGCGGGAAAAGTATTCGACAACGATCGAGGATTATTTCAAGCGTCTAGCAGAGGCTCATCGTGCCTACACCGAGCGCTTTACCGAACTGCAGTATCCAAAGACCTTCGAGCACGGCGTCTACAGCTTTAATATTCAGCGCTACTATCCAGAAGGGCAGGCCTACCATGCCTGGCACTATGAGAACGCTCATCCGGATGTCGCGCACCGTGTCCTAGCCTGGATGACCTATCTGAATTCTGTTGAGCAAGGTGGTGAAACCGAATTCCTCCATCAGGCTCTCAAGGTCAAGCCTGAGCAGGGGCTGACGTTGATCTGGCCAGCGGGCTTCACACATACTCACCGCGGCTTGCCGCACAAGGATGGACTCAAGTACATCATCACCGGATGGTTCGAATACGCCCCCCGTGGCCGCCGCGCCTGAGCGGGACTTGATCTCGTTGAGTCGATTTCTCAAAACAGTCGCAGCCGCTACCGCTGTTCTATTGCTGCTGATGGCGACAACCATCCTGGCGCTGCGCTGGGTCGATCCACCCACCTCGGCCTTTATGATTCGTCATTGGCTCCTGGCAGAGGCCCCGGCCACTGCGGAGAAACGCGTCTATCACGAATGGGTTTCCGCCGATCAGATTCCGGCCGAGGTCAAGCTCGCGGTGATTGCTGCTGAAGACCAGCGCTTTCCAACGCATACTGGTTTTGATCTGGTGGAGATGAAGAACGCGCTGGAGCGCTGGCGCAATGGCGGCTCGCTTCGTGGTGCGAGCACCCTGTCTCAGCAGACTGCGAAGAACCTCTTCCTTTGGCCCGGCAGCGATTGGCTGCGAAAGGGCCTCGAGGCGCCGTTGACGTTGATGATCGAGTGGCTCTGGCCGAAACAGCGCATCCTCGAGGTCTACCTGAATATCGCCCAATTTGGGCCGGATACCTATGGCGTGGGCGCGGCTAGCTGGCGGTTCTTCGATCGGCCTGTCTTCACATTGAGCACGCCCGAGGCCGCCTTGCTCGCCGCCGTGCTGCCGAATCCGAACATCTACCGCGTTGACTCACCGTCACCGCAGGTGCGCCGCAAGGCCGCTTGGATCGAGCGCCAGATGCGCAATCTCGGTGGTGCTGCCTATCTGGATCGGCTCTAGCGTTCTGAGTCTGGTGATGCGGGCCCATCCAAGCCAAACCGCTTGCGCTCTCCCAGGTCGATCCCTTGCTTGGGGCCGAAGGCGTGCTGGACAATGTCTGAGGGCTTGTGGCGTTCTGGCAACGGCAACTGTGTTGAGCTTTGCCTCGACGCGTCGACGAGCCAGGCCCGTGCTGATTCAGCATCGCGCTCGATCTGCGCCCTCAAGGCCTCGAATGAGTTGAAGCGCTGTTCATCGCGCAAGCGCAGGGCGAATTCGACCTGGAGATGCGCACCATAGAGATCGCCGTCGAAGTCGAACAGATGCACCTCGAGCCGTTCATCGGTTCCAGCCAAGGTTGGGCGGCGGCCAATGTTGGCGACACCAGGCCAGGGGTCATCAGCGACACCCTGGACCCAGACCGCATAGACCCCGCGCAGTGGGCTGATGCGTCGATGAAGCTCGATGTTTGCAGTGGGGAAGCCGATGGTGCGCCCGCGCTGGTCTCCATGTCCGACCCGACCACAGATCCGGTATGGTCGGCCGAGCAACTGTCGGGCTTGCTCGAAATCGCCGGCGGCGAGCAATTCCCGGATACGGGTGCTGCTGATGCGCTCATCGGCGTGCGTGATGGTCTTCAGATTGGCCACCTCGAAGCGCTGCTCGGGCGGGAGTTCGGCGCCAACGCGTTCGAGCAACGCATAGTCGCCCGAACGGTTGTGGCCGAAGCGGAAGTCGTCGCCGACCAGCAGGAATCGCACCCCGAGTCCATCGACGAGCACTTGCTGAATGAAGTCGTGCGCGTCCATCTCGGCCAGTCGCGGACCGAACTCGAGCAGCAAGATGCGTTCGATCCCGTCGTCGGCGATGGCTGCCACCTTCTCGCGCAACCGGGTCAAGCGGGCAGGTGCGACCGCCGGCGCGAAATACTCCATCGGCTGTGGCTCAAAGGTGATCACCGTGGCTGGTAGCCCGAGCGCCTCGCCTTGCGCGAGCAGGCGTTGGAACACGGCGCGGTGGCCAAGGTGCACGCCATCGAAGTTGCCGATGGTTGCCACGCAGCCGCGATCCTGGTCGCGCAGATTATGAAGGCCCCGAATCAGCCGCATGCCTATGAGTCCATCGGTCCAGTGAACGAATGCCCTCGATTATAGGGCGCGTCGTCGTTGACTGTGCTGTCGCGAGAAAAATGGCCCTGAGAGATCCTGTGCGTCTGGCCTGTGAATGCGTGATGAGAGGCGCTGCTTCGCCTTGTTTACTCTGCGTCAAGCTGCGTGATCTGTGGTGATTGGGTTCATCCGAAACAGATGCCGCGGTCGGATGCCGAGTGCCAGCGCGAGTAGCAGATAGCAGAGTCCGCCAATGAGGATCAGGCCGATCAGACGGATCAGGCGATCATGAAAGCTCCAGACGGTCCAAAATGGCGTCGGTCCGCTCAGCAGCCAGAGTGCCACCCCCATCGCTAGGCTCGCGATGAGACCCTTGGCAAGCAGCAGCCACCAGCCAGGCAGGGGCCGGTAGATGCCCTGCTTGAGCAGGCCAATCAATAGCAACAGCGCGTTCACGCTGGCGGCGATGATGGTCGCCAACGCCAAGCCGGCATGGCCGAGCGGGAACATGAGGATCAGGTTGAAGACGATATTGGTCAGCATCGCGACCACGGCGATCTTCACTGGCGTCTTCATGTCCTGGCGGCTATAGAAGCCCGGAGCCAGCACCTTGATACCGAGAAACGCCATCAGTCCGAGCGAGTACGCCATCAGGCTGCGCTCGGCCATCAGCACATCGTAGGCGGTGAATTCACCGGAATAGAACAGGGTCGCGATCATCGGCCCGGAGAGCACGAAGAGCCCAACCGCTGCCGGTAGTCCGAGCAGCAGCACCCAGCGCAAAGCCCAGTCTAGCGTCTCCGAAAAGGCCTCTGGCGAGGCCGCCGCGTGCTGGCGCGAGAGTTTGGGAAGGATCACGGTGCCGAGCGCGACACCGAGGATGCCGAGCGGGAATTCCATCAGCCGATCGGAATAGTAGAGCCAGGAGATGCTGCCGGTGGCGAGGAAGGAGGCGAGCAGGGTATCGATGAGCAGGCTGATTTGGGTGACCGAGACCCCGAACAGCGCCGGGATCATCAGTTTCACGATCCGCCGCACGCCCTCATCGCGCGGGCTCAGCCTTGGGCGCGGTAACAGCCGCAGCTGGTGTAGAAAAGGCAGCTGGAACAGCAACTGCGCGATGCCAGCGATGAGCACCCCCCAGGCCAGCGCCATGATCGGTCGCTCCATCTGCGGCGCCAGCCAGAGTGCGCAGCCGATCAGCGAGAGGTTCAAGAGCACGGGCGTGAAGGCCGGCACGCCGAAGCGATCATAGGTATTGAGGATGCCGCCGGCGAGCGCGGTCAGCGAGATGAACAGCAGATAAGGGAAGGTCAGTCGCAGCATGTCCGCCGCCAGCAGCTGCTTGTCCGGATCACTCGCAAAGCCCGGTGCAAAGATCAGCACCAGGATCGGCGCGCCCAGCACCCCGAGCGCGGTGATGACGAACAGGATGGCGCCGAGGGTGCCGGCGACGTCGTCGACAAAGCGCTTCAGGGCCGGGAAGCCGCGCTGCGTCTTGTACTCATTGAGCACCGGCACGAAGGCCATCGAAAAGGCGCCCTCGGCGAACAGCCGGCGCATGAAGTTCGGGATCTTGAAGGCGACGAAGAAGGCATCGGTGCCCGCATCGGCACCAAACAGGCGCGCGACGATCAGATCCCGCACGAAGCCCAGGATGCGCGACAGCAGGGTATTGCTGCCAACCTTGGCGATGGACGCGGCCAGCGATGCCATTGGGTGCTGCCTCTAACGGCGCGTGGACGCGCGATGATTGAGCCAAAGAGGCGCGATTATAGGGGATCGCTCGGGCTTGACACTCGGGATTGACAACGGAGGCTGTTGCGAGAGAAGATAGTCGGCTAGGCGTTTTAGCGCCACCGAACATTTGATCCGCCAAGCTTAGGAGATCACTCTTGGCCAACACCGCACAAGCACGCAAGCGCGCCCGTCAGGCTGAAAACCACCGCCAACGCAATGCCGCGCAGCGCAGTACCTTGCGTACCGCGATGAAGAAGGTCCTGAAAGCTGCCGCCGCTGGCGATCATGCCACTGCTGCTGACGCCTACCAAAAGGCCGTTCCTGTGATCGACCGCGCCGCCGGCAAAGGGCTGATCCATGCCCATAAGGCTGCGCGCCACAAGTCCCGGTTGAATGCCCGCGTCAAGGCACTGGCCTCCTAATTCTGGCGCTGACTCAACGCGGTAACCTGTTCGCTGACCTGCCGTCGCCAGCGACAGGCGAGGTCTTCGAAGAGCTGCAGCGTTGTCGAAACTTGCGCATTGAGCGCATTACCAGCAGCGGCGAGCCTGAGCCAGTCCTCTATGATCAGGCCCACGACGAATGGGTCCTGCTGCTGAGCGGTGAAGCGCGCCTTGAGATCGCGGGTGAGACGATCGCGCTGAGCCGCGGCGATTACCTTTTCATCCCGGCTCACACCCCGCACCGCGTCTTGCAGACCTCAGCCGAGCCGACATCAGCCGAGCCAGGTTGCACCTGCACCTGGTTGGCGATCCACCTCGAGGCCTGACGTGCCCCACCTCTTCGTCGCCGTGACCGCCCATGGCTACGGCCATCTTGCACAGGTCGCGCCGGTCGTGACCGAGCTGAAGCGCCGTCTCCCGGATCTCGAGATCAGTCTGCAGGGCAACATTGCCCCAGCCTTCGCCAACGCTCGGCTGCCGGCGGGCTATCACCACATCCCATTAGCGGCCGACGTGCCGCTGCCGATGGACGGCCCGTTGACGACGCGCTGGGCCGAGGGGCTGGCGGACTATGCGGCGTTCGATCTGGACTACCCAGCGCATCTGGCACAACAGCGTCGGCTATTCGAGCAGACGCGCCCCGATCTCGTGCTCGCTGACATCCCCTGGCTACCGCTGGATGTCGCCCGTTCGATGGGCATCCCCTGCGCCGGACTCTGCTCGCTGAGCTGGTACGACATCCTTGCTGAAAGCCCGGTTGGCGATCAGTTGCCGACCGCATTGGCGCGGCGGATGCAGCGAGCCTATGGCGGTGCTGACCTCTTCTTGCGGCCCGCGCCCTCGATGCCGATGAGTTGGTTGCCGAACGGGCGCGACATCGGGCCGATCGCGCAGCCGTTCGCGCGTGATCCACTCCGCTTGCATGAGCGTTTCGGGCGTCCCGTTACTGAACAGCTGGTGCTGATGCAGTTCGGTGGTACCGGCCGCTTGCAGCTCGGCGGCGGCCCGCACTTGATGGATGGCGTGCATCTGCTGAGTCCCGATGCCGATGCGGGGCGTGGACGCGATGACCTGACCCTGATCGATGCCGACGGCAACAGCGTCCTCGAGGTGCTTGCAAGCTGTGATGCATTGATCACCAAACCTGGTTACGGCACCTTTGCCGAGGCCGCCTGCAATGGCATCCCGGTGCTTTCGGTTGAACGCCAAGACTGGCCGGAAAGCCGCTGGCTGGTTGACTGGCTTGCTCAGCAGGTGCCGCTGCGCGAGATCAGCGCGCGCGACTTCGCCGCCGGCCAGATTCATGAGCCGCTGGCCGAGCTGCTCGCCGAGGGCATCGCCGAGCCGGTCGCGCCGACCGGTGTCGCCGAGGCCGCTGAACTGCTGATTGACCTGCTGATTGACCTGCTTCAGTAAACCTATAAACCGCAGATGCACGCCGATTCGAAAACAAGGCTCTAGCAGGTTTGGCAAAGCTACCCAACAGGTGAAGGTTTGGTTGGAACCCAACAGCCATGAAACCCGGGCGGGATGGCATGAGGCAGCTCGATCGACGCTTGGATCGCCAGATCGGCCGCGCGCAGGACTAAGAGATCCGAGCGCCGTTCGGCCGCGCGGTAGACCAGGCTCAGCAGCCAGTCCTCCTGATCCGGCCGCATCGCCGTCGGGATGGGCTCGCCCGGAAGATCGGCCCCGAGATCCTGTTGGATCAGTTCACCGGTCTGCATCTGGAAACGTTGAATAGCACTGAAGAATGGCAGTCGGCGGCCTGCCGGAGTGCCAATGCCATAGATCTGCCGCGGCTTGGCCCCAAGGGGGCCCGGGCTGACGGTTGGCAGTTCGAATCCGACCTCCTCGCTGCAGGGACTGAGCGAGCAACGATTCGCTGCGGGATCGATCTGAAGCCATTCCAGTCGCGGCAGCCCATCGGTCTGCTCGACCTCGCGAAAGAAGCACTCGACATCGCCCAGGGCCGGAAAGTTCGGATAACGGATCACCCGCAGATCGAGACCGCCGTCGTCGCGATCGCTAGCCGCGGCGATATGGAAGATGAAGCCCGGTACCGCGTCGATCAGCTGCGTCGGCCCGCCAGCACGCGGGATCAGCAGCGCTTGCATCGGTCGATCCCTGTCTAACTTCAGCGAGGCTGCCGGACTCTGGAGCCCGAGCAGTGCGCGCGGGATATCGAAATCGGCAAACGGCAGCAGCACGCAGATCCAGCGCGCGGTGACGGCAATGTCGTGCACGAAGCTGAAGCGGTCGAGCTGATGCACATCAGGGGGGGCCATCATCCCCTGGGCATCGACCCGATACAGCAGCAGCCGGCTCGGATGTCCCAGCACCAGCCCGAAGTTGATCAGCTCACCGGTCTCAGCATCCTGCTGCGGATGCGCGGAGAAGGGCAACAGCGGCGAGTTCCAGCGGGACAGTGGATCAAAGCGATTGCGCAGCTGGCCAGCAAAATCCTCTTCGCCGAGGGTGGCCAGTGTCACCGGGTCCAGCCGATGCGGCGCGCCACCCTCCCATAGCGCTAGCAAGCGGTTGCCGTGCCAGATAACATTGGTATTCGCGGCATTCTTGAAGCGCAGCCGCAGGCCGTTTGTCCAGAGCCCGCCGGGCTTCTGCGTGCCGAAGCCACGCCAGAGCATGCGCCCAGCGGCCTCCTCCGCACAGTAAGCCCGAGTGCGGACAAAACGATTGGTATAACGCACCCGTCCCTGCGCGAATTCGAAGCGACAGAGATGGCCATCGCCGTCGAAGGCATGGCTATAGGGGACGCCACCGCGCTCGAACCGTCCCGGCCCATTGCGGTAGAGCACACCGTTCAAGCTCGGCGGCAGCGTCCCTGACACCCTGAGCTCGCTATCGGTATATTCGCGCTCGATAGGCATCATGGCTTCCGCCAGTATCTTCAGCATTTCAGCGCGATTGATAGTCATGAGGGATCTCGGGTGTTGAACACTGAGCGAGCACAATGGGCCCTGCAGCGGCTGTCCCAGCTCGCACTCTGGGTCTGTGTGCTGATTGTCGCCTACTTGGCCTTCCTGCCAAGCGCCGATCCGATCGGTGCCTCCTGGGACAAGGCCAATCACCTGTTTGCCTTTGCGGTGATGGCGTGGCTGGCCGATCTCGGCTGGCCGGCGCAGCGGCAAGCCCCGCTGCGTTGGGGCCTGCTGCTTGGCTACGGCTTGCTGATTGAGAGCGTGCAGCACTTCCTGCCGCTGCGGCATTTCTCGCTGCTGGATTGGATCGCCGATGGCGTTGGTATTCTGATCTATCTTGGCCTAAAAGCCAGCTGGAAGCACGTCTGGTGCTCGCTTGCACAAAAGCGCTGATTGATGCCTTGCAGGCCTCGCAAGCCAATCTCGACACCCTGTAAATGCACAGCTAATGCCAAATTTTCGGTTTTTCATTGCCTGCGTCGATGCGATCGTCCTCGGCATGGGGCAGACGCATGCTAGTGTCAAATGCTGCTGTCGTTGGTTGCGAAGGCGCCCTGTACTTGGCAGCATGGGTTGAACCGTCGCTATGGCAACCAAAGCCGTTCTCAGTCTCGGGCCGAAGTCTGAGCCTGACGCGACAGATCCCATCGATCCCAAGGACTCAAACCCATGCCCGTCTTTAACCGTTTCCTCAACATCGAGTGTCCGTCGCGACTCGAGATTGCCGCCGATGGCAGTTACCCAGCCTTCCGGGTGGCGTTTTCCGCCGATGGTGAGATCCCGTTTCCGCAGGTCATCGTGCGCGCGTCCGGCCGCGAGACGCTGATCAATGGCGAGGCGATCGTCGGCTCCGAGGAGGCTAGTGGCCGCTGGCATTACCAGGTGTCGATGCCTGCTGGCAGGGCAGCGAGCGAGCGGCTCGATCTGCAGATCGAAGGCTGCCGCCGCGCCGAGATTCAGCAGGCGGGCGGTGGTGACTGGATCAAGACCTTCGCCGGGGTGCGGCTTGAGCGCGCTGGCGATGAAGCCGGCAGCGCTCGACATGGTCAGACCGGGTCAGCAGAACCGGCTGGCACAGGTGAAGGCGCGGCTCAGGCAGGCGCCGAGCAACGGTCCCCAAGCGCCCAGATCCAGCTTGCGCAGTCCAACGGCGCAGAGGTTAAGGTCTACTTCGGCATCCACAAGCACATGCACCAGCCCTATTACGACACCACCAACCCCGACTATTGGGATGGCGAGAAGGATGAGATCTTCGGCTCGCGCGGTGGCAACTACACCGATTTCGTGCCGGCCGCCATTCGCCAATATCGTGATGGCGGTCTCGATCATGGCGGACTATCAACCAGCTGGAGCGGCACCCTGATCGAGCAGCTCGAGCGCTGCGACGAGTTGGGCCGTTGCGGCGGGCGCTTCAGCGGTTGGAACCGTGCACTCAGCGAGATGGCCAGCGCCAAGACCGCGCTTGGCAATCCGCGCCTGGCGTTCTCGGCGTTCGGCTTCTACCACCCGCTGATGCCGCTGATCCCGCACCGCGATATCGTGCGCAACATCCGCTGGCATCGGGAGTTGATCCAACGCGTCTTTGGCGCTGAGGCCTCGCGCGTGCTGTTCCCGCCGGAGACGGCGTTCCATGTGCGGATGATCCCGGCGCTGGTTGAGGCCGGCGTCGAGGCGGTGATCTATGACTCCATCCATCGCTTCCGCGCCTGCAAGGACTATCCCTACGCTGGGATCGAGGAGGGCATGCTACCGCCGAACCCGGCCGATCAAACCAATCCACCTGTCGACGATTGGCTGCAGCTGCACAACATTTGGGCGGCGTCGAAGATCAGCCCGAGCCTGCTGAGACCCGAGTATGTCGGCTATGAAGACGCCGATGGCGAGCTGCACAAGATCATCGCCATCCCGGCGGAGCGCTATATCGGCAATGAGGATGCGCGTGGTGGCTTCGGTGCGCTGCAATATCCCGATGTCCTCGGCCAGCTCTACCAGCGCATTGTCGATACCGGCAGCTTCGATCCCAAGCATCCGCCGTTCTTCCTGCTGCATTCCGATGGCGATAACCACGGTGGCGGCGCCGATAGCTACTACCATCACAACACCGGCCAGCTGGTCGACTGGCTCAAGCGCGATCCGCGCTTCGAGCTGACCACCGCCGAGGACTATCTGCAGCGCTTCCCGCCAGACCCGAGCCAGGTCGCCCATATCGAACCTGGCTCCTGGGCCGGCGCCGACAACGGCGACCCGCAGTTCATGAAGTGGTTCAGTCGCTACGACCAGCCCTACTCGCCGGACCTGAACTCCTGGGCCGTGCTCACTGCGTTCCAGGATCGGGTGCATACGCTTGAAGACAGTGAGCCCGATCATCCAGCGCTGGCCGAGGCAATACGCCTGCTGCTCACCGCCGAGACCAGCTGCTATTGGTATTGGACTGGGCAGACGGGTTGGGATCAGCAGGTCACCAATGCCGCCAACCTGGGGCTGAGCCGGATCGGTCAGGCGATCGACGACCTGGTCGCATCGGGCCAAGATCGTCGCGGCCCGACCATTTTCCCGCCCTGGGTCACGCCGGAGAACCCGGGCGGTAAGCGTTGGGGCCAGGGCTGTCTGCTCGACGCACCGCGCGAGTCGGTGCTCCATAGCTTCGTCAGCGATTGCGCTGGGCTGAAGAGCGTGGAGCTGGTGCTGCGCAGCGACACCGGCGAGCAGCGCCTGCCGATGCACGATCATGGCCCTTATCCGTCGCAGACCGGCGCGGCGCTGAGCGCACATTACTTGACCGCGCAGCTTCCGCTCGGCGCCGGTGATGTCCGCTATTACATCGAGGCCGAGGATCAGCGGGGGAATATCGCCCGAGGTAGTCTGGAGCGGATCTTTTTGGCCTAGTATGAGAGCGCGCTTTTTAGCGCCAAGGCCGCCTGTCACGCATCCATGTTCAGGACTTTCTCAACCTGCACGGCACCCTGGCGATACTTGCGGCGGCTCAGGGTGACACCGAGCGCGCCCGCCAAAGTGTCTCCGCGCGATCGAGCTTGTGGTGGTCGACGCCGACGAGCGACGCCGACCCAATGACATGCGCCGCTCCTTGATCAGGTCATCGGTGCGCATGACCATGCGCGACACTTTCGGCACAAGGGGCTGCACCCTGCAGACCCTCGTTCAGATAGGCCTGTAGCGCCTGATTGACGCTACCCGCGGCACCGGTGGCGGTCTTAACGCCAGCTTGCTCAAAGAAGGCGATGGCGCGACCACCCATGCCGCCGCTGATCATCACCTCAGCGCCCTGCTCATGGATGAATGCCGGGATCTGTCCGGGCTCGTGCGACTCGGCAAAGGGGTTCGTGATCACCTGAGTCGTGGTGACTGCGCCGTTCTCGACCTCAGCCAGCACAAAGTAGGGCGCATGCCCGAAATGCTGCGCGACAGGGCTCTCCAGTCCAGCGTCGGTCTCAGCGGTAATGGCAATCTTCATCGGTGTCTTGTCTCCAGCTTGGTGTGTGAGCAATCGAATGCTGATCACTGGGGCCTGATCATCCGGGTCGTGATCAGTGCCTGAACTGCATCGATTATTGACTGACTGGAGGCGAGTCGGCGCTGATGATTCGCAGCGGATGCTGAGCTAGCGCAAAACCGCATCAATCCGCTGTAGCGCTCCGCGATCGCCCTGCGGCTTGATAGCGACGGCAAATAAACAACAAAGAGGCTGTCAATACGATGCGTCAACGTCACCTTGCCGGCGGTTTCATCTTCGCCCTGCTGCTGAGCCAGCCCGTGGCGGCCTATGATCTGCCGTCCCTCAATCTAGGCTTCACCAGCTTTCTCGATGGCGCGCCGCCCTCGGGTCCGGGCTGGTATGCGCAGCAATATGTCCAGTTTTATCGCTCCGCGCGCCTCAAGGACGCCGACGGCGACAATGCCTTGATCCCGACTCCGCAGGGACCGCGCACCGCCGAGGTCGACGCCAACATCGGCATCACCCAGCTGGTCTATCAATCCGATCAGCCGCTACTGTTCAACGGCAAGTGGGGCCTGAACCTGATGCTGCCCTATGCCAGCCTAGAGCTCGATCCGGATAACGGCCCGATCCAGGCCAGCAGTGCCAACCTCGGCGACTTGCTCGTGGGACCATTCCTGCAGTGGGACCCGATCATGGGTGCGAATGGACCGCGCTTCATGCAGCGGGTTGAACTGCAAATGCTGTTGCCAACCGGCGACTACGATGCCGATAAGGCGATCAACCCGGGCAGTAACGTCTTCTCGTTCAATCCTTACTGGGCCGCGACCTTCTTCGCGACGCCCAAATGGACCCTCTCCTGGCGCCTGCATTACCTCTGGAATGCCGAGAACAAGGACCCCTTCCGCCTGCTCGGCGTCGATGACAGCCAAGCCGGACAGGCCATTCACCTCAACTTCGCCAGCGCTTACGAGGTGATCCCACAACGGCTGCGCCTCGGCCTCAACGGCTACTATCTAAAAGAGATCACCGACAAGCGTCTCGACGGCAGGCGCATCAGCGACAGCAAGGAACAGGTGCTCGGCCTCGGCCCGGGCTTGGTCTACCACCTCTCCAAGCACGACCATCTTTTCTTCAATGCCTACTGGGAGACCGAGGCCGAGAACCGGCCCGAGGGCGGCCGCTTCAATCTGCGCTACGTGCATCACTTCCATTGAGTGGTTGCTTTTATGGTGGGCCGTGTAGGATTCGAACCTACGACCAAGGGATTATGAGTCCGATGGTCCCCCAGCAATAGCGCGGCCTGAGACGGTATTTTGCGGCACAAGTCACACTAGGAGTCACACTGCGCTGTAAATTTGTGCTAAGGTGAAGCCATGCGAACTAGCGCACGCTAGCGCAAAGTGAGCCCCGAAGGCGGCAACCAACGGGACTCGGAGTCACCACCTGCTGAGAGCGCAGCAAATGGCAACCATCCGCAAGATAGCCCGCGAGTCGGGCACTGTCTATCAAGCCTATATCCGCAAGCAAGGGCACAAGCCCCTCACGAAGACCTTTAAGACCCGCAACGCCGCTGAACGCTGGGCGCGCAAGACGGAAGCGGCGATCGACGAAGACACCGCCGGACTGACCAACGAAGGCCAAAAGCACACCTTAGGATCAGCGATTGAGCGCTATCGGCGCGAACTGCTGCCTAACCGCAACCCCAGCACGCAACCAAACTACAACCGCCACCTGGACTATTGGGCGCGTGAGCTGGGCCACCTGAAGCTCGCAACCCTCAGTGCTGCAGAGATTGCACGTTGCCGCGACGCCCTGGCAGCAACGCCGATTCCGCCAAAGAAACCGGGCGGAGAGTCCAAGCAACGCACACCTGCAACCGTGAGGCGCTATCTAGCGACCCTGGAAGCCGTTCTGACGGCTTGCGTCAGAGAGTGGCACTGGTTGTCTGTCTCGCCCGTGAAGGCCGTCAAAAAGCCCGAGGGGGCCGACAACAAGCGCACCCGGTTCCTATCCCGCGACGAGCTGGCGCGCCTACTTGAAGCCTGCAAGGCATCCGAGAGTCCCGACCTGTACCTCGCTGTCATCTTGGCTGTCACCACCGGGGCGCGTCGCTCAGAACTGATGGGCTTGCGCTGGCGTGATCTCAATCTTGAACAACAAGTACTCAGCGTTCGCACCGAGACGGCAAACAGTGTGAAGGGCGGCACCCGCAGTCTGCCGATACCTCCGCAAGCCGTCGCACTACTCAAGGCCCGTCAAAGCGCGCTACGCCAGCATAGCAACGTCATCGAGATCAAAGCCCGAGATGATGAAGCCGCCGCCCTGGTGTTCCCGTCCCGCGTCACGGCCAAGCAACCTGTCGACCTGCGTCGACCCTTCACAACCGCGCTCGCTCGGGCAGGGATCGAGGGTCTACGCTGGCATGATCTCAGGCATAGTGCCGCGTCGTTCCTCGCTGAATCAGGGGCGAGCCTGCTCGAAATCGGCGCGGTGCTGGGGCACAAACAAGCGCAAACGTCCCGCCGATACGCCCACCTGACAGAGAAGACCGCCCATGCTCGCGTGCTGGCCGTCGCCAACGACTTGCTGTCTCAGAGTTAGCAATGAGCGCGATCGGGCGGCAGGAGCCGCCAAGAGCCTTAGCACGGTTCATCCTGACGCTCGAAGCTGCACAGGTGTGTGTCCCGCCGAACGTGCGGGATGCGCTTGATGTGTTGTGGCAGGGATGTATGCCAGATCCCAAGAGCGTCAGGCGCAAGCCCCGAGATCGGTTTAACCGTTTGGTCGGGCAAGCCCGAAGACGACAACCAAGCATGTTTCGTGACCTGTGGCGATGGGCACGGATGGGCGAAGTCAAAGCTTCATGCTGTCACTTGGGGCAGTTCAATGCGTGGTTTCAATGTCGGCGAGCGTTCGCGGCGATTGCTCGGGGAGTGCCAGCGCATCAAGCATTTGGCCTGAATCAGCCGGGCAAGCCACATTCGTGGCGGCTGACGAGATACCAGCGAGCGGCATTTGAGGCTGAACGGCTGATTCGGGCGGGGGCTACCGTCGAAGCCGCAACCGAACAAGCTCGCCAAGCGGGCGGACTAGGTGATGGGGCCGAGCGTGGCATCCGCCGCAATCGACACCGCATCTTGTGGGGCGACGCTAGAAACGACAAATCGGGGGATTAGCCCCCCTCACCAACGCAACGACGCTCATCCATCCTTAGCCACATGGTCGACGCGCAATAAGGCGCGTCGGTGAAACATGAGGTAACAGCGATGGATCAACCGACCGTCAACCACTGGCGCTCAATCGGCGCGATGGCGGAAATCGTCAACGCGGGCGCCAAGAAGCCAACCCTGAGTGAGCACGCGTTGCGGCATTACGTTCGCACGGCGGAGCAGAACGGCCTAAGCCCGCATATCCGCCGACTCGGGCGAAAGATTCTCATTCACGAGCAGGGCTTTTTGAGCTGGCTTTCGGGCGAAGGGCGGAGGGAAGCCGCATGAATCCGGTCATCATCGCCAACACCAACCCGAACATTGAGCTGGTCGAGGTTCGCGACTTCGACGACAACATGGGGCAGGTTATCCGCTATCAGCCTATCGTTGCTTGGGCTGTCGACCCTGAGAAGCCGGGCGAACCTGCAAAGCCGATCACGACGGACGGGCACGGCCTCCTCTGGGGGCTGCATGACCGAGCTACCGGGCGCGCTTGGGTGCCGGATGCGCAGAGCGGCGAGCTACACCACACTCTCGCTTATCTCGGATGGGGCGACAAGGAGGAAGTGGAATGACCGCACCAACCTTCATTGTCGAACGAGGCCCCGACGGCTGCGCATCCTTCGTGTGCCCGCAGTGTGGCAAGACCAGCCGACACGGTGTCGGCAACGGGCACCGCGCATCGCATTGTTCATGCTGGCCGGACGGCTACAACATTGAGACGCCCAACGGCGACGATGGCGCAGCCGCGTTTGAAGCCTACGAGAAGGGCACGCTTCGCGAGCTACGGTTACGCGCTCAAGGCTTCCGACCAACTGCAAAGAAGCCGGAAGGAGACGCCGCGTGAGTAGCAAGCCTGATTATCTGGAAGTTAGACCCGAGAACATACCGCCCGAGTGGCAAGCCTGGCTTTGGGCAGTCTGGAACGCCACGCAAGATAAAGACGGCAGATGGACCAAGCCGCCCTGTAACGCGCAAGGCTACAAGATCAGCACCAATAAGCCCGAGGGATGGATGCGTTTTGACGAAGCCAAGAACGCGCTTGCAGGGTTCGACGGGTTCGGGGTTCTGATTCAGCGGGAATCAGACCTTCGTGCGATTGATCTTGATGCGATCGACAAGCTGATTCCAGCCATGCCGGAAGTCGGCAGGCTGCTGGCCCGTGCGCGCAAGGAGGGGATTTATGGCGAGAAGTCGCCAAGCGGCACAGGGTTACGGCTGTTCGTTCGGGCACCCTGGCTGCTGCAACAGAAGAAGACGAACGTTAGGGCTCCGGGAGACTGGCCGAAAGGTGAGAAGACACCCGGAGTCGAGCTGTTCGGTCAAGGCTTCGTCACTGTAACGGGAGTTCCGGCTTGGAAGGGCGGAACCATCCAAGAGGCCCAATGGCTGCTTGATGGGCTGTTGGCTCTAGAGCAGCCTGAGAGGCCGACACTAGCCCGTCAGGACGACGGCGAGCCCCCCGTTGACCTGGCTGAAGCTGTCGAACGTGTCTCAGCGGCTGTGGAGCGCCGGCAACCGCAACTGTGGGCGGGCGACTGGCAAGGCGGGAGCGGCGACCTGGGCGAAGGTGTAGGCGGGTATCCAGGGCAGTCAGAAGCTGATCACGCGCTCGCCTGTGAGATCGCCAGACAAGCCCGCGAGGCCGGGGTGCCGGACAGCCAGCTTATGGAAGCGAGCGAGGAGACGTTCAACCGTAGCGGACTGGCGGAGCGCGAGAAGTGGCAAGACCGGGCGGACTACCGCGAGCGGACCATCCGCAACGCAATCGAGGCGACCGAGCAGGATGCACAGGGGGGTAGCGCAAGCCCCAATGCAATCGAACGCCTAAACCGAGACCATTTCATAGCACCTGAAGGGGGTAAGGTGCGCGTCTTCAGGGAGATGAAAGACCCCGAGACGGGCAAGCCCACACTTGCCCGATACTCGGCAGAAGACTTCAAGCTGTTGCACCAGCACGAGTCGATCGAGGTTGGCGAGAAGTCCCAACCGCTTGCACCATATTGGTTGCGTAGTCCGAAAGCGCGGCGGTATCCAGATGGTGTCGCTTTCATCCCAAAGGATAACACGCCTGCGACCATCTATAACTTGTGGAGAGGCTTTGGTGTAGAGCCTGTCGAGGGAGACACGAAGCCGCTTAGTACTACTTTGTTAGATTAATTCCGAGCCCCTGACTCAACCAGTATCATTCGCGCTATCAGGATCATTTTCTCTGTAATGTCGCTCAATATCTTTACGTCGTTGTGCATGCCGAATATCCATCTGTGCGATGCGCCGATCAACCGCATCAGGATCATTGAGAAGCATGGCGATGATGAGCAAGCGGATGTCACGCGCACTCAACAGTGGGCAGGATGCTGTTTGCTGAATACGCTCTTTCACCAAGAACGACAAGGACAGCATGACCAGTGCCATATGATGGTGCCACGCCAACCACTTTCTAACCTGGTAGTCGGACATCCCCAGCTCGCTTTTGGCTTCCTGAAACGCGCGCTCGACCCAATAACGCTGGGCCTGGCGATAGGCAAACCGCTCAATGGGCGTGGTGATGGCATCGTCGTTGCTCAACGAGTATTTGAGCTTGTTGTCGGTGAGCCGGCGACTGATCACCAAGGTGCGCTGGGTCGGGGTCTCGGCCTCGCTGTCCCAGAGCCAGACGCGCCGCACGTGCATCGCCAGCTTGAGCGGGCCTTTGGTGCCATCGCGCACGGTCACGGTTTGCCACTGGCAGGGCAGCAGCTGTTGGGCGTAGGCATCGACGCGCAGCGCCTCGACGTCGGCGCGCCGTTTCGTCGGCGCCGCACCGCGTGGGGAGGTGCGCTCCGGCACCTGCAACTGGGGCTTGAAGGGATAGATCTGCTGAGTGCAGTGGACATCGAGCAGGAAGCTTAACCCCATCTCATCCAGCGCCTCGCCGAGCTCCAGTCCATGACCGTAGAAGCCATCACCCCCGACCCAGCCAAACTCGACGCCCGCCTTGAGATCAGCCTGGACCATCTCGCGAGCAAGCTCGAGCTTGGTCTTGAAAGTGCGCTGATCGGCGGGAATACCGACCTTGTCGCAGCGCGCGGGGTCATCGGTCCAGCTCTCAGGCAGATACAGCCGGGTGTTGATCAGGGTACTGTGGGTGTTCCACACCAAACTGGCATAGACGCCGACCTGGCAGTTCTCGACCTTGCCACTGACACCGGCATATTGGCGGGCAACGCCGACGGACTGTTTGCCTTTCTTGAGATGCGCCGATTCATCGAGGATATAGCCGACGTCCCGGCACTGATAGCTCGGTTGGCTGGCGTAGAAGGCGGAGGTCTTCACCGCAATGTCACTGATTAACGCGCTCGCAGACCAAGGGGAGTCGGAAATGAACTGCTGCAAGCGCTGTTGGCCATCACCCGATAAATCCAGCTCTTCGTTCATCCGTTCCATGTTGCGCCAACTCGCTTCGGTTTTAAACAGGCCTCGGATATACGCCTCGCCGATGTCATGGTTCGCTGACGTCGCTGTGTAGAAATGGTGGTGGTATTCTTCAATGTGAAACGCCAGATTCTCTTTCAGCGAGCGCAAGGGATCTTGCCGTGCAAGGCTTTGGGTTTTGACCATGAGACGTCCAGAATCTATTTGTTACGAGCTGCCTGGAAAATGATAACAATATCAGATGCATAGAGCAAGATAACAAAGTAGTACTAATGAGACGAGATAACGGGCGACACGATGAGCTATTTATTGCATTTTGAAACGCGACCCGACCTCTGTGGCGGTGAGACGGTGATCCGAGGTACCCGGGTCACCTTGCGCACTGTGTTGGCCAGTCTGGCGGAAGGCGGCACGCTTGACGACATTCTTGCCGATTTTCCAACCCTCTCGACAAGCGACCTGCAGGCTGTGATTGCGTTTGCGGCTGCCTCGGCGGAAGAGGATCTCCCGGTACCACCGATGCCGAAAGTCGCGTGAAGATCAAGCTGGACGAGAATATTCCCACGGCGGTTGCATCGCATCTGGCTGCGTTTGGCCACGATGTCGATTCAGTCATGGATGAAGGCTTGGACGGCTGTCCCGACCCTGACGTTTGGGATGGTGCGCAACGGGCAGGTCGGTTCCTGATTACTCAGGATCTGGATTTCTCTGATATCCGGCAATTTGTACCTGGAACGCACGCGGGCTTGCTGCTCGTTCGGTTGAAGAGTCCTGGGCGACGGGCCGTTGCAGAACGCATCCGGACGTTGTTTGCCGTTCAGCCTGTGCACGGTTGGGAAGGCTGTTTCGTTGTTGCAACAGAGGTCAAAGTGCGCGTGCACTGCCCCTGACCATGCATCAACTGCTGCGTTACTGGCACACGCTGCGCCATCTGCGCCCGGTTCAGTTCTATGGCCGCCTCTGGTTCCGGCTCTACCGCCCGCGACCCGGAAATCGGGGACGCAGAAATCGAGGACGGACCACGTTTCCGCAGACCACGTTTTCGCAGCTAGAACGTTTCCATCCAGAGAGAAATAAGGGACAGACCACGTTTTCGCAGCTTGAACGTTTCACTCCAGCGGCCAGAAACCCATCGGACGAGCCCAAAGGGCAGTCACCCTTCCCGCTGCTGCATCCGATCTCGATGCTCGGCCCAGCGCGCTTCCGGTTCTTAAACCAGACACAAGACGTCACCGGCCCCGAAGCCTGGAACGACGCCGCGCGCGACAAACTCTGGCTTTACAACCTGCACTATTTCGATGACCTGAATGCGGCTGCTGATCAGTGCGCCGCTGATGCCCTGAACGCCGATGCTGATCAGTGCGCAACTGCTGAGCGAAACTTCGTCGCGGACTCGATCCGAGCCGACTGGCACCGCGCCTTAGTCCAACGCTGGATCAGCGAGAACCCACCCGGTCAAGGCAACGGCTGGGAGCCCTATCCGACCTCGCTACGCATCGTGAACTGGGTGAAGTGGCTGCTGCGGGAGGGCGTGATTCCGGCCGGGACGACGGGTACAAACGAAACGGACCGCTTCAACAGCGCTTCCGCCCAGCAGGCAAACACTGCGATCCTCAACAGCCTAGCCATCCAGACCAGCTGGCTGAGCCGGCGGCTGGAACACCATCTGCTCGGCAACCACCTCTTCGCCAACGCCAAGGCCCTGGTCTTCGCCGGGGCCTTCTTCGTTGGCCCCGAAGCCAAGCGCTGGCTGCGCCGAGGCCAACGGCTGCTGCGCCGCGAGCTCGAGGAGCAGATACTCGCCGACGGCGGCCACTTCGAGCGCAGCCCGATGTACCACGCCATCCTGCTCGAAGACCTGCTGGATCTGCTGACTCTGGCCGACGTCTACCCCGGCGTGCTCGACGCCTCACTGCTGGCACTCGGCCGCGCGAAGGCGGTTGCCATGCTCGACTGGCTCGCCGCCATGACCCACCCCGACGGCCAGATCAGCCTCTTCAACGACGCCGCCTTCGGCATTGCGCCAACGCAGGCACAACTAGAGTGCTACGCACGAGCGATCTCGATCGCTGCCGATATGACGAACCCAGCTGCCTCCGTCCTACCGGCCACTTCTCCCTCCGTCCCGCCGGCTACTTCTCCCTCCGTCATTCCGGCCGGGAAGCCGGAATCCAGGCCAAGGACGGTCCCTCGCAAACAACACCAGCGCTGATCTGGCTCCGCAACTCAGGCTACATCCGACTCCAAGCCGGCCCAGCGGTGGCGTTGCTCGACGTCGCACCCATCGGCCCTGACTACCTACCGGGCCACGCCCATGCCGACACCCTCTCATTCGAGCTGTCATTATTCAGCCAACGGCTCATCGTCAACGGCGGTACATCACGCTACGGCACTGGCCCCGAGCGCCTCGCCGAGCGCGGCACCGCCGCACACAGCACGGTGCAGATCGATGGTGCCGATTCCAGCGAGGTCTGGGGCGGCTTTCGCGTCGCACGGCGTGCTCGGCCCTTTGATGTCGTGGTTAACGATCTCATGGCCGGTTCAGACCATGACAGACCTGGATTTGCCGGACCCGAGGCAACGTCCCTTTCTCAGGAGTTCGGCCAGGGTTCTCAGGAGCCGCTCGTTGTCTCCGCAGCGCATGATGGTTATCGGCGCCTGCCGGGGAGGGTGGTGCATCGGCGCCAGTGGCAGTTGGCCGAGGATCGCTTAGTGGTGACGGATCGAATCGAAGGTGACTGCCGCTCGGCTGTAGCTCGCTTTCATTTGCATCCGGAGGTTGAGGCCAGCATCGAGGGCACTCAGGGGGTGCTGCGCCTGCCTGATGGTGATGGTCCGCGCGTCCGCTGGGGCGTGACCGGCGGGCAGCCGCGCCTCGTCGCTGATCGTTGGCATCCGGAGTTCGGGCGTTCACTGCCGTCGCAGTGTTTGGAGGTCGTGATTGAGGGCGATCAGTGCGCCCTGGAGCTCAGCTGGCAAACCTAAGTAACCCCGTGAGGGAAAGCAACCTCGCAGCAGAAACCAAAGCTCGGCAGGTGACCGCCCGCTCACCCTCCATGGCCTAGGTCCCGGCTTCCCGGCCGGGACGACGGGTGGTTGTGCGGCAACGTTCAACCGTTATGCAGCGGCGCTCAACAGTCGTGCAGCAGCGCTCAACAAGGGTCATGCCAATGCAGATGCTCCACCACGGCGCCATCGACGGCGTCACCGGCTCCTGCCACCAGCTGATCCTGGCCGACGGGCGCTCGCTACTGATCGACTGCGGCCTCTTCCAAGGCGCTGAGGCCGGCCCCGACGGCGCTGGTGCCCAGCAGCTGGAGATCGGCTTCCCGATCGCCTCCCTCCAAGCCCTGGTCATCACCCATGTGCACATCGACCACGTCGGACGGCTGCCCTATCTGCTCGCCGCCGGCTACCGCGGCCCGATCCTCTGCAGTCCCGCCTCTGCCGAGCTGCTGCCGATGGTGCTCGAAGACGCCCTCAAGGTCGGCTTCACCCGCAAGCGGCGGCTGATCGAGCAGGTGCTCGCCGAGCTGCGCCGGCGCGTGATTGCACTGCCCTATCGCCGCTGGGGTGGTGAACTACCTCAAAGCGCTGCTCGGTGATCCGCGCCACGACATCCTCTTCGTCGGCTACCAGGCGGCCGGCACCCCCGGGCGCGACATCCAGCGCTATGGACCACGCGGCGGCGAAGGCGGCGCTGCAGGGGATGCTCAAGGCAAGACTGCCGGGGACGCAGGTGGTGATTCCTTGAACGCCTGGGAGCACGAGGCCGGGGCCATCGACACCGAGCGCTCGCTCGGTTTTTTTCGTGCTGCAGGGCATCCAGTGGCGCTGTCACCGCCCGCATCCGGGTAAGGAAGCCAAACGATACCAGGTCGAAGAAGCCCGCGTGTTCCTGCGGCGGGCAGGAGTCGAGCCATGAACAGCATGACC
>NZ_NRRY01000003.1 GCF_016583905.1 Lamprobacter modestohalophilus | reverse complement strand
CATCGGCGAACAGCGAGACGATCAGCTCGCGCTGACGGCGATCCTTGAGCGCGTTCATCAGCGCTTCCGGCTCGGGTGCAATGCCGTCATCGCTCAGTGCCAGGATCGCGGCGAACACCTTGCCGTGATCGTCGTTGCTAAAGTCGGCTGGGGACACCAGGTCCACAACGCGCGAGACGGCGTCGGGCTCGATCATCAAACCACTGAGCAGGGCGCGCTCGGCGCGGCTGATGATTGCACGCTGAGACGCGTCTTGGTGTTGCCCCCATGGCTTTGGGAGGCCTTGTGTGGTTAGGCTCAAGATGCGTACCTCAGAAGCAGATGTCATCGACGTTTCTTGACTCCGTCACTGTGCGCGCGGCGTGCAATTGGTTGACGAGGGCATGCATCTCTTCGGGTGTCGCGCCGGCCGTGAGGGCGTTGATGACGGCGTCGATCTCGTGGCTGGGCCAAGCGACGGCACGTTGGCCGATCTTGACCGGGCGTGGCAGCAGGCCGGCGGCGATATCCGCATAGACACTGGCGCGGGAGCGGCCAATGCGGCGTTCGACTTCGGGGCGGCGTAGGAGAGAGGTGGTGTGAGGCATCATTGCGGCATCCTGGGTGTGGAGATCAGTGCTGGGCGGGGGTCGATCCCGCGCCCAACGTGCTGTCTTCAGTACTCAGGAAGCGCCGCCGGTGCTCAATACCGGGCTTGGCCTAAAGGCTGGTCAGGGGTCGCAAGCCGTTTGCGGGCAGCCTGGCTCTGAAGACCTTGCTAGCATCCACGCAATCCGGCTTTGCCCGCGACAGTGAAAGATCATCGATTTCGGCACGTTTTGCGATGCAACGGTGCGTGATGGTCTCCGCAGCCAGGAATTGGCGCCGCTCTTGTCAGATCAGGATCGATCTGAATCGAGCAACTGCGCTGGTGTTTCTCATCTTCCTCTGCGGCAACGCGAGGGGCATATCCAGAAACTGCAGAATCAACCGAGTCTGGTATCGCCTCCTATGCCGGTGAGTGTCTGCGATCGCCATTAGCTGACGTTGACACTTGTGCCATCCGGCGCCAAGCTTTCGCCACCAACTGTCGCTGGGGCAGTACTTCTCCAATTCTGAGAGTTCGCATGATTGCCGGCAGGCGATTTTAGAATGCGCACGACTTATGATTGGACGTATATATGGATCGCAATTTGAATAGCAGCACGATCAAGCCACACGAACTCGTCGCAAACCTTGAAGTCCTTCGCGGAAAGATCGCCCGCAAGCCCACCAACTATACCCCCCAAAAAGATTTCCCGCGATCGATATACGATTCGCTCTCGAAGTACACTCCCACGAGTCATGTAAACTTAATTCTAGTGGGATCTGATCTCTTCCGAGAACTTTTTCTTTGGCCTTTCCCGTTCTTTGTGCTTTCCTTTTCTGCTAGCAAATATTGGTTGTGGACAGCAGCCTTCCCCTCAGTAATCTGGCTTTATATGCGCATGTGGGTTGTGTCTTTGAAACGTCCCTCGGCAGGAGATGCCATGGTTAATCCGGCAGCGGCCAAAATCATTGACGAGGCCATGGTCAAACTGGTGCGGCTTTCTTGCGGGAAGCTATTTCGTCGCTGGAAATCTACAGATATTCTTTCTGGTCACCAACAAGAACTTGACGAAATTCGCGCTGTATATCTAAACGGATACTGGTATCCGTGCATTACAGCGATCTTCCCTTTGCTAGACCATATTTGTCGGAAGCTACTGAAGACGGAAAACTTGCGGAAAGGTGTTGGCCAGATCAATAAAGTTTTTCAAGACGCCAATATTTGTCTAGAATCGCTGCGGCCCGGGGCCGGAGCCTGGGACTTCGCTAAGAAGTCTGGAGCTAATGCGCAAGACTTAAGTGATAAAGATCTCCGGTTGGTTGGGGTTGCCTTGGAATCATTCCTGCACTTCGCAGGGGCTTATTATGGGCACGCTACCAGCGACCAAGATGCTCGGGCACTAAACAGGCACGCGGTTCTGCATGGACAAAGAGATAGGGTTTGGACGAGAGAAGATGCCAGCAGATTGCTGCTTTTCCTTGATCTCATGCTTATCCTTATTCCGGTATTTGAAATCCTGTTGGCATCTGAGCCTCAGGAGTAATGGCTAGTTCCGGCCCACTTCTCGAGAACCGCTCAGTGCGTGCACACTGATGGGGTGAGCAACCACCGTGGAAATAAAATTGCGGACCGGCGCCATGGCAGAGCGTACTAAAGACCAGCAGATCAAGCTCGTGTGCTTTGATCTGGCCAAGCACAGTTTTACCCTCTATGACGTCGATGCTGCAGGTCAGCCGGTTCGGGGGGAATCCTCCCAGGCCAGCGGGCGCAATTGGGGTGGAGAAGGTGAAACTTTGGCGAGGTCTGCTCTGGGTCGTGACCTGTCGCTAGACGTCAGCGGGAGGCGCGTCGGCAAGGGTCAGGAAGCGGCCCTACGGCGGTCGGGCTCCGCTCGGCAGGTGTCGGCTAGTCGCTGACACTCGCCAAACGCCGGCGAGCGACCGCAATGGCCTCTTCAGTGGACGTTGCTCGTCTGTGGCGGGCCTCAAGATTGAGTCGTTGTTGTGGCCCTCGCCACCAAGACGGCATTCCTGCCGATCGTTCGTCCTTCGCCCAGACCAGAGAGGGATCATCGCCGCGCACTTCCTTTAGACTCAGGGGCACGTTCAAGCGATTGACTGAATCCCCTTCTTCTCGATGACGGTCAGCAGCCGAAGCGCTGGCCCGCCGGGACGCTTGACGCCGCGTTCCCAGTCGGAGACCAAGTTCTTGCTGACATTGAGGTAACGCGCAAAAACGGGCTGAGAAAGATGCTCGCGCTCCCGCAGGACGCGGATGGCTTCGGGAGAGAGGGGCTCAACCGGCGTCAGACAAGCGTCATCGAATTCGCGCATGGTCTGCTTGTCGATGGCGCCCACCTCTTGGAGGGCTTCCATGGTTTCATGGATCGAGGCCATCGCGTCGCTACGATACTGTTTCGCCATCCTGTTCAACCTCCGAGCATTGCCCGTTCTGGATCAGCGCAGCGAGTTGCTTGTCCGTCAGCTCAAGGACGTGCCGTGCCGCCTTCTTGAAGGCCGTTTCTTCCTCGTTGCCGATGTTGGCCTGCTGGCTCTTGGCAAATCCGTAGACGAAGAAGGCGCGATGCGTCTGACGGTACAAGATCAGGGTCCGGTAGCCTCCAGCTAAGTGGACGTCAATGGCGGCAAACCGTGAAATCTTTGCGTCCCAGCCCAGGCCGCCCGATGCCCTTATTAGTCAACGCAGGGGCGTGCAGATGGACGAGAACCCGGTTCAACTCCGCAACGTCGCCCCCGATGGGCACAGTGATCTCGATGCCTATCGGCTGACTGCTAGCGCTGTAGTCTACCAGCAGTCCAGAACCAGCCTGTCCAACATATCCGCTTTTGTCGCCCCATGTGCGGGAAACAGGTTAGAAGAATCGCCGCCCAAGCGGACATCGCCCACCGCAACGCTCGGCTTCCCTCCTGCCACCGGCCGCACAGTCCGCCTCCATGATCTCCAACGCTGTCATGCTTGGCTCGCTTCTCCGTCATCGAGCACGTCATCCGGCAACGACACCGCATAGACATTGGTATTCTTACCCTGAATCTTGCGCTGCAGCCGATGCTTGTCGCCGCGGCCCTTGACCAGCCAGCCGGCCCTGGCCAGGGCGATCAAGCCTCGCTTCAGATCCTGCCCATTCAGTGCCTCGCGCAGGCCACTGGCCAGAAAGAGATAGGTCACCTGCCCAGTCGTTGGGTCCTCCTCGGTGTAACCGGCTCGCTCGCGGATCGGGTGCGCCGAGGTCGCATGGCGCGGTGCGAAGCGGCTCTCGCCATGGCGCTCGATGAAGCTGCGCACCGACTCCAGAATCTGCCGATCCTCGGTCTGTCCGCTGCCCTGCTCGCTCTGCCACAGCTGGTAGGCATCCAGCACCGCGTCAGCCGCGCTTCCCGCCGGCCAGCCGGTGATGCCTGCCGCCGTCGCCAACTCTCCGGCGGTGCCGATCAGGGCCAGCTGCTTGGCAACCCGTGCCGCCTGTCCATGGGTGACCGACATGCACGCCATCAGATGCAGCACGGCCTGGGACAGGGTCTGCTCCTGCTGCTGCCCGACCAGCCCGTGCAAAAAGGCGCGTCCGGCCGTGCCATGCAGGCGCTGAGTCGCGGCACTCAGGGCATCGGCAAAGGCGGCACCGTCTGCGGCGCCGTGGATCTGATCAAAGGCCCCATAGGTGCGCTCCCCCGCCGGCAGATTGATCAGACGCACGGCCTGACCCGCCTGATAGCGTCCGCCATCGGCCTGCATGTGCGCGTTGACGGTGCGCTCGCCACTGGAGAGGATCACGGTACGCCAGTGTGCGCGTCGTCGGGTGCCGCCCTGGACATTGGCGCGTCCTTTGCCGCGACCATTGGCTAGCTGGTAGATCACCGCACCCACATCACGTCCATCGGCCTGGCCCAGCTCATCCAGGGCAAGCAGGGTATCGTTGGACTCGGCCGCTGCGGCCTCCATACCGTTCGCGGTGGCCTGCCAACTGCGCAGCATGGCCGGACTGCCCCAGACCGAGACAGCCGCGCGGAGGGCGGTGCTCTTGCCGCCGCTGCTGTCGCCATAGAGATGCAGGCCGGCGTGATCGGCTTGGATCAGGGCCAGCAGTGGGCCAGCAAATGCGGCCGAGATCGCTAACAACAGCACCAGGTTGCCAACTGCGGCGGCGGCGACCTGCTCGCGCCACTGCTCCAAGGTCCCGGATTGGGCGTAGTCGAGCGGTTGCGTGGCCTCGGACTCGAAGCGGATCTCGCCGCCACCGATCACGGTATCCGGCAAGACGAAGCGCCCCTCATGCCAGCCCAGGGTCGGTACCTGCAGGATCTGGCGCTTGGGCACCTGGTGCATCAGGTACTGCACCAGACGCTGGCGCTGCGTGGGCTCAAACAGCAGGCCTCTGGCCAATAAGGCGCCGCGCAGTTCCAGGCCTTCGCCACGCAAGAGCGGCATCGGCATGATCCACTCACGAATCCGTCCAAGGACATCCGGGAAGCGCAACAGGCGCCCGAAGGCCTCACCACGCGCATCGACCGAGATGGCCTCGACGGTCAGCGGACTGCAGATCCAATCATCGGATCGGCTGCGCTGGCCGTCCTTGCCCTCTCGTAGGGCGTGATACCAGACCCCGGCGCGGCGTAGGCCTTTGCCATCGTGCCAGGGCTTGAGGTAGACCCGCCAACAGGGACAGGCATCCAGGCTCGGCGGTGCGCTGGCGATGAGGCGGTGCGCCTGCTCATCGGTCTCGGGGCGAGCGCTGCCCTCATGGTTGGGTAGCACCAGCCGTTTCTCAGGTGCTCCCGAGGTAGCACTCGGAATCTTCAGCACATTCAATGCGGTAGCACGGTTAGCACCGGTAGCACGGAAAAACACGGACCTTTGGTCGTCGGCGACCGATGCTGCTTGTTCAGACGGCGTCACGTCCGTGCGAGCTGAGCCTTGGCAGTCCATCATGGTGTCACCCCGTTGGTATCTGACCAGGCGTGGCCAGGGTCCACATCGGGGCTGCGATCGATCCCTAACCAGGGGGTGTAGACCGACGACTGAGCATTGCTGGCTGGCTTCGTCATGGCGACCACCTCCGTCACTGACCGCGCGCGGCGTGCAGTTGGTTGACGAGGGCGTGCATCTCTTCGGGTGTCGCGCCGGCTGTGAGGGCGTTGATGACGGCGTCGATCTCATGGCTGGGCCAAGCGACGGCGCGTTGGCCGATCTTGACCGGGCGTGGCAGCACGCCAGCGGCGATATCGGCATAGACACTGGCGCGGGAACGGCCGATGCGGCGTTCGACTTCGGGGCGGCGTAAGAGGGAGCGGGTGTGGGGCATCGTTGCGGCATCCTGGTTGTGGAGATCAGTGCTGGGCGGGGATCGGTCCCGCGCCCAACGTGCTGTCTTCAGTACTCAGGAAGCGCCGCCGGTGCTCAATACCGGGCTTGGCCTAACGGCTGTTCAGGGTCGGAAATGCTTTGGCGGGCAGCCTGGCTCTGAAGACCTTGCTAGCATCCACGCAATCCGGCTTCGTCCGCGACAGTGAAAGATCATCGATTTCGGCACGTTTTGCGATGCAGCGATGCGTGATGGTCTTCGCAGCCAGGGATCCTCTGCGCTATTGTCAGATGGGGAACGCTCTGAATCGGGCGACTGCGCTGGTGTTTTTCATCTTCCTCTGCTGCTACGCGAGGGCATATCCAGAAACTGCAGAATCAACCGAGTCTTGTTTCGCCTCCTATGCCGGTGAGTGTCTGCGATCGGCCAGAACCGGACATTGACCAGGGAGGGCGCCGGTGCCAGGAATCGACCAGACACCCGAGGCAGAGCAACCTTTGCGGCCGCTGTTTGTTACCGAACCCATGCAAGGGTCCAACTGAACCTTGTCGCTCGGCAGATACCTCGAGTATCGCGGGATAACACGTCTTCCGTGGTGTTATCCGGAAACCGTAGAATCACTCGTTATGCAAAGAGATTAACAAAGGAAGATATATGAGCATCACACCAAGAGGTATGAGTGTACAAGAAGCCTACCGAAATTATCGTGATGGTAAGCTAATCGTTAATAGAAAGTATCAACGAAAGCTCGTATGGAACCTTTTTGAGAAGCAATCATTGGTGGATAGCATAATGAAAGACTATCCAATCCCCTTGATTTTGCTCGGGGAAGATTCATCTCAAAATTCGTATGAAATAATGGATGGAATGCAAAGGCTTAACGCCATATTTGCTTTCATAGAGAATCACTTCCCAATAGAGGGTAGATATTTTGATACGGATGAATTCTCTAGGGCAAAACAACTGGCTTCCGAGGGTGTGTTTTCAGCGGCAAGCAAAGGAACCAATACTTTTCTAACACCAAGTGAGGTGGCTGATTTCCTTGACTATCAACTAGCTGTGACCGTATTTCCGGCAGGAGGAGAGGAGAAAACAACAGATGTTTTTGGTCGTATAAACTCCGGTGGTAGACAATTAAGCCTTCAAGAAAGAAGGCAGGCAGGAATGGTTGACGACTTCTCTATGCTTGTAAGGAAGTTGGCTTCCGAAATCAGAGGTGATACCTCAAAAGAGGTATTGCCCCTTTCTGAGATGCCGGAGATTAGCATTGATTCAGTGCGTGCGGACCTGGGGTATGAGTTGAAAGCTGAGGAAATATTTTGGTGCAAACAAGGTGTAATGTGGACAAGACAGTTGCGAGAAAGCGAAGACGAGGAGATTATTGCTGATATTTGCGCATCACTTGCACTAGGACAGCCCATTGCAAGAAGCAAGGAGTTATTAGACTCCTACTATGACTCGTCAACAGATGAATACGAACAACTTAGACGCTCTTTGACTTCTTACGGCGTTGACCGACTTTATGAAGAAGTAAAAGTAACACTCTCCGTTCTTAGAGAAATAATTGATGAATATAGCTCTGATAATAATGCCCTCAGGTCAGTTATCAATCCTGGATCGACAAACCCTATAAAAACTGCATTTTACACCCTTTTTATGGCTATGCATCACCTCGTCATTATTGACGAACTATCACCTGATAGCAGTAAAAATATAATGGCTGCCCTCAAAGATTTACAATCTGACATTAAAACTACAGCGAAATACTCAAAAACTGAAGACAGGGTCAGAAATATTGACAAAACAAAGGGGCTAATTTTAAGATACTTTGTTAAAAAGGACCCTCCAATGTTGAGGCATGGAGCAGGTTTGGCTCTTGATCTAGAAAATTCGCTTCGAAGGTCAAAGGTTGAGACTGGAAGGTATGAGTGCAAGCAAGGATTCGTTGATTTATCACCGAAAAGATCTGAAGATAAAAATTTGCCGCATAAAATATTAGAAACCATATGCGGGATTGCAAACTTAGGGCCTGACGCTGATGGATTTATATTTATTGGAGTTGCAGACAATAAAAGTGATGCTAATCGAATTAAAGAATTAGACGGGGTCGATTGTGTTACGGTTGGCTCACGATATGTGGTAGGCATAGAGCGGGAGCTTTCGAAATTGAAATGTGATCATGAATCTTATGTCGACAGAATCCTATCTTTCCTTAGAAATTCAGATTTGAGTGACACACTGAAACATCAGGTTCTTACCCAAGTGGACTATGTTGACTACAGGGGGTTGTCAGTTATAAGAATTCGAATTCCGGCACAAAAGGAGGTCTCTTTTTTGGGGGATATGGCTTATACCCGGGAAAACTCTTCAACCGTTGAGGCGAAAGGCAAGAAACTTCTTGCCATCAACGCACTATTTGCATAACAAAGCATTGCAACGGACAAGCCGTTGAATGCTGCGTTGGTCCGCTGTGGGTCGAGAGCCGACTCGGACTTGCTGACCTATTCAGGCGGTCCTTGCTCGAATTCGATCACACCTTCGGGCATCACTTCCCAGGCCGCTTTAGAGCCAACGAATATGTGCCTTGCTATCTCAATCCCTGGATCACCGTTCACACATCCCAAAGTCACCCCATGGATGTCACCTTTGTAAATGCCACAGAGCGTGGAGCCACATAGACTACAAAACTGAAGGCCAAATCCGTCGTGACTCTCATAGGTAGTCAACAGGTCTTCGCCAGCTACCCACTCGAATGTGCCTAGGGCAACTTCTGCGTATGCGGATGCTTGGGAGCTAAATGCTTTGCGACACCGCGAGCAATGACAGGATCGGGCGTCGTGGAGCTTACCGTTGACTCTGTAACTGATTTTTCCGCAGAAGCATTCGCCGCTGATAGCCATCGCATGTCCCTCAGGTAGAGTGTCGATACTGTCTGATTCTCTACTCGTAGTCTAACTCCCGCTTCGGGTCGAAACCTGACCCTCAAACCCACTTCGCTCCGTGTTCGTTGTCCGGAATCAGCGTCACCAAGCGATCTGCGGCCTCAACATCGTTAACTGCTCTTGCTACAACATCTCGATCCGAAATGGGTCTGCAATCACCAAGGTTTGACGACAATAGATGGGATAAGGCTGCGCACCAAATCCCCGGAGGTTGTCACTTCGCATCGTGCTACCCGTGCTCCCCGTGCTACCGGACTGATCAGACAAGCAATTCGGCCGTGCTACGTCTGCAACCTCCAGGGCTACCGTGCTACCCCACACCGGCCAAATGGCTTAAAATCACGACCACAACCGACGCATGAGCCTTCCCAGAAGGGTCGCCGAACTCAAGATCTGGCTTGGCCTATCGTCGGCCAGTCGTGCTGATGTCGTGCAAGCACCATCAGTGTCATGTATCTCCGCCAAACAGCACGGCTGCCACATCCTGTTGTTACCCTGCTGTCGTGCTGCAGTCGTTCGCTAGTCGTGCAAGCCACCTCAGCGTCGATCATCGTGAGACCACAGATCAATCCGCTAGTCCAGTAGCCGAAGGAATCCACACCAATAGTCTGAGCAGATCAACGCTGCAACTTCGCACGATGAGCCAGCTTCGGCGGACGCCCACCCCGCACTGTCGCATCGCGCATCTTCGGCGTTCCGAGACCGGCCGGATGCATCCAAGGCCCCCGCAGCGCCGCCTCCCAGGCCGGCCAATGCCCAAGCGTCGCGGCCAGGACACGCGAAGTGCGATAGTAGTGATAGCGCGATGCCGGACTCAGATCCATCAGTCCCCGCTCCAGCACCCAGCGCAGATGTTTCGCACGCCATTGCTCGGGACGCTGAAGACCCCAGCGCGCCTGGATCAGCACAGCGAGGCGCTCACCACGGCGGATATGCTGCGCGATGCCACCGGCACTCCCCGGCTGCGCACGCTCGAGCAGGCGTCGAATCGCGCTCATCGGGCACTGCCGATATAGGCCGCCACCACGTCGGTGCGGCCATGGCCGAGTTCGACGGCGATGACCTCCCGGGCCTTGCTATCAGCCTCTCGATCCGCCGCGCGCTGACCACCCGCGACCACTGGCGCCGGGTGACTGCTCAGTGCGTGATAGCGTTCACAAGCGAAGGCCGCGCGGGCATCGTGATAACCACGCAATCCAACGGCCTTCAGGAGACGGCGACCGGCGCGCAGCTCACCTTGGCGCCAACCCTGGTAGGTCTCATCGACACGCAGCAGGTTCGCCGATCCTGGTGGACGTGCGGCCAGTGCGGCGTCGAGCGCCTGACGCCCCAATGCGGTGACAGCCACCCAGCGTGGCAGGGTCCGACCGCCCTTGGTGCCATCAAGGATGTTGATCGCCTGCTGTCGCTCAGCCTCCTTGGCCAGGCGATCCAGGTTGGCTTTGACCGCCTCCTCGGAGCGCATTCCGAAGGCGCGCGCAAGCCCGAGCACCGCCGCAGCGCGAACCAGACCCGCATCGCGCAGGGCCGTCTGTGCCGTTGCCACGGCGTCCAGATCCAGCGCGGCTGGCACCTCGGTTCGGACCGCCGAGCGCGCGGCGCCGGCCAGTGCCCGCGGCGAGACCGGGTTCCAGCGGCCTTCGCGCGCATAGCTGAGGATCACATTGATGCTGCTGAGCCGGTTCTGGATCGTCGACACCGCTCGACCCTGCCCCTTGATGACCTCGGCATACTGGCCCACCAGCTCCGGTGTCACCTGGCGCAGATCGCGCACGCCGGCCTCAGCCTTGGCCCAGGTGGCAAAGCAGCGCCAGCGCTCGGCATGGCTGGCGACACTGGCGAAGTGTCCACCGCCGAAGCGCGCCTGCAGGATCTGCTTGCCGGCATAGGCCAGATCCCGGCCCCAGCCCTGGTTGCGGGCCTGATGGCCGCCTTGATCTCTCATGGTCTCAGATACTCCTCTGTGGTTCCGCCCGCTGGATGGACGAAACCGAACCCAACAATCAAACAGAAACGCGTCAGTTGACCGGCCTCGACACACCGCTGGCGGGACCCCGGGGCGAGCGCTGTCGCGCGCGGCACCCGATGATCTTGGTCGGTTCCGGTCGTCCCCAGGGTCCCGCCCTTGCGGTGTTCAGTGTTGACAGCGTTTGCGCCCGCTGCCGGCGTGGGGACTGGCGCCTGACGCAGCGCCGTTGCGGCTCCTACCATCCGGAGCATGGATTCGGGGTGTGTCAGCACCGCATCCGCTGAACCCTTTCGGGCGGGCGGGGGATGCGGCCGCGATGGACACTCGCGGCGTGGTGCTGGCAGTTGGCGCGGTGGCGCATGGAGGAAGGGGTTGTCGAAGCCCTTGCGGTGGATCATGCCTGCCAGGGTGCCGCCCTGGTGTCCGGGATGGACGCCTGATCCTGCTCGCAATAGGTTTTGACGTGAGTTTTGATGTCGACTTGGCTTGGCCAAGGGCTGATGGCACAAGGCCTGGAAGCCCATTATCTTGACCCGTCTCTGTGTCTGGACGGGGAACCTGATGAGGTTGAAGAGGCCGCGGTGGGGCGGAGAACGAGTCGCCAAAAGGCGCAAGCGCGGTCCCTTGGACAGGGAAAAGCACAGCACAGATGCGCACAGATCAGCGCCGCCTGCAGTGAACAGACGCGAGGAGGTCTTGGCGCCGAGTGTCGCGTGAGTGACGGACACGGAGGCGTTGCCGAGTCAGGATCGATTTGGGGCGAACCCTGACGATGAGGCCAATCGGCCTGGGATGGACGTTGGTGACTCCGAGGGAGTCTTCTGCACGAGACAGCGAGTGGCTACGTTGATGGCGAGCGACCAGCGGCTTCACCCTGCCGCACGGGTATGGGTGAAACGCTAGCACCGAGGATGCCTGGAGCGCAAGCATTTTCGATGATGATCAAGCACCTATCGCGAAAGAGTGGCCAACATCGGTGTCTTTCGTCGTGGCCCTGTGCGGATGACTGGCGTATCGCCTCGTTCAGCCTGCAGGCATCCGATGTACTGGGCCAAGGATAAGACGGTAACAGTCACCGACCTTTAGTCGTTCCTCTCGGCCAACTCCTGTTCAATCTCTTCGATCGAAGGTAGCCCAGCTTCTAGCTCCGCCGGTAGCTCGCGGGTCAGACGTAGGCGCCATTCCGCGACGGCCATGGGTTTATCAATATCGCGCAGGGCGTATTCGGCCACCAGTTGTTTGCCCTCACGGCACAGGATCAAGCCGATGCTCGGGGCGTCGTCCGGGTGGCGCATGGTCTCGTCCACCAGGTTCAAGTAGAAGTTCATCTTGCCGGCATGCTCCGGCAGGAACCGGCCAGCCTTGAGCTCGATGACGACAAAGCGGCGCAGGCGCAGATGATAGAACAGTAGGTCGACGAACCAGCTCTCACCCTCTAAGCGTAGCTCCACTTGTCGGCCAACGAAGGCGAAACCCTCACCGAGCTCCAGCAGGAAGCGCTCCAGGTGGGTGATCAGGGCATCTTCCAGCTCCCGCTCACGCAGCGGAGCATCGGTGGCGATGAAGTCGAGCAGGTAAGGGTCCTTGAAGGACTGTTGAACCAGGTCGCTGTCAGCGGCCGGTAGCCGTTCGGCAAAGTTGCTGATGGGCTTGCCTTCGCGACCATGCAGCTGAGCATCGATTTGGGCCGCCAGAACGCTGCGACTCCAACCGTGCTGTTGGACCTTTTGAACATAGAACAACCGCTGCGCGTGCTCCTCCAGACGGTCTAATAGGAGCTGGTGATGGCCCCAGGGGATTCTTGCAGCAAGCTGCTGCAAAATTGTCTCGTCCGGCCAGGCGGCAGCGAAATTGCGCATGTAGGCGAGGTTGCGCGCGGAGAAACCCTTCTGGCCCGGGAAGGCGTGGCGCAAGTCCGCGGAGAGGCGCTCAATGACCTTGGTCCCCCAGCCGTGGGCCTGTTGGCGCTGCTGGATCAGCCTGCCAATCCGCCAGTAGAGGCAGACCAGCTCGACGTTGACGCTCTGCACTGCGCGGGTACGAGACGCGGCGACCTGTTCCTTGATGACGGTGAGGGTCTCGGCGTAGCCCGTTGGCAGCGCTGTTCCGCGGCTCTGCGTGGACGCGGCCTGATGAGTCTGGTCGGGTGTCTTCCGGGTGCTCACTGACGGTTTCCCTTGAGGTCGCAATAATCAGCCCAGGCCTGCATCAACTCGCGACGCTTCTTGAACTTATCGCCTCTCTCGTAAGCGGCCTGCACGGCGTTCGAGATCTGGTGCGCCAGCGCAGCCTCGGCGACGTTCGACGCAAACCCGGTTTCCTCGCCAACCCAATCTCGGAATGACGAGCGGAAGGCATGGGGTACCGCCTTGGACTTTTCGCCGTTGACACCGTGGCCGAGACCGCGCATCACCATCAGGAGCGCCATCCCGGAGAGTGGTCGGCCCATCTTACCTCCAGGGAAGACGAACGGGTTGTTAGCCAGTTTTGGCAACGACATCAACACGGCGAGCGCCTGCTCGGACAACGGAACCCGATGTTCAACCCGCGCCTTCATGCGCTGCGCAGGGATGGTCCATGTCGCGTTGTCGAGATCGATCTCGGTCCATTCTGCCTTCAGTACTTCGGAAGTTCTACACACCGTCAAGATGGTGAACTCCAAGGCCTTCGCACTCGTGCTCTTGAGCGCTCGAAGCTCGATTAGGAACGCAGGAACCTCTTGGTAGGGCATGGCCGGATAATGCGGCACGGTGCCGCCATTCTGCTGCCGCTTGACCGTGGTTGAACTCGGCAAGAGTCGGTCGAGGTGTCCCTTCCACCGCGCGACGTTGACAGGATCTCGCCAGCCCATCGCAGCGGCATAATCCAAGATGTTCTCGATGCGCGACTGGACCCGCGATGCGGTTTCTGGACGCCGATGCCAGATCGAAGTGAGAACGCCAAGCACATCAGCGGTCGTGATCTCATCGATGGGCATTGCGCCGAGCTTGGCACGCGCATAGCGTTTCAGGCTTGAGGGCCATTCCCGGGCATGCCGGGGATTGGACCAAGTGCTTCGCTTCGCCCGGATGTAGCGCGCTGCAACCGTGGTAAAGGTCGGAATTCCCTGCTCGGCGACCTTCTGCGCTTTTCGATGCTCGATCGGGTCGATGCCCTGCTTGCGCAATGCTCGTGCCTCGGCAGCCCGATCGCGCGCCTCGGCCAGCGTGACGCTTGGATAGCCGCCCAAGCCCATCTCGCGCTGCCGGCCATTGACGCTGTAGCGAAAGATCCAAGTCCGCGCCTGACCCTGTGGATAGAGCCATAACCCCCCACCGTCGCCGATCGGCTTGCTGGCTGCCTTGATTTGCCTGCTGGTCAGGCGATGGAGCGTTCGCGCCACAAGCGTCTATTCCTCTACCCACGACCGTACCCACAAATGCACCCACAAAGTATACTCGGCTTTGGGAAGAATGTTCTAGACGCTAAAGGATGGTAATGCTTTTTAAATCAGAGGTCTTGCGGAACACATCAGTCTTCTGAAGCACAGGGATTAATGGACGCCGCCTCCACCATTTGAGCGTACAAAAAAATAGCCGAAAAGATATCTAAGCCCGCGCTCTTGCGGGCTTTTTTGTGCCTCAGATATTTAGGCTGGGTATAGATTTAACGCCAGGTTCGCGTCAGTACCGAGTGAATTCAAAATCACCTACTTCATTATGATACTCCTTGAACCAATCACCATCGATGTAGATCCAGGTCTCTTCTACCCGAGTCATGGTCGGCGGCTTAGCGTAGGAACCACCGAGTGACATTTTCAAGGGCGGGATCTCATAGGTAAATTCTATCGCCACGCGGGCGACTTTGCCTTCAATCTTGGTGTCCTTGATCGAGAAATCTAGCTGCTTGACGCGACCCGACTGGGCTATGTAGGTTTGCTTGGGCATGCGTAGGCGGAAGTATGGATCAAACAACGCATAGGCGCTCTTGTAGTCCGCTTCCACTAAAGCTTTCCAGAACTGTGACACACGCGCTCTGAGATCTTTCTCCTGAGCGGAGGAGCCTAACTGCTTTGAGCTTGCAAGGGGCCTCGTGATCGGCTTGATCGACAAGGCATGCAGATAGAGATCAGCCACAGCCAGGCCGTCGTCTCGATAACGCGAGGCAAGTAGGTAGAAAGTTCCATTCGAGCCGCTGAAATTTCTCACGAACGGGAAAAGCCTGTCTTCCGCCACGCCGGGCTCATCCAGCGGCACGTCTTCGTCGAGCCAGGTCGCACCCTGATCGAACGAAATGTTGTAGAAGAGGTCCCCACGCAGGTTACGGTAGTCGTTCCAAGCGATCACGACATTTCCCTCCTTTCCGAGCGCAATCTGAGGAAAGTTGTCCTGAGTCACCTGGAAGGGGTAGCGGCGGAAAGGCTGAATCGGCTCCCAACTGAGTCCGCCGTCGGAAGAGCGAGTGTAAAATATGTGGTTCTTTCGCGGCTGATCGGTTTGCTGCGCGCTGCGGGCACTAAACGCTAGATAGACGAAACCTTCATGCGCCGCCAGGGCTATCGAACCGATGTCATAGGCATCGCTTCCTGGAAAGACATACGTCTTCCAGCGATCACCGTTTCGCATCGCCGACTCAAGTCGGTAACTGCCTGCTTCTGACCCAAACCAAACGGCTAGAGGCTCGTTTTTCGCCGATGTTGCGGCAATCAATAGGACGCTGCCGACGCTCTTGATGGATTCCGCTTCCGACCAGCCAAGTTTATCGTCGCCCTGCGCATGGACAACAAGAGTTTCACTGCCCCGGCGAACATCGGCAAAAGCATGAACGCGCCCCCCTGCCATGGTTAACGCAGGCCAGAATCCGCTGTCGTAGCCGGTGGTTATGCGCTGGACGTCGCCCCAGCTCTTTCCACCGTCGTTCGAGCGACGACCGTAGAGGTGATAATTGGGTGTGCCGGTGTTCTCTGCCTCAGGTTCGACACCATCCGTCTCTGGGGCATCGCCGAGCCAAACGGCGGCGATTTGACCGCTTTGGTCCCCGCTCAGTCGTATCCGCGGCAGTGGTCGAGACGTAGAATCTAAGATGAGCGCGTCTGACCAAGCGTTGCCCGGACTGAGCGCGCGAAATACGATTGCAGGAGGCTCACCTGTTCCGCCATCCAACCATGCGGCATAGACGCGATCACCGAATGATTCCAAAACCGCACCAGCGGCGGAGTGCCCGGGTGCCGAGAGTACTCGGGAATTTAAATCGGGCTGACCCACCAATAAGCGGCCCTCCTGATCGCTGTATGCGACATAAGGCTGACCGCCAGCGGTTGTGGCCAATCTCGGAGTCAGCGCGGGATTGAAACCACCTTCATTGATGCGCCACTCGGTCGCATCGGCGAAGAGAAGCGGCGGGAACAGAAACCCCGCCGCCCACATCATCAGGGATCGAACTCCCACTCTAGAAGCTGCTGGTGCCTGGTGTACCGCTGTTGCGCAGAAAGACGCCGTTGTTCACCGTACCCGTGAAACTCACAGCGCCATCCGGCGAGATGGTAGACGTCTGTCCGCTACTCGTGAGATTGTACTCTAACTTCAGTACGGTAGCCGAGTTCTCGATGTTCCCAGACGTTCCCGAGCGGATTTGCACATATCCCCATCCTCCCTGCGTCGAGATCTGGTTGACAATTGACTGCGGGAGAATTTCGGTCATGTCGACCGCTCCAGTGCAGACAATGTTTCTGGCGGAGGTTGGTATCGGCGCAGGGGCGAAAGGCTCGGATCGCATCACCGTATCTCGATCGTACATCCCCGCGAGCGTTCCGGCCTTATCTGGCGAGAGATAGATACTGGCACTGCAAGTTTCACAATCGCGCTGGCTGACGGCCGTGCCCGTGCCATCTGCAATTGGCGTAACGAAGAAGCGCGTCGTCCACTCGCTTGGCGGCATCAAGGTGACGCCCGCGTTACCCGTTCCAGCACCGAAGTCAAGCACCTCCCCTAAGAACGAGCCAAAGCCACCGCCGTTGCCAAATATAGGCCCTGGAGTGTTAGAATCTTGTGCCGGATTAAACGCACGGTAGCCGAAGGCCGCCCCTCCAGTCATCTCGAGCATGATTGCTTCGCCATAGAGATCAGCCCCAGTGCCACCCTCGCTCGTATCATCACCATCGTCGACGATCAGGAAACCACGAACAGGGCCAGTGCTGGTCGTACTAAAATCAACGGCTCCGTAGGGCGCCAGCCTTTCTGGATCATTGAACAGCGGCCCTCCGCCTTGGCCAGCCAGAAATACTCCGCCGGCGTCAAAGCTGACCATATCATTGGCGCGGCCCGAAGCCGCGACCTGTTTTACACCCTCGTCGATACAGGGTGAAGATAGGTCGATCGGCTTAGTAAAGTAGTTGACGTTGACGACCCCGTCTGGATCCTTGTTGACCACGGAAACAATGGTGGTCACCGATGGACTCCGAGTCATGACAGGGAACAGCATGGCATCGGCACTGGCGGCTTGATGCGCGATGATGCCGACAGCGGCAAGGCCGCCCAGAGCGAAGGCACGCAGGATGTGCGAACTAATATAGTAGTTTGAAGTTTTCATTGATGCTAATACCATGTAATTGGTGGGTGTACGCCGCGACGTAGGATCTGCTGGAGAAATTAAACGCACGACGAACCGTGATACAGACCGATTTCTTACTCAAAAATCAACTTCAAGCTTCAGATTTACTTCATATTTTTCGAGATGCCCTACTAGTTTTTTGCTAGACGGGCCCTCAAATAATTGATAGCAAGATACCTGAACCGAGTCAAATTTTCTCCGAAAAATTTACCCATGCAGGTAAACATACTTTAATCTAATGATCTTGTCATGCCGATAAACCGCAATCAGTTCTTGGGCAATCGCATCAACAAGCTCTAATATTCGATGATGCTGATAGCTTGCGTTTGCTCGGCGGGCCGGGCCCTACGAAGAAGACACATGCGAGGCATGGGCACCGAAAACGGGCTGAGCCGTAGCTCGCCGAACACTTGACTCACCTTGCTTGCACACTGTTTCCCATTCTTGTTCAGTAAGTTGCTACGAGGTAGATCACTGAGTCAGAAGATTTCAAAGAAAATAACACCCTCAACCTAACGTAACCTACCCGAGAATCTATCGCGCAAGTGATCAATTCATTGATGGTTGAGTCGTTCTAACCACCAAGCGCAATGTTTGCCTGCTCCTTAGGTCGGCAGTGAAAGCGGCAGCGAGCACCACCTTCCCCCCCCTGCTGGTCACCTCCTTCCCGATAGTCAACCCGAATGAGCCAGCCGAGCTGCGCATTGATCTGGAAGCAGTCGTCAACGCCAACAGCAGAAGCGCGGGCCGGGCCAATGACGCCGGAAATCGTAACCACGGAAGGCGCCGCAGAACTGCTCTGCACAAGCACGGATATTGTCCCGAGTCGTGATATCCGGACACCAAGATGCCATCGGATACTGAAAACAAGGGCATCCGCAGTCTGGATTAGTGCTGGCGGAACAATAACATCCGCCGCCTGGTACTACGCGATGGACTGCCCATAACGAAGATCGGCAAGGGTCTGCGTTTCGTGTGCGAAGAGGTCGTTGCTTGGGTCCGCACGCGCTATGCTCCGGCGCCAGAGGAACAATCATGCCCATCTATCAGCGCCCCGGCTCGGAAACTTACTGGATCGACATCAAGCTCTCGAGCCCGCGCGAGTGCGCCGATCTGCTCACACGACCGTTAAACGCCAAGCGCAAGAACTCCACGACACACTTAAAAGCCCAACTCTGACGGCAAACGAGTTGGGCGAGCGGCCTAAGCACGCATGGGATGATGCGGTCATCCGCTACATCAAGGAACTGGAGAAGCGCAGCGCCGATGATGGTCGGCAGCGGTTGCGCAAGCTGAACGCGACCTTCACCGGGCGACTGCTGACCGAGATCACCAGCAACGAGATCAAGGAGGGGGTACTGGCGTTGCCTGGTATCACCAACGCCAGGCGCAACCGCTACCTGACCGTCGTGCGGACGCTGTTTCGCAAAGCGGCCAACGAGTTGAAGTGTATCGACGCGCCACCGCACTTTAGCTATTCTAAGGAGCCAGATCGGCGCATTCGCTGGATTACCCGCGAGCAAGCCGATCGGTTGATCGTGGGGCTACACGTGCATCTGAAGGGTCCAGCCGAGCTAGCGCTGCAGACCGGGCTACGACAAGCAAAGTGTTCGGGCTGCACTGGGAGTGAGTCAGTTTCGATCAGCATACGATCTGGATACCACCCGATGCGTTCAAGGCGGACAGCTCGTTGCTGATCCCGTTATCCGATACCGCGATCAAGGTGCTGAAGCGGCACGAGGGGCAACACGACGGCCGGGTCTTCACCCGTCACGGCAAACCGTTCGACACCATCGCCAGCAAGACGATGCAGGATGCTTGCGCTAGGGCAAAGATCGAGAACTTCCATTGGCACAACTTCCGACAGACATGGCTGAGCTGGCCCTTGCAGGCGGGAACCAGCTTGCAGCAGCTCATGGAGCTTGGTGGGTGGTCAATTTACACGATTGCCCTCAAATACGCTCGCTTCGCGCAGAGCCATTTGCAAGATGCGGCGGCCAAGGTTCCTGCTCCGGGCCATCGAGTGATCTGTGACACATCAATGGCACAGTGCCGATTTCGGGAACAAGAAGGGCGCTGGAGAAATCGCGTAAGTCATTGATCTGGCGGAGAGGGTGGGATTCGAACCCACGGACGGGATTAACCGTCGCCGGTTTTCAAGACCGGTGCATTCAACCGCTCTGCCACCTCTCCTGAACAGGGTTGCTGAGCGAATGCGATCAAGCTAGCGACATAGGATACCTCAACAACGGGCCGTCGTGCGATAGATGAAAACACTCGCTTCAGCCAAGGGCCTCGATATCCGGCGTTGACCAACCACCGAGGCCACTTGTTTCCGCCAGCAAAGACCGCACAACGTACACAGCTATCGGCCTCTCAAGGATGCAAGCATGACCCCATTGTCGGTATGCTTGCATCCCAAGTGATCCTGTCAGAAACCTTTGGGCCTGACGACAGGTCTCAAGGATCGCGCTACGATCACTCAACCATCCAATCTGACAGCGTCGAGTCTGTACAGAGTATTCGTTCTAGACGGAGACATCACCACTATGGCTAACCCCAATTCCTTCCTGTCAAAACAGCAAGAGGTCCCGGCAGCGCGCGCCGGATCGGTGCTCGAGACCAACAAGGTCCTGAAGAACACCTACCTGCTGCTCGCCGCAACCCTCGGCTTCAGCGCCTTCACCGCCATGCTGTCGATGGCGCTCGCCATGCCGTCCTGGGTCTACTTGGTCTCGGTGATCGGCGCCATGCTGCTTGGCATGTTCGTGCTGCCACGTGCCGCCCAATCAGCGAGCGGCGTTGGCGTCATCTTCCTGATTACCGGCATGCTCGGCTTTGGGCTCGGATCGATCCTGAGCATGTACATGGCCCTGCCGAACGGTCCTAGCATTATCGCCACCGCATTCGGCGGCACCGCGGTGATCTTTCTCGGCCTATCCGGCTACGCCTTGACCAGCAAGCGTGATTTCAGCTTCCTCGGCGGCTTCCTGTTCGCCGGCATGATGGTCGCTGTCGTCGCCATGATCGCCAACATCTTCCTCAACATGCCAGCACTGGCGTTGGCCGTGTCAGCGGCGATCATCCTGCTCATGAGCGGTTTCATCCTCTTTGATACCAGCCGAATCAAGAGCGGTGCCGAGACCAACTACATCATGGCGACCTACGGCATTTACCTCGCCATCTTCAACATCTTCATCAGCCTGCTCCAGATCCTGGGCATCATGGGCGATGACTGAATCACGATGGCGTCAATCTGATCACTGGTAGCCAGTCTGGCTAACACGACCCCGGCTCCGGCCGGGGTTTTTGTTGGCAAGGCGCTCACAAACACGAGCGCGCGTCGCCACACCCGAACGACGAAACGCTCGCTCCAAGGTAACGGAGGCCCCCATGGAACTCTTCCTCAAGATCGCTGCCGCCGGCGTCATGATCATGATGCTGTTCTTCCTCTGGCCGGCCTACAAGGCCTGGCAAGAGAACGGACCCAAGGCCGAGAAGGGCGACTGGCAAGCCGCCATCCTACCGCTCGCCGCCGTGGTCGGCCTCGTCATCGTGCTGATCATGCTCGTGCGCTGAAGCCCGGCAGCGGTAACGCCCGCATTAAAACTGCAAAGCCAAACACAGGTTCATGGACAAAACCGACAACGACAAGGCCAGAGGTGTCGGTATCGGGTGGCGACCGGCGGGGGCGTCGATCGCCCGGACGGCGATCGTCGAGCCTCCAAGGACGGATTCACGGCGTCCCCCGACGGGCGCTACCCGATGCCGGCACGAGCGACGAGCCAAAACCAGGCACTGCTGCACCCCAGCACTCTGTCACCAGTCACCAGCCGCTAGTCACCTCCGTCGAGCCTTAGCAAAGGCCTCCGCCATCGCACCATCAGCCAACGCCGACTCCTCGCTGCCAGACTTCGACTTTGAGCCAGACCGCCCCGAACCGCCAGCACCAACAGGACCAGCGCCAGAACCCCCACCACCGCGTCGACCAGCCTCGACCGCACCCCGCTGACCACCGCCCGAACGCCCAGCACCGACTCCAGAACTGGCACCAGCACGTCCAGCACCGCCCTGGCCTTCACCCTCAGGCACATCATCCAACCGCATACTCAGCGACACCCGCTTGCGCGGCAGATCAACATCCAGCACCTTCACCTTCACCAACTGCCCGGTGCTCACCACCTCATAAGGGTCCTTCACAAACCGATCCGCCAAGCGCGAGATATGCACCAGCCCATCCTGATGCACACCAATATCGACGAAGGCGCCGAAGTTGGTCACATTGGTCACCGCGCCCTCCAGCACCATCCCCGGCCGCAGATCAGACAGCGTCTCAACCCCCTCCATGAAGCTCGCCGCCTTGAACTCCGGCCGCGGATCACGCCCCGGCTTCTCCAATTCGGCGATGATGTCGCGCACCGTCGGCTCGCCAAAACGCTCATCGGCAAACCGCGCCGGCTGCAGCCCGCTCAAGGTCGCGCGATCACCGATCAAGGCCCGAATATCCCGCCCAACCTCCTTGAGAATCCGCCGCACCACCGGATAGGCCTCCGGATGCACCGCCGAACCATCCAGCGGCTCATCGCCATCGTTGATGCGCAAGAAGCCCGCGCATTGCTGGAAGGTCTTCTCACCCAGGCGCGGTACCTTCTTCAACTGCGCACGACTGCGAAAGGCCCCCTGATCCTCGCGGAAGCGCACGACGTTCTCGGCCAGCGTTTGCGTCAGACCCGAGACCTGCGTCAACAAGGGCGCCGAGGCCGTGTTCAGGTCCACTCCGACCGCGTTCACGCAGTCCTCAACCACAGCATCGAGGGTACGTGCCAGCCCGGACTGATTCACATCGTGTTGATACTGGCCGACACCGATCGCCTTCGGCTCGATCTTCACCAGCTCGGCGAGCGGATCTTGCAGCCGGCGCGCAATCGACACCGCCCCGCGCAGCGACACATCCAGCTCCGGCAGCTCGCGCGACGCATACTCAGACGCCGAATAGACCGAGGCGCCCGCCTCGCTCACCACCAGCGACTGTAGACCCAACTCGGGATGGCGGCGGATCAGCTCCCGCGCCAGCTTATCGGTCTCACGCGAGGCGGTGCCGTTGCCGATACTGATTAGCTTGACACCGTGAGCAGCCGCTAGCTTCGCCAGCGCAGCAATCGATGCATCCCATTGATTCTTAGGCACATGCGGATACAGGGTCGCGGTATCGACCACGCGTCCGGTCGCATCCACCACCGCCACCTTCACGCCGGTGCGTAACCCCGGATCGAGCCCGATGGTCGGTAAGCGGCCAGCGGGTGCAGCCAGCAGCAACGCCTTCAAATTCTTGGCGAAGACGCGGATCGCCTCGGTCTCGGCGGCCTCCAGCAGACGATGCTTGAGGTCCAGATCCAAACGCGTCATAAGCTTGATCCGCCAGGTCTTGCGGACCGTCTCGATCAGCCAGGTATCCCCTGCTAGACCCTGCTCGCGAATACCGAAGCACTGAGCGATGCGACCACGGAAAGCCGCATCCGGGTCCTCGCCCTCACCGGCCAGCAGCTCCAGCGCCAAGATGCCTTGGTTACGGCCGCGAAACAGCGCAAGCGCGCGATGCGACGGCACCTTGGCGATCGGCTCGGCGTAGTCGAAGTAATCGGAGAACTTAGCACCCTCCGCCTCCTTGCCCGCAATCACCCGTGACACCAGGATGCCAACCTCCCACAGCCGCTCGCGCAACTGACCAGCCAGCTCAGCATCCTCAGCAAAGCGCTCCATCAGGATCTGGCGCGCACCTTCAAGCGCTGCGCTGACATCAGCAACCCCCTTGCCAACATCGACATAGGCGGCAGCCTGCTGTTCTGGGACTTGCGTCCGGTCCGCGAGCAGCGCATCCGCCAGCGGCTCCAGGCCAGCCTCGCGCGCGATCTGCGCCTTGGTCCGGCGCTTCGGCTTGAACGGCAGATACAGATCCTCGAGTCGCTGCTTGGTCTCAGCGGCCTCGAGATCAGCGCGCAGTTCATCGCTCAGCTTGCCCTGCTCGTCGATGCTGGCGAGCACAGCCGCGCGGCGTTCCTCGAGTTCGCGCAGATAGACCAAACGCTGCGCCAAGTGGCGCAACTGAATATCGTCGAGTCCGCCAGTGGCCTCCTTCCGATAACGCGCGATGAAAGGCACCGTGGCGCCATCATCGAGCAGATCGACAGCCGCCTGGACCTGCCGTGGATGGCAGCCGAGCTCTTGCGAGATAACGGGAATAATCGCGCCCATGAATCTGTGTCAGGTCTCCATTGATACCAACTAGGCTGGGTATTGTAGACAAAAGCCGCAGATCCAGACGTCGGGGCAGATCCGGACGTCAAGGCGCACAACTGCGATGGTCACGTCCAGCCACTGGCAGCCACTGCGGAGGCAGGATGCAGCCAAGGCCGTACCGACGGATTCAGTCGCAGCGCCAGCAGCAGCGCGATACAGGCGCTCGCGCCCAACGCCCGCCATGCCAGCCCGAGCTGAGCCGCCGCGAGCGCCGATCCAACCAGCGCTGCATGCTCAAAACCGCCTAGGCAGCGCAGTGCTGCGTAGGGATCAGCCAGCGTGCGGGCATGACGTCTGATAAGACGACAGGCATCCTCGTCCGCATCTTCGCACCAACGGCACTGCGTCTGGGCTACCTCAGGCTGCGCTAACGGCGCCAGCTCAAGTGCATCCGGCATGAAGAACGCATCTCCACGGCACTGCTGGCTATCGCAAGCACAGGCCGTGGTAGCAGGCATCAGGAGTTGCCGCCAAGCCTGGTTGGTCGTTGCCGCACCGATCCCCTGCCCCTGAGCCCAGATCAAAGCCAAGCCATCGAGCTTGGCGCGCTCAACGGCATGGCGCCCAGCACTCAGCGCCAAGTCCAACTGATGGCCATCCATCGCCGCATCGAGGCGACCATCGGCCGTACCAGGCCCGAGATCGAAACGCTGAATCGAAGGATCAGCCGCAGCGGGATCGTGGCGCCCGAGATCGATCATCACCTCGCTCACCCAATCATCTCGACCCCCGGCTCGCGGCTCGCGTCCGGCAGTCCTCTCAAGATCGTCATTCGCGCTGAATCCGGGAGATGACGAGTTGCCGGCCCATGGCCATTGCTCGGCTGCTGTCGTTCGGCGATCAGCGCGAGCAACGCGCTCTTTTTGCTGAGCCAGGCCGAGCCGAATCGCTGCGCCAGCGCCAACCGGTCTGGCTGAGCCGCCAGATCCGACGCGAGGCGGCAACCGCGCGACACCATGATCGGCAGTGATCGTGAGCAGCTGGCCGCGCCCCGCTCGCGCCAGCACTACAAGCGCCGGATCAGGTGCTGCAGGCACCGAGAGCCATTGCGGCCGACCGGCGTCAGCCACCATGGTTGGTCAGCCATTGATCGCCGCCAAGGCTCCCCCAATGAGACACAAGCGATCCTAATGACCAGCGCTCGCAAGAACAGTCTACGGCTTGGCGGCCAGCACAGCCGCCAGCCCATTGGTCCCACCGGTCGCGAGCCGGGTTGCGAGGCCGGGGGCTGCGGCACCGCAACCGCACCGGCGGACAATGGCAGCGGGAACGCCAAGCAGACCTTACCCGACAATCTGGCATACCATGTAGCACGCGATATGACACGCGATATCGCACGCGATATCGTACGCCATCAGCAGCGCTATCAGACACAGCATACGGCCTGCCATTGGGGCCATAGCGGCAAAGACCAGTAGCCGCCCTTTTCCGAACATGACGGAGCCTGCAATCATGGATCATCAACGCAGCATCCTCATCACAGGCTGCTCGAGTGGCATCGGCCTCTCCTGTGCAAAGGGGCTGATGAGGCGTGGCTGGCGGGTGATCGCGTCCGCCCGTCAACCGGCCGATGTCGAACGACTGCGGACCGAGGAGGGATTGACCGCCGTCCGGCTCGACCTGAGCAACCCCGACAGCATCGCTACCGGGCTGCAAGAGGCATTGGCACTGACCGATCAGCGTCTTGATGCGCTGTTCAACAACGGCGCCTATGGTCAGCCCGGCGCGGTCGAGGATCTGACTCCCGAGGCACTGCGGGCGCAGTTCGAGACCAATCTGTTCGGTTGGCACGACCTGACCCGGCGCGTGATCCCGTTGATGCGGGCCCAAGGCCAGGGGCGCATCGTGCAGAACAGCTCGGTGCTTGGCTTTGCGGCGCTGCCGTTTCGCGGCGCCTATGTCGCCAGTAAGTTTGCGCTCGAGGGGCTCACCGACACCTTGCGCTTGGAACTGCGCGGCAGTGGCATCGAGGTGGTACTGATTGAGCCAGGCCCGATCTTGAGCCGCTTTCGCGATAACGCCTTTAGTGCCTACCAGCGCCATATCGATGCAAGCAACAGCCCACACCGGGAGACCTATCGGCTGATGGAAGAGCGGTTGCGCAAGGAGGGCGCTGCGCAGCCTTTCACCCTGCCGCCCGAGGCGGTGCTGCGCAAGGTGTTGCATGCCCTCGAGAGCCCGCGCCCGAAACCGCGCTATTACGTGACCTTTCCCACCCATCTGCTGGGCACGCTGCGCCGCTTGCTGCCAAGCCGCGCGATGGACTGGGTCCTGCGGCAGGCCTCACGCGGCGGCCGCGGCTAGACCGGTTCCTTGTTCGTTGCCGCGGTTTGGACGGCGGGCGCTTCCGCCAGCGGCGAGCGCAGCGCCACCGGCTGGGACTCAGTCTGGGCGAAATAGCGCGCCAGGAAGGTATCGAAATCGCAATCGTCACCGGCCTCGATCTGCGCCTGCCGATCAAGTGATTCGACCGCCATCCTCTGAAACAGTGCCGCCCGAGCCGGGTCCAGCTCGAGTCGCCGGAAGTCGTCGCGATGACGCTCGGTCAAGCGGCGCGCAAACTCAGCAAAACCCTCGCCGCTGGCCCGCATCTCAGCGAGCACACGCGCCGATGGCGTCGCCTCCGGCTCGGCCATCTTGAACTGTTGCGCCTTGAGCGCGGCACTCACCTCGCCCCCAACCTGGTTCCCATCCTGATCCCCAGCCTGGCCATCCATCAGCGCCGCCAAGGGCTCCATCGCGCTCAGCACCTGCTGGCCCCAATCACGCAGCGCGATCTGGCCGTCCGCACGCTGCAGCATCAGGCCCGGCTCGCGTCCGCGGTGCGCTGCCAGCACCTCGTTGGCGTCGATCCAACGCCGCTCACGCGGCGAGATCGTTGGGCTCGGCATCAACAGGCAGTAGAGCATAAACAATGACAGGAACCGCATCTGCTCAAGCTCGATACCGAGTGGCTCGAATAGGTTAACGTCGACTGAGCGCAGCTCGACATACCGAATGCCCCGCCGCCGCAGCGCCAGAGTCGGAAACTCCATCCAGTCGGTCAGCTGCTTCGGACGGACAGTACTGTAGTACTCATTCTCGATCTGCAGCACATGATCGTTCAGCTGCTCCCAACGCCCGTTGACCTTGACCCCGAGCGGCTCGTAGTGCGGACAAGGGGTTCGGATCGCCCAGGTGAGGCTGCGCGTATAGGCATCGAGGCTGTCGTAGTTGGCTTTGAGCCCGGTGCCTTCCTCCTGCCGGTTTTGGTAACCAATATCGCCCATGCGCAACGAGGTTGCGAAGGGGTAGAAGAGGGTCTTGTCGTCGAACGCATCGAGATCGGCATTCGCATCCTGGACAAAGCTCTTGCAGACCGCAGGCGAAGCGCCGAACAGATAAGGCACCACCCAGCCTAAGCGCTGTAGGTTGCGCACCATGCCCATGTAGGCCGTGTCGCGGGTGCCGAGCACCGTGGTTTGATCAGCGCTTCGGTCAGCCGCAAATTCCGAATGGACGCAGTCCCAGAAGGCCTCGGGCAGCGAAAAGTTGAAGTGCACTCCGGCGATGATCTGCATCACCCGGCCATAGCGGTTGCCCAGACCTCGCCGATAGGCGGTCTTCATCTGCGCAGCATTGGAGGTGCCGTATTCGGCGAGCGGGATATCCGTGCCGCCGCCGATCACGCAAGGCATGCTCCCAGCCCACAGCCGCTCATCGCCGATATGCTGGTAGACGAAGAGATGCAGATCGCGCAGGAAGTCGAGCACGGCCCGCGGATCGGACAACGCCGGGGTCACCAGTTCGAGCAGGGCCTCGGAAAAGTCGGTGGTGATATGCGGATGGGTCAAGGCCGAGCCCAACGCTGGCGGATGCGGCGATAGCGACACACGCCCGTCGGGGGTGACGCGCAGGGTCTCTTTCTCCAATCCGACCAGCCCCTGAGTGATCAGCGGACGGATCGCAGGATCGGACACCATCTTTAGCCGCCGAGCCGGCAGCTCGGCAGTCAAACGTTGTTTTGACATCAAGGCGTTCAGTCTCGCATCGCCGCACGCGGCCGCTCATCAGCGCCTCGCAGAACGATCATATCGGCCAAGATGCGCGCCGCCTCCTGGGTCAGGATACGATCGATCACCTCTTGCTGCTTCTCGAGCGCTTCCTCATCCACTTCATCGGCGTCTTCGTCAACCGGCTCGATGCCACGCGCGCGAAGGAAACCGGCCTTCTTTTCCTTCAAAACCTGATCACGCCGATCGGACTCGGCGCGCCGCTCGCTCGCACTCAATGAGACCTCATCCTGGGCCTCGATCTCACTCAAGATGCGCGCCTGATCAAACAGCATTCCGAAGCCATCGTCTTTGATGATGCGCTGCGCCGAACGCTGTTTCAGGGTGTCGAGGTCGAACACGGTCTTAGCTTCGAACCGCGCCGGCCGAATCTGCCCCCAGGGTAGTGCGTTGTCGAGTGAGCGCTCGCCATGATCGACGCCCTGCAGGCCAAGCTCGAAGCGGATGTCGGGCTCAACGCCTTTGAGCTGTGTGCTACCCCCGCTAATGCGATAGAACTCGGCCATCGTCAGGCGTAAACGGCCAAGCTGGGTATCATCACCAGGCACATAGCGATCAAGATCGATCAGGGTTTGCACTGTACCCTTGCCGAAGGTCGGCTCTCCAATGATGATGCCTCGACCATAGTCTTGAATGGCCCCAGCGAAGATCTCAGAAGCCGAGGCACTGTTGCGATCGACCAGCACCGCGAGTGGGCCGGTGTAGACGATCGCTGGGTCAGGATCAACCTCGACTTCGACCTTGCCGAACGAGTCCTTCACCTGCACCACAGGCCCTTCCTCGATGAACAGACCGGTCAGCTCCAAGGCTTCCGTCAGCGAGCCACCGCCGTTGCCGCGCAGGTCGATGATCAGTCCATTGACGCCATCTGCCTTCAAATCCTTGATCAGTGCGCGAACGTCGCGGGTCGTGCTGCGGAAATCCCGCTGTCCCGCCGACTCGGCTCGAAAGTCGCGATAGAAGGCCGGCACCTCGATGACGCCAACGCGCAACGAGGGCGCATTGCCCAGCTCATCGATGACGAAATATTGCGCGGCCTGATCTTCGAGCTTGATCTCATTACGCACCAGCGAGACTTCACGCATGCGGCCGCCGGAGGCCTCTGACTTAGGCAGCGTCTGCAGCCGAACGACCGAGCCTTTAGGGCCGCGGATCTTGTCCACGACATCCTGGAGCCGCCAGCCCACCACGTCGACCATCTCGCCATCGAGCCCCTGGCCAACGCCGATGATCCGATCTCCGGTCTGGACTTGGCCAGATTGGCGTGCCGGGCCGCCCGGAATCGTCCGCTGGATCACGGTGTACTCGTTGTCGGCCCGCAGCACGGCGCCGATGCCTTCGAGTGAGAGGCGCATGCTGATGTCGAAGTTCTCCGAGGTGCTCGGCGACATGTAGCTGGTGTGCGGCTCGAGCGTGCGCGTGTAGGCGTTGACGAAGGCCTGATAGACATCATCCGGCGTGAACTGATGGATACGCCGGGTGATGCCGGTGTAGCGCTCGCGGAGCTGCTCACGGATCTCGTCGTCCGTCTTCTCGGCCAGCTTCAGTAGCAGGTAGTCGTTCTTCACCCGCTTGCGCCAGATCTCGTTCAGCTCAGCCTCGCTTGTGGCCCATTCCGCCTCATCACGCTTGAACAGATAGCTTTCCTTACGGGTGAAATCGAACGGCTGTTGCAGCAACCCGAGCGCATAGTCGATGCGCGAGTCGACCCGCATGCGGTAGACGCGAAAGATGTCGAATGCCGTGTCGATCTTGCCCTTGGCGAGGTCGTCATCGAGGCGACCCGCGGTACGACCAAAGCGCTCCACGTCGCGCTCCAGAAAGAACAGCCGCCCAGGGTCGAGATCGGTGAAGTAGTTGTCGATGACATCAGCAGCAAAGGCGTCGCTGAGCTGGAAGTCACGATAGTGGAACCGCTCCAGTACCTTGTTGATGACAACCATGGTGCGGGCTTGGCGCTCATCCGGGAACAGCTCGGCGAGGCCGACCTCTTGGGTCTTGGCGCTAGCGCCAAAGGCGACCAGCGCGATCAAGAGCGCAACACTCAGGCTCATCGCGGGACGCCACCAAGGGACATGGCCTCTTGGCTTCGAGGCAGCGCGCGCAACCGCTAGCGTGCTCGCGTCCATAGCGCGTCGCCACTGCGTAAGACGAAGCGATGGCTGCCCGCTGAGTGGACGACGATCCCGGCAGGCCTGGATCAAGCCCCCTATCAAGCCCTCTATGGTTACGGCGATGTGAACGCGTCTTATGCTCATGATCTAGCGCTTATCGAGTACGATGATCGAATTGAAAACAGAGTAGCGGCAGGGCGTGCCGAGATCAATCAAACAGATGTTGGACAGGCTTACCTGCCTCGGCTCTGGCCCTGGCTGCAATCCCGAACAGAGGCGACAAGCAGATCCACCGAGCCGCTGCAGACGGCATCCCTACCGCAGCCATATCAGGCTCGCCATGCGTCCGCAAACACCATCGCGACGGTACGAGAAGAACCGCTCGCGGTCGGCATATGTGCAGTCGCTGCCACCGCTGATCGCTGTAACACCCAGTCGCTCGAGCCTTAGCCTGGCGAGCATCGGCAGGTCGGCGAGCCAGTGGCCCTTCCGCGTCGCGCGAAAGGCGGCTGCGGCATCGGGATCAATCTCGCAAAAGCGAGCCCGCACCTCGTCGCCAACCTCAAAGTAGTCCGGCCCGATGGCGGGTCCGAGCCAGGCTTGTAACCGGGCAGCCGGGCGACCCATCCGCTGCACCGTCGCCTCAATCACACCAGCAGCGAGCCCGCGCCAGCCCGCATGGGCCGCTGCGACCACCGTACCGGCCTCATCACAGAGCAAGACCGGCAAGCAGTCTGCCGTCATCACCGCGCAGACCGCGCCCGGTCCGAAGGCAACCGAGGCATCGGCATCGCGCCCCGCCTGCACCCTCGCCCCGTGCTCATAGACAGCGCAGCCATGAACCTGGTTCAGCCAGGTGGGCTCGACCTGCACCCTCGCCTGTTCGCAGAGCAGCGCCCGGTTGCACTGAACCGCAACCGGATCATCGCCGACATGCTCGGCGAGATTCAGACTGGCATAGGCACCCAGGCTAACGCCGCCTTGGCGCGTCGTGCTAATCGCCTGCACCTTAGCAGGCGCTGTCCAGTCGGGCGTGAAAAACAGCGTCATCGGGCTTCGCCATCCATATCCTGTTGTAAAAGCGCGCAGAGCGCGGCGATATCCGCCGCCATTGGTATCTGCCAGTGCATCGGCTGACCGCTGGCCGGATGGATCAGGCCAAGCCCGATGGCATGTAAGGCCTGGCGTGGAAAAGCGCCTAGGGCGGAGGCCAACTCGGGACGAACGGCCTCCGCGGCTGCGCGCGACCGCCCTCCGTAAACAGGATCACCCACTAACGGAAAGCCCAGATGCGCCATGTGCACCCGAATCTGATGCGTGCGCCCGGTCTGTAGCTGCACTGCGACCAAGCTGTGCCGACGATAACGCACCAACACACGGTAGTCGCTCACCGCTGGCCGACCACTGGCCACCACCGCCATCGCCGTGCGTCTCGTCGGATGGCGCCCGATCGGGGCATCGACACGACCACTGACGCTGGGCGCACCGACCACCAAGGCCCGATAATCGCGTTTCACGCTGCGCGCCTTAAGCTGATCGACCAGAGAGCGATGTGCGAGCAGGCTGCGAGCAACAACCATCAGCCCGGTCGTGTCTTTGTCGAGTCGGTGAACAATACCGCAACGAGGCAGCTCAGCGAGACCCGGAGCATGGTGCAAGAGCGCATTCTGCAGCGTACCATCCGGATGACCCGCCGCCGGATGCACGACCAGGCCCGCCGGCTTGTTGACCACGATCAGGTGCTCATCTTCAAACTCGATTTGCAGCGGGATCGCCTGCGGCAGACAATCACCAACGCGCTCGAGCAATGGCTGCACCAGCACCTGCTCGGCCCCGCGCACACGATCCTTCGGCCGCGATCTATGCCCGTCAAGCAGCACCCGTCCTTGCTCGATCCAGGCCTGCAGGCGACTACGCGAGAACGCCGGTAACAGCTCAGCGAGCACCTGATCAAGCCGCCGCCCGGCATGCTCGGGCTGCAACCGCAGGTGCTGTGTCTCGGCTTCCTCCAGCCGGGCCTGCTGCAACCGAGCAGACCCAAGCGGATCAGGCACGCGCGGATGAATGGCTTGGGCGGGTTCTGTGACAGTCACGGCGATTCAGTATACTGGCGAGATTGTGACGCCGACGGCGTTCTCGGCGATTATCGGCAGGCATCCACATGATCCGAACCCTAGTGATAACCCTCATTGCCGTTGCCCTACTGAGCGGCTGCGGCATCCTCGGCAAGGAATTCGACGAGACCGAGGGCTGGTCGGCGAACGAGCTCTATAACAAGGCGGCGCGCGAGCTGGACGCCGCCAACTACAAACGCGCCATCGAGCTCTACAAGAAGCTCGAGGCGCGCTACCCGTTTGGCCGCTACGCGATGCAAGGCCAGCTCGATATCGCCTATGCCTATTACAAGGGCGACGAGCCGGAGCAAGCGATCGCCGCTGCGGACCGCTTCATCAAGCTCTACCCGCAAAATCCCTTTGTCGATTACGCCTACTACCTCAAGGGCATCGTCAACTACAACCGAAGCATCGGCTTCCTTGACCGGTTTGTGCCAATCGATACCGCTCAGCGCGACCCCGGCTCGGCACTGGACGCCTTCAACGACTTCGCCGAACTGGTGCGTCTCTATCCAGACAGCAAATATGCCGCAGATGCACGCCAGCGCATGTTACACCTACGTAACAATCTGGCTGAGGGCGAGCTCCATGTCGCGCGCTATTACATGGAGCGCGGCGCCTATGTCGCGGCGGTTGCCCGCGCTCAATACGTCGTCGAGCGGTTCCAGCGGACGACCGCTGTCGAGGATGCGCTGGAGCTGATGGCCCAAGGCTATCAGAGACTGGGTAAGGAAGATCTGGCCACGGACGCTCGCCGTGTGCTGGTGATGAACCGAGAGGCGGGTCGATTTATCAACGACGACCCAGAGCCCGGCGAGGTGAGTCTTGCACGGCGGGTCTGGGATTATCTAAGCCTAGACGAAAACTGATCCGGTATTGAGCGGCCGGCCCAAGGGCCGGCAACCGCTGCTCGCAACTAGCTCGCAGATAGGTTTAGACGTCTCGCGGCGAGAGCACGCCCAAGCCGGCGACGCATCCTCCCAGGTCAAGCAACGGCTTAACGCTCATGGCGCAGCGCCACCCCGGAACATGAATCGCGTGAGATTCAGGTTAAATCGCGGCTTCGTTCTCCTCACCGGTGCGGATGCGCACAACGCGATCGACCGGGCTCACAAAGATCTTGCCATCGCCGATCTTGCCGGTGCGGGCGGCCTTGGTGATGGCTTCGACGCAGACGTCGAGCTGGTCGTCGGCCACCACTAGCTCGACCTTGACCTTGGGTAAGAAATCGACCACGTACTCGGCGCCCCGATAGAGCTCGGTGTGCCCCTTTTGGCGGCCAAAACCCTTGACTTCGATCGCGGTCATGCCGGAGATACCGGCCTGCGACAGCGCCTCGCGGACGTCGTCGAGCTTAAACGGCTTGATGATGGCTTCGACCTTCTTCATGCGAATCTCCTTTCAACCTCTTGGCTGGGTTGCGGGTGAGTATAAGAGCCTGTCCGGGGATTGACCATCCCGATGCACGCAGGGTTCTCCAGGCATGACAAGAACCTGCATCGATAGCGACGATCTGTCGATCTGCAAGGCGATCTGCAAGTCAACTCGTCAAGTCGACTTGTCACTGGATGCGAGGGGCGCCTCACGAGGCAACAAGTGCCTCATCGTCCGGGTGAGCGACGCACTGGGTCCGCGAGCTGCTCGGCGACACTGCGCCCAAGCAGCGCAGGCGAGCGCACGATGAACACACCCGCCGCCTGCAACGCCGCGTATTTGGCCTCAGCAGTGCCACCGCCACCGCTGACGATCGCACCAGCGTGCCCCATCCGCTTACCAGGCGGCGCCGTCACGCCAGCAATGTAAGCAACAACGGGCTTTGTCATCCGCTGCTGCACGAAGGCCGCAGCAGCCTCTTCGGCATCGCCACCGATCTCGCCCACCATCAGCACCGCATCGGTGTCAGGATCATCCTCGAACAGCGCCAAGCAGTCGATGAAGTCGAGACCGTGGATCGGATCGCCGCCGATGCCGACGCAGGTGCTCTGGCCGAGACCCTCGGCAGAGGTTTGCTCAACCGCCTCATAGGTGAGCGTACCGGAACGCGAGACGATACCAACCCGCCCTGGCGTGTGGATGGCGCCCGGCATGATGCCGATCTTGCAGGCACCGGGGGTGATGACGCCCGGGCAGTTCGGCCCGATCAGCACCGACGCACTGCGCGCCAGGGCGGCCTTCACCTTGAGCATGTCCAGTACCGGGATGCCCTCGGTGATGCAGACGATGACATGGATACCCGCATCGGCCGCCTCAAGGATCGCATCGGCGGCATAGGCCGCTGGCACATAGATCATCGTCGCCTCGGCGCCGGTCTCGCGAACCGCCGCGTGCACGGTGTCAAACACCGGCAGCCCGAGATGCTGCTGACCGCCCTTCCCCGGCGTGACGCCGCCGACCATGCGGGTGCCATAGGCCATGGCCTGCTCGCTGTGAAAGCTGCCTTGGCGACCGGTGAAGCCCTGGCAGATGACCCGCGTCGATGCATCGACCAGCACACTCATGATTGTTCTCCGGCACTTGACTGTTCTCCGGCACTCGCCATCACATGCGCTGGCTGATGGGCCGCCACCTCGGCCTGGAGCCCGGCTCGCGTCGCGGCCGCCGCGGCGACGACCTTGTTCGCAGCATCCGTCAGCGTCGCCGCGGTCTCGATCGCGAGCCCGCTCTGTGCCAGCCGCTGCAGGCCGAACTCGGCGTTGGTACCCTCCAGTCGAACCACCACCGGCACCGTCACCCCAACCTCCTTCACCGCGGCGAGGATACCCTCGGCGATCAGATCACAGCGCACGATGCCACCAAAGATGTTCACCAGCACGGCGGCGACCTTCTCATCACTGAGCACCAACTGGAAGGCGCGAGCAACCCGCTCCGCGGTCGCGCCGCCGCCGACGTCGAGAAAGTTGGCCGGTGCGCCACTATGCAAGGCGATCAGATCCATGGTCGCCATGGCCAGCCCGGCGCCATTGACCATACAGCCAATGTCGCCATCGAGACTGATATAATTCAGCCCCTCGGCGCGGGCCGCGACCTCACGGGCGTCTTCCTGGCTGGGGTCATGCAGCGCAGCCAGCCGCGGGTGCCGATACAACGCGTTGTCATCGAGTTCGATCTTCGCATCAAGCGCGATCAGATCGCCGTCGCTGGTGAGCACCAGCGGGTTGATCTCGACCAGGCTCGCATCGCATTCCGTGAACAGCTGGTAAAGGCCGCCCAAGAGCTTATCGAAGGCGCGCTGCTGATCGGACGTTAGGCCGAAGTGCAGCCCGATCTGCCGACTCTGCCAGGGCCGCAGCCCAAGCACAGGCTCGATGCGCGAGACCAGCAGCGCATCAGGATGACTGGCCGCGACCTGTTCGATGTCCATACCGCCAGCCGCCGAGGCCATGATCACGACACGCTCGGCAGCACGATCCACCAACAGCGCCAGATAGAGCTCGCGGTCGACCTCAACTGGCGCCTCCAGCAGCAGTCGCGACACCGGTAGCCCCGTGGGCGTTGTCTGTGCCGTCACCAACCGCTTGCCCAGCAGCTCCCGGGCCGCGCTCTCAAGCTCAGCGTCCGATGCGCAGCGGCGCACGCCGCCGGCCTTGCCGCGGCCACCCGCGTGCACCTGGGCCTTGAGCATCACCGGCAGGCCAACGGAGGTCGCCCCCGCGCGCGCCTCATCCAGCGTCTCGGCAACGCACGACACCGGGACCGGGATACCAAATTGGGTGAACAGCTGTTTGGCTTGATACTCGTGCAGGTTCATCGGCACTCAATCGAACTGTGGGCGTTGCCCGCAGGCTCACAGCGCAGCCGCTCGTGGCTCGCGCTGCTATGCGGGATGATCGCGTATTCTGCGGGATTCGCGAGCAACGACCAAGTGCCGCGTCCCACGGACCCGAGCACGATGCTGTAGAAGAGCGACCCATGCACCCTCGCTTCACCCGAATACTGACCCGCCAGGGTCCGGCACAACGGCCCAGTTTCGATGGGCGCGACAGCCTGCCCTGGCTGTTCTTATCGCGGCTGCTGCTGGTTCTGGTCTTGCTTTTGGTGCTCTCGTTCGCCGATACCGCGAGCTGGCTGCCACAGGTCGCTGATCCCTGGCACGCCCGCCGACTCCTGCTGATACAGACCGCTCTGATCCTGCTCAGTGGGCCCATGATGCTCGCCGGCTGGCCAAGGCGCGATCAGCAGGTTCAGTTGGCCGTCTATCTCGACATCGGCTTCTCTATCCTGCTGATTCATCTCAGCGGCGGTATCGCGGCCGGCTTCGGGCTGTTACCAGTCGTGGCTGTCATCTGGGGCGCCATCCTGCTCGAAGGTCGGCAGTCTCTGCTGTTCGCCGCACTCGCCTCACTGGGGGTAATCAGCCAACAGTTTTACGCCGACCTCTACCAGGACAGCGTTCACGGCAGCTATCTGGAGGCAGGACTGCTCGGGCTGGTCTACTTCTCGGTCGCCGCACTCGCGCATCTGCTCTCACAACGCTTGCATGCCACCGAGCGGCTTGCCGCACTGCGCCAGCTCGATATCGCCGACCTCTCCAAGCTCAATGAATACGTCATTCAGCAACTCAGCACGGGGGTCCTGGTGATCGACGGCGAGCGCCGCATCCGACTCCTCAACGCCGCCGCGCAGCGGCTGCTGAATGATCCTCGCGCGCAGCGTGGAGTTGAACTCAAGCAGGTCGCACCGGCGCTGTTCGACTGGTTCGCGCGCAGCCTCGCCGGTGGGCCGGGATACGGGCTCAGCCTGCGCCTGAACCAACGCGACCTGCGGCCGGCACTGCAGCTCCTTGGCGTCAACCGACCCCATGGCGCCCTCATCTATCTTCACGATGAACAAGAGTTGTTGCGGCAGGCCCAAGAGGTCAATCTGGCATCACTCGGGCGGCTCTCGGCAAGCATCGCCCACAACATTCGCAACCCACTCTCGGCGGTGACGCATGCCAGCCAGCTGCTTGCTGAATCGCCGCAGCTGGGAGCGGAAGATCAGAAGTTGCTCGACATCATCCGCCGCAACGCCAGCCGCCTGGATGAGATCGTCAACAGCGTGCTCGAGCTGTCTCATCGGCATCGCGCCGAGCTCAGCCGCATCGCACTCGACCGCTGGCTAGAAGAGGCCTGTGACGAATACCGCGACCAACACCAGCTCACACCCCAAGAGTTGTCCTTAGGGCTGCCCAAGCCGGCCTGCTGGGTCGAGTCCGATCCGCGCCATTTGCGCCAGATCTTTAACAATCTCTGTGACAACGCACGCACACACGGCAAAGACCGGCAGGGACGCTGCCGCATGCACTGGACGCTCGAGCAAGACCCAGACGCCAAGACCGTCGAGATGCGCCTCTGCGACCGCGGACCCGGGATTCGCGCTGATCAGCGCGAGACCATCTTCGAGCCATTCTTTACCACCGCGGCCAGCGGCACCGGCCTCGGGCTCTACGCGGCGCAGGCGCTTGCCGAAGCCATTGGGGCGCGGCTGGAGTATAGTGATGGCCCGCAAGGCGGCAGCTGCTTCAGCCTGATTTTCGAGGGCTGATCGGCCCATTGGCGAGTGTCATGAGCAAGGCGCATCTCCTCATCGTCGACGACGAGCCAGACATCCTCGAGCTGGTGACCATCACCTGCGCGCGCATGGGTGTCGGCACCCAGCGCGCGCAAACCCTCGCCGAGGCCTACCACCACCTGGAACAGGAAACCTTCGACCTCTGTCTGACCGACATGCGCCTACCGGACGGCAATGGCATCGACCTGGTGCGACTGATCGCCAAACAGTACCCGAACTTGCCGGTGGCCATGCTCACCGCCTACGGCAGCATGGATTCGGCCGTCGCGGCGATGAAGGCCGGCGCCTTCGACTTCGTCTCCAAGCCGGTCGATCTCCAGGTCTTGCGTAACCTGATCGGGGCCGCCCTGAAGCTGAGCGCGCCGCCATCCTCGTCGGCGACACCTGAACAACCGAGCCAAGCGCTGATCGGAGACTCCCTCCCGATTCGCGAGACACGGGCGCTGATCGCAAAGCTGGCGCGTAATCAGGCACCAGTCTTCATCACCGGCGAGAGCGGCACCGGCAAGGAGCTCGCGGCAAGACTGATCCATCTCCAAGGCCCGCGGCGTGAGCATCCCTTCGTGCCGGTCAACTGTGGCGCCATTCCTGCCGATCTAATGGAGAGCGAGCTGTTCGGGCATCGCAAAGGCAGTTTTACCGGCGCCGTCTGCGACAAGGCCGGGCTGTTCCAGGCCACGCAGGGCGGCACCCTATTCCTCGACGAGATCGCCGATCTGCCGCTGCCGATGCAGGTCAAGCTGCTGCGCGCGATCCAACAGAAGAGCGTCCGTCCCGTCGGCAGCGAGACCGAGGTCGAGGTCGACGTACGCATCATCAGCGCCAGCCACCGCAACCTCGATGACGAGGTCGAGCGCGGCAACTTTCGCCGCGATCTCTATTACCGCATCGATGTCATCGAGTTGCTGATGCCAGCGCTGCGCAGCCGCCCGGAGGATATACCGCCGCTGGCCGATCACATCCTCGGTCAGATCGCCGAGGCCAGCGGAACTCCAAAAAGGTATCTGAGCGACGCCGCCCTGTGCAGACTGGCGGCACATCCGTTCCCAGGCAACGTGCGGGAGCTGCAAAATCTGCTCGAGCGCGCGACCGCGCTGACCGACGACGTCGAGCTCGGCCCCGAGGATCTGTATCTGCCGGCGAATCGCCCGCTCCCGGCGCGAGCCAAGCCGGTGCAGGCTGAGGAGATCGATCGGCAGCCGCTCGGCGATCAGCTCGACGAGATCGAGCGTCGCGCGATCCTCGAGGCGTTGGACGCGACGCACTGGAATCGCACCGCGGCAGCCAAGCAATTGGGCATGACGACGCGCTCGCTCCGCTATCGGCTGAGCAAGCTGGGGCTCTCCTGAATCGGCTCTCCTGAATCGGCTCTCCTGAGTCGTTGCCCCTGAAACAAGCCTCCTAAGAAGATCACATCCTGATGCCCCCCCAAACACCTGGATCAACGGCGAAACCGGCTCCTGCCAACACCTTCACTTCGGCTCGCTTCAGCTCGGCAGCTGAGAGCCCCAAGGCCTCGCACGAACAAAAAACGGAAGACCCGTTTCTCGACTGGTTCCGCCACTGTACGCCTTACATCCATGCCCATCGCGGTCGCACCTTCGTCATCGCGTTCGGCGGCGAGGCGTTGGATGACGCACGTCTGCCGGAGCTGGTGCACGACATCGCGCTGCTGCATGGGCTCGGCATCCGGCTGGTCTTGGTGCATGGCGCGCGGCCGCAGATCGAGCGCCGTCTGGCGGAGCGCGGCACCGCGTTTCAGTACGTCGACGGACTGCGCGTCACCGATGATGCCGCCCTCACCTGTGTCAAGGAGGCGACTGGCGCCGCGCGGGTCGAGATCGAGGCCCTGCTCTCCTTTGGCCTCGCCAACTCGCCGATGGCCGGGGTGCGCATCCCGGTGGCCTCGGGCAACTTTGTCTTTGCGCGGCCGATCGGGGTGCTCAACGGCGTCGACTATCAGCACACCGGTGCGGTGCGCCGTATCGACCGTGTATCCCTGACGCAGCGGCTGGATCAGGGCGCGGTCGCGCTCATCCCGCCAATCGGCTACTCGCCGACCGGCGAGGTCTTCAATCTCACCGCCGCCGATGTTGCGCGGTCGGTGGCGATCGCGCTCGAGGCCGACAAGCTGATCTTCTTGGTCGAAGGTGACGGCCTAGTAGACGGACCCGCCCCCTCAACCCCAGATGAATCCACAACCCAAGCGCACGAACCCGCAACACAAGAGCGCAAGATACGCTCTCACCTGCTCGGGGCAGAGGTCGCAGCCCTGCTCGCTCAGGCCCAAGCCCAAGGCCAACATCAAACGCTCGGCGAGGACCTCGCGCAAGCGCTGCGAGCGGGTGCCGAGGCCTGTGAGCACGGCATCGCACGGGTCCACCTGGTTGGCCGCAACGATCCCTCGGCGCTGCTGCGCGAGCTGTTCACACGCGATGGCGCCGGCACCCTGATGACCGGCGAGCCTTTTGAACGGCTGCGCGCTGCCCAGAGCACCGATATTCCCGGTATCCGAAGGCTGCTGGAACCCATGGAACGCGCTGGCATCTTAGTCCCTCGCTCGGCCGAAGAGCTGGAGTTGGTGATTGACCGTTTTCAGGTCACCGAGATGGACGGCACCATCATCGCCTGCGCCTCGTTGCTCGACTTTCCGCATGCGCAGATCGGCGAGCTCGCCTGCGTCGCCGTGCACCCGGCGTATCGCGCCCAGGGCCGTGGCGATCGGCTGCTCACGCACATGGAAGCGCAAGCGCGCGCGCATGGCCTCGAGCGGCTGTTCGTTCTCACGACGCAGACGGCGCACTGGTTTCGCGAGCGCGGCTTCCTACCAGGGAGTGTCGAGGACCTCCCCGAGGAGCGGCGGCGTCAGTACAACGAAGCACGCAACTCGCAGATCTATATCAAGCCACTCCTGGCGCAGCGCTGACCATTGCAGATCCAAGGGACCCCATGACGCCCGTTCGTTTCCTACTGCCACATGATCAATCTCGGCGCGCGCCGCGCCAGGTCAAGGCTGCCTACTGGCTCGCGACGCTGGTACTTCTAACCGCACTGCTTCAGCTCACGCTAGGCTGCATCGGCACGGCTAGCGCTCAGGCCGAGCAGCAACCAGGAGCCGCGTTGAGCCTCCAGCCAACGGTCACGCGCGAGCAGGTCGAGGCCAAGCTCGATGCGCTGGCGGAGAACACCGATCTGACCGAAGACGCCAAGAAAAGCCTCACCGAACGCTATCGCAGCACACTGAGCAACCTGGAGCGACTGAACAGCTTCCAAGCACAAGCCAGGAGTTACTTCGAGGCGCTGGAGACGGCGCCGATCGAGGCGGCCGCGCTGCGCACTGAGCTCGACGCGTTGAAGGCGCCGAGCGACCCACCGGTTGAGCTTGCAGAAACGGTGACCGTCGCCGAGATCGAACAAATGCTGGCGCGCGAGCAGGCCGAAGCGGCCTCGATCGAAGCCCAATTGAACAAGCTCAACGAAACCCTAAGCGGTCAATCCGAGCAGCTCGACAACGTGCGCCGACGCCTGACCGAAGCGCCTCAGGAGCTGTCCCAAATCGACGAGGAGATCGCGCGCCCGCAGCCCAACGGGCAGAGCGAGGGGGACCGCCAAGCCCGCCTCTGGGATCTCGAGACCGAGCGCGATGCGCTGCGCGCTGAGATGATGATGCTCGACCAGCAGATCCTCAGCGCCGACGCGCGCCGGCAGCTCGCCGAAGCCCAACGCGAGCAACGCACCTCGGCACTGCAGCGGCTGCGGCTGCGTCGTGCCTATCTCGAGAATGAAGCAGACCGGCTACGCTCCATCGAGGCCGAACGCGCACGCAAAGAAACCGAATCCGCTGCGCGTGAGCTTGGCGATGCAGATCCGATTCTGCGCAGCCTCGCAGAGAAGAACCGAGAGGTCAGTCATACCATCAGCACGGTGACTGAGGCGCTGAGCCGGCTCGATGAGCAGCAGGCGGAGCTGGAGCAGAGGCTGCGCGAGACCCAGACAGATCTCAAGGACGCCCGAGCACGCATCAGCGCCGCGGGCTTGAGCCAAGCGGTTGGGCAGATCCTGGTCGACGAGCGAACCGATCTGCCGGACGCGAGCAGCTTGCGTGAACAGGCCGCGCGCCGCGCCGAGACAATCGCCGAGCTGACGCTGAGCCAATTGCGCCTCAGCGAGGCGCTCCGTGGGCTCGAGAACATCGATGCTGCCGTTGCTCGAGCGCTAGCCGAAGCAACCCCTGAGGTTGTCGGCCAGAGTACTGACGAGGGTCCCAGTGAGAGTGCCAACCAAGGTACCGGCGACCTGACACCTCAGCAGCAAGAGCAGCTGCAAACGCAGCTGAGGAAGCAATTGCTGAGGCAGCGTGACCTGTTGCAGCGTGCGTTGCGACTCCAGGAAAGCTATCAACGCGCGCTCGGCGACCTCGATTTCACCGCCGACCAGTACAGCGATCTGGTCAATCGATACCGCGATTTCTTGGCCGAGAACCTGCTGTGGGTGCGAAGCGCGACCCCGATCACGCAGCAACCATTCGCAGCACTTCCGAAAGCGGTCTGGTGGTTGATCGCCCCAGAGCAGTGGGCGAGCGTTGTCGATATCTTGGTCCAAACCGCCGTTTCATCGGCCCTCTTCTGGCTTGGCATTGCGGTCGTCATCGGGCTTTTGGTGCTCGGGCCATCGATACGTCGACGGATTCGCAGTTCTGCCGAGCCGATGCGCCGCATCAGCACCGACCGTTTCGTTTACACCGTCTCCGCGCTCGGTCTGACGCTCTTGGTTGCGTTGCCCTGGCCATTACTCAGCGCCCTGCTCGGATGGCAGCTGAGCATCGCCCCGCAGACGCATCCGTTCGCCCTCGCCGTTGGCAACGGTCTGCTCGCGATTGTGCTCCCGTTCTACTATCTGCGGGCATTTCGACTGCTGTGCATGCCCGGCGGCGTCGCCGCGCGGCACTTCCGCTGGGGCTCGGAGACGCTCATCAAGCTGCGGCGTGGCTTCCAGATCGCCGCGCTGCTGCTGCTACCGATCGGGTTCGCCGCTGAGACCAGTGGCTTCGCCGAAGACCCGGCCTTCGACGGCACCCTGGTTCGGCTCGCGCTGGTGCTGCTCTGCCTTGGGCTCGCGGCACTCACGGCCTGGCTGATCCACCCGGAGCGCGGCGTCTTCAAAGCGCTGCTTGCCGAGCAGCCAGCGGGCTTGCTCAACCGGCTGCGGTTCATCTGGTACCCGCTCTCGGTGCTCATGCCCGCCGCACTCGCGGTCCTCGCGCTCGCCGGGTATGTCTACACGGCGGGCACCCTGCTGGCTTCGGTGGCGGCTCAGCTTTGGCTCGCCCTGGCCCTCGTCGTCCTGCATCAGCTGATCGTGCGCTGGCTGATCCTCACCCGCCGTGGTCTTGCGCTTGAGGCCGCCCTGGAGCGGCGCGCACAGCGCGAGGCTCAGCGTGAAGCGCTGCAACAAGGCGCGCAGCGGGTCGAGCTGACTGAGGACTCGGTCGACCTAGCCGCGCTCGATAGCCAGACCCGGAAACTGCTCAACAGCAGCATCGTCATCATCGCGGCCGTTGGCATCTGGGTGATTTGGTCAGATGTCTTACCAGCGCTGAACCTATTCGAAGGGATCACGCTCTGGAGCTATACGGCGATGGTTGACGGCGCCAAGGAGCTGGTTCCGGTGACCCTGGCTGATCTCGGCCTGATCCTGGTGATCGCCACGGCGGCGCTGATTGCGGTCAAGAACCTGCCGGCACTGCTCGAGATCCTGCTGCTGAAGAACACCGAGGTCAGCACCAGCGGGCGCTATACGCTGGTCACCCTGACGCGCTATACGATCACTGCGGTGGGTCTGCTGCTGATCGTCAGCACCCTCGGCCTGCAGTGGTCGCAGGTGCAATGGCTGGTAGCGGCACTCAGCGTCGGTATCGGCTTCGGGCTGCAGGAGATCGTTGCCAACTTTATCAGTGGCTTGATCATCCTCTTTGAGCGCCCGGTGCGGGTTGGTGACACGGTGACCATCGGCGACGTCACCGGCACGGTCACGCGGATTCAGATCCGCGCGACCACCATTCGCAATTGGGACAAGCAGGAACTGCTGGTGCCCAATAAGGAGTTCATTACTGGGCGCTTACTGAACTGGACCCTGACCGATCAGCTGAACCGAATGGTGATTCCGGTCGGCATCGAATACGGCAGTGATACGCGCAAGGCGCTTGCCCTGCTGAGCGAGGTCGCCGCTGAGCATCCGAGGATTCTCGATGATCCAGCGCCCATGATCACCTTTGAAGGCTTCGGTGATAATGCGCTCAACCTCGTGCTGCGCTGCTATCTCGAGACGCTCGAGTTCAGGTTGACGGTGATGACCGAGCTGCATCAGGCGATCGACGACAAGTTCCGCGCAGCCGGTATCGGCATCGCCTTCCCGCAGCGTGACATCCATCTGCGCTCGGCCGAGCCGATTGAGATCATGATGCGTCGCCCGCCAACCCACCCTGCTGACTCCGCACACAGCGAGCCAGCACCAGCACCAGCACCAGCACCAGCACCAGCACCAGCACCAGCACCAGCGCCTTGATGCTATCGCTGTTTGCCCTGACTCGCGGACCTGCGGCACCATGAAGCGCCGGCATCCCGCCCCTATCGACGCCAAAGGCGACTATACTCAGGCCCCGATGCCGCCAACGCTACCGAGGATCGCATGGCCGACGCCGCCGTCTCCGTCGCCCCATCCGCCGACCGCCTCCCTTCCGCGCCGCCCGACAGCTTTGCCGCCGTGGACCTGGGCTCGAACTCATTTCACCTGCTGGTCGCGCGCGTCGACGGCGGCAGCCTTCAGGTCATCGACCGCTACAAGGAGATGGTGCGCCTCGGCGAGGGGCTGACCGAAGACAAGTACCTCGATCCCGAAGTCGCCGAGCGCGCCCTAGCCTGCCTGGAGCGTATTGGCCAGCGCCTGCGCGGCGTCGATCCAGCCAATGTGCGCATCGTCGGCACCAACACCTTGCGGCAATTACGACCGGAGACGCACTTCGTTGAAGCCGCCGAAGCCGTCCTTCAGCACCCTATCGAGGTGATTGCCGGGCGTGAGGAGGCCCGACTGGTCTATCTGGGGGTTGCGCATGGACTCGCCATCGGCGACGAGAGGCGTCTGGTGGTCGATATCGGCGGCGGCAGCACCGAGCTCATCGTCGGCCAAGGCTTTCGTGCCACGCTGCGCGAGAGCCTGCACATGGGCTGTGTCAGCATCTCGCGACGCTACTTCGCTGGCGACAAGATCAGCACCAAGCTGATGGATCGGGCTGAGCTGGCCTGTGCGCTGGAGATTCGCCCGGTGCGCGAGCTGTTTCGCCAAGCAGGCTGGACCACGGCGACCGGAAGCTCGGGCACCATCAAGGCCATCGCGGCGGTGATGGCGGCCGAGGGCTGGAGCGACGACGGCATTACCGCCGACGGACTCGCCAAACTGCGCGCAGCCATGATCGACTGTGGCAAGGTCTCGGCGCTTGAGCTCAAGGGGCTCAGCGATGAGCGCCGACCGGTCTTCGCCGGCGGTGTAGCCGTGTTACGGGCGGTGTTCCAGAACCTGGCGATCGACAAGATGCGGGCCTCAGACGAGGCGCTGCGCGAGGGGCTGATCTACGAGATGGTCGGACGTGTCCACCATGAGGACGTGCGTGAGCGCACCGTCGCGACCCTCTGCCGCCGCTTCGATACCGATCCGGAGCATGCCGGGCGGGTGCGCGACACGGCGCTCGAACTCTACAAGCAAGTGCGCGAGGTCTGGGCACTGAGCCACGACAATCATCCGAAGATGCTCGGCTGGGCCGCTGAGCTGCACGAGATTGGGCTCGCGGTCTCGCATAGCCAGTACCAGAAACATGGCGCCTATTTGCTGCGCAACGCTGATCTCTCCGGCTTCACGCGCCAAGAGCAGGATGCGCTCGCGGCCCTGGTCCTCGGGCATCGGCGCAAATTCCCGATCGACGTCTTCATGGCCTTGCCGCGCCCTGTTCGCGAGTGTGGTCGGCGGCTGACGATCCTGCTGCGGCTCGCTGTGCTGATGCACCGCGGCCGCTCCGCCAGCGCCGAGCCCAACCCCCAGTTGGAGGCGGATGGCGAGACGCTGCGACTGCGTTTTCCGACGCATTGGCTTGATGACCATCCGTTGACTCGACTGGAATTCGAGGAAGAGGGAGCGCGTCTCGCCGCCGCCGGCATCACGCTGGATGTCGGTTGATCACAGGTCGCGATCATTAGGCCGCGATCGCGGGCCGTGATCACAGGCCGTGATCACAGGTCGTCCGAGGTGCCGCAAGCCTGACGGATTAACCCAACCCGAGCCTGCTTGCTGGTAGAATCCTGGCGGGCGAGGTTTCCGCCTGCAGCACCGAGGTCGAGGCGAACCCCGCCACAAGCTCGGCTAACGGACATCGCACATCGCCACCGCGGACGATGAAGCGTTTGTTTTACGGTAACCTTCCGCCATCCAAAAAACGCCGCCCCAGACACCGAATAACGGAGGACACGCAATCATGGCCAAACTCTTTTCCGCAGACTGGATGAACCAGCTCAAAGACGCATGGAACAACGATCCCGAGGTCAGCGGCAAGCTCGCTGAGATCGGCTTCAACTCCATTATCTCCTGTGGATTCAAGGATGAGACGGACCCACGAGGCGTCTTCGTGGTCGAGAACGGCGTTTGTGTACGCGCTGGAGATTGGTCAGGCGAGAGCCCCGATTGGGACATGCGCGCCGACATGAAAGACTGGCTGAAATGGGTCGAGAAAGGCATCGGCATGGTCGGCATGGGCACCGCCTACGCCACCGGTAAGCTCAAGTTCAAGACCGGTGACTACTCAGCCATGGTCAAGGACCCGCGTATGGCTGGGCCTTTCGTCAAGAGCTTCAACCTGATGAAGCAGATCGGCGCCGACGAACTCGGCTAAGCGCTGAGCGCTTTCGGCGCGCTCCGCCAACCCCGGCGGAGCACGCCGTTCTCGAAACCCGCTACCCGGCGGGTTTTTTCTTGATTGATCCGGCGCAGGCCAACCGCCCATCGCGCCAGTCTCTTGCGGCATATCACGGACGAAGTTCAGGTTGCCCCGCATGCTTAGCGATTCTGTGCGAGCCCCAAAGGCTGGGCTTGTGCAACCGATCACCGACAGGAGAGCCATTCATGCGCGGTCACCGTCGCCTTTCATCTCTGCGGATCATCGGCCGATATGCTTGCGCAGGCCTGCTTGCATGCGCCTTCAGCGGCTTTACCCAGGTGGTCAATGCCGGCGCAAGCAGCTGGCCAACGCCACCGGCCGCCAGCACACCGCCACCACCCCAGATCTCAGGTCCGTTGCAAGGCGGGACCGCCGATCACACCAAATTCGCCGAGCTTAAGGGACCGTTCGAAAACGGCTCGCAAGTGACCCAGGCCTGTCTCAGCTGCCACACCGAGACCGGCCAGCATTTCATGAAGAACATCCACTGGACCTGGTCGTATCAGGACAAGAACACCGGCCAGCAGCTCGGCAAGCGCTACCTGATCAACAATTTCTGCACCAACTCGCGCGGCAACGAGGGCATGTGCGCCCAATGCCACGCCGGCTATGGCTGGAAAGACGAGGGCTTCGACTTCACCGATGAGACCAAGATCGACTGCCTGGTCTGCCACGAGACCACGGGCACCTATTACAAAAAACCCAACTCCGAAGGCAGCCCGGCCTGCTCGGTGATGTTCGAAGGCAAGCCGCCGATCGACTTCGCCGCTGCCGCGCAGAGTGTCGACCTGCCGCAGCGTGCCAACTGTGGCTTCTGCCATTTCAATGGCGGCGGAGGCGATAACGTCAAGCATGGCGACCTCTCGACCGCGCTGACGCAGCCACCGCGCTCGCTTGATGTGCACATGGGCGTCGATGGGCTCAACTTCGCCTGTACCGCCTGCCATGTGACCAACAAGCATGTCTGGGCCGGCAGCCGTTATCAGATCGTCTCCAAAGACACCGAGGGCACTGGCCTCCCCGGCCAACGCACCGATGTCGCCACCTGTGAATCCTGCCATGGGCTGGCACCCCACCCGGTCGACTCGCTGGCTGGATTCAAGCTCAACGACCATGTCCAAAGCATCGCCTGCCAAACCTGCCATATCCCCGAATTCGCCCGTGGCGGCGTCGCCACCGTGATCGACTGGGATTGGCGTACCGCCGGCAAGACCCGCGATGGCGAGGGCTATCATGAAGAGGGCTATATCCAAGGTAACGGCGACCACCGCTATACCTATAAGTCGATCAAGGGCGACTTCGTCTACGACGAGAACATCATCCCTGAGTACGACTGGTTCGATGGCCAGATGGTCTACACCACCATCGACACCCAATTCGATCCCAACGCCAAAGAGATCGAGATCAACGGCTTCAGCGGCTCGCGCGAGGATAAGCGCTCACGCATCTGGCCCTTCAAGCGCATGCACACCTGGCAGCCCTACGACAAAGGCAACGGCACCTTGGTCTACACCCATCTCTGGGGTGAAGACGATACCGCCTACTGGGGCAACTACGACATGGGCGCCGCAATCGAGAAGGGCATGGCCGACTTCGGCCTCGACTACTCCGGCGAGTTCGGCTTTATCGAGACACTCTCTTGGTGGCCGATCACACACATGGTCACGCCCAAGGAGCAGGCGCTGGCCTGTGGCGATTGCCATACGCCCAAGGATAGCCGCCTCGCCGAGGTCAAAGGCGTCTATCTGCCCGGTCGCGATCGTAACCGCTGGCTCGACATCATCGGCACCCTGATCGTCGCCGGCACCTTCGGCGGCATCCTCATCCATGCCGGTATTCGCTTCTTTTCGCCTAAGGGGAGCCACCACTGATGGCCCTGCATCACGTCAAAATCTTTAGTGGTTTCGAGCGCTTCTGGCACTGGTCGCAGATGCTGCTGATCGTCATCCTGCTGATTACCGGTTTCGGGTTGCACGGATTCCACAACCTGCTCAGCTTCGAGACCGCCGTCACCTGGCACACTGGTGCGGCGCTGGCATTGCTGCTGCTCTGGGCCTTCAGTATCTTCTGGCTCTTCACCACCCGCACCTGGCGCCACTTCATCCCGACCATCACCGGCCTCTGGGGCGTGCTGCGCTACTATGCCTATGGCATCTTCAAGGGCGAGCGCCATCCCTACCGCAAGGCCTATTGGCGCAAGCACAATCCGCTGCAGGCGCTGGCCTATCTGATGCTCAAGATCGTACTGTTCCCGGCGATCTGGATCAGCGGCCTCGCCTATCTGTTCTATTTCGCCTGGCGCGATCTCCCAGACGCACCGGCTTGGCTCGAAGGTGTTGCGCTAGTGCATACCGCTGCCGCCTTCGCGATCCTCACCTTTGTGTTCATCCACGTTTACATGCTGACCACCGGGCACTCATTCCGCGAACATGTCATGCCGATGGTCACCGGCTTCGACGAGGTGGATCTCACGCCAGAAGAAGAGGCCTATCTGCGCAAGGATGAGCCGGAGCAGATTCGCTAAGCGCGCGCGTCATTCAGCCGTTCACAGGTGAGCTTGAGCTCACACGAGTCGAGCAAGAGCCTGCCTCTAGCGTCAAAGTCTTCCGAGCCCAATAATCAACGAATACCAGACAGCAAAAAGGCCCCAAAACGGGGCCTTTTTGCTGAGTACTTGCGCCTTTCGCGCTTAGTTCTGCACTTAGTTCCGCACTTAGTTCCGCGACTTATCGACCAGCTGCTTCTCGCGAATCCAGGGCATCATCTCGCGCAGCCGGCTGCCGACCTGCTCGATCTGATGCTCCTGCGAGAGCTTGCGCATCGCTTTCATCGACGGCGCACCAGCCTGATTCTCGAGCGTGAATTCCTTGGCGAACTGACCGTTCTGGATCTCGCGCAGGATCTTGCGCATCTCGTCACGGGTCTCTTCAGTGATGATGCGCGGGCCGCGGGTCAGGTCGCCGTACTCGGCGGTGTTGCTGATCGAGTATCGCATGTTGGCAATGCCGCCCTCGTAGATCAGGTCGACGATCAGCTTAACCTCGTGTAGGCACTCGAAGTAGGCCATCTCAGGCTCGTAGCCGGCCTCGACCAGGGTCTCGAAGCCCATCTGGATCAGCGCGGTGAGGCCACCACAGAGCACCACCTGCTCGCCAAACAGATCGGTCTCGCACTCCTGGCGGAAGCTGGTCTCGATGATGCCAGCACGGCCGCCACCGTTGGCTGACGCGTAGGCCATCGCGATATCCCGCGCCTTACCAGTCGCGTCCTGATGCACCGCGATCAGGCTAGGCACGCCGCCGCCCTGGGTGTAGGTCGAGCGCACCAGATGACCCGGTCCCTTGGGCGCGATCATGATGACGTCGAGATCCGCGCGCGGCTCGATCTGGCCGAAGTGGATATTGAAGCCGTGCGCGAAGGCCAGTGCCGCGCCCTGCTTGATATTCGGAGCGACCTGATCGCGGTAGAGCTTCGCCTGGTGCTCATCGGGTGCCAGGATCATCACCACATCGGCACCGCTGACGGCGTCCGGGATGTCCTTGACCGCAAGCCCTGCGTCAGCAGCCTTGGCGGCCGAATTGGAGCCCGCGCGCAGGCCGACAACGACATCGACACCGGATTCCTTGAGATTGTTTGCGTGGGCATGTCCTTGCGAGCCGTAACCGATGATCGCGACCTTCTTGCCCTGAATCAGCGAGAGGTCGGCGTCTTTGTCGTAGTAAACATTGATGGCCATGATGGCTCCTAAGTTGATTGAGGGCACCTGGATCGGTAAGCCCCTTTGAATCAATGGGCCTTGGGCCCGAAAAGAGTTGTTGAACCGCAGGTTTCGCAGATCAGCACAGAAGAAAATGACGTTGAGATCCTAACCAAGATCCTTTATCGACCCGGTCAAATCCGCGTCATCTGCGGCTTATAGGTTGCAGGCCTCAGGGTTGCCCCTGACGGGCCTTTGGGATTGCTGTCAGAGCGTCAAGCCCTTGGCACCGCGCAGGATACCGGTCGGCCCGGAGCGGACGACTTCGGTAATCAGCCCCTCGGGCGCGGCCTCGATGAAGGCGTCGAGCTTGCGCGACGCCCCCGTCAGCTCGACGATGTAGCTCGCCTCAGTCACGTCGATGATCTTGGCGCGGAAGATCTCGGTCAGGCGCTTAAGCTCCTCCCGGTCTGGCCCTGCCGCCTTGAGCTTGATCAGCATCATCTCGCGCTCGATGTGCTCGCCCTCGGAGAGGTCTTGCAGCTTGACGACATCAATGAGCTTGTTGAGCTGCTTCTTGATCTGCTCAACGATATCGTCATTGCCGCGCGTCACCAGGGTCATGCGCGAGAGCGAAGGCTCATCGGTCGCCGCGACGGTGAGGGATTCGATGTTGTAGCCGCGGGCCGAGAACAGACCAGCAATGCGCGATAGCGCACCCGACTCGTTCTCAACCAGCATCGAAATGATGTGTCTCATACCTGCTCTCAGGCCTTAGGCCAGCTCCCGCTCGGACATGGTCGGCGGCAGTTCCATCTCGTGATGGCCCTTGCCTGCACAAATCATCGGATAGACGTTCTCGGACGGGTCAACGATGACATCGAGGAACACAAACCGATCCTTCATCGCGAAAGCCTCGCGCATCGCCGCCTCGAGTTGATCTGGCTTCTCAACCCGCATGCCAACATGGCCGAAGCTCTGCGCCAGCGCGACGAAGTCAGGTAAGGCATCGACATAGGAATGTGCGTAGCGGCTCTCGTAGAAGAACTCCTGCCACTGGCGCACCATGCCCATGTAGCCGTTGTTCAAGAGCACGACCTTGATCGGCAGACTGTACTGCTTGCAGGTCGCCATCTCCTGGATGCACATCAGGATGCTGGCCTCGCCTGAGATACAGGCCACCTGCGCGTCCGGATGACCGAGCTGTACGCCCATGGCCGCCGGCAGGCCGAAGCCCATGGTGCCGAGCCCGCCCGAGTTGATCCAACGCCGCGGCTTGTCAAACGGATAGAACTGGGCCGCGAACATCTGATGCTGGCCGACATCCGAGGTCAGAAACAGGTCGCCATCGGTCACCTTGTAGAGCGTCTCAACGGCAAACTGCGGCTTGATCATCGGGCTCGACCGGTCGTAGCGCATGCAGTCGATACTGCGCCACTCATCGATCTGTTTCCACCAGGCCGCGAGCGCGGTCTGATCCGGCCGTCCACCGCTTTCGCGCAAGACACCGAGCATATCGGTGACGACACTGCCGACCGGGCCAACGATCGGCACCTGGACCTTGACATTCTTCGAGATCGAGGACGGGTCGACATCGACATGGATGATCTCGGCATGCGGGCAGAAGTGCTCGATCTTACCGGTGACGCGATCATCGAAGCGCGCACCGATCGCGATCAGGCAATCGGTCTCGTGCATGGCCATATTGGCCTCGTAGGTGCCGTGCATCCCGAGCATGCCGACGAACTGCTTGTCGGTCATCGGGTAGGCGCCCAGCCCCATCAGGGTGCTGGTGATCGGGAAGCCGAGGGCGCGCACCAATTCGGTCAGCGGTGCCGCGGCATCGTCCAGGATCGCGCCACCGCCGGTGTAGAAGATCGGCCGCTTGGCATCGAGCATGGCCTCGACCGCCTTGCGAATCTGGCCTAGATGGCCCCGCTTCGCCGGATTGTAGGAGCGGATGCTGAGGTCGCGCGGATAGACGTAAGGAACCTTGATGTTCGGATCAGTGACATCCTTAGGGATGTCGACCACCACCGGCCCAGGACGACCGGACTGCGCAATGAAGAAGGCCTTGCGGATGGTCAGGGCCAAGTCCTCGAGTCGCTTGACCAGAAAATTGTGCTTCACGCAGGGGCGTGTGATACCGACGGTATCGACCTCCTGGAAGGCGTCGCTGCCAATGACAGGCGTTGGCACCTGTCCGGTAATCACCACCATCGGGATCGAATCCAGATGCGCCGTGGCGATGCCCGTCACCGCGTTCGTGGCCCCAGGGCCCGAGGTCACGAGGCAGACACCACATTTTCCGGTCGCGCGCGCGTAGCCGTCTGCCGCGTGCGTCGCCCCTTGCTCGTGGCGTACCAAGACATGCTTGATGGCATCGCCGCGCTGAAATAACGCATCGTAAATATGCAGCACAGCGCCGCCAGGATAACCGAAGACGTATTCAACACCTTCGTCAATCAGCGCCTGGATAGTGATCTCAGCGCCGCTGAGCATAGGTGCCGCAGCGGCAACATTGGCACCAGCGCCGTCAGGCACGCCCGTTTCAGCGGTCTTTGTGGGGGCAGGCCGATCGGCCAGATTAGAATGCACGCAGGCGTCCTCCGTACGGATCGACTCGGCGGCCTGGATGCGCATCATCGCGCTCGCAGCCACCGACGCAGCGACCGGTGAGATGTCAAGTATGCCAAGCAGAGGCTCGCGCAACGCCCGGCCCAGCGACCGTATCTGAGGGGCTGCGAAAGGCTTGACAAGGTACCGCACGCCGACAGACGCTGGAAATTCTGTGAGCCGCTTGACCGAGCGAGCGTTACCACGAGCCCAGCCGCCAAGCCGCAGCGGTAAACCGTCGAAAATACTAAATAACCGACCCCTTGGTCAACTACTTCCAAAGGCTCCGGTTTCGGCTACTCTGCACAGCTTCCCATTCTGCACAGCTTCCTATCAAGAGGACCAACGGTTCATGAACGCACTCTCAGACTTCAGTGCTCCCGCGCGTGGCCTGATCGTCGCGGCCGCCTTCGCCTTGGTCGTCACTGTCCTCAAAATGGCATCCTCGCTGCTGGCGCCGATCCTGTTGGCGGTGTTCATCGCCATCGTCGTCACCCCCGCGTTAGGTTGGATGCGGCGCAAGGGAGTGCCGAAATGGGCCGCGCTGGTCGTCATCGGTTTCGTGCTCCTTGACGTTGGCAGCCTCCTAGCACTGGTCACGACCGGGGCCGTTGAGGGTTTTCGCGAGAGTATCCCGTCCTATCAGGAGCGCCTGACCTTGCTTGCGGGTCAGTTCGGCAACTGGCTGGAGGCTGCCGGCATGGACAACTCAGGCGACGCAGTCCCCAATCTGCTCGACCCGAGCAAACTAATGATTGGCGTGCGCTTGCTGTTATCGAATGCCAGCGGCATCTTCGCCAATGGCCTGCTCGTACTGCTGACGGTCATCTTCATCCTGCTCGAGGCGCCAACGCTCTGGGCCAAGCTACACGCGGCCTTCTCCCTGACGCCCGAGGGCGAAGAGCGCATCCGTCGGCTGTTCGGCTCGATCAATCGCTACATGCAGATCAAGGCGGCAACCAGCTTCGCGACGGGCGTCTGTGCCTATTTCCTGCTTTGGCTCCTCGGTATCGACTTTGCCATCTTCTGGGCCATCCTGGCGTTCTTCCTGAACTTCATACCGGTGGTCGGCAACGTCATCATGATGATCCCGCCGGCGCTGCTCGCGCTGGTGCAGGCCGACCTCTCGACTGCACTGATGGTCATCATCGGCTACTTAGTCATTAATACCGCCATCGGCAACATCATCGAGCCGCGCATCATGGGTAAGGGACTCGGCATCTCGACCCTAGCGGTATTCTTAGCGTTGTTGTTCTGGGGCTGGCTGTTCGGCAGCGTGGGGATGTTCCTCGCCGTCCCGCTCACGGTGACCTTGGTCATCGCGCTGGATGCAAGCCCGACCACGCGCCCGATCGCCATCCTGCTCGGCCCTGAGGTTGAAAAAATGCCCCCGCCCGAACAGGTCAATCAGCCGGTGCTGGATGCCGTCGCCATGGATGAGCCAGCTGACCATGAGCACTGAGTGATGCTATTGGTATAGCATTCGCGGTTCGAACAGTCATCACGAGCCCCGATGAGCGAGACCGAGCTGAACCAGATTCGACGCCGATTTAGCGACGCCTATCGCGCCCGCGACTTGGCGGCTTGCATCCACTTAGCGACCGAAGGTCTGCATCTAACCGAAGCTAGCCATGACATCGCAACCCAGACCTTGATGCTCGTCTGGCTGGGCGAGAGCCACTGGCAGCTCAAGCAGACAGAGCAGGCTGTCGCGGCGCTGAGTCGCGCCGCTAAAGCCGAGCCGCCGGCCGACCCGAGCGATGTGTTCAATGCCATCTCAACGCTACTGAACATCAGCATCCTTGAGCGCCCGCTGGCCGAGGCCAAGGCACTCATTGCGCGGGGGCGCGCACACCTGGAGCAACATGACCAGCAGCGCTCACGCCACATGCTCGACCTGAGCGAGGGCGATCTGGCCGCGCGTCGGGGTGACTGGCAAGCAGCACTGCAGCACTATCGCGCGGCCTACGAGCACCAGCAAGTCGATACCGGCTCGCTATGCTTCACCCTCGCCTCCTACCAGATCAAGCTTGCCGAGGTGAGCTTCATGTTTGGTGACGCCAAGGCGCTGAGCCACTGGTGCCGCGAGATCAATGCTGCACCTAAGACGCTCGAAGGCGATCGGCTGCGCGCCGAGCAGGTGCGGCTACTCTGCTATCGCGCCGGCATCCCAGAGCCAGCCGGTGCGCGCGGTGACGCGGTCACCACGGCCCGCCGCGTACTCCGCTGGCTCGAGGAGATCGACGGCCATCGCGAGGACTTTGCGCGCGACGCCATGCGGGTGCTGCTGCGCGAGGGTGACTGGCTCAGCGTCGAGACCTGGCTCGACTACCCAGGGATTGGCGATGACCCGCTGATGCGCGGTGACCTGCACCTAGCGCGCGCGCGGCAAGCACTCGGTTTGCCGGCGCATGACCCAGCCTGGTCAACGGCGACGCCGACATCGGACCGGCCCGCCAATCCACTCGCCAAGGCCAGCGCCAATAGTCTGAGTCCGCTCAACATCGCGAGGACGACAATCGGTTTGAACAAGATTTCCAAGGCGCGCGATGACCTTGAGGCAGCACGAGCGCATTATGTAGGCAAACAAGCCTGGGCCGCGCATGAAGATCAGCGTCTGGAAACCGACTACCATCGCCGAATGCTGGATGCACGGCTTCAGCAGGTTAACGCCATGACCGACCAACTGAGCTGAGGTCACTTTTTATCAACAATAACCAGATACCGCCGCACCATGACAAACGCGCTGAACATTCGCCAGATGACTCACGCCGAGGTCAATGAGCTGATCCACTGGGCTCAATTGGAAGGATGGAACCCAGGCCTGCACGATGCGGAGCTGTTCTGGACCACCGATCCCGACGCCTTCATCGCCGCGGATCTCAATGGCGAGCTGATCGGCGGTGGCGTCATCACCTCCTACTCGGGCGAGTTCGGCTTCATGGGCCTCTTCATCCTGCGCCCTGAATTCCGCGGCCTTAGGCTCGGCCATCAGCTCTGGCAAGCCCTCTGTGAGCGCTTGCCCGTCCGGCTGCGGCAGGGTGCGGCCATCGGTCTCGATGGTGTCTTCAATATGCAGGACTACTATGCTCGCGGGGGCTTCGTCTTCTCGCATCGCAACATCCGCTTTCGAGGCGAATTCGGCGCCAAGTTAGGCCAGCAGTTGGGCGACGACCTGATTGGCGAATCGGGCGGCGCGCAAGTGGGCGCCGCCAGCGCTAAGGCCGCAAGCCACGTCCAGGACGACTCGCACAGCAGCACCCTGATGCCGCTGACCGAGATCCCCTTCGACAGCCTCCTCGCCTACGACCGCACCTGCTTCCCGGCCCCGCGCCCTGGCTTCCTCAAAGGCTGGATCACCCAGCAAGACGGACTCGCGCTCGGCCTACTGCGCGATGGCGCGTTGAGCGGCTTTGGTGTCACACGCCGCTGCGTCGAAGGCTACAAGATCGGCCCCTTGTTCGCCGACGATGCCGAGGCCGCGCAGACCCTGTTTACCCCGCTCGCGGCCTTCGCCGGCGATCATCCGATCTTCATCGATGCACCGGAGAACAATCCAGCCGCACTCGCGCTCGTGCAGCGCCACGGCATGGTCGAGGTCTTCGGCTGCGCGCGCATGTACCTCGGAGCGGTCCCTGACATTGCCCATCAACAGATCTTTGGGGTCACCAGCTTCGAGCTCGGCTGATAGCCGATCGCGACCTCCATCGCGCCCTAATCGGCGATGGCGGGCAGCCTTCACCGCCGACACCCAGATGCGCGCATTGAGCGCGGCAGCGGCTACACAGCAGCCGCACTAGGCAAACCCAAGCATACAGATGATTTCCCAGCAGTCTCGACATCAGGCGGCACCAACGAATGAACGGCATCAGCGACTCCGTCCTCTTCACCACGCTCGGCGTCGCACTGCATCTGGTGATTCAGGTGCTGTTGATCATCCGGGTACTGCTCAAACCGCACCGCGACCCCACCGCCCGGCTGACCTGGGTGGTGGTGGTCATCGCCCTGCCCATCGCCGGCATCATCGCCTATCTGCTACTCGGCGAGACCAACATTGGCCGCAAGCGCGCCGAGCGCATGCGTCGCGTGCTCGAACAGATGCCCCACGTCAGCGCCGCGCCCGGCATCGACGCCCTCAAGCTCAGGCCCTCGATCCCGGAGCGCCACGCGCACCTGTTCCAGGTCGGACAATCCATCAGCAGCTTCCATCCGATCGGCGGCAACCGCGCCCACCTCCCGCCCGACTCTAACGCCGTCGTCGAGTCACTGGTCGCCGACATCGACGCCGCCCAAGATCATGTCCATGTTCTCTTTTACATCTGGCTCGCCGACAACAACGGCCTCGAGGTCGCCCAGGCCCTGATGCGCGCGGCCCAGCGCGGCGTCACCTGCCGCGCCATGGCCGACGATCTCGGCTCGCGCGCCATGATCCACTCCGAGCACTGGCGATCGATGCAGGCCGCCGGCGTCAAGCTGGCCCGCGCCCTGCCCATCGGCAACCCACTCCTGCGCATGCTCGGCGGCCGCATCGACCTGCGCAACCACCGCAAGATCGTCGTCATCGACGACTGGATCACCTACTGTGGCAGCCAGAACTGCGCCGACCCCGAGTTTCGCGTCAAGGCCAAATACGCCCCCTGGGTCGACATGATGATCCGCTTCGAGGGACCGATCGCGCGCCAGAACCAGCACCTGTTCGCCGGCGACTGGATGGCACATGTCGAGGATGACATCGACGCGCTACTGCGCCGCCCCATTCCTAGCAGCACCGCTGAATCCACCAACACCTCCGCGGCCGGAACCCGCATCAGCGCCCAGGTGGTCGGCACCGGTCCAACGGTACGCTACTCGGCCATGCCCGAGCTGTTCGAAGCCCTGATCTACAGCGCCCGCCGCAGCCTGGTCATCACCACGCCCTACTATGTACCGGACGAATCCATGCAGGCCGCGCTCTGCGCCAGCGCCCGTCGCGGCGTCGAAACCCTCATCGTCTTCCCGCAACGCAACGACAGCCGCATCGTCGCCGCCGCCAGCCGCAGCTACTACGCCGACCTCCTCGCCGCCGGCGTGCGCATCTACGAATACGTCGGCGGCCTGCTGCACACCAAATCCCTCACCCTCGACGGCGAGATCAGCCTCATCGGCTCCGCCAACATGGACCGCCGCAGCTTCGACCTCAACTACGAAAACAACATCCTGCTCTACGATCCGGACCTGACCAAGCAGATTCGAGCGCGCCAGCAGCACTATCTCGACAGCGCTGTGCTCGTCGACGCCGAGCAAGTCGCCGCCTGGCCCCGCCACCGGCGGTTGGTCAACAACACTGTTGCGATGCTTGGGCCGGTGTTGTAAGCACCTACCACAGGTCGCTTCAAACGTTGTCTTCTCGAGCCGGCTGCACCTGTTCGCGGGGAACGCGAGTTGAGCCCCAGGGTAATGGCCCGACTTTGAAAACAATCCTTAATCATGCAGTGGCATGGAATCGATTTTCGCCAGGAACGGTTCAGAAACGAGCGGGGCGCGCCTTGCGCCGATGATGCCGGGTTAAGAGTCGAGAATGCTGCCCCCTCACAGGGCATGCCTCATTAAGAAAAACCCCGGTGCAAAACCGGGGTTCATTGTCGTTTTTTATCTATTATCAACCTTACTCTTCGTCGCCACCTGCCTCTTCGCCGCCACCTGCGCCACGGCAAGAACCAGGCATCCACTTTGCGGGGCTGCCAGTACAAACCCATGCTGTAATCGCTCCGCTCGTCTCATCTACGGTTGGCTCAAGCTCTATTTCTACCGTGTCCTCGCCAGGGAATTCATCTGAACCGGTGACGGTAACCACACCATCTGCAACCTCTAAAGTTTCGGCATATTTCGTGCTGGTAAAGTCATCGCCGCAAGAATCAGCGTCCCCCAGTTCACCAGTGGACTGATAGATTTCGCTGACACAAGTACGAGCGGAGCTTGCCGCGAGCACGAGTTCCGAGACCTTCGCCCGGTTCGTGTAATCCTGATAGGCCGGTAAGGCAATCGCTGCCAAAATACCGATGATCGCCACGACGATCATGAGCTCAATAAGTGTAAAGCCGGACTGGCGTTTCTTCATGGCTGTGCTCTCTCTGCGGAGTGATGGTACCGGGGCCGGTTTCGTTCAGCGTCCTCGCTTCAAGAAGACCGCGCCCATGCTTCTCGCCTCGGACGTTAATGAGCAACATCGAGGCCAGATGCTTATGCGCTTAGACGGCTCGATGACGAGAGTGGTAGCCGCGAGAAAACGTTCGGAAGATGTCACAGAAATCTGTGATGCAAGTCGCGATTTTGGCATCTGGGACGAACCCAAACAGGCGCCAGCGATGACTAAACATTGCGTTTTGTCATTTTGCTCTCGGGCGGTGGCTCGATAACGCCTATCTTGCTTGGCTGGGTGTCCCGCTGTCGTTTCGGCGGCGCGCAAGCAAAGATGAAAAGAAGTGACGCATCCTGTCAAAAAATGACGCTTTGCGGCACTTGCTAGCTGTTTGGCTTCAAGAGCAGGCTCAGTTGATGCGCGCCAACCATCGACGCAACGCTTGACGCTGTCTTGGCCCTGATCAATGCATTGATGTACAGCTGCACCAGAGCTGAGAACGACGCTCGGCGCAAAACGGAGAGGATCGGCGCATCATAGGATAGCGCGCGGGGGGATAAGCTAAAAGCAAGGCCGCGCGATTCCTTTCGCGACCCGACCTTAACTCGTCATGCGGCCTCGAGAAGCCTAGGCGGCTTCAGGCTGCGCCTCGCCGGCCTCTTCCTTAGCCTCGTTGGCTTTCGCCTTCGATTTCGACTCCTTCTTCGGCGCAGCCTCAAGCCGAGGCGCGGTGATGAGGTACAGCGGCGTTAACGCCATCACGAACAGCAGCGGCATCAGTGGTGTCGCGTATTGCGGGGCCGCGGTCCCAAAGACCTTGGCGAGGGTGGCGTAGATCAGGACTAAGCTCACGCTGCGCAGGCCGATGCGCTGTTTCGGTGTTAGCCGGCGGCCGGCGATCGGCAGCCAGACGAGAATCGCGCCCAGCACCCCGATCAACGCTACAGGACCATACAGCAGTTGCATGAATTCCTCGCTGGTGAGGAAGATGGGGTTCTCTGTATAGGGCGTCGCCGCGACCGGATAGACAAAGGTCTGCTCAACGCCGGCAGGCTCGCCCAGGGACCAGAGCACTTTCGGCTTTTCGACGAAGTACCACTTCAAGAAGCCACGCGGGTCGTCGATGAAGCTGCCGCCAAGTTGGCCGATCGCAGCGGCGGGACTCGTCGTCTCCCCCGCCTGCACGGCTGCATCACTCGTTTGGGCGGGCGGCAGGCCCTGCTGAATGCTGGCCGCGATAGGCGCTGTGGCGATCGGAATTTCGATAGCCTCTTGATTGCGCGCCATAAAGGGACCAAACACCAACGTGAAGCCGAGGATGGCGGCAACCGGCGTGAACAGCTTCGAGACGCCCTTGCTGGACATAAACAAGACCACCAGCCAAGGCAGGATCAGGAACTCGTAGGTCGGGTCGACCCAGGCCACGATGCCAAGCAAAGCGGCCGCGATGAAGCTGCGGATGATCGCCCAGCGGTCGCTGATCTTCGCCGCTGTCACGAGGTACAGGAGCATTGCGATCATCAACAGTGTGGCGCTGACCAGATAGAGGCTGATGTTGACCAGCGACGGACTCACCGCAGTCAGGAAGGCGACGGTCAGCGCCCATTGCGGGTCCATCAGCCGGCTGGTCAACATGAACACCAAGAGGATCGCCAAGGCACCGAGCACGAGCTGCGCGATGACAGCGGCATTGATGCTGCTCGCGCCCGCCTCCGGGGTCGCAAACAGCGACAGGAACAACGGATAACCGAGACTGCCGAATGTCTGTGCTGAGTCCGCGTCCGAACCGGCCTCGATCGGTGCTGTCAAGACCTTATAAGCGCCTTGGCTACTCAGCGTTTGCGCCAAGGCGTAGGCATCCGCTGAGCCAGCCTGTAGCGGCTCGACGACCTCGGTCGCTAGAAAGGCCTGCCCGCGCAGGAAAACACCAACGGCAATGATGACCGCTAGCATGAAAAGAACGACAAGTGAGACGGTCTGGCCGTCTTGACGCTTCGATTTGACAGGGCTCACAACGAATCTCTCCTAGCTTTCACGCCAAGCCGATGGCTAGCGCCTTTTTCAGTGTGGGTACAGCTTGACAAAAACTTTATTAGCATACCCTAAACTTCTGCAGGGATGCGAGCGTCCGGTTCAGTTCAGACGCTCGTTGGACGATCTAACCTTATTCTTTGCTGTGCGCAAGGCCGCGAGGAGACGCGGCTGGACCTTAGGGATTTCCCTTATGCGGGGAATTCGAATATCATAAGGCTCTAATGTCGCCAGATGATCAAGAATAACTAGGTCTTAGCTTATGCGAACCCTCTCCATGACTGCGTTTGTGGCCACTCTTTTCCCCCCACTGCTCTTGTCTTCGGTACCAGAACCGCGCGAAACGCCGCGGCTCTACCCAGCCAAGCTAGAGCTTGAGCCTATCACCCCAATTTCTCCAGCACTTGCCGTCACCAAGACGACGTCCGCAGTGCCGATTGCATCTGCGCTTCCTCCTGAGGCACCGACGGCTCGGGCCGCTCAAGCTTCAATCCCTATTGATGAAGACCTCCATTGTCTAGCGCTCAACATCTATCACGAGGCCCGGTCAGAACCGCTGTCCGGTCAGCTCGCGGTTGCTCAGGTGACCCTGAACCGGGTCGCGTCCAAGTCCTTCCCGCATTCGGTGTGCGAGGTCGTGAAGCAAGGTGGCCAGAAACGCAATCGCTGCCAGTTCTCCTGGTGGTGTGACGGTAAGTCGGACCAGCCGACGGAAATGAAGGCTTGGCGGAAATCGCTAGACCTGGGTCGACGCGTCTTGGCAGAACAGGTATCAGACCCAACCGACGGCGCGCTGTTTTACCACGCGACCTACGTCTCCCCGAAATGGTCACGATCGTTCCAACGCACCGCCCAGATCGGCCGCCACCTATTCTATCGGCCAACCACGAGTGCTAGCCAGAGTTAAGTCGATTGCCGGAAAAGCTCGGACAGCAATCGCCTACGCCGCCTACGCAAGCGCATGAACGAAGACGCGCTCGCTCGCGCGCTCTAGCCGCCTCGCCTCATCGGCAACCCGCTCATGGTGGGTGAACAGGATGACCTGGGTCTTGCTCGAAAATTCGGCGAGGGCGTCGAGCGTCGCGCGCGATCGATCGTCATCGAACTGGATCAGGATATCGTCGACGATCAGCGGCAACGGCTCTGCGCTTTCGGCGTAGTGGTCTAGCGCCGCTAGCCGGAGCGCCAGATAGAGCTGATCTCGGGTGCCGGTGCTCATGGCCTCCACGCGCAACCGTTCGCCATTGGGTCGAACGCCCACCAAAACCGGCTGATCCGATTCGTCGAAGTCGGTCTCCACGCCGCTGAGCGAGGCGCAGGTGAGCTTGCTGAAGTAGCGGCTGGCTTGGGTCAGGATGGGATCGCGATGCTTGCGCCGAAAGGCCTCGATCTCGTCGCGCAGCAGGCGCGCCGCAAGCCGCAAACGGATGTAGCGCTCAGCATGAGCGCGCACCTCCGACAGGGTCTGCTGGGCCTGTTCTGCCAACGCGGATGCCTCATCCGACCCGGCCATCGCCTGGAACTGCTGTTCCGCAACCAGTTTTTGCTCGAAGATCACCCCGCGTTGTGGATTGAGCTCGCGGTCAATGCGCTGGTCGAGCGCGTTGATCTCGGCGAGCACCTGGTCGCGATCCACTTCCGCGGCCTCGGTTTCTAATCCTTCCAGGCTCAGTCCATCGCCGCTATCGATCAGCTCGCGCTCGACCTCGCGCAGCTCCTCGGTCAGCGCTCGCTGTTCCAAGAAACGTCGCTCGATGACCTCGAGCTGATCCACGCTGTCGCACCCCGCCTGCCGGCAGAGCTCACCCAGCACCGCATCGGCCGCGTGCAGCTCCGCATCGGCGTCGCGCGCCTCTTTCTCAGCCTGGCGAAGCTGTTTGTTGAGCTCGTCGAGCCGGCTCTTTGCCGCGCGCTGCTCGGTGAGATGGGAGGAGAGCTGATGCATCGCCTCGTCCACCGGTCGACCGGAGAGGTTCGGAGCCAGCCGCAGCAGCAAGGCCTGGACATCGCGCTCGAAGTCCTCCGCCTCGCGCTCGATCGCCTGGATACGGATCTCGATCTGCTTCGCGTCGTCCACCAAGCGCAAGCCATCGGCGATCGATTGCAGATGGTCCGAGACCTCACCGGGCGTGGTCTGGTCGTCCAGCCCAAGTTCGCGCATGAGCACCGCCCACTCGGACGTCCAGGCAGCAAGCGCCTTTTCAGTACGCGCGAGCTCCCGGCCGAGCAACCGCGTTGTCTCTTCAAGCTCTGCGACATCTTTCTCCAACCCTGCCCGCAGACTCGCGCTGCGTTCGATGGCGCTGAGACAAGACTCGGCATGCTCGAGCAAGGGCCTTAGCGTCGGCGTCGGCGTCGGCGTCGGCGTCGGCTCGATTTTCGGTTGCGGTTGCCCACAAACCGTCAGCGCACGGATCAGATGCTGGCGTTGAGCATCCCGGTTCAGCGCGAGTGCATTCGCCGTCTCGCGCAGTTCCTCACCCTGCCCGGTCTTCTCGCGCAGCCGTAACAGCTGCTCGACCCATGCCGACATCTCGCGCGGCGGCAGCGGCGCGAGGTCCATGTACTTCCAGAGGGCTTGCCATGACGCCTCGAGCTCCCGCCGCTGTTGTTCAATCCGTTGCAATGCGGCCAGCGCATCGGCGTTGAGCTGACGGCACTGTTCGAGCCTTGCTTGCGCGGTCGCCTGTTCATGGACACGCTGTGACTCGCGCCGCAGCCGGTCTGCAACCTCATCGGCGATCGCGATGCCTTGCTCAAACGCTTCCGGCAGCGGCGCCTCCCGGTCGTAGCCTTCAGCCTCGGCGCTGACGTCTTCCTGATCGATCCACTGCCGCTTCAACAGCTGCCAGCCCAGATCGCGTCGCGCGCGCGCGCTCTGAAGCTGACCTTCAGTGGGCACCTCCCCCGCAAGGCGCAGCGCCTGCAGCGCCGACTCGGTCTGGCGCTGCTCTTTATGCAGGTCGGCGATGCTCGCGTTTAAGCGGCGCTCCTCGTCCTCGAGCGCTTGGAATTGATCGCTGTATCGCGCTAGCGTCTGCGCGTTAGGCACTGCCACGCAGGCCAGCCCTGCAAGGTCACCGCGCCAGAGTCCCAAAGCCTGAAGCTCGCGCTCGCAGACCGCCTGATGTTGGGCGGACCTTGCCGTCGCCTCGACGACCGCATGGTCGAGATCGCCCGCTCGACGGGCATCGCTGACGGCCTGCCTCAGCGCATCATCAGCAATCGGCGCCGCTAAACCGTTCAGCTGCCCCTGCTTCTGGTTGAGCTTGTCTGCTGCTGCCTCCAAGCTCTCGGTAGCCTGCTTGACCGCAGACTCCAGGGCTTCGCGCCGCCCGCCGAGCTCGGTCGCCCGACGCCGACGACCGAGCATCGGCCGCAACTGCTCGACCTCATCAAAGGCCAGATCGGCACGAATCTCGGCAAATCGCTGCCGGGCCTGCTCGATCAGTGTCGACCGTCGCTCGAGCAGGCCGGGCCGGTCACGACTGGCCTTGAGGTAGCCGCCGAGCCGATCGCGCAGCTCGTCGATCCCTTCTGACTCGGCCAGCAGTTCCGGTGAGATCTGCAAGCTGGCTGCATCTGCTCTCAGCCCTTTGAGCCGTCCCTCAGCCTTGGAACGACCTTCGAGCGCAACCCTGCGCTTGGTCAACGCGGCTTCCCGCCGTTGTCCGAAATCCTCTTCAAGCGAAGGCACTTCACCGAGGCCACCGAGCTGCTCGCGAAGGTGACGGCGTTTGGCCAGGCCGGGTAACGCACGCCTGATACGCTCCAAGGTGTTTCGGTGCCTGGCGGCTTCGGCCAGCTCGCGATCAATCTCGGTTAATCGCCCGATGGCCTCGTCAACCGCCTGACGCGACTCGTCCCAATGCCGGGCCGAGAGCGACAGCTCGCGCTGTTGCTGCTTGAGCTCTGACAATTGACTCAAGCCAGCGTTGAGCGCCGGTTTCGACGCCCGCGGAGCAAACAGTGACTGCGCCTCTTGCTCAAAACTGGCTAGCAGGGCGTGGACCGAGGTACTGCCGAGGCCGGTCCCGAACAGCGCCTCGGCCTCGCGCCCGCGCTCAACCAGGAGTGCCTGTCCGCCGCTCACCAACGCCTGATGATCGATCCCGAACAAACGTTCAAACAGCGGCTCCGCCACCCCACCAAGCAGTTGCTGCAGGCGGTCTTCGGCAAGCGGGCTGCCTTCCGCATCGAGCAGCGTGTTCTTGCGCCCCTTGCGCCGATAACAGTGAAGCTCGTCGCCGGCAGCGCCGCGCAGCCGACCGCCGACCCTCAACTCGGTTCTTGCATGCCGAAAGTCGTCCTGTGTGCGTTCCGGCACGCCGTAGAGAAGCGCTCGCAATGCGCGCAGCGCTGAGCTTTTTCCGGCTTCGTTTGCGCCGTAGACCAGATGTAGCCCCTCACTGCCGTCGCTGAGATCCAGCGTCCGGTCGGTAAACGGTCCATAGGCGAGAAGATGGAGGTCGAGGATCTTCACCGATGATGCCCCTCGCGCAACAGCCGCTCCAACAACAGGGCCTTGGCGTCTTCTAAGCGGGCACGAATCTGCTCGGGCTCTGATGGATCGATAGGGTCAGGCCCTGAGCGCAGATCGACGGGAAGCTTCGTGCTCAGGTCCGCGAAATCCGCCGCCAGCATCGCTAGGCGATCCGAGTCCAGATCCAGGTCACGAATCGATCGCAGTAGACCGCTGAACGCATCATCACGAGCCAGCGCGGACGCCTCCGACACCGATGGTCGCGTCTCCAGCAGCAGCCTCTCGATCCAGATGGCGCCAGAACCGATCGTCTGCGCGAGCGAACGGCACTCATTGGTCACCCGCTCGCGTTCTGCGCGCAGCCGCCGGTGGATGCAGCAGGCCCCATGCAGCCGCACCCGTGCCGCGACCAGGCGACCCTCGGCCGCATGGAGCGCATCGGCGAGCGCCGGCATCACCAGGTCATAGACCTCGTCCAGCGTCTGTGCCTCACTGACATCCAGCTCACACAGCGACCAGCGCACCACGTCCAGCGCACGGTGCTCGACGGACGCAACCTGTCCAGCCTCGACCCGCACCAGCGAGCAGCCTTTGGCCCCGGTCTCGCGCGCATGGCGGCCTTGTAGATTGCCCGGGAAGACCACCCAAGGGTCCTCGGCGACGACCTCCCGACGATGCACATGGCCAAGCGCCCAGTATTGGTAGCCGCGCGAACGCAGCCCATCCAGCGTGCAGGGCGCATAGGTCTCGTGCCCAGATCGGCCGTCCAACGCGGTATGTAGCAGGCCGATGTTGAACAGGGCCGGGTCAGCGAGTGGGTATCCGGCCGACAGGTCTTCGGTCACGGCGCGGGAGGCGAATCCTTGTCCGTGGATCAGCACGCCAAGGTCCTCGAGCAGGACGCTTTCTGCGGCCCGAGTCGCGAACAAGTGTAGATTCGGCGGCGGTCGGAGCGTCTTTGTCATCTGGCTCGCCGCGTCATGATTCCCCGCCGCAAAAAACGCTCGAATACCGGCGTCGTGCAGGCGGGCGATCTGCCGAATGAAGAACAGGCCGGTGTTGTAATCCCGCCAGTCGCCATCGAACAGGTCGCCGGCGAGGAGGACGAAGGCCACCTCCTCGTCGATTGCAAACTGGATCAGGTTCTGGAACGCCCGACGCGAGGCGCCGCGGATCTCGTCGACCGGCGCGCCTTCATAGCGCTCGAGACCGCGCAGCGGACTATCAAGGTGAACATCAGCGCTGTGGATAAACTTCAAGGCCTGGCCTGAGAGCGAGATCGGGTGTGGCCCGATGATACGCGCTCAACGCAGCAACATCTCGAATGATCATCTCGATTGATCTCAGTCTCGATCCGATCTAGCGCCAGCTGCTGACCGAGCACGCTTAGCCACCAACTGTTGCAGCCGCACCCGTGCCAGATCGCTCGCTTCCTCGAAGTGGACACCCAACTGATAGCGTTCCTGAAGGTCTTCGCGGGCCACCCAAATGACCCGCCCAACGACGCGAATCGGCTCACTCACTTCGGCCGGGCTGATCACGAGCAGCAGGCGAGAATGCACCGGAAACAGCTCCGGCGAGGACAGCATCGAACCCGTTTCGCTGAGGTCATGCGCGAGCAGCGCCCATAGCTGCGTCGCGCCCATCGCGCCGGGCAGACCGATCAGCCGCGCCTGGACCGGATCGCGGTAGCTGAGGCGCTGATGCCGGCGCTGGTCCCGGCGCTGGCCCGGTGATGCGCCCGGGCTGTCGCTAGCGTCATAGCGACCGGCGGGCTCCGCGAGCGCGAGTGCTTGTTTCTGACCAAACCCCATCATCGGCGTCTCCGGAATCGCGCCCGTTGCTGCGAACTGACAGCATGGGCCGACATGAGTCAATCCTGATTCCAAAGTCTAGACCATCAGCCCGCTCGGCTCAGGTGGCGTTCATCACGAGATAACGCTCGGCCACATCACGGTGATCAAGCTCAATCCCCTTGTCCACGGCTAATAGCCTGCCGCTGCGCTCTGCGTAGTCGAAGAGATTGACCTCCTGAGTGATGGTCCACCGGCTGCCGACCGTTCCCCGGAACTCGTCCAAATCCGTCTTCCATGCCGGCGCGATCATCCGATAGTGCGGCATCTTCTCCTGCACGGCGGGGTCGTTGACCATGGTCTTCAGCGCGGCCGGGATACAGGTCACCAATGCCTGTGAGCCCGGCGACGCCGGCAGCTGGCGGAACAGCTCGCGGTTCTCGTCGCTGGAGAGGTAATACACCAAGCCCTCCATGACGCAGAGCGCCGGGGCATGCGCGTCGAAGCCACGTGCGATCAACAGCGGCAGCAGCTCGTCCAGCGACGTTGCCAAGTCTAGGGGCACGCGTTCGAGGCGCCTTGTGCGCAGCAGGGTGCACGGCCGAAGAGGCTCGGGAACCTGCTCGATCAGCCGCCGTTTGAGGTCAGACATGGCCGGCACGTCAACCTCGAACCAAGCGACATCGGGGAACTCGAGGCGGTAGGGCCGCGTGTCCATGCCGGCGCCGAGGAGTACGACCTGTTTGATGCCAGCGCTGCCGTGACAGGCGTCTAGCACGGCGGCGTCAATCGCGATGCAGCGCAAAGAGACATCGTTGATGAGTCCCTTGTGATACTGATCGCTCGCCTGCTTGATCTGGCGGATACGCCCGAGCCAGTCGTCACCAGCAAGCCAGGCAGCCAGTGGCTCCTCGTAGGGAACCGTCGCATCTTCTGCGTCTACGGCACGAATGGCGGCAACAGTGCGGCATGACAGCGTGCTGACCTTGTCGATCTCGTCGGCCTGCCAAACGGTCTGCGGATCGGCTGACGTCTCCGCTGGATTGTCGTGCTGATCGGGGTTGGGCATAGTTCCACCAGTATCATACGAAGGCCCCCACCAGCGAGCGCGCCGAGTGCTCGAGCACCTTCTGTACGGCCGCACCCACCAACGCCTTACCAAAGGTCTCGCCGGGGGAGCTGAAATGACCCTGATCCCGGCGCGCGGGGGCCATGCAGCCAAGTTCTTCAAGCGCGGCAAACAGCTCGACCCGCGATAGGCACTCCGGATCATACTGGACCAGGATGCTCGAGGCCCGCGGATTGATCTTAACATCGCGAACACCGTCCATGGCCAGCAACCGGATCTGCGCCTGCTGCGCACGCTCGCCATGACACTGAAACGCCTTCGAACGGACACGAATACGACCGGGAACGTGATGGATGTACTGGCTCATCTTGGCAGGGACTCCAACATCTAAGGGTTAGCTTGCAAGGAAGATTCGCAACGGGAACGGTTCGCATTGTATTCTCAGATCGATAGCTGATGCAAATCATTCGCATCGCTTTTTAATCCCTGTAATTTGTGTGTCGTTAGATCGCCAACCCAGAGGCCCACCACCGATGAGCAATCCCAACTGGTTAGTCTTCCAACTGCCCGAACTGATGTCTCAGCAAGACGCGAACGCCACCCGGTTCAAGGAGCTACTGCGAACGCCCTCATTGAGCTGCTCGCTCTACCACATCCCGGCTGGCTCCAAGGAGATGCAGAGTGCGCATGAAGAAGACGAGCTCTACCTGGTGCTCGAAGGACGCGCTCGGCTAAGGGTCGAAGACGAGGATCATCATGTCGAAAAAGGCACCATGATGTACGTGCGCACCGCCTGTGATCACGCCTTCTTCGATATCGAGGAGGACCTCAGCGTCCTCGTCTTTTTTGGCGCCCCAGTGCGCCATCGATCTGGTTTTTGATGCCAAGAGCTGCTTGGGTATCGAGCGAGGTGCCCTCCGAGCAGGAGCAAGGTCCAGAGCAGACATTACTATTGCGATTCGTTCGCGTTTGCACTATAGTATCGATCACCATGTCACTGACCAAAGCGCCCCACCGGACTTGCCGAGATGAAAGACCAACGACCGGCCTCCTTCGCCCTTGCAATGGCCGATGAAGGTCAGCGCGTGCGGGTCGTCGGCCTGCGAGCGGGCCGAGGGCTCGACCGTCGGCTGACGGACCTGGGGCTGAATATCGGCAGTGAGCTCTGCGTACTGCAGCGCCAGGGTGGCGGCCTGGTGGTCTTGCGCGATCAGGCGCGGATCGCACTCGGTGGCGGCATGGCGACCAAGATCATCGTCGCCCCGGCCTGAAGCGGTTCCTAAGCCGTAACCCCATTTTCCTCCCAACCCCGATTCACTCCGCCACGCGGGGCAGCACTCAGGAGCGCAACACAATGACCCTGAAAGACATGGCCGTGGGTGAGACCGGCATCGTTGCCGGTTTCGCCGAAGGTGGCCGCCCGTACCGTAAGAAGCTCCTGTCGATGGGCCTGACCCCAGGCACTGAATTCAGTATTACCCGGGTCGCGCCCATGGGTGATCCGGTCGAGATCAAGTTGCGTGGCTTCAAGCTCAGCTTGCGCCGCGGTGAGGCCGAGACTGTTCAAGTGGAGCTACGATGATGAGCGAGCCGTATCGGATCGGCGTGGTTGGCAACCCCAACTGCGGCAAGACCACCCTCTTCAATGCGCTCACCGGCGCCAAGCAACGGGTCGGCAACTGGCCCGGGGTGACAGTCGAGCGCAAGATCGGCCGCTATCAGCTCGAGGATGCGGCCTTTGAGCTGGTCGACCTACCGGGCACCTATGCACTGGATGTGACCAGCGAAGACGTCTCGTTGGACGAGAAGATCGCCCGCGACTATGTGCATAGCGGCGAGGCCGACCTGATCCTCAACATCGTCGATGCCTCCAATCTGGAGCGCAATCTCTACCTGACATCACAGCTGTTGGAGATGCGCCGGCCGATGCTGGTGGCGCTCAACATGATGGATGCCGCCGAGGCGGCCGGCCTGCGTATCGACGTCGAGCGTCTTGCCGAGCAGCTTGGCTGCCCGGTTGTGCCGGTGGTTGCGGTCAAGCGCGAGGGCATCAAGGCCTTAAAGCAGGCACTGGCCAAGGCCGTGGTGGAGAAGCCGCTGTCTGGCGCCGAACTGCGCTACGACGGCGCACTCGAGCAAGCCATCACCGCACTGCGGCCCAAGCTCGAGAGCGCCGCGCAGGCGGCTGGCGCTGATCCCCGGTGGCTCGCCTCGCGACTGCTCGAAGCTGACGATCTTGCGCTGGCGATCGGCGCCGATTGCGTCAACGCGGCGGAGCTGGATGCCCTGCGTGAGGCGCTACCAGACGATGTCGACATCCTGCTCGCCGACGGCCGCTACGGCTTCGCCCACCGCGTCAGCAGCGCGGCGGTGAAGCGCAAGGCGCAGGTCTCGCGCAGTCTCTCCGATCGCATCGATCGGGTCATGCTCAATCGTGCGCTGGGGATTCCGATCTTCCTCGCCGCGATGTATCTGATGTTCATGTTCACCATCAACATCGGTGGTGCCTTCATCGACTTCTTCGACGGCCTCGCTGGCACTCTGTTCGTGGATGGCGTTGCCGAGGGGCTGGCAGCCATCGGCGCACCGGAGTGGCTGATTGTGGTCCTCGCCAACGGCGTCGGCGGCGGCATCCAAGTGGTCGCCACCTTCATCCCGGTGATCGCGGCGCTCTATCTGTTCCTCTCGATGCTCGAGGACAGCGGCTACATGGCACGCGCGGCCTTTGTCATGGATCGCGCGATGCGCGCGGTCGGGTTGCCCGGCAAATCCTTCGTGCCGCTGATCGTCGGCTTCGGCTGCAATGTGCCGGCGATCATGGCCACCCGCACCCTCGAGCAACAGCGTGATCGCATCATGACCATCGTCATGGCCCCGTTCATGTCCTGCGGCGCCCGGCTGCCGGTCTACGCCCTGTTCGCGGCCGCGTTCTTCCCGATCGGCGGCCAAAACGTGGTCTTCGGGCTCTATCTGATCGGCATCGCCATCGCCGTGCTGACCGGGCTGATCATGAAGAACACCTTGTTGCAAGGCCAGACCACGCCCTTCGTCATGGAGCTGCCTCCCTATCACCTGCCAACAATTAAGGGTGTTAGCCTGCGCACCTGGGAGCGCACCAACAGTTTCGTCTTCCGTGCTGGCAAGATCATCGTGCCGATGGTCCTGGTGTTGAACTTCCTCAACGCGCTCGGCACCGATGGCAGCTTCGGCAACGAAGACAGCGATCAATCGGTGCTCAGCGAGGTCGGGCGTGGTATTGCGCCGGCCTTCGCGCCCATGGGGCTCGACGCCGAGAACTGGCCGGCGACCGTTGGTATCTTCACCGGCGTGCTGGCGAAGGAGGCGGTGGTTGGCACCCTGGACTCGATGTACACCGCGATGGCACAAGCCGACGCCGCTGCCGCCGGTGAGGCCGAGGCCCCGGTCGAACCCTTCGACCTCTGGAGCGGTATCAGCGCTTCGCTGGCGACCATCCCCGCTAATCTGAGCGATGCAATCGGCAGCTGGGGTGATCCGCTTGGGCTCGCCGTCGGTGATCTGGGCGATCCAGCGCTGGCCGCGGAGGAGCAGGCCGTCTCCACAGGCATCTTCGGCGCCATGCAGTCGCGCTTCGATGGTGCCGCAGGGGCCTTCGCCTATCTGCTGTTCATCCTGCTGTACTTCCCCTGCACGGCCGCACTGGCTGCGGTCTACCGCGAGACCAACCTCGGCTGGACCCTGTTTGTCGCCGGCTGGACCACGGGCATCGCCTACATCGCGGCGACGGTCTTCTATCAGGCCGCGATCTTTGCCCGCAACCCGGCGCTCTCAGCGAGTTGGATCGGCGCCATGTTGGCCCTGTTCGTCAGCGTGATCTTGGCGCTGCGTTGGTGGGGCATGCGCGAGAAGCGGCGTCTGTTCCGAGCGATGGCCGCCGACGCAGCCTGATGATCCTCTCCCAGCTCAGTCAATACATCACCGAGCATCGGCGGGTCTCTGTGCAGGATATGGCGCACCACTTCGATGCTGATACCGATGCGCTGCGGGCGATGCTTGAGGTCTTGGAGCGCAAAGGCCGGGTGCGTAAGCTACCCGTTGGCGGGCTCTGCAGCAGCAGCGGCTGCAGCAAGTGCGGCCTCAGCCCGCCGGAGCTCTACGAACCGATCGAACGCTGACGAGACCCCATGATGCCATTCCACAGTGTCGACGCCTGGCAGCACCAGCACGATTTCAGCACCAGCGCGGAGCTCAAGGCCGAGCGAAGAACGCGCTGGGTCGTCTATCTGACGCTGGTGACCATGATAGTGGAACTCACCGCTGGCTGGCTGACCGGCTCGATGGCGCTGCTCGCCGACGGCTGGCACATGGGCAGCCATGCGGCGGCGCTTGGCTTGAGTGTCTTCGCCTATGGTCTCGCGCGGCGTTGGGCCAAACGTCCGAGCTTCACCTTCGGCACGGGCAAGATTCCGACCCTCGCCGGCTACAGCAGCGCCCTGCTGCTCGGGCTGGGTGCCGTCTGGATGCTGGTCGAATCCATCAGTCGGCTGTTCCAACCGATCGAGATCCGCTATGCCGATGCGATGCTGGTCGCCTGCCTCGGGCTGTTGGTGAATCTGGCCAGTGCTTGGATCTTGGCGCAGGGTGGTGGCCATGATCATGGCCACGGACATCATCACGGACATGGACATGGACATGGACATGGCCATGATCCTGATAAAGACCATCATCACGCGCCCCCTCATTCGCGTGGTGCCGAGCACAAGGACCACAACCTGCGCGCTGCCTACCTGCATGTGCTCGCCGATGCCATGACCTCCTTGCTGGCGATCACCGCGCTCGGGGCAGGCATGCTGTTCGGCTGGGTTTTCCTCGATCCGGTCATGGGGATGGTCGGCGCCGCCTTGATCGGCAGTTGGTCTTGGAGCCTGGCCCGCGACAGCGCCCGGTCCCTGCTCGACGCCGAGGACCATAGCGAGATCGCCGCCCGCATTCGTACCACGCTCGAGTCAGATCCAGATCTTGCGATCGCCGATCTGCATCTTTGGCGCATTGGCGCAGCCAGCCGCGCTTGCATCCTCTCCCTAGTGACGCATGAGCCACGTCCAGTCGAGGAGTACAAGCAACGGCTGCGGTCGATTCCGGGCCTCGATCACCTGACCATCGAGGTCCAACAGTGTCGCGACGAGCGCTGCCTTAACACTGAGAACCTCTAACAATATGCACATCGTGCTAGCAGCTGCAGGAGCTTACACGACCCACAGGGTCATCTTGATCGAGCGTCTTCGCCCCTAGAGCTGCGGCTTCGGCGTTGCCGCGGTCTCGACCGGCAGCAACGGATATTCCACCACTGGCTGCTCACCGGTCAGGCTGCGCAGGAACTCGGCGATGGTCGCGGCCTCTTCATCGGTCAGCTCGGTACCGAGCTGCGCCGTGCCCATCACCGCGACGGCCTGCTCCAGATCCCAGATCTGGCCGGAATGGAAGTACGGCGCGGTCAGCGCGATGTTACGCAGCGGCGCAGCCCGAAACACGTACTCATCCGAGGCGGTCTCGGTCACTTGGAAACGCCCCTTGTCTTCTGGCGGCAGGATGTCCGCGCCCGGTCGCTTGATCAGGCCGAAGGGATAGTAGTCCTGGCCGCCAAAATTGATCCCGCTATGGCAGGCGGCACAGCCCTTGTCTAGGAACAGCCCAAGGCCTGCCTTCTGCTTGTCGCTCAGCGCGCCGTCGTTACCCTCCAGCCACTGATCGAAGGGCGCATTCGGCGTCACCAAGGTGACCTCGAAGGCCTCGATGGCCTTCGCCATGTTATCGAAGCTCACCGGGTCATCCTCGCCGGGAAAGGCCCGACCAAAGCGCTCCACGTACTCCGGCATGCTGTTCAGGGTGACAACCACCGCCTCGGGCGTATTGGCCATCTCGACCCCTGCCTGGACCGGCCCCTTCGCCTGCTCTTTCAGGTCCGCGGCGCGGCCATCCCAGAACTGGGCGGCGTTGAACACGGCATTGAGTACGGTCGGTGAGTTACGCGGCCCGGTCTGCCAGCCATGACCGACTGAGGTTGGCATATTGTCATCGCCGCCGGTGCCCAGGTTGTGGCAGCTGTTGCAGCTAATGAAGCCACTGGCAGACAAGCGCGGATCGAAGAACAGCATGCGCCCAAGCTCGATCTTCTCGCGCGTCAACGGGTTGTCCGAGACCGGTTGCAGTCCGTAGGGCACTGGCTTCAATCCAGCCGAGGTTGACTGATCACGTAAGGCCGCATCGTCTGCGACGGCGGCTAGGCTCGTTGCTCCAAACCACAGCGCGACTAAGAGTGTTGTCATTCTCATCAAGAGACTCCTCCGGTGCCTGCTGACCCTTAAGGTCTTGGCGTTTGGTGTTCAGCAGCCGGCCCGATGCCGACTGCGTCGGCAACAGTAGCATGCTGAATCACCAAGTTCTGCGGTTGGTTTTATGCGAATAAAAACACTTCTCATTTAGTGTATTGTTCGTTAAAATAGTCTCAGCGGTTAATTTCAGGCGCTTTGTAATACTTTTTTTATAAAAGTAAGATCATAGCCCGTTGCTAGCCCCTTCCGGCCCATGGTTGCCGGTGCAAACCGCTACCTCGTTGAACCTACAATCGGAGCGCGACAACACATGAAGACCAGACGACTGAGTTGGGCCATCGCCATGGTCCTGGGTGCTAGCACCGCAGGCCAGGCGACGGCACAAACTTTAGAGGAGCGCGTCCGACGCCTCGAACAAGAGAATCGTGAGCAGGCCGTCGCGATCGATCAGCAGCAGCGCACCATCGCCCAGCAAAAACAGCAGCTCGAAGGGTCACCGCAACGGGTCGAGCGGCTGGAAGAGACCCTGGAGACAAAGCGCGACGCCGGCACCGGCCTCGGTGGCTGGTTCGAGAACATCGAGATCGGAGCCCTAATCGAGGTCGAAGGCGTCTATGTCGATCCCTACGAGGGCTCGAGCGAATCGGATCTGGTGCTCGCGACCTTCGAGCTCGGCATCGCCGCTCAGGTCACGGACTGGGTCGAGGCCATGGCCTCCCTGCTCTACGAAGAGGACGACACCGATCTCGAGGTGGATCTAGCGATGATCACCATCGCCAATCCCGATGTCACACCGGTGTTCTTCACGGCCGGTCAGTTCTACCTGCCCTTCGGCGCCTATGAGACCAACCTGGTCTCCGATCCGCTCACGCTCGAGATCGGCGAGACGCGCCAGACCGCAGCCCAGCTTGGCTTCGTCTATCAAGGCTTCAGCGGCAGCCTCTACGCCTTCAATGGCGATAACAAGGTTGATGGTGATGACAACATCAACAGCTGGGGCGCGAACCTGGCCTTTGCCCAGGAGCGCGAAGACCTGGTCTGGACGGTCGGCGCTGGCTACATCAATGACCTCAGCGACTCCGACACCCTGCAGGACAGCGTCGCCGATAACCGCGCCGCGCGTCAGCTCGAGATCGCGGAACTACGCCCCGCAGAAGCAGAGCAATTCAGCCTGGACCCCACCGAGCGCACTGGCGGCTGGACCGCGAACCTCGGGCTGGTCTATCGCAACTTCAATCTGATCGGCGAGTATCTATCGGCCACCGAACGTTTCGACCCGGACAGCCTGAGCTTCAAGGACAAGGGCGCCGAGCCTGCGGCCTGGAATATCGAGCTGGGCTACAGCTTTGAGGTCTTCGGCAAGGAATCGGTCGCCGCAGTCGCTTATCAGGGCAGCAGCGAGGCGGTCAATCTCGAGCTGCCGGAGACGCGCTGGGCGTTTGGCTGGTCGATCGGCATCTTCGATGGCACGGCACTGTCCTTTGAATACGCGCATGACAAGGATTACAGCACCCGCGATGGCGGCACCGGCAACAACTCCAACGCCTTCGTCGCTCAGCTTGCAGTGGAGTTCTGAGAAGGCGTCGTTGAACCGCAGATTAGGCGTTTCGTCATCTGCGGTTTAGAGGACTATCGTCCTAGTGCGATGCGACGCTCTCCATGTCACTTGGGGCGAATGCCTTGGGCGATTCTCAGGCGATTGATCTGTGTGCGATGAGACGCCGGCACGCTCATGTGCTCGTGATCGGGCTGGCTCGCATGGCACAAGGCACAGAGCACTGTCAGGTTAGAGTTCGAGTTATCCGTTACGACGCCACTTCTATGATGGCAGTGGAGCAAGCTCGGTTGACTTGAGAGATGAACTCCGCATTGCTCACAGCGCCATCCTGCCGCCCGTCGCCTGGCCTCTGAGATCCGCGGCCAGTCATCCACATACACATTCAAAGGCGCTGTCGTATCTCTCCGGCTCGGTCGGCTTCTGAAGAACGTCGAGTATTCCATCAGGAACTCAGAAATCGAGAACTGCTCCCAGATTGCTGGCCCAGTCTGGAGCAAACCGTCTGCCAACATCAGTCGATCACGCGGATTGCTGTACCCCCGCCAATTGAGCGCACGGAGGCAATACTTACAGACTTTCAACGCGGCCTTGGTGGTACCGCGCTCGCCCGTCACCGGATCGAGCCAGTCCGCGAGAAAAAGACCGTTGGTACTCCGCGTGACCGGGATCAACAAGCTAGGGCGCTCCCTAGGACTACGCAAGAGCATGCCGACCTGAGCACCGGGTGTGATCAGGAGACCAGGCAACCAAGCAACACTCTTTACGCCCGGATCAGGGTCACGTGCCGTCCTTGCGGACTGGGTTGTTCACGACTGTCGGTGCGTTCTCTGATCGGCGGTTGGCCGCTGCGGCGATCGAAGATCACCAGCCAGCCGCTGTCCAGCCCCAAGCCGGCCAGATAGCCGTCCAGTTGCACCAGGCCCTCGTTCAAGGGGTCCGGCTCCCCATCGCGCCAGACCTTGAGCTCGATACCCAGGGTCAGGGAACCATAGCGCAGGCACAGATCCATCCGTCCCCAACCGATGGCGTATTCTCGCTCCAAGGTCCCGCCGCCGTTGACCACGCGATGCAAGAAGGCCATCAGGACCAGGTGCGGAGCGATCTCATGATAGGGAGCGCTGCCCAACAGGGGCTGACCGTGCTGGCGCCAGAACGCCAGAAAGGCCAGCAGCAGCTGGTCCGGGTTGAGACGACCGTCAGCATGCAGCCAGGTCGGCGCGATCTGTGGCAAGGAGTCCTGTGGACCGCTCGCCAAGGCGCGTGGTAGCACTTCCCGGTAAATGGGATTGGCCACCACGAGCCCGCCGCCGTTGGCACGGCGCAGCAGGCCTAAATCCACCAAATATTGGCGATCATCCTCGGACACTTCGCCAAGCGCCGTGCCGGCGAGCATCGGCTCGATGACCCGCCGTACCCGGTCCTCGCGCAGTTTGTCGGCCAGTTGATCCAGGTGCGTCACCCGACGCTGGATCAGCGCCTCCTTGGCCTGCTCGATCTGCTCGATGGTGATCGGTCGGGTCCGATCCCGGCTGTCCCGTCTCTCGAAACAGGTTTCATAGGCCAACGCATTGACCAACCAGGGCTGGCCCTGCGTCAGATCCCACACGCGCTCCAACGCCTCCGCGGTGAAGCGCTGGCCGGTCTCCGTCGTGTGTTGCTGGAGCAGGGTGGCGACCTCGACCCGATCGAAATCCCCCAGACGCAGCGATTGGGCCTTGATGTTGAAGGCACTGCCGCCGGTGATCGCGGCCTTCTCGGAACTGGCGTGAATCCGATAGTCACGCAGATCGCGCACCCCGCACAGAATCACGGTGCTCGGGAACTGGCTGGGACGTTTCGGATAACCGGCCCGCAACTGACGGAGCAAGGAAATCAGGGTGTCGCCGATCAGGGTGTCGACTTCATCCAGCAGCAGCACGGTCGGTACCGACGAGCGCGCACACCAGCGGGTCAGGAACTCCTCGACCCGTGTGCCGCCGGTGGACTCGGCGATCACCGCTCGCCCCAGGTCCGTGGCCGCGACGTCACCGAGTTGGTCGCGTGCGGCACGGGACATCTGCTCCACGACTACAGCCATGCCGGGGTCCAGCTGCTCTCGATAGGGTTGGGCCGGCTCCAGATTGGCATACAGTGTCCGATAGCGGCCTTCCTGGTTCAAAGACGCCGCCAAGGCCAGCAGGCAGGATGTTTTTCCAGTCTGCCGAGGGGCATGCAGCAGGAAGTATTTCTTCTGCTCGATCAGGGTCAGCACGGCCTCCAGGTCCCAGCGCTGCAAGGGTGGCAGGCTGTAGTGATCGTCGGCGCGAACGGGTCCTTCGGTGTTGAAGAAGCGCATGGGGAGGTCAATTTCGTTGTTAGCTCAAGAGCTTGCTAAGCTCGAGGGTCAGCGCATCAAAGTGGAAGCGTTGGCTTGTAGGCAGGCTGCATCGCTGTCGCCTGTTGGACAGGGTTGGTTAGGCGAGCATAGCGGAGATCGGGTGGAATGTCCGGCCTTGCCGGACCAAGTCGGTGCTGATCGGCGACCGGCGGCTGCCAGCCAGCCTCTCGGTACGCTGTTGAACTTATCCGCTGTTGGACATGGACAGGCAAGCCGGCGCAGCGTGAAGGCGACTATCTTCCAGCGTAAGCGGAAAGAGTCTTGACTTTTTTCCAGTCGACAGAAAAATAGTCGCCATGGAACGACTGATCAAACCGATGGTGCAGCGGGATCTCGCCCGCAAGATGGTGTTTCTCACCGGTCCCCGGCAGGCGGGCAAAACCACGCTGGCCCAGATGATGGCCGGCCAGTTTCCCGATGCTCAGCTGCTCAACTGCTCAGCTGTTTAACTGGGACGTCCTCGCCGACCGTCGAGTGATGCTGGCACAAAGCTGGGTTCCCACAGCGTCCCTGCTGGTGTTCGATGAGCTGCACAAGGCGAGTAGGCCAACTTAAATGCATCGCTAAGCTGTCCTGGACATAGGGTCCAGGATACTTAATCGACCTTGTGCGTGAGCGCCAATGGCGGCGTTTGCGTCGAACCTTGACCTTGCGACTCAACCTCCAGCGAGACCCCCTTCAGAGCATTGACCAGAATGCCGATGGTCGAGCCATTGTGCAGCAGCGCGCTGGCCACTGGTGACAGCCATCCCATCACGGCGCCGCCGAGCACCGCCGTGTTGATGCCAACCGCGGCGGTGAAGTTGTGCTGGATCAGGCGCATGGTCTTGGCCGCGATCTCACGAGCATCGGCCACGGCCTGCAGCCGATCATCCATCAGCACCACATCGGCGGTCGCGCGGGCGATGTCGGCGCCACGCGGCATGGCGATGCCGACATCGGCTACTGCTAACGCCGGCCCGTCGTTGACGCCATCGCCGACAAAGCCGACCTTGTGTCCGGCTCGCTGCAGGCCTTCGATCACGCTCGCCTTGTCCTCGGGGGCCATCTCAGCATGCACGGCATCGAGCCCCAGCTCGGCGGCTAGCGCCTCGCCCTTCTCGCGCCGATCGCCGGTGATCATGATCAATTGCTTGATGCCCAGCGCGCGCAGCCGCTCGAGCGCCGCTGGGGCCTCCTCGCGCAACGTATCGCGCAGCGCGATCAGCCCCACCGCCCCGTCGGCGTTGCCGACGAACAGCAAGGTCTTGCCTTCCGCTTGCAACGCGTCGATCTGCGCCTGATGAATCTGGAAGTCAATCGCCATGTGCGCTTCCAGATAATGCCGGCTGCCGACCACGATGCGCCCGCCGTCAAGCTCGGCCTGCAGGCCATGGGCAACCAGATAGTCGACCTCGCCGTGGGAGATATGCGCCAGATCGCGCTCGCGCGCGGCCTCGACCACGGCCTGGGCAATCGGATGGCTGGCATGCTCCTCGACCGAGGCCACCATCGCCAGCAGCTCGGTCTCGGTGCAGGCACAGCTGCCGGGCAGCACCACGACATCGGTGACCAGCAGATCGCTGTGGGTCAGGGTGCCGGTCTTGTCGAACACCAGGGTATCGATCTCGGCCAGGGTCTCGATCGCCTCGCCGCCCTTCATCAGCACGCCATGCTCAGCGGCGCGCGACATCCCGGATTTGAACGCGACCGGCGTGCCGAGCTTCAGCGCGCAGGAATAATCGACCAGGAACACCGATTGCAGCCGCGCCAGATCGCGGGTCAGCGCATAGACAGCCGCGCCGGTGCCGAGGGTGAGATAGACGCGCTTATCGGCCAGCTCATCGGCCAGGCGTTGCGTTGCCGCCTGCTCGGCCAGGGAGGCCTGGATGAAGCGCGAGACGCGGGCGGTGGTGGTGTCCTCGCCGACGCGCGTGGCTTCGAGCCGCAGGCGCCCTTCCACCAGCACCGAGCCGGCGATGACCCGCGCCGGCGCCTCCTTACGCACCGGCACATCCTCGCCGGTGACGCCGGCCTGATTGACCAGCGCCAAGCCATCGATGACATGGCCGTCGACCGGGATGGTCTCGCCGACACCGACCACCACCGTCTCGCCGAGGCCGACCTCGTCGCCGGAGACCTGCACCAGCTCGCCGTCACGCTCGACCCAGGCCATGGCCGGGTCGGGTCGCAACAACCGACGCAACAACCGATCGGACTGGCGCTGGGTGCGGCGCTCCAGGAACGCGCCGAGATCGAGCAGCAGATCGGTCAGATTGGCGGTGAACAGCTTGCCGTTGGCGGCGGCGAGGCCGACCGCGAGTGCATCCAGTACCTCGACCTTGATGCCTTCATGGATCAGGGTGTCGGCGCCCTTGGCGAGGGTGGAGCCGACGTTGGCGAAGGTGAGCACGACCCGCATTCTGGGCGTCAAGAAGGGCAGCGCCGCCAGCGTGAACAGGGTCGTGATCATCGGCGCGATCTCGGCGTCGCGCATGCCATCCTCGCTGTAGCCGGGGATCAGCTCGCCGGAGAAGTGCTCGAGCCGACGCAAGAGCGAGCGCCGCGCCTCCGCACCGCCCTGGTAGTGGATGATCAGCGTGCGCGCGGACCGATTGGCGCGCACCTCCAGGGTCGGCGCCGCGGCGTCGATCCAATCCTCGAGCGCCGAGGCCTCATAGCCGGGCTCGCCCAGGGCTGGGATGCGCAGGCGCAGGCGGCCTGGCACCTCATGGATGATTCGGTAGTTGGTGAGCGCCACGGACGCGATGAGAGCAGCTTCAGGGTTTCGGCGTTGAGCGCGGGCTCAGGCGTCCTTGTGCGACTCCGAGGCCTGGATCTCGGCCTCGGCATCGTGGAAGCGCTCCTTGATCTCCTCGACCCCGCCCTGTAGACCGCCCCAGAGCTTGACGACGCCCTTGATCGCGGTGCGTTGGACGCTCTCATTGGTGAGCAGATAGGCGGCCGCGGCACCGATCAACAAGCCCTTGAGGAAGCGGTCGTTGCCGAGGTTCAAGAACGATGAGGATGCGGCCTGTGCTGAATAACCGCTGCCTGGCATGGCTCCGGCACCCGGTGCTGCGGCCATCAGGGCACCGGGAGCAGCTATCGGCATCTGCTGCATCTGCTGATAGGCAGGATGATAGCCGGCGTAATAGCCGCCGGCCGGCATCAACCCTGGCTGCTGCGGCGCATAGCCCTGATGCATCGCCTGGCCTGCGCTCATCGGGGCGCCTTGCATGGGCGCGCCTGGCATCGAGGGCTGGGAGCTATAAGGGTGAGAGGAGGCTTGCGCTGGCGGCTGACCGGGCGGAACAGGTCCTTGTGGATTGGCGTAATTGCTCATGATCAGAGGCTCGTGTAGGAGGTTAAAAACAGCGTCTCGCGGATGGCATTCAGCTCATCTGCGGACCCTAGATTCAGCCTGGAAAGTCTGCATTCAGCCGTTTAAGCAGGCTCGGCATCGGTCTCGGTGCCCGTCAAGTCAGGAGCCTGGTCAGGCTTCGAGGGCGCCGGGGCATTCAGCGCATACATCGCCGCCGTGCCAGTGACCAAGGTGGCAGCGACCGCCAAGGTCGGACTGCGAAACTGACTGGCTACCAAGGTTGCCGCAGCGGTCGCCAACCCGGAGGCAACGCCGGCACGCAGCGTGTTGAGCGCAGCCTCACTGGGCGCCAGCTCGCCCTGCTGGTAGCGATGCAGATTCATGGCCCCCGCGCCGGTGAGCCCAATCAGGGCGCCGAGCTTGGCCATCTGGAACGCTGCGCTCGGACTGTAAGGCGTTGAATTGCAGGACACAGGGTAGGCTGGCGTCCCTTGGCCACTGGCCATGGGCGGATACCAGGATTGGTCATCGTACTGGCTCATAAGCGTCGCTTCCGGATGAGTGTGAGGCCTTGGTGTCGGTGGTTGCGGGCGCGGAGTGATCGGCGGACCCAGTCTCGACATCGGCATCGGCATCGGCATCGGCATCGGCATCGGTGTGATCTGTCGTCAAGGCGCCCTTCCGGCGACGCTTGTGCCATTGACTGGCCAGCACCACCAGCGCGGCGCCGACGATCAGGCCACCGATGCCTTCGGCGAGGTTCTTGGCCACCCCATGGCGCTGGCGCTGCATGCCATGCTCCGCCCGACTCATGCGTCAGTACCTCGCTCGAGGTAGCGCTGGATGCCATACATCACCGCCGTGCCACTGGCAAAGAGCACGCCGAGCCGCAGCAGACCTTGCTGACGGACGGCGCTGGCCGCAGCGCCAGCGACGGCGCTGGCTGCAGCGGTCGCCAAGGCGGCTCGGGCGGTATCGGCCAGGGCGTCTACGGTATCGACCTCCGCGCGCTGCAGCCGGCGGATATTGGCACCCGCCGCGGCCGAGCCGCCGATCACGGCACCGAGCAGCGCAAGCTGGGCGATCGCCGAGCAACCATCCGAAGGAGCCGATCCAGGGACCAGAAAGCGGCTATCGGTGAAGGGGTGATGGTCGGTTAGCAAAGCCGGAGCATTGGCAGGCACCGCCGGATAGTAGGTCGGATAGTAGGTCGAAGAGAAGGGAGCAGAGGTTTGCATCTGCGCGAGATGATCATCGCTCATGAATCGCCCTCGTTTTCGGACGATGTCGACACCCGCTCTTTCAGTTTGTCAGTGCCGCTCTTCACGGCGCTCTTGGCTTTGGCGCCCGACTTAAACAGAGCATCCTGGACCTGATCGTTGGTCAGCAGCAGCACTGCGGCAGCACCCACCAGCGCCCCCTTCCAGAGCTCGGTGTCGTCAAGGCTGAACATCCGTGTCAGGGTGTTGAGTCCATTGCCGCCCTCGGCAAGCTCTTCGAACAGTTGCTGCATCCCCGCTTGTGGGCCGGGACCTAGCCCCTGCCCTGCGCCTGCCATTCCCGCTGAATGTGCGCCCATGGGTGCTCCCTGGTGGGGCATCGCACCCGCTGCATAGGCCTGATATCCCGGTGGCGGATACCCAGCAGCCTGATGGGGGGCATAAGCACCTGAATAAGCAGGAGCCCCCATGGCTGGCCCTGGATACGGATAGCCATAGCCGCCCTGTCCATGCGCGACCTGCTGGGGATGGTACTGAGGCTGATAGCCTGGTTGATGTCCGGGTGGATACTGAGGCTGGAACTGGGGCTGATAGTGAGGCTGAGGCTGAGGCTGAAATGGGTGCTGGTCATAGGCCTGGTGCTGGACCGCATAGCCAGGCGCCCCTTGCGTTGGGTAAGCCCCGAACTGACCGCCGCTCGCATCAGCTCCCGCTGGGCCTGGCGTCTGCTGAGCAGGCCCCCTTGCCGCAGCCTGCGGTTGAGGTCCAGCGTTTACCTGTTGCGCAGACGAACTCCCAGTCTCTGCTCCACCGCCCGCATGCCGCGACCCACCCGCGCCTGCTGCCTCATGCTCCGCTTCGCTCATCATGTCGCTCCTGATCGGCGCTCTGAATGCTGAAGCTTTATGATAACCGCTTGCATTACGTTCTGACAATCCCCGAGGCTTTCCGCTCAGCGCTCAGCCGGGGAGCTCAGATGAGATGGCATCGTCAGCGACTGCAAGGTCGATCGAGCGCCGACCTCCTGTGCGGGTAAAGCCCAGAGCATCAGCCCAAGTGCCAGCCCGACGATCAGTACGGCTGGCATCAATCCGACTGCTCCAGGCTGGCCTGCACTCATCGCGCGAGCCACCCGGCAAGTCTTTCTCCATCCATGCCGGACTGCTGTCAGAACGGATGTCCGAACGGATGTCCGCACGGCAGTCAACGGGTCATTGCTTGGTGTCCGCATTGCAGCACCCCTCCCCTTATTGGGGTTTTTAAGCATCTTGAATCAACCAGTCTGAAGGAGAACAGCATCAAGCCGACCAGGCCGGGTCTCTCGGCTCAGGCTGCCTGACGCGCTCGTAGCATCCGTTCATTGTCCAGGCTGAACGGGCCCTGCGGCGCCTGCTGGTCGGGAGGATCGGCAAGCGCCGTCAGGGCCTGAGCAAAGGCACCCAGGCTTGAGCGCGGCACCAGCACACAGGGCTTGCCCATCCGCTTACAGAAGCGCTTGGTTCGCGAGTAGGCGTTGTGGCTGACGGCGTCGGCCGGACAGATCACCGCATCGGCACTCGCCAGCACCGCTTCTAGGCGCTGTTGGCTGTCCTCGAGGCCGCCGTCGTGGCGAACCAGCTCGCCGTTACAGCGCTGCACCAGATCGCGGTAGCGCGGCGCCAGATCGCTGCGTCCGCCGACGCAGAGAATGCGACGCCCCGCCAGATCTAGGTCAAACACGCCTCCCAGAGCCGGCTGCGTCCCCGAGTGCCGCCACGCGACTCGGTCGCCTGTTTGGACGCCTGTTTGGACGCCTGTTCGGGTATCGCCTGATCGAGCGCCTCAACCGGCCCGAGGTCGACGCTAGGCAGCGCTGATCCCGAGATCGCCTGGCGCAGCTTAAAGCCAAATCGTTGACATCTTTGACACATGACGGAAGCACTCAACTGGTCAACGCGTTCATCAAGGTGGTCCAAAGCCGCGCCTCGTCTCGACGGAATCGGGTGCAACCCTGAGACCAAAACGGGGGGCAAGTCGCCGACCGAGGTTCAACCGTGTCGGCCACCCCGGTGCTCCATTCGTCTGCGCAGCCGTCGCGGTCGGCAGCGGCAGCGGCAGCGGAGGCGGAGGCGGAGGCGGAGGCGATGATCGCCATGGCTCGACCCTCTTCGTCGTAGAGCCGAAGCGAGCGCCGATCGATCTCCCCGATGCGCTCGCCGACAACCCAAGCGCTGTCGATCGCACGCACATCAAGCTCGAGTCGCGCATCGTCACCGCGCAGTGAGAGCTGCCCATCGATATAGGCGTGGCCATAGAACTGTTGGATCGAGCGGCTGACCCAACCCGTACTTCCGCTACTCAGCGCCAGCGGATGCACCTGATCGACGAGCGTCTCGAGCGCACAGGGCACCAACGATGGATCGACCGCGATCGCATGCTCATCACCGCGCGCCGCAGCCCGCCTCCAAGGCACGGGATTCAGACTCAGGCGCCCACTCAGCTCGGCCAAATCGCGGAAGCTCAGCCCAAAAAGCCCTGGTCCAAAAGACCCCGACTCGGGGCCTTTCATCTCCAGTTCCGACTCCGGCTCCAAGGCCTGACAATCGCGCTGCAAGCGGTGGATCGCATGCCGCTCGAGCGCGGCCATCTGCCGCTCATCCTGCTGCGGTGACGCTGGCACCACGCGGCGCCCATTGGCCCCAAGGCTGGATAAGAGCAGATGCAACGGCAGCGGATGCGTCCCAGCCTCCAATTGAACCCTTACCAGCGGTTGCTGAGTCGCGTCTTCGATCACCAAGCCCTGCTGATCGTCTTGGGAGACCAGCGCAGAGCACTGATCGAGCAGGACCCGCAGTAGATACTCAGGCCTGTCCAGATAACCCAGCATGCCCTGCACCCGCAGTCCACCGAGCCGCTGACGCTGGGCGATGCGAAGACCGGGCTGCTCGGTCTCGACCCAGACGCGCCCGAGGAGCTCCAGATCGGCCAAAAGCTCCGGCCAATGGCCGAGATAGCGAGCCTGCTCGGAAGGCTGCAGCGGCATGGGCATGGGCATGGGCACTGGCACCGACCCCGGACCATGAATCTGCTTCTGTTTGGACAGCGGCTTGTGCCCAACAACCTGCTGCTCGGCATTCAACTCGCCCAAAGGTCCAGACACAGGTCGTGCTCCAGACAAGGACCGCGCGCTCGTCTCCGGCCCGGTCGCAGCCGAATGCGCATTGGCGAGCCCGGCGCTGAAGTCGGTCAGGTAGGGGCTTGCCATTAGAGGGCTCCTGCTGGAACGCGCCCAGTAAAGTGGCTCACAGGGCGCTCGCCGATTGCGGCCAGTCCACGCCAATGGTGTGCACCACGGCAATAGGCGGCGCGCTGATCCAGATCGGCCGCGAGCTGCGGGTGCAGGGACAACGCCTGAAAATGGCGCACCACCGTCTCCGCCACAGCCGCTGCCCCCTGACTGACCGAGGCCCGGATCAGGTCCGCGAGACGCGCCTTGAGCTGCTCAGGCGGCAGATGCAGTGGGAGGGCATCAAGAGCGAGGATTAGATCAGCGGTGCCGTTTGAGTTGTGTTGCATGCCAGTGTCTCCGTCATCGGGCCTCGAGGCCCAAGTGGTCTTGAACAGATCCGGCTGGCCGTCGAACTTGACGTTGGGGCTGGCTGGAGGATCGCTATTTTGAGAACGATTCTCACTTAGGTTAGCAGCTCTTGCCTGTTCGTCAACCCCAATCCTGACGAAGAAACCATCGCTTTTCTCAGTTTAATGCGAGTGATTTGTATTTGTTGTCCGCTATGATACTGTCTGGTCATCGGGCAACACGAGAGAGTGAAGCGATGCCGAACAGTCACCGTCGCAACCCCAGCATGGCTGATGGGCTTGATGCACTCGCACCGCGCGCCGCGGATGCGACGACCTGGATTCAGGGGCCGGAGCCTACTCAGCGTTCATCCGTCAGACAAACAAGGCTGCGCGGTTGGCTGCACGATGCCTTTTTATCTTGTCCAACCTCGCGGCGCTGCCAGCGCTGGGATGTATTGCGGGCGCTGCGGCGCGAGCTGGATGAATAAACTCAACGGGAGGCCTATCCGATCTCGTTGAGAGCAGCAGACCCAGTAGCGGCACCTGGACGGCGCTAGGGCTGCGCCCAACACTGAGCTGGCAGACACCGCGATGCCTAGGTGATTGGCAGAGATCGCCCTAGCTCGACGACGTGGCGCCAGATTCAACGCCCTGCTGTCGCTCAGTCCCAAGGTAAAAGCGCCGATAGAAAGACAGACTCACATGCACGAGGCCAATCAGCACCGGCACCTCGACCAAGGGACCGATGACGGTAGCGAAGGCGACCGGTAGGGCGATGCCAAACACCGCGATAGCGACCGCAATCGCCAGCGCGAACATCAGCAGCGGCCCGATGATCCAGTTCAACACCAACGAGAGACTGAGGATCTTGTCGTTCGCGAAGACCTTCGGCATCAAGCCGTACTTCACCTTCGCAAGCGGCGGATACATCACCAGGATGAGGCCAATGGCGATCAGCAGATTGGTGTGCTCGCCGACGGTAAGACGTTGGTTGAAGGCGGCCACGGCCTCGGGAAACAGCTAGCCAAGCGCGACGCCCAGCGCCATGGCCAGAAAGATCCAGAGGGTCAGGAAACGATCCAGCAGCGAGAGCTTGCCGCCCAGGCTGGTGGTGGGCTTGCAGTCAGGCATGGAGACTCAGGATATATACGGAAAATCGAATACTCAAGTGTGCTCGTTTGCCGCAGATCGGTCGAGCATTCCTGCCCAGGCGGAGCAGCAGCTGACCTTCCGCAGTGACCCGCACCCGATTGCAGGCACCGCAGAAGCTGTGGCTGTACGGCCAGATGAAGCCGACATGGTTCTTGATGGCTGCTGTCACCGGCTGTTGGCATCCGATGGTCTCTCTTCCGATGGTCTCTCTTAGGAACGATCAGGCCTCGGGAGCCGCTAGGCCGTGTTCTCTTGCCCATCCGCTGCCTGGACCGCAACTGATCACCTTGACCGAAACCCTGCGTGATCGAATGGAGCAACCGATGCCTCCTTGGCTGCACTGGCTACTGACACAGCGCCTGCGTCGCGAACGCGGCCAGGTGGGTCGACTGTCGGCGATCTTCGTCGCCGACTACGCCGGCGCGCCGATGCGCTCTCGTGATCAGGCCTTGGCTCTGATTGACGCGGGGCTCGCCGATGATCGATACGCGTTGGGCCGTGGATTTTGGCGGCTGACCGATGGCTGTCAGGTCACGCTGATCCACGCCGAGGATCTGGCGCGTGCGCAGCGCCGACAGGGGCTATCACTCGAGGCCGGTCAACATCGGCGGAATCTGGTCGTGTCCGGGTTGGCGCGGACTGAGCTGCGCCACCGAGAGATTCGCATCGGCGAGGTGGTGTTCGACTGGCACCGGGTTCGCCCGCCGTGCGGTTACCTCGACCGCGTCTCTGGGCCGGGAACGGCCAAGGCCTTGGGGCGTCAGTCCGGCCACTGCCTTCGCGTACGCACAACGGGATTGATCAAGGTGGGTGACCGCGTCGAGGTCTCAGCGTCGGCTCGGCAAGGATAGCGCTCTCAATGGCCTGTGCCCGCTAACTGGATCTGCCAATGCGCCTCGAACGCATTGATGCGACTCCGATCCGCCACCGCGAGAGGGAGATCACCATACGCACAGCATCAGCCCGCGCCTGCTGACTGGCCGGGCAGGAGCAAAGGCAGCTTCCTGTTTAGAGGCCCCTCCGACAGGGACATATCGCGGAGCCTCAGAAGCGTCCAAGCAAAGAACGGACCACCGAACAAAGCCTGGTCGGCTCAGTCCGGCCCGCTAACGCGGTAAGCCGATACGGCCTGCGGCGGGGCAAATGCCCCAGCGATGGGGGATAACAACCGCTATCGTCTCGGCTTTGCCAAGATTTGGATGACATCATAAGGCGGCGACCGATGGCGCGGTTACCACCATCAGCGTGAGATTGACTGAACCTGGTATGACCTCTGCGGACTTGGCATGACCTCTGCTCAACTATTCAAGACTCGCAGTCATGCGCAGCCAAGCAGCAGTGACTCAGGATGAGCGTACTCAGCCACTCTGCTGCGCAGCACGAAGCGGGCTCGCACAGCCGGTATCTGGTCGAGCCAGCACCGATTCAGCACGTGATCCGATTCAGTACCATGACTCTATGAAGATTCTCACCGCCGATGACAACCGCATCCTCACCAACCTCCTCGCCAACCTCCTGGCCGAGCAACTGAGGGTGCGCGGACATGCGGTCGTAACCATCGGTCCCTATCCACTCGACCAGCGCACAGCCAGGAGACTGCGTTGACCGCCACGCACTTTCTGCCTCGGCAACACTTGCAGACATTGCTCGATCAGCTCGATGCGCTCGGCTATCGCTGCATCGGCCCGCAGGTGCGCGACGGCACCATCGTCTTTGACAGGCTCAGCGACGCCACCGCACTGCCAGTCGGCATCGGCGCTCATCAGACACCGGGCCGCTATCGTCTGGAGCATCAGGATCATCCGCGCTGCTTTGCCTGGGCCAATGGACCACAGGCACTCAAGCCGCTGCTGTTCGCGCCCCAGGAGAGGCTCTGGCGCACCGAGCGCGATGACGCCGGCCGGCTCTCCTTCACCAGCGAGCCACAGCCAATGCAGCGACAGGCCATCATCGGCGTGCGCGCCTGTGACCTCGCGGCGCTCGCGCTCCAAGATGCGCATTTCGCTGGCCCCCGCGCTGATCCCGGCTACAGCCGCCGGCGCCGCGACCTGCTGTTGGTGGGCGTGGAGTGCGGACAGCCCGCCAACACCTGCTTCTGCGCCTCCACCGGCGACGGACCGGCGATCAGCACCGGCGCTGATTTGGCGCTCACCGAGCTGGACACCGGCTTCCTGGTGCGTGCAGCCAGTGAGGTCGGCAGCGCCTTGTGCGATGCCCTCCCACTACGCGCACCCAGCGACGAAGAACGAGCCCAGGGTGCTGCCGAGATCGAGCAGGCTCGCCTGAGACAATGCCGCAGCCTGCCCGGGCGCAACCTGCGCGAGTCACTGTTCGCGAATCTGGATCACCCGCGGTGGGACGAGGTCGCCACCCGCTGCCTGGCCTGCGGCAACTGCGTCGCCGTCTGCCCCACCTGCTTCTGCTCCACCGAGCGCGAGCAGCCGTCCATCGACGGCAGCAGCAGCACGCACCTGCGGCTCTGGGACAGCTGCTTCTCCGCCGAGCATAGCTACGTCCACGGACGTCTGCTGCGGCCCGACACCCGCACCCGCTATCGCCAATGGCTCACCCACAAGCTCGGCGGCTGGCACGACCAGTACGGCCGCTCCGGCTGTGTCGGCTGTGGGCGCTGCATCGCCTGGTGTCCAGTCGGCATCGACCTCACCGCCGAAACCAACGCCATCTGCGCCGATGCCAGCGAGTCCGCTCAGGAGGCGCCATGAGCACCGCCACCGCCATGGGGCCACCCTGGGAGGCGGAGGTTCTCTCCCGGGATGACGAGACCCAAAGTCTGTGTACCCTCCATCTGCGCCTCACCGATGCCGACGCGCGGGCCGCGTACCGCTTCCTGCCCGGCCAGTTCAACATGCTCTATGTGCCGGCGGTCGGCGGCGTGCCGATCTCCATTGCCTCAGACCCCGAACAGCCGCAGCGATTGGCGCATACGATCAGCGCCGTCGGCCGTGTCACCCGGGTGTTGGCGAGGCTCAGCACGGGCGATCGCATTGGCCTGCGTGGTCCCTATGGCCGCGGCTGGCCTTTGGACCAGGCTGAAGGGCAAGACCTGGTGGTAGTCACCGGCGGCCTCGGCTGTGCGCCGGTGGTGGCGGCCATCGACTACGCTCTCGCTCGCCGCGCAGACTTCGGCCAGCTGGTCATCCTGCAGGGCGTCAAACACGCGGCCGATATGTTCTGGCGCGCACGTTACGACGCCTGGGCCGAGCTGCCGAACACCGTGGTGCGGCTTGCCGCCGACCAGCCGGACCACCACTGGCAGGACCATGTCGGCCTGGTGACCGACCTACTCGACGAGATCCCGTTGCGCCCGGACGCGAGCATCGCCCTGATCTGCGGCCCCGAGCCCATGATGCTCGCCGCCGCCAAGCGACTAGTGGCGCTAGGCATCAGCGACGACCGCATCTGGCTGAGCCTGGAGCGCGGCTTTCAATGCGGCGTCGGCCATTGCGGGCACTGCCAGCTCGGACCCTACTTCGTGTGCCGCGACGGCCCCGTCTTCCCCTGGTCAGAGATCAGCTGGCTGCTGGGCCAAAAGGGCTTCTGACCAACGCCGGAGCAGAGAGCGCATGACTAGCCCCCCAAGCCCCCCATTTGAGCCCGCCAACACCCTGGGCCGCCGACCACGGCTCGCCGTGCACAAGCTCTCCTCCTGCGACGGCTGCCAGCTGGCGCTACTGAACGCGGGGGAGTCCCTGCTGACGCTGGCCGAGCGCTTCGACATCGTCCACTTCGCCGAGGCCGGCATCATCGACGTCGACGCCGAGGCCGACATCGCGCTGGTCGAGGGCAGCGTCTCGACCGCGGAGGAGGCCAAGCGTATCCAGGCCATCCGCGCCCGTAGCCGCTGGCTGATGCCCATCGGTGCCTGCGCCACCGCCGGTGGCCCGCAGGCGCTCAGAAACCTGGCCGACGCCGAGGCCTGGATCGCATCCCTCTATCCCGAGCCGCAGCACATCGACGCCCGGCCCACCGCTGATGCAGTGGCGGCGCACGTGCACGTCGAGCTAGAACTGCCGGGCTGCCCGGTGAGCACGACGCAGGTGCTCGCCGCGCTCGCCAGCCTACTCGCCGGCGCCACCCCCTTTGCCGAGCAGGACAAGGTCTGTCTGGACTGCAAGCGCCGCGGCCAAGTGTGCGTGTTGGTGACCCAGGATGCCCCCTGTCTCGGCCCGGTCACCGTCACCGGCTGCGACGCGCTCTGCACCAGCCTCGGCCGCGCCTGCTACGGCTGCTACGGACCGGCGGAGAACCCCGAAGTCGCCACGCTGGCGCAGCGTTTCGCAGAGCTGGGTCTGGATGCCGAGGCCGTCACACGACGCTTCCTGTTCCAGCAGAGCGGCGCCGAGCCCTTCCAGCAACGGGTGCGCGCGTGGCACCCGAAGCTACAGGCCGGCTCAGCAACGGCCAGCGCCGATCGGGGCCGCGATCTGGCCAGTGCGGACAGGGGCAGCAGCATGCTCAGCAGCATGACCAGCGGCATGACCAGCGCGGATAGGAACCTCAGCATGACCAGCAAGGAGGATGACGATGACTGAGCCGTCCAGCCGCCGCATCGAGGTGTCCGTCCTGGCCCGCGTCGAGGGCGAAGGCGGACTCGAGGTCAGCATCCGCGACGATCGAATCGAGCATCTAGCGCTGCGCATCTTCGAGCCGCCGCGATTCTTTGAGCAGTTCCTGGTTGGCCATCACTACAGCGAGATTCCGGATCTGGTGGCGCGCATCTGCGGCATCTGCCCGGTGGCCTATCAGATGAGTGGCGTCAGTGCTATCGAGCGGCTGTTTGCCCTCGATGCGCCGCGCGATCCAGAGGGTGATTCAAAGAAACACTCTGGCGCGCCACACAGCGAGCCAGAGACCGGACGAAATAGCCAGACAGACAAAGGGCCATACAACCCGCCAGGCAGCCGGCCGGACAGCCAGCGGAACAGCGTGTCAGGCAGCCAAAGAGACAGCGAGCTGGCGCCCTGGGTCCGGCGCATGCGCCGCCTGTTCTACTGCGGAGAATGGATTCAGAGCCACGCCCTGCACATCCATCTGCTCGCGGCGCCGGACTTCCTCGGCTTCGACAGCGCTATCGCCATGGCCGCCAGCCATGGCGACGAGCTGCGTCGCGGGCTGGCGCTGCAGGCCTTCGGTAATCGCATCATCGCGCTCCTCGGCGCCCGCTCGGTGCACCCCGTGGGTGCCCGGGTCGGCGGCTTCTGGCACGCGCCGGCGCTGTCCGATGTCGCCGCGGTGGCAGCCGAGGCCGAGCGCGCCGTGCCGGCGGCCGAGGCGCTGCTGCGCTGGACCGCTGCGCTGCCGCTGCCGCAACAGCCGCAGCACTTCAACTGCGTCTCGCTGCGCCATCCCCTGGAGTACCCGATGATGGCAGAGCGCATCGTCGCCGAGTCCGGGCTCGACATCTCAGTGGACGACTTCGAAGCGCACTTCAGCGAGCATCAGGTGCCCCACTCCACCGCGTTGCATGGACTGCTGGAAGGCGAGCCCTATCTGGTCGGCCCGCTCGCGCGTGTCAACCTGAACCAGGACCGGCTGCACCCGCGCGTGCAGGCCCTGCTCACCGAGCTGGGCATCGACTTCCCGAGCCACGACATGGCTCAAAGCGTCATCGCCCGCGCGGTCGAGATCCTGCAGGCTGCGCTGGAGGCGGCCGAGATCCTGGCTGACGTTGCCCCGCAGACCCCGGCCTATGCCGAGCTGGCACCCCGTGCCGGGATCGCCCGCGGCGTCAGCGAGGCCCCGCGCGGGCTGCTCTGGCATCGCTACGATCTAGACGCTGATGGACTCATCCAGCAGGCCCGGATCGTGCCACCCACCAGCCAGAACCAAGCGCGGATCGAGGCGGACCTGGCCCAGACCCTCACCCGCATCGGTCTGAACGCAGATGCCGACCGATTGCGGCAGGCGGGCGAGCAGGTGATCCGCAACTACGACCCCTGTATCTCATGCGCGACCCATTTCCTGCGCTTGACCCTAAACCGCTGACCGTCATCGGTCTCGGCTCGCCCTGGGGCGACGACCGGGTCGGCTGGTGCCTGGCCGATGCCCTCGCCGAGCGCTTGAGTCCGCACCAAGCTCGGGTCCTGAAGCTCGACCGGCCTGGGCCTGCTCTGCTGGCGTACATCGCCGACCTGCAGCATGTCGTGCTGATCGACGCCGCGGTGGTAACCAATACCCGTATTGGCGCCATACAGCGTCTGTCGATCGATGACCTAGCAACAAGGAGCGTAGCAACAAGGAATGCGGACACCAGTTCTAGCCATGGGCTCGGGCTCGCCGACACACTCGCCCTAGGCCGCAGTCTGGGCATGCTGCCGCTGGCGCTGGATATCTATGTCATCAGCATCGACCCGATGCTCACCCGGCAGACCGGCCTCGAGCTGACGCCGGCGTTGGCAGTCGCCATGGGACCGCTCGCTGACGCCATCTCCGGGATGGTGATTGAGTGAAGTCAGCGATCCGTCGGTGCCAACCCGTTCTTGCCCAGGTGATGCGACTTTCGACAGGAGCCGTGCAGCAGCGAATGGACCTGCCCGGGCATTGTCTTGGAGAGGCCGTCTTTAGTCTTCAAATAGCGACCTTAAGACGCCAGGAACAAACTCGTAAGTGTAGGCATTTTCGCCGCAATGAACGAGTTCTTTGTCACTTGTGCGGAACGTCAAATAGGGCTTCACCTCAATACCGTCACGTTCTATCCCCGAGGTATCGTCAATGGTGCTGGCGATACTAAAGGCGATACTCGCTGTGAGCGCCTCTAAAGCTTCTCCATGCAAGCCCGCCTCTTGAACCTTTATTCTGATTTTTTCGACAATCTCAGCGATGAATATGGCCTGATGCTCATCAAACTTCTCGCGGTCCAGCTTCAATTCCATTGCTTCTACCTCTGGCTAAATACCGTCAATCATTATGGCCATCGTTATCTCAGGCAATGCAGCCTGTTTTAGGCGATGGACTCAGCGATGGCGTCGAACTGCCGATAGGCCTTGCGCATCCAGACCTTGACCCGCTGGCGGTCCATCAGCCCCAGCCCAGCCTCCGCGTTGTTGGCCGCGGCCCAGAAGCTTAGGTTGCCGTGGTCAACCTTGCGCATCGTGGTGGCGTGTAGCTCAGGCAGATCGATGACCGGGGCAGCCAGCGCAGTTGCGCTTTCGCGTGCTCGCGAAGCCTCGAAGTTGGAGAAGTCCTTGCCACGGCCAAGATTCTTGACCACCACATAGCGGGCACCGCTTGGGAGCTGCTCGAATAACTGCTCTAGCAGCCCGATGCCGTCAGCGCCGTCGTCCATCACGTGCCAGAGGATGACGCCGATACCCTCCTGCGCTGCTAACCCGAACAGGTCATTCTCATCCATCCACTGGAACAGGGGTCGGGAGGTCTGGGCGGCCAAGTCCACAAGCACGTTCTGGTTTTGCTCCAGCGCGGCTTCCATCAGCTGGTCAGCACTGGAAAAATCGTCCAGCGCGATGGGGGTGGTGTAGTCCCCGTAGAACCGCAGCATTGCGCCATGTGAACGGTCCGTGTCGAAGGCCCGGAAAGGCAGATCTTGGTCGATATGATACTGGGCAAGCAGCCGGGACAGGACCGACTTGCCGACCCCGCCCTTTTCGCCGCCAATGAAATGCATCTGACTCATGCCATATACCCCGTACCTAATGATGATGAAGACAAAGTGGCTCGAACTGCCCGGCGCCGATCTCGCTGTGGAGCGTCCCGGCAACAGTTTCAGCAGCAGATCGCATGCGAATCAAGCCGCTGGCAGGACCTTGGCTTGTACCATTTCGTAATCCAGGTTGATGAGTCTTCCGGTCAATCCGGCAATGTCGTCTTTATCGACCTCTAGCGGCTTTCCATCTTGGTCGGAAATCCCATTCATCGAAACCCGCACACTCGGAAGACTCAAGCTGACGGCGACAAAGGGGCCTTCAACAAAGAAGACGTTGTCCTTGTCGCGACGAAAGCGGGTGACGCCGTTGTCGCGGGTGAACTCTCGACTCTCCCCCTCACAGAGGGCATCACACACCCTGTACAAGACATCGAGGAACGTAAACTCATCGTGTTTCCTAGCCATACCGACACTCACCAATAGTCCAAGTCATCGTTTTTCGCATCAAGAGCTTGCCGCCAGTGCGCCGGTCTGCAACTCCGGCACGTCCGCTGTTGGTGGCGCTTCCCAATCGAACCGCGGCAGTTGTTCAAAGGCCTTGCGTAGACCCGCGTTCCAGCTCTGGGACATCTGGGCAAGCAACGGCGAATCCTGCGGCAGCTTGAGCCGATAGCTCAACGCCAGACTGTCTCTGGGATAGATCGCGACCTCGAAGGGTGGGCCAACGGTGACGTTGGAACGGGAGGTGCCGTCGAGTGAGACCAGACAGAGCCGCGCGGCATCCTCCAGTGACAGCTCGGGTCGGGCAATGCGGTCTAGCGCCGGCTTGCCGTACTTGTTCTCGCCGATCTGCAGATAGGGCGTCTCGGGCGAGGCGGCAAAGTAGTTGCCTTGCGGGTAGATCAGGAACAGCCCCGGCGGCTGCCCTGCGATCTGGCCACCCAAGATCAGCGTCGTCTCCGCACTGACGCCATGCGCGGCGAGCGCAGGCCCACGGTCGCACTGCACCGCGAGATTGATCCTGCCCACATAGTCGGCCGCCTCGAACAGATAACTCGCTGACATCAGGCTGAGCCCAGACGGCGGCTGATCCAGATCGCGGCGGATGAGGTTCAGCACCTCCTGAGTCGAGGCAAGGTTACCGGCGGAAAGCAAGACGAACAGTCGGTCTGGCGACGGCTGGAACACATGCAGCTTGCTGACACTGGTCACATAATCGATGCCCGCATTGGTGCGTGAGTCAGAGGCCAGCACCAAGCCGGCGTTGACGACGAGTCCAAGGCAGTAGGTCATGTTGGTACGATCTCAATCGTCTCGAAGGCGCCGCCGGCGGGAGTCGAGTCCATTCGGGACTGCCGAAGTGGCTCCATCCCGTCAGCCGCTCGGGAGCATCCTCTCAGGCAGCCGTCGATGATCTATGATTGTCGTCCTATTCTGCAACTGCGGATGCTCCGATGAAGATCGTCTTGGCACCCAATGCCTTCAAAGGCAGCATGTCCGCCATGCAGGCCGTACTGGCCATGGAACAGGGGGTTCGCGCTGCCTGTCCGGCAGTGGAGGTCTGCAAGATCCCGGTTGCGGACGGCGGCGACGGTCTCGCAGAGATCCTGATCGATGCCTTGAATGGCGAAGCGCGAGTCTTCAGCGTGCATGGCCCCTTGCATGAGCCCGTCCAGGCCGCCCTATGCTATGTCCCGTCCCAAGGGCTCGTGGTGGTGGAGATGGCCGTCGCCAGCGGCCTAGCCCTGCTCGCCCCCGAACACCGTGATCCAATGCGCACCACGACCTATGGTACCGGCGAGCTGATCCGTGCCGCCCTGGACCTGGGGGCTCAGCGCATCGTGGTCGGCATCGGCGGCAGCGCTACCATCGATGGCGGTATCGGTATGGCCGCAGCCCTCGGAGTGCGTTTTCTAGATGCTGCTGGTGAGGCGGTGGCACCGGTGGGCGGGTCTCTGGGGCAGATCCACCGCATCGACGCCAGCGGGCTCGATCCGCGCTTGGCCAAAGTGTGCTGCGAGGCCGTTTGCGACGTCGACAACCCTTTGGTCGGCCCCACGGGCGCTGCGGCCGTTTACGGCCCTCAAAAGGGGGCAACGCCCGAGCAGGTCAGATCTCTGGACGCCGGCCTGTCCCATCTGGCTGATCGCATCGCCGCCGACTTGGGTCACGAGGTCAGGGACCTGGCCGGCGCCGGCGCAGCCGGCGGTTTGGGCGCCGGACTGCACGCCTTCCTGGGCGCGGAGCTACGCCGAGGCGTGGACCTGGTGCTAGAGCTCCTCGGCTTGGATGAGCAGCTTGCCGGAGCCGATCTCGTGATTACCGCCGAGGGCCAGATTGATTTCCAGACCGCCTTCGGCAAGGCCCCGGCCGGTGTGGCAGAGCGCGCCAAGGCGCGTGGCATCCCCTGCATTGCCATCGCCGGCAGCATCGGCGAGCGTATCGCCGCGCTTCATCAGATCGGCATCGATGCCGTGTTCAGCCTCTGCCCTGGCCCGATGATCCTCGAGCAGGCCATGGCTCAAGGTCCTTCACTGCTCGCGGCAACCACGGAGCAGGTGCTGCGCTGCTACCTCATTGGCTCGGACGACTAGACTTAACGCATTCCTCCGCCATCGGGCCTTTCAACTCAGCAACATGGCCGAGCACGCCGTCCAAGCTCTCATGCATGCCGCCCGAGTTCGGGTGGTGGCGGCGATGCTCGCGCAACTGATGATGATGCTGGGTTTGCTGACGCTGCTGCCGGCAGGGGTGGCGCTTGGGCTCGGCAGCGGACCGCTATACCAGCGGCTCGGGTTTGTCGCATTGGCCTTGTGTGCGCTCGGACTGCTCCTGCTGCGTCTGCCGGGCGTCGATCTCCAGCGGATCGACCTGCAGTGGAACGAGGCGTTGGCGGTCACGGCGCTCGCCTTTTTGCTGGCAGCAGCGAGCATGGTCTGGCCCATGATGGCGGCTGGCATCAGCCCGCTCGATGCGCTGCTGGAAACCGCATCTGCGGTCACCACTACCGGTCTCACGGTCCTGCGCGGTGTCGAGGAGATCGACCCTGCCCTGCTCTTTCTCCGCGCCTGGATGCAGTGGTACGGCGGGCTCGGCATCGCGGTGCTGACAGTGGCGCTCATCATGCGGCACCACGCCAGCGCCCGGAGGCTGATCGAGACCACCGGAGAGCGGCTTTCTAGCGCCAGCGCACGCCAGCATGCGCGAACGGTGTTCATTGTCTATGTGTTGCTCAGCGGCTTGGCGCTGGCGGCGGCCTGGGCCGCAGGGACCGCCCCTTTCGATGCGCTGCTCTATGCACTCGCGTCGGTCGCTACCGGTGGCTTCGCGCCGGCAGACGCGAGCCTCGCACCGCTGCCTGTTGCCGCTGTCGCGGTGCTAACGACTGTTTGCCTGTTGTCGGCAGTGACGCTACCGCTCTACGCTCGGATACCATCGCAGGGGCTCGGTGTGCTCTGGCGTGATGAGGAGGTCCGCGCACTGCTGGCGGCGACACTGCTCACGACGCTGTTGCTGATGTTGCTCTGGATCTGGCAGCAGGGTCCGGGCGCTAGTATGAGCCCAGGGATGGACTGGCAGACCGCGCTCGGTCACAGCGTCGCGCTTGGTGTCTCGGCGCAAACGACCACCGGCTTTAGCACCCTGGAGATGACGGCGTTGTCGCCAGCGGCCCAGCTCGTGCTAATGCTATCGATGACGATCGGCGGCTGCACCGGTTCTGCCGCGGGCGGACTGAAACTGGTGCGACTCCTGGTGCTATTGCGGCTGGTGCAGCTCGCCCTGCGACGCACCGCAATCGGTGAGCGAGCCGTGCTACACGCGCGCGTAGATGGCCACATCCTGCAGCCGGACATGATCACCGGTGCGCTGCAGCTCCTGAGTCTTTGGCTCGCCTTGTTGCTGCTCTCCTGGCTACTGTTCCTGAGTTATGGTTATGCGCCGCTGCCAAGCCTGTTCGAGGTGGTCTCCGCGATCGCCAACGCCGGACTCTCGACGGGGCTCACCGGGACAGACCTGGAGCCGGCGCTCAAGGCCGTGCTCATTGGCGACATGCTGTTTGGCCGCGTCGAGATCCTGGCCATGCTCGTGCTGTTCTACCCACCCACCTGGATCGCGCGGAGGCGAAAGCTCTAATGCGAACGGCATTCATCGGCAGCAATTCCCTCACCGTAGCTACCGCCGAGCTGCTGCTCGGTGACGGGCATGAGGTCATCATTGTCGAGCGCGACCGCGAGCGCATTGACGAGCTCTCAGAGAGACTGGATGCGGGCTTCGTACACGGTGACGGCACCTCGCCGGTGGTGCTGCGAGACGCCGAGCCCGAAAACACCGATGTGTTGTTCTGCCTGCTCGAGTCGGACCAGACCAACATCTTGGCGGCGCTCATCGGGCGCTCGCTCGGCTTCTCACGCGTCGTGCCGCGGGTCAACGAGCGTCAGTTCCAGCACATCACAGACGAGCTCGGACTCGAGGATGCCGTGCTGCCGAACCAGGCCGTGGCCAGCCATCTGCGCGCCCTGCTGGTCGGCGAGAAATCCTTGGAGCTATCGTCGGTGATTCGCGACGACGCGGCGGTGTTCAGCTTCACCGTCAGCGACGACGACGCCGGATCACTTCAGGATCTGGACCTACCCGAGCGCACGCGCATCGTCTGTCTCTACCGCAGCGAGCGCTTTCGCCTGCCCGAAGAGACCCGCCGCATCAAGCCAGGCGATGAAGTCATCGTCATTTGCGCCCACGAACAGCTCGACAAGCTGCATCGTCGCTGGGGCGGACCACCAAACGGCGCCTGACCTCCGGCTCTGGTAGGCTCGCAAGCTCCTGCCATTGCCGTAGTCCTCTATGCCTCGCCGTCCCGCCGATCCGTCTCCTCGCACTAGCGCCAGCCGTGGCCGCTCGCGCAGCCGTCCGACATCCTCCAACGCGACCGCCTCCAGGGAGAAGCCCCGTCGCCGCTCACCACCGGTCCGAGGTGGCGCGCTCGCCATGCTACGCCTCGTGGTTGCCAAAACGCGCGATCTGGCGATCGGCCTGGCGCTGATCTCGGCAGTCTCGTTCGTTCCGGTTTCGATCACCGCAGACTGGCCGCAGAGTGCTCAGAGTGCAATGGCGATCGCCCGCGAGGTGCGGACGCTGTTGGTGGAGGTTGGTGGCGATCTGACGCGAGTCGCCGGTGATTGGCTAGGCAGTACCGGCGCGGAGTTCGTCAACGCCGGCGGCGCCCTGCTCTCGGATGCGCTGCAGGGTGCTGACGGGATCGACCTGGGTATCCAGCTGCCCGGCCTCGGTGATCTGCTGCCGGACCCGAACGCGCTGTTCGGTGATCTCATCGGCGACCTGATTGGTGACTGGTGGCCACACCCAACGCTACCAGCCGGCGGCGGCGATCTGCCCCATGTGGCCGGCAGTTTCAGCAAGGCCAAGGAACTGCTCTACGATCGGGTCTATCGCGGTCATCGGGTCACCGCTTACTGCGGCTGCACCTATAACCGGAAGCGTTCGGTGGACCTCGCCAGTTGCGGACTCGATGGCTACGCAGACAATGCCCGCGCCCGACGCGTCGAGGCCGAGCATGTCTTCCCGGCCGCCCAGTTCGGCAACTTCCGCCGCTGCTGGCGCCAACCCGAAGCCTACCGCGCCTGCCGAGGAGCCGCCGGCGCCCTGTTATCGGGGCGGGAGTGCTGTCTGCGTGTCGACGAGACCTTTCTTGCCGCGCACAACGATCTGCAGAACCTGATCCCGGCCGTAGGGATGATCAATGGGGACCGACGGGACTATCGCTGGGGGATGGCGCCTGGTGGCCAGCGCTACGGCGACTGCGGGATTCGGATCGATTCGGGTGGTCGGCGCGTACAGCCGCCGGATGCGCTACGCGGCGATATCGCGCGAATCATGCTGTACATGCGCGACACCTATGGGTTCCGGCTCTCGCGACAGGATGAACGGTTGTTCGAGGCCTGGAGCAACCTTGATCCGGTGGATGCCTGGGAGCTGAAACGCCATGCGCGGATTGCGCGACTGCAGGGAAGAGAGAATGGCTATGTGGTGGAGTCGACGGATTGATTCTGAGACTCAGCGCGGGTACTCAGCGCGGGTCGGTCGCGCGCTGCACCGACAGCGCACAGTCACTGACCGCCTCGATCACGGCAGCGGCAAAGCGCACCTCGGCTGGAGTTCCACAGGAGGATGAGGCCAGATAGACCTCAACGCCCACAGACAGTGGACGCCGACTGTTCCAAACGATCTCTGGCAGCACAGGCCTGACCCAGGGCCAGCGTCATCGCCTATCGCTTCTCACGACGCTGGGCCGGGGATGACTGTTTCACCTTTGGCACCGGCAAGGTGCCGACGCTGGCCCGTTCGCTATGAAGCAGCAGAGACGACAGGCACCATCACCGCCTGCCCACCAACCTCGCCTCGGATCACTTTGATCCCATAGGCCGCGCCGACAGCCTCGGATGCGAGCACATCCATGCAGCCGGCGGTGACTGCTGCACGCGGTCCCAACAGCAGGAAGCGATCGGCAAAGCGCAGCGCAAGATTCAGGTCATGCAGCACGACCAAGGTGATCAGTGAACGCTCGCGCGTCAGCGCCCGAATGCTGCGCAGCACCGCGATCTGGTTGCGCAGATCGAGGTGATTCACCGGCTCATCGAGCAGCAACAGCCGTGGCTCTTGAACCAGCGCGCGCGCGATCACCACCTTCTGCAGCTCGCCGCCACTGAGGCGACCGACGCGCCGGCCGCTCAGCGGCGCGGTAGTGCTCTAGATCTGGAGGTCTTTCGAAATCATGGCGCGATGATCCAGTTACAGGGATAGCATCATCTACTCGACACCAACATATCTGTAGCACTACCCACCTGCTCAAATAGTTGGCCGATCGCTTCGGCCGTTGCTGCTGGCCTGATCAACTGGATCACCCCCCAAACGGCACACTCAAGCTGAGCCGGATATCACGCCCCGGGCTCAGCGCATAGCCCTTGTAGGTATCGAGAAAATCCCGGTACTCGGTATCGAACAGATTGCGCACCGTCAGATCGACCCGAGCCAAGCGGTTGCCGAAGGCGCGGAAGGCAAAGCCCAGATCGAGATCCGCTAGCGTGTAGGCCTCGGTCGAGGCGGTCCCAAACGGCAGCTGATCAAACTGCGAGAACGGCTCGCCGGGTGCCGCGTCTTTTGCCGCGGCATGACGCAGGCCGAGGGTCAGATAGGGCTCGCGAATCGGTCCGCGCTCGGCGAACCAATAGGTCGCCTCGAGCCGCAGTGAGTCGGCGGGCAGCAAGGGCAGATCCTCGTCGGTGCGATCGTTGGTGCCCCGCACCAGATCGAGTGTGCCGCTGAGCTCAAGCTGCTCAGTCAACTGCCAGTTGGCTTCCAGCTCGAGTCCAGTCAGCAGGGCGTCGTCCTGCTGGTAGGCGAAGATCGGCAGACCATTGCGCGACCGGCCGGTATCTTGGAGATAGATGTAGTCGCTGATGGCGTTGCGATAGACCGTCGCGCTGCCCTGCAGCCGGGGGGTGTTCCAGCGTAGGCCCAGATCGACGTTGATGGATGTCTCGGGCTCCAGGTTGGGATCACCCTCCTGAATCGCGGCCACGCCGCCGTGGACACCGTCGGCATAGAGCTCAAACAGGCTTGGTGCGCGGAAGCCGCGGCCGAGATTAGACGCAATCGCCACTTGATCGGTGAGGCGATAGACCGCACCGAGCGATCCGGTGAAGACCGAATAGTCGTGTGAGTCGCGGCCCACGAAATTCACCGGCGCCCGAGTCTTGCCGGCATCCCCGGTCACGGAGTGCCAGTCATGACGCAGCCCCGCTTGCAGCGTCCAGTCGCCGATGTCCTTGCTCTCGAAGGCGAACAGCGCCAGGTTGCTGACCTCACCGCCCGGCGCGAGCACCGTGGTCCCGCGCGAGTATTGGATCTTGTTACTGTACTCGACGCCCAGGGTGCCGCCATCGAAGGGTCCGAGTGCACCATGAACGGCTTCGAGCCGGGCGACATAGCGATCGAATTCGAGATGGATGGTCCCATCAAAGCCCGCGCTCAGCAGTTGTCCGGGGCTATTGGCGCGACGCAGGTTGTGCTGCCAGGACAGGGTCGGCTTCAGCTCCCAGCCGGAGGCTAAGGGCATGGCGCCCGTCAGCTGGAGCTGGTCATTGTTCAGCCACAGGCCGATGCCTTGGCCGGTTGGCAGCAGAAAGTTGTTCTCGTTATTCCATTGGTTGTAACGCACGCCGAATTCGCCCAAGTCGGTCAGCACGCCAGCGCCAAACTGAGCGTTGAGCTGATCGAAGTTGGTGAAGGGAAGCTCGCCGGTAAACTTGGGATCGCTCGGATTGCCGGACTCGGCGGCGGTCGCGGCATTGGGGGTCGTCAGGTTGCCTGCGGATCGGCCCATGATGCCGGCATCCAGGCTGAACTGATCGCTGCTCGCGCGCGCCTTGGCGCCGGTATCCCATTGTCCATTGTTGCTGTGATAGACGAACAGCGTATCGGCAACGGCTTCGCTCTCACCCTTGGGCATGAACACAAAGGCTGGCGCCTGCACATCGATGGCGCCGCCGAGCGCACCCGAGCCGTAGAGCAGACTGGAGGCGCCACGCACCACCTCGATGCGCCCGGCAAGGAAGGGATCGATGTTGGGTGGATGACGCTCGCCGTACTGTTGATAATCGACACCGATGCCGTTCGATAACACCTGGATCTGATTGCCGCTGAGGCCGCGAATCACCGGCTTGCCGACCATGTTTCCGGCGGTGATCGAGGCGACGCCAGGCAAAGCCTCCAGGGTCTCGCCGAGCGTGAACCGCTGGCGGCGACGCAGATCCTCGCCGGAGAGCACCGCAATGTTCGCCGCCTGCAACAGCGGATCGCCCGGCACCGGCACGCCGGCGGTGACCTCGATGGCATCGAGCTCAATCGAGAACTCCTGATCGTCGTTCATCGGTTGCGCGAGCAGTGGCGTGGCAGGACTGCCGACGAGCAGCCCCGCTAAGAACGTGCGATGGACCTTGTGCATCAGGTTCGGCCTCATTGATCAGCAGGGGTTTAGGGCGTGAACGTGATGGTATAACATAAAACACCAAGCAACCTCGATGCAACAGTCGTTGCTTTTCCGTCCTAGCGATCCTGGCTTTCCAACGAGTGGGACGCCATCCATCAAGGGATCGGCTTGAACGCCCAACAGGTGTCAGCCCGACCCGCCCGTCGCCATGCGAGGCTGTTTGAGCGCAGACCATGAATGATCAGCAGACCGACACTTCATCCACAGTCAACGACGCGGCGATCGATGCTGCGCTGCACAACCTGCAGGACACCGAGTCCCTTTCTTCGGCTGCCGTGGTGCCAGACGCAGCAGCCGACATCACACCACTGCAAGAGACGCTCGCACCGCTGATCGATCTGGCGGGCCATGGGGGTCCGGTGCTGCTGGTGTTGGCGATCATGTCGGTCACCGCGCTGACGATCGTGCTGGCGAAGCTCTGGCAGTTCTCACGGCTGCGCTTGAATGCACGGCAGCCGGTCGAGACCGCCCTCGCCTGCTGGTCTCAAGGCGATGCGGATGCGGCACTGCAGGCGATCGGAGACAATCGGCAGCCGAGTGCCCGCCTTGTCGCTGAGGCGATTCGCGGGCTGCGGCAAGCATCGGCTCAGTCCGCTGCTGGCCTCGACCTGCTTCGTGAGGAGCTCACCCGCTCTGCAAGCGCTCAACTCGAGCAACTGCGCAGCTGGTTGCGTGCGCTCGAGGTGATCGCCACGCTGAGCCCGTTGTTGGGGCTGCTCGGCACCGTCCTCGGCATGATTGAGGCGTTTCGGCAGCTCGCCTCGTCGGGCAGTCAGGTCGATCCCTCAGTCTTGTCAGGCGGGATCTGGCAAGCCTTACTGACGACCGCCGCCGGTTTGAGTGTCGCCATCCCGGTGGTGCTGTTGCATAGCTGGCTGGAGCGTCGCGTCGAGCGTTGCGCGCATCGCATGGAGGATGCCGTGACGCGGATCTTCACTCGTTCGCTGAGCGAGACCATGCATGAGCCCTCGGCAGCCGCGCAGCAGCGGCCAACGATCAGCGCGGTTGGCGCGTCTGGCGAAGCGGGACGCCGCGCTGCGTTCAATCAAGCCTGATGGCAGTCGGGGCGTAAGGGTTGATCCGCCAAGACTGAATCCCGCCGCGATGGACTTGCAGACTCGCCATTGGCACCAACCGCAAAGGCCAAACCCAAGCCTGAGCCCAAACCACAGCCAACGCGCAGACCTGAGCCGAAGCCAAAACCCAACGCCTCGACCACGGCTGCTAAGCGTGACGCCGATCCACCAGCACCTCCACGAACGCGAGCGCCTACCGCCAAGCCGCCAGGCGCCTCTGTATCAGGGAGTCGCAAGGGCCAAGGGACAAGGAGCGGTAGCGGCCACAGCGCGAGTCAAGACGCGCAGGGGGCCGGCCGTAGCTCCGGCAGCGGCCGTGGTTCTAGTAGCGGCAGCGGCTCTGGCAGTGGTTCTGGTCGCGGCAGCGGTTCGGCCAGCGCTGCTAGCTATTACGGTCGGCTCGCCTCCTGGCTCAATCGCCACAAACGCTATCCTGCCCAGGCGCGTCGCCAGCGCTCGCAAGGCACGGTCTCCAGTCCAGCTTCGCGCCCCAACAACAGCGAACGATATTACAAAATTGGCATGCGTATGACTAGCCGCCTGACGTCGCGCCCAATGATGCCAGTCATCCCTCGCCCGCACCGACGATGCCGCGCGCCAGATACAGCCCTGGACGATCACTGATCGCGAGACTCGAGATCCCAGCATGCGCAAACAGGCTCCGCATCTCGGCCACCGCGGGCAGCAGATCGCGCGCAACGGCATGATGGCGTCCGTGATGCGCCCGAAGCTCATCGCGGCCCATCAGATGCGCGATCACGATCTGACCACCAGGACGGGACACCCGCGCCATCTCAGTCAGCGCCCGTGATGCATCGGCGAAATGTGGAAAGGCCCTCGGCCAGCGCCAGGCCGTCCGCCAGCGCATCCACCAGCTCGGACAGCCGCGCGCGGGTCTCGGGCGGATAGCAGCGCTGCTCCCAACCGACAGCACGCTCGTCAAAGAAGGCGCGTTGTGGATCACTTACCAGACACCACTCAGCGTAAGGCTAGATTCACGCCAAGCATCGCCGTGGTGCCGGGCATGGGATAGTCGGGACGGTATTCGTAGTCGGTATTATTGGTCAGGTTCTCGAGCGCCAAGAAGACCTCGCTGCCCTCGGCGAGCATCGGTAGCGCGTAGCTCAGCCGGCCATTGAGCAGGAAGTAGCCGTCGACCTCCTCGGTGTTGATGCCAAGTATCAATGATGTGGACACGATTACATTTCCATTAATGTTAATGATTTGCAATTGCGTATAAACGCATCGTTTTCTGGCACACTTGGTGAGGAAGGCGTTTGTCCAGCTGACTAGACAATATTGGGTTTGTCCATCAAAATGGACATATATTGATGATGGAGCACCCGATGTTGGACAACACGACCCTGCACAGCATCCTGGCGGACTGGTCAGCCTGGTCTGCCCAGCCCTCGGGCACCGTGCCACGAGCCATCGCGGAGCACTGTGTTCTTGTGCCGGAAGTGGTCACGGTGATCCAGGGGGTGCGCCGCTGCGGCAAGTCGACACTGCTACGCCAGTTAATGGCGGCCAATCAGCTGGCCGAGGATCAGGCGGTTTTCATCAACTTTGAGGATCCACGTCTGCTGGATAACCTGGATGCAAGGATGCTGGATCAACTTTATGAGCTGTCAACCAAAGGCAGCCGACGGAAGCTGACCTTCTTTCTCGATGAAATCCAGAACGTAGCCGACTGGCAGAAGTGGCTGAACACGCGCCTGGAAACGAATAGCGGCCACTGTTTTGTGGTCACCGGTTCGAACAGCCAGTTGCTGGGGGGCGAGCTGGCCAGCTCGCTGACCGGGCGGCATTTGCGCCATGAGCTGTTTCCCTTTGATCTATCGGAATTCAGGCAGCGGGCAACACCGGGTGATCTGGAGCAGTTTATCCGCCGGGGCGGCTTTCCTGCCGCGCTGGAGTTTCCGCAGCCCGAGCGGCTGCTACAGCAGTATTTCCTGGATATCGTCGAGAAGGATATTCGTGAACGGGTATCGGCCAAATCGAGCCGGCCCTTGCAGGCGGTGGCGAAGATGGTCATGGATTCGGTGGGCTCGGAATTGAGCTTGCGCCGTATCGCCGGTGCGGTGCAATTGAGCCCAGAAACCGTCAGCCATTATCTGCAGGCCTGTGAGGATGCCTATTTGCTATTCAGTTGTCCCTATTTTGCCTATTCCGAAGCCAAACGGGCACGGCACAATCGTAAGTATTACGCCATTGATACTGGCCTGCGTCGGGCCGTCAGCAGCCGCGCCGGGCAGGACCTGGGCAAGGACTTTGAAAACCTGGTCTATCTGGTATTGCGCCGCAAGACCGCCGATATCAGCTATTGGAAAGGCAAGGGCGAAGTGGACTTTGTGGTCAACACGCCGCAGGGGGCGACGCCCATTCAGGTGACCTATGGCGAGCCGAAGCTTCGCCACGACGAGGCACTTGAAACGTTCTACCAGCAATTTCCTCACGCCAATGAGGCGATTTATGTCACGCCGGATACCTTTGAAGACTTCACGGAAATGACGCTGTAACCCTGCTGAAGACGGGATAGCTGCACGGTGGCCACCACCAGCAGGCCGTTATCTTAGGAAGAACTGCATCGGCACCACCAATTCCAGTGTGCTGTTGTCCATGGTGTCCGGCATGACCGGTAGCGGTTGTGCGCGTTCGTTCATCTTCTGCACTTCTGCATCCAGTGTCGCATGGCCGGAACTTTGCTGGACCCGGTAATCCAGCTCAAGGCGACGCTGAGCTACAACTTCTGACCCCGCGTTTCGTCAACCGACCTCGTTGATCACTACCGCTTGCCCCACCGTTCGAGGTGCCGGTCAGCCGATCCGCCATGTGGCCGCGCTAGACAGCCAGCTCCGGGAGCTGCTCATACTGGGAGAGGGACGACTGCAGACTCCCGGTTAGCGCTGCCGGAGCGCAAGGAGCTTAGCGATCGCCTCAGGCGTGGTCGGGCGCCCGAGATGGAATCCCTGAACCAGATCGCAGCGCATACCGCGCAGCATCTCCAGCTGCCTCTCGGTTTCGATGCCCTCGGCAATCGTCTCCATCCCTAGCTCATGGCCGAGCGAGCAGATCACCGCGACGACGCGACGATCGCGCTCGGAGTCGGTCATCGCCTCGATAAAGGAACGGTCGATTTTGAGCAGGTTGATCGGCAGCTGACGCAGATAGGCGAGCGAGGAGTAGCCGGTGCCAAAGTCATCGATAGCGAGCGCCACTCCGAGCTCGCGCAGCTGGTGCAAGGTTCCGTTCGAGGACTCGGCGTCATTCATGACCATACTCTCGGTGAGCTCGAGTACGAGCAGATGCGGAGGGATACGATGTCGATGCAGCATCTCTTCGACCAGCGTTACGATGCCAGGGCTCTGCAGCTGCAGCGATGAGAGATTCACCGCGATCGAGAGGTCGCCTTGATCACCAGCTTGATCATCAGGGTCATTGAGATCATCGAGCCAGCAGCGTAACTGCCTCAAGGACTCATCGAGCACCCAGGTGCCGATTGGGACGATGAGACCCGTCTCCTCGGCCACCGGAATGAAGTCGCCCGGCGAGACGAGACCGCGTGTTGGATGCTCCCAGCGTAGCAGCGCTTCCGCACCCACCAGCCGTCGGCCACTGGCGGTCAACAGGGGCTGGTACTGGACCCTGAGCTCGCCGCGCGATTCGCAATCGCGCAGGTCATGGGCGATGCTGATTCGCTCCAACAAGCGCGTCCGCAGCGCTGCATCGAAGCATTGGACCCGGGCGCCACCGCGCTCTTTAGCCACATACATCGCCGCGTCGGCGTCGCGTAATAGGTCGCCAGGGCTGTTGAAGCCATCGCTGATCACGATGCCAGCGCTTGCGGTGATCAGATACTCGCGACCCTCAACAATGAATGGAGGAGTAAACACCTCGATTAAGCGTTCCGCCTCGATCAGCATGGCCTCTTGCGAGCGTTTCTCTCCCTGCAACAGCACGACAAACTCGTCGCCGCCGAAGCGGGCGATGCTGTCACCTAGGACGAGATGATGCTGCAGACGCTGGGCGGCGTCGACCAAGAGCTGGTCACCGGCATGATGGCCGATGGCGTCATTGATCAGCTTGAAGCTGTCGATATCGATGAACAGCACACCGACCTGATGACCGAAGCGCTGCGCTTGGAGCAGGAGTTGGTTGAGTCGATCGTTGAGCAGGACGCGGTTCGGCAACGCGGTCAAGGAGTCGTGCATGGCGCGGTGGCGCAGGGTCTGCTCGGCCTCTTTGCGCCTGGAAATATCGTGCGCATTGATGACGATGCCGCGGATGTTGGGATCGGCGCTGAGATCGGTTGCCGTTGCCTGACACCAGATATAGTTCTCGTCACCACAGCGTAGACGGTGGTCGGCAATGTCGACATGCTCTCCAGGCAGAACAACGGCACGTTTCAAGGCGTCATGCACCCGTTCGCGCTCGTCTGGATGCACGGCATCTAGATAGCGGGTCGCCGGTGCCAGCTGTTCGTCCCAGCCCAGGATCTGGCAGGCCGAGGGGCCCAGATAGCGCAGGCAGCTATCGTCACCGAGGATCATGACCACGTCGGAGGCACGCCGAACCAAGGTACTGAACCGCTGCTCGCTCTGATGCAGGGCCTTCAGCGCATCACGCCTCAAAAGACTGCCGATGATTACATCCGCGATCGCCCGCAAGAGCAGTATGGCTTGCTCGGACCAAGTGCGGTGCTCCCGCACTGAATCGAAGCCGATGAAGCCCTTGATCTGGTCTGGGCCCATCAGGGGCACCACGATCAGCGATCGGATGCCCTGGCTACCAAGCAGTTCGCGCTCGGCAATGCGCGTCTCTGGCAGGTCTGCAACCGATGGGATGTAGATCGACTCACCAGACTCAAGGCGTGGCCGCCACCAATGAATCGTCTCCCAAGGCACCTGCTGGAGGACATGGATCTCTGGGGTGATGCCTGGTGCGCACCATTCGTGGCTATTGTTCAGGTATTCGCCATCGACCAGAAACATGTAGCTGCGATCAACGCCGGCGAAATGGCCGATCGAGGCGAGTGCCTCGTCGATACCGGCATCGATCGCCTGATCGCCGAGCCCGGCGAAGCGCCTCAGGATTGCCGTCATGAGCTCAAGGAGCCCAGTCAGCTCCGCAAGCTTGTCCTGGCTCGACGGATCATGCGGCATGGTTACTCTAATCCCTCAAACGACGTGCTGTTCGACCAATCGCACCCTACCATAGCTGCTCGATCTCGAAGAACAGTTAGACAGTCGTCAGCAAGAACCGATTCTTCATCGCTCAATCTACCGGTTAGTTAAGGTTTTCGGAAACAATCGCTTAACGTCGCGGACAGCGAACGATCAGGCCCAGCGCAGCAGTGCCCCGCTGCGCCGACCTCACCGGATGATGACTCGGCCTAGCAGCCAGTGCGTCGAGAACAGCTCGCCGTTCTAGAGCAACGTCACCGGACCATGATCGTCGCAGTGGTCGCCGTGCGGATTATGCAGCCGACCATCAACGATGTAATCGACGTGATCGCCGTGCGGCACCGCCTCATGACCACAGCCGGGCCCGTGCACGTGGCCGTCTTCCTGGCAAGCGGTGAGCCGGTGCTCGCAGCCGTCGGGATTGGTTGCGCTGATGGCGATGACGTGCTCATCGTAGTGAACCAGACCGTCGACCTCATGCGGATGATGCAGATGGCCATCATGCAGGTAGTCGACGTGGTCTTCGTGCTGCAGGGCCTGATGGCCGCAACCAGGGCCATGGTGATGGTCGTGATGGGGATGGGAATGGCAGTCTTGGCTCATCGATAGCGCTCCGATTGAGGCAGTTTCAGGTTGTCGCGCCGATACACCAACCGGGACAAGACCTGCAGGCATTCAATCGCTGCCCGAGGCGTCATTGGTGTGTCGGACATGACCGACCATGTCATCGAGCATGTGTTCGACATGGGCATCGGCGACGGAGTAGTACGCGTGGCGCCCTTCTCGCTCCACCTTGAGCAACGCGGCAGTGCGTAGCAGACGCAAGTGATGGCTGACCAGTGACATCGACAGGCTGCTGGCATCGGCGATCTCGGAAACCGAGCGGCGTTGATGGCGACAGCGCAGAACGATGCCGAGCCGTGTTGGATCACCCAACAGGGCGAACATTTCGGCCAGCGCCCGGCGTTGCTCAAGATTTAGCTCGGCTGACACAGCGCAGACTCCTAAAACAGTTGAATAACTGTTCATCTATAGGCTAGAAGCCAACCAAGCCTCAGTCAAGCCAGTCAATCGAAAGCCGCTTGTCTTGTGTCAACGCGATGCGATCGGCCGCTCCGATCGTCACCAAGCCGGCCATCTCAACCGCTCATCTCAACCGCTCATCTCAACCGCTCATCTCAACCGCTTATCTCAACCGCTTATCTCAACCACTCATCTAAGCCGGCCCCCCTGGGCCGGCCATCTGAGCCGATTACCAGGAAAGCGTCTTCACCGTTGGATCGAACAAGATCCCGAGGACCAGGTCCGGATTCCCCATCTGGACGCCTGCGATGAAGTCATCTTCGGTGAGGCCAGCCGCCTTGGAGCAGGCGGCGCAGGCGATGACCAGACCACCGTCCTTCGCAAACGCCTGCAGCATGTCTTGAATGGACCTGCCCTGCTCCTTCATCAGACCGTGGACGTGGGATGGCCGCTTCTTGTCGGCCAGGTAGATCCCGCGCACATTGAGCCAGATCGCCACAGGGGTATGGCCGCGCTTCAAGACCTTCTCGTGCGCAAACTGGATCGCCTTGGCCGCCGCCCAGGTGTCATCGGTGGTCAGGTTGACGAACAGCCCGCCTTTGGCCTCCTCGGCCTGGGCGTTCCAAGACAAGCCCGTCAACGACAGCAACAGGATACATGTCAGCAAGAACCGATTCTTCATCGCTCAATCTCCGGTTGGTTAAGGTGATCAGAAGCGGTAGCTTAACGCCGCATACAGCGAGCGACCCGGGCCCGGCACAGCGGTGCCCCACTGCGGCTGATTCGGCGCCGGCGGAATGGTCATGGTGGTGCCCTGGCCAACATAGGCGCCGCCCAAGGGCAAGTCGTAGAAGCGGTCGAAGAGGTTCTCGACCCCCAGCTCCAGGGTCCAGCGCTGGGTCTGATAGCGGCTGCGGAGGTGCAGCAGCGCATAACCGTCCGTCTCGATCTCGTTGCGTACCTGCGAGACGTCGTCCTTGGCCGCGACAAACTCGCCTTCCAGGGCATTCTGCCACCGGCCCTTGGTCTGGGTCAGGATCAATGTCGCATTCAGCGGCATGATGTTGTAGAGATTGTCCCCGGTGTCCTCATTCTTGCCGCGCGTGTAGCTCGCCGCTAGCTGCGCGCTGAATGCACCATAGGGCGTACCGCTCGCCAGCAGGAGGTCCGCGGAGAGGTCGACGCCATAGAGCTGGGCCGATTGATTGGCGTATTTGAGCACCGTGAAATCGTCCACCACCGGCACCCTTCGCGGGGCATTGGTCGCTGAATCCCACTGCACAGCGTCGATGTAGTCCTGCACATAGCTATAGTAGGGGGTAATCCTGAGACCCCAGCGTTGCTCGTCGGCATCATGCCAGTCGGCGGTGATGCTCAGCGTGCGCGCCACCTCCGGCTTCAGGTCGAGGTTGCCGATATAGCCATTGCCGTCGCCGACGAAGTTGTTCATCAGCGCGGCCATCTGCCAGGTCGACCAGGTATAGCGCTCGTAGAGGTTGGGCGAGCGGGTCTTCTGCCCCAGTCCAATCTCGTAGCGCTGCATGGCGTCCGGTGTGAAGCGCGCGAGCCAAGCGATGTCCCAGTTGTGATCGGTCTTGGAACGGGAGCGGCTGTTGAACAGCGCTGCATCGCGGGTTTGGTTGCCGGGGCCGCCGGTCCCGCTCGTCGGCGGCGTCGCCAGGTTGTAGCCGCTCACGGGGCCGGCGTCCATCTTGACTGCCTCGAAGCGGAGGCCAAGGAGGTGGGTCCAGCGTCCCTTCGTGAGCTCCCATTCGCCAAACGCCGCGTAACGATCGCGCTGACCATCATTGATATTGTCGAAGGTATAGGGCCACATGCCCGCCCCGGACGGTGACCACCAATCATCGAGGCGATAACGCTGGTAGTCGGCGCCGACGCGCAGCAGGTCGTCCTGGCCGACCGGGATCTCAGCGTCGACCCTGAAACCAAGGTTGTTGCTGTCGGTCTCCATCGGCATGCCCGCCGCACAGCCGACCATCATGCCGTTGACCATCCTGAGACCCGCTATCGGCGAGCAGGGTATGCCGTTCAGGGCGGTATTGCCGCCGGAGCCCAGCGGCGGCTGCCCGGGCCCGTACCAGAAGCGCTTGTCGTCGCCGAAGTCCATCTCGTGCTGCGTCTGCTGGTAGTAGAGGCGTGCGTTGAGCCTTCCCCAGGCCAGCTCACTGGCATATCCCAGGTTGAACTGGTCGCTCTGATCGCTCGTCATCTCCATCCGTTGGTTCGGAAAGCCCTCGTAGGGGATATCCTGGTGGTCGTAGCTCAGATCAAGCAGCCTGCGCCCATCGGTCCAAGCCAGAGTCAGCGACTGGTTGCTGGCCTCGTAAGCGGTGGAGCCAACCTCGTCGCGATCCAGGGTATGGCCCCCTCGACCGGTGAAATCGTAGTCCTTGAAGTTACCACCAGCGCGATAGTTGTCGGCTTGTGTGTAAGCACCCGTATAGTTGAGGCTCAGCTGCTCGCTGGCGACCGTTGCGGATAGATTGCCACCCCAGTTTTCACCATTGCTGCGGTAGAAGGCGCCCATCTCTCCTTCGACCAGTCGCTCCCCGGACTCGGCAAAGGCGGGCGGCGCAGACTCGACGAGGATGGTGCCGCCAATGCTGTCGCCGCCAACGCTGACCGGGGTGACGCCGGCAAAGACCTCGACGCTGGCCACCGCGGTCGGATCGATGTAGGACAGCGGCGAATTCATGTGGTTAGGACAGGAGGCAACCAAGTCCATTCCATCCACTGTGGTGCGCAGACGCTCATCCGCCAGACCCCGGATGACCGGCAGGCTGGAGACGCCGCCGGCGCCATAGGCACTGACACCCGGCAAGCCAGTCAGCAGTTTGGCGGTGTCGCTGGTACGTGCGCGCTGCGGCGCGATCGCGCTCGGGCCGAAACTGAACGAACGGCCGACGGGAGGCTCCTCAGGGGCGATCACCAGAATCGGCTTAAGGAGTGCAGGCGCGTCCATCTCAGAAGCTGTTTGCGCCGACAGGATGGGGGTGGCGACAAGGGCAAGACCTGCGACAACGAGCTGGAGACGGTTATGCATTGTGATGTCATCGATCGAACAGGATTCTTGGGACGCCGGCATGCTCAGCTCGCGCGCCCCAGGGCAGACAAATCGGCGCAGCAACGTTGAATCATCGAGCAGCCGGCGAATGCCTAAGCACTTGCTGCGCCATGTTTTCCCTCTTATTTAAAACAAAGGGTTACGCAGGATGACACGCGGAGGCGATCGCTGATCGTGGTCAGCTCACACAGCAAAAGCCGGCATTTCACACAGTTTCCAGCTGAACTGAGTCTGCGTCATGGCGCTCAGGACGGCAGCCGGATGGAAGCAGGACGCTGAAGATGCCCTGCTATCGCCCCTGCTATCGCCCCTGCTATCGCCGGACCGACTCCAGCCACTCGGCTCGAGCCGCCAACCGGAGCTAAGGTGGAGCCCTCGCTCGGTCTGTTCCTTTTGATGGGCCTGTTCGGGTCTGTGCACTGCGTGGCGATGTGTGGGCCGATCGCGGGCGCCCTGGCGCTGAGCCTGCCCACGGAGTGCCGCCGCAACCCGCTGCACCTGGCCGGATTCCTGGTCGCACTGAGCCTGGGGCGCATCCTGAGCTACAGTCTGGCCGGCGGCCTCGGCGGGTTGCTGGGTTCGGCCATCGCGCAGAATCCGCTCGCTCCCTCTATGCACGACATCCTGCGCGGACTGGCGGCGCTGATCGTGATCCTGACCGGTCTCTACCTCACAGGCTGGTTCCCGCGCCTCAAACAGATGGATCGGCTTGGCGCACCGGCCTGGCGACGCCTCGAGCCGCTGCAACGTCGCTTGCTGCCGATGCGCTCACGCCGGCAGGCTTTTCTCTACGGGATGGTCTGGGGCTGGCTTCCCTGCGGCCTGGTCTATTACGCGCTGTTGTTAACCCTGGCTGCCGATGATCCACTGCAGGGCGTGCTGATGATGAGCCTGTTCGGACTGGGCACGCTGCCGGCGATCCTGGGTTTGGGCTCATTCGTAGGCTGGATCGCCGGGCTTGCGCGGCGTCCCGCTTGGCGGGCAGCGGCGGGTCTGTTGCTGTCGCTCATCGGTCTCGTCGGCCTCCTCGTCGGAGGAGACTGGTTTTGAGGCTGAGCAGGTGCTTGCTATGCTCCACTATCGGTGGGGCTCAGTCCCCGGCAGGACTGAGTGCATGATGACCTTCGACGACCTGACGCGCGACACAAGCCCCGCATTCCTCGAGATCACCAACGCAGCGCGCCTGGTGGCCGCGACCGATGTCACCACACTCATCTGCGGCGAGAGCGGCACCGGCAAGGAGCTGATTGCCCGCGCGATGCATGCGCAGAGCCCGCGCTCCGAGGCCAGCTTTCTCTCCATCAACTGCGCATCGCTGACCGAGCAGCTGGCCGACTCGCTCTTGTTCGGCTATCGCAAGGGCGCCTTTACCGGGGCCGACAGGGACCATTGCGGTTACATCCGCGCCGCCACGGGCGGAACCCTATTCCTAGACGAGATCGGCGAATTTCCGATCGGGTCACAAGCCAAGCTGCTGCGGTTCCTGGAATGCGGCGAATGCTTACCCCTGGGAGAGGTGCAGCCAGTTTTCGTTGATGTCCGCATCATCGCAGCCACCAACCGCAACCTTTCCAACGAGGCCGAGACCGGACGCTTTCGCCAGGATCTGCTCTACCGTTTGAATATCGTGCCGCTGGTGCTGCCACCGCTGCGTGAGCGCCGAGAAGAGATCCCGACACTGTTGCAGCGCTTCGTCGATGAAGCGGCCGAGACCCATCGCCTCAGGCCGCCGACATTCAGTCAGCCTAGCCTGAAGCTGCTGCGCCAGCATGACTGGCCGGGCAATGTGCGCGAGCTGCGCAATCTCGCGATCCGCATGACGATCCTGTTCCCCGGTCAGCGTATCGAGCCAACGAATCTTCCTTTAGAGATGCGCATGCCGATGCACATGCCAAGCCTCGAGCGGACCGATTCACAGCAAGGCCTGCGCCTCCCCAAGGAGGGCCTTGTCATGCATCAGCTCGAGGTCGACCTGATCCGCCAGGCCTTGGCGCGTACTGGTGGGAATCGCTCGCATGCGGCAAACCTGCTTGGCATCACCCGCGACACCTTGCTGTATCGGTTGAAGAAGTACGCCATTGGGTGAGTCCTTGGCCTGTGAGCACCAGCGCGTCGAGATCGGCTCGCCGTTCTAGAGCAAGGTCACCGCGGCAAGCTCTGCACTCAGAGCCTTGACCAAAGAGCGCCAGGCGAGCCGATCCGCTGATCGCGGACCTAGCCCCAGCGACGGGCTCGGGTTAATCTTGAGGGTTTGGCCTTGGCAGCAAGTGACCGCCACCTTGCTCGCCGTGCCGCAGCTAGAACCTCTGATGTACGACTATAACCGCGACGCTCACGCCATCTACCGCGACTCCTTCGCTATCATCCGCCGCGAGGCCGATCTCAGCCGCATCCCGCCTGATCTGAAGGCGCTGGCGGTGCGCGTCGCCCATGCCTGCGGCATGCCGGATGTGATCGATGACCTACGCTTCTCGGCCGGTGCTGGCACGGCTGGACGCGAGGCACTCGCCGCCGGCGCGCCGATCCTCTGCGATGGGCGCATGTCGGCCGAGGGCATCACCCGCGCCCGGCTGCCAGCCGATAATGAGGTGATCTGCACGCTCTCCGACCCGCAGGTACCGGCGCTGGCCAAACAGATCGGCAACACCCGCACCGCCGCCGCGCTCGAGCTGTGGCGCCCACGGCTCGAAGGCGCGCTGGTGGTGATCGGCAATGCCCCCACGGCGCTGTTCCGGCTGCTCGAGCTGATCGATGAAGGCGTCGCCAAACCGGCGCTGATCCTCGGCTTCCCGGTCGGCTTCGTCGGCGCTGCTGAATCCAAGGAGGCGCTTGCGGCCGACAGCCGCGGGGTGCCGTTCGTCACCCTGCAAGGCCGTCGGGGTGGCAGCGCCATGGCCGCCGCGGCCGTCAACGCGCTAGGGCAGGATCACTGATGGCGTCCTTTGATCCAGTCGTCGGCGCTGAGCCAGTCGGTGGCGCTGACCCAGTCGGTGGCATTGAGCGCGTCACCGCAGGCAGCGAACCAATGGTGCAGACGAAGCCAAAAGACCCTGAGAAGTCAGGCCGGCTGTTTGGGCTCGGGGTCGGCCCAGGCGATCCGGAGCTGATCACCGTCAAGGCCCTGCGTCGGCTGCGCGAGTCCGAGGTGATCGCCTACTATGCTGGCCCCCGCAAGCGCGGCAATGCACTGACCAGTATCGAATCCTGGCTGCGCGAGGATCAGCAACGTTTGCCGCTGATCTATCCGGTCACCGGCCGCCCGCCACCACCGCCGTTCGACTACGAAGGCACCATGCGCGCCTTCTACGACGCCTCCGCCGAGCGTGTCGCCGAGCATCTCCGCGCCGGGCGCGATGTCGCCGCGCTCTGTGAGGGTGATCCGCTGTTCTATGGCTCCTTCATGTACCTGCACGACCGCCTCGCCGATCGCTTCGAGACCGAGGTCGTGCCCGGTGTCTGCTCGGTGGTCGCCAGTGCCTCGGTGCTGCAAACGCCGCTGGTCTACCGTGATCAGACCCTGCTGGTACTAGCCGGCACCCTGCCCGAGGCGGATTTGGAGCGGATGCTCGCCAACGCTCAGGCAGCCGCCATCATGAAGCTGGGCAGCAACTTCGAGAAGGTGCGACGGGTCATCATGGCGCTTGGGCTGGGTGATCGGGCGCTCTATGTCGAGCGCGCAACCATGACCAACGAGCAGATTCGCCCGCTGGCCGAGGTCGACCCCACGCAGGTGCCCTATTTCTCAATGATCTTGGTACCAGGAGAGCGCTGGCAAGCCGCATGAGAGCATGCAGCCCCAGCAACAGCCAACCCCAGGCCACCCCTAAGTCCACTGCACACTCGCCACTCGCCACTCGCCACTCGCCATTGAACATTCCAGCCACGCCCAGGATCGATGCTCTGAGGTGCGTGGATCAGCGCCCAGCTGAACATCCGAACGAAAGATTGACCAACAGAATGCAAACTGACCGACGCAATGCAACTTGAGCAGCAAAACCGCGCTAAGCCCAACTCGGAAGGCTGGCTACGTGTGATCGGGCTCGGTCCTGGTGACCCCGCATTACTCGCACCTGCCGCGCGCGCGGCCCTGAGCGAAGCCGAGGACATCATCGGCTATCGCACCTATCTCCAGCTCGCGGGTCCATTCCGGGATGATCAACGCGTCCACGACTCCGACAATCGGGTTGAGCTGGAACGCGCTCGCCACGCCTTCCAGCTCGCCGCAGCTGGCGGCCGCGTCGTCATCGTCTCCTCCGGTGATCCGGGCGTCTTCGCCATGGCGACGGCGGTGATGGAGGCGCTGGAGCAGGCCAACGACCCGGCTTGGGGCACCATCGATCTGCAGATCATCCCCGGCATCTCGGCCGCCCAGGCCGCCGCCGCCCGAATCGGCGCACCGCTCGGGCACGACTTCTGCACCCTGTCGCTGTCCGACAACCTCAAGCCTTGGTCGGTGATCGCGCGCCGTTTACAGCTGGCCGCCGAGGCCGATCTGGTGATTGCGCTCTACAACCCGGGCTCACACGCTCGGCCGCATCAGTTCAACGAGGCCTTAGCGCTACTGCGTGAGCATCGTACGCCCGAGACCCCAGTGATCTTGGGCCGGTCGATCGGTCGCACCGACGAGCAGGTCATCGTCACGCCCCTGGCCGAGGTCGATCCGGCGCAAGTGGATATGCGCACGGTCATCATCATCGGCTCTTCGCAGACCCGCATCATCGAAGCCGCCGCGGGCCGGCGTTGGGTCTATACGCCGCGCTGGTATCCGGAAGCGGGATAGATTCACCATTTGTAAGTTGAACTTACAATCCATGCAACCTCGGCTAACCATCCACAAACAGGTATCGCAGCAGTCGACCGTAACGGTTTTCCTCTCCGCATGATCATTTCCGCACCCACTGACTACCGTGCTGCAGCCAAGCGTCGTCTGCCCCCGTTCCTCTTCCACTACCTCGATGGCGGTGCTTACGCAGAGGAGACGCTGCGGCGCAATGTGGCGGACCTCTCTGGCATCGCGCTGCGTCAGCGCATCCTGCGCAACATGGCGGATCTCAGTCTGGCCACGGAGTTGTTCGGCGAGACCTTGTCGATGCCCGTGGCGCTGGGGCCGGTCGGTCTGACCGGGATGTATGCGCGGCGTGGCGAGGTTCAGGCGGCGAAGGCGGCGGCGAATAAGGGCATCCCCTTTACGCTGTCCACTGTCTCGGTCTGTCCGATCGAGGAGGTCGCCCCCGCCATCGATCGCCCGTTGTGGTTCCAGCTCTATGTGCTGCGGGATCGCGGCTTCATGAAGAACGCGCTGGAACGCGCCCAGGCTGCAGGTTGCTCCGTGCTGGTGTTCACCGTCGACATGCCGACGCCGGGCGCTCGTTACCGCGATGCACACTCCGGCATGAGTGGCCCGATGGCCGCCATGCGACGGTATCGGCAGGCGATGACCCATCCGCGCTGGTCCTGGGATGTCGGCTTCTGGGGGCGCCCGCATGATCTGGGCAATATCTCGAGGTATCGCGGCAAGACGACTACGCTGGAGGACTACATCGGTTGGCTGGCAGCGAACTTCGATCCGTCGATCTCGTGGAAGGATCTGGAATGGATTCGCGACGTCTGGACGGGGCCAATGGTGATCAAGGGCATTCTGGACCCGGAAGACGCCAAGGATGCGGTCAAGTTCGGCGCCGATGGCATCATCGTGTCCAACCACGGTGGACGTCAGCTCGATGGCGTGCCGTCCACGGTGCGCGCGCTGCCACCCATCGTGGATGCGGTTCAGGGGGAGCTGAAGATCCTGGCCGATTCCGGTGTGCGCAATGGTCTGGATGTGCTGCGCATGATCGCGTTGGGCGCCGATACCGTGCTGCTGGGTCGTGCCTTCGTCTATGCCCTGGGTGCGGCCGGTCAGGCAGGGGTCGAGAACCTGCTGGATCTGTTCGCCAAGGAGATGCAGGTCGCCATGACGCTGACTGGCGCGAAGACGATCGCCGAGATCGATCGTGATGCGCTGGTGAGTAAGCCCTGGCGGTCTACTGCTCCGCCTCCAACACCTGCGCCAGCCAGTCTCCTGCGCTGCTGACATCGGCGCAGCTCGGCAGTGCCGGGCGTGGTGGGCGCTGTCGGATCAGGACGGGGATCTCGCGCTCGCGCGCGGCGATGAGCTTGGCTGCCGTCGCCTCGCCGCCGCTGTTCTTGCAGACGATGGCGTCGATGCGATGTGCGTCGAGCAGTGCCCGCTCGCTGGCCAGGTCGAAGGGGCCGCGCGCGAGCAGTAGCTCAGCGTTGACGAAGGCTGGCAGCGGCTCTAGTGGGCTGACGCAACGGATCAGGAAATGGACCGCCGTCAGATCGACAAAAGGCTGGAGATCCTGGCGTCCGAGCGCAAGCAGCACGCGGCGCGCCCCAAGCTCCTGCAGCGTTTCGCAAGCACTGTTCCAGTCCGTCACCGGGTGCCAGCGATCACCGGGCTCGGGCTGCCACGCGGGTCGCTCCAGCCGCAATAATGGTAGACGGAGCGCCTGGCAAGCCTCAGCCGCGTGCCAGCCCATGGTCGCGGCAAACGGATGGGTGGCATCGATGACGGCCGCGATCCGTTGCTCGCGCAGATAATCGACCAGCCCGGCAACCCCACCAAAGCCACCGATGCGGGTCTCACCCGCAGGCAGCCGCGGGCAGCTGGTGCGACCGGCGAGCGAGCTGATCACGCGCCAGCGAGCAGGGTCGAGCGCTCGCGGCGTTGGCTGCATGGGCTGACTGGGCTGTATGGGCTGACTGGGCTGCATGGGCTGACTGGGCTGCATGGGCTGACTGGGCTGCATGGGCTGACTGGGCTGCATGGACTGACCGGGCTGACCGGGCTGACTGGGCTGACCGGGTGGCCATGCTTGCCGATGCGCGGCTGGCGGAGCCCGATTGGGCTTGGAGACTAGCCTGCGATCTGATATATCCGCATTCAATCTGCCCAACGCGGTTGATCTGCCAGGCGTGGTTGAACCGCTCAAGGCCTCGGCAAGCGCATAGCCCTCCGTCGTGCCGCCAAGGATGAGAATGCTGTTCATAATTATGCTGTCCTTAGTGGCTGTCTACTTTTAACTTCCCGATGGTCGCCCTACAGAGGTGCCAAATCGGGAGGAAATTGGTGGACAGTTTCTTACTGTTGTCACTGCGACTATCCCCGCTGTTGCCGTTCTAGCGCATCGCGCCAGAGCGCGGCCAGCCGATAGGGAGCATGCACCAGCTTGCTATAGGGCAGCAGCAGAAAGAGCGCCAGCACCAGCCCGAGGTGCAGGATCAGCAGCAGTGCCATCGCCGCCGTCTCGCGCCAAAGCAACAACAGCAGCCCACTGAGGGCGACGGCGCCGAGCAGCCATAAGAGCGCCTGATTGGCGCTTTGGGTGTCGGGCGTATTGGGCTCCGGATCAGCGCGTGCCCCCAGCCATCCAAGACCCATCACCCCCATCAGCATCAGCAGCCCGCCGACGCTGCCGAGCAGCACCGGAGCGCTCCAAAATGGATATGGCGCCAGGCATCCGAGCAGATGATGGTAGAGGGTCGCCGCAACGGTGGCCGCGAAGCTGAGCAGAAAGCCATAAAAGAGCGCATGGTGCCAACGGCGGCGCCAGTGCGAGGGCTTGGCGTCAAGATCCGCACAGCCAGCACCGCCGCCTCGCAGATGGCTCAGTGCTAATGTCTCCGACAAGACGGTTTTCAGCGCTGAGAGTCGCCGTCTCTGAGGCAGCAGTGCATGGTCACCGGTCCCCGTGCTCGCCCGAGTCCCGACGCTCGCCCGCCAGAACCGGCCCATCCCTACCCCAAGCGCGAGTAACGACCAGCCTAGCGAAAACCCGGCAAGCAGCACCATCCAGCCCCAGGGCAGCACCTGATAGAAGGCCCCCGGCCCCTGATGCACCGCCCAGACCTGATCCACGGGAACGCTGATCAGCACCAGCATCAGTAACGGCAGGGTCGTGATCAGCGAGGCCAACAGCGCCGCCCGATGCGGATTCGCGAACAGCCTTGCCAAGGGTTGCGGCCAGGCATGCCTTGCATAGCTGTCGGCGCGGGTCCGAGCCAGCGCGCGCGGGACATTGAGCGCAAATGGATGCGGCGGTGCGTACTGGCAGGCGTAGAGGCAGCTGCGGCAGTGATGGCAAAGATTGGCGAGCTGGTCCAGATCCCCAGCGGCCAGCAGCGGGCGCCGTTTTGCGGCGTCGAAGACCGGGCAGAGACCGTTGCAGTAGCCGCAGACGTTACAGAGATGCAGCGCGCGCCGGGCCTCGGCCTTGGCAGTTGGCTGCGGCTGCTCCACGGCAGACGATTGAGCGGCCCGGTCCACCCTCTCCACAGTCATCGCTGAATCGACCCGGTGGCTTGCCGCCGCCTCAATCACCGCCGCAGGATCAGCCATTTTCCTCACTGCTGCTGTCTCTCTCATCCACCTATATACCGCAGATGGCGCTACGTGCCGCGCCTTCCCCAGCCGCACGTCCAGTCGCCAGCCCGATCATCAGGGCCAGGCCGGAGAGATAGCCGCGACTGAGCAGGTTCGGCGCCATCAGCATCCCGGCCGCGAACAGATTGTCGATCGGGCCATGTTCTTGATGACAGACGCGCAGCGAGGCATCAACGGCGACGCCGTGATAGGTGAAGGTGATGCCAGGGCGCATCGGATAGGCGAAAAAGGGTGGCTCGAGCGGTCGCACCGCGGCATTGTAGGTGTCCAGTGTCTGCTCGAGCGCAGCCGCTGGGATACCGAGCTGTTGAGCTAGGTCACCAATGCGAGGAGCGCTGATCGGTGGATAGAACGACGGCGCCTCGACCTGCAGCCCCTGCCGGTCGAGAATCAGATAGCCGATCTGCCCCGGGAAATTGGCAAGACGTTGGCCCCAGGCCGAGTAGCGCGTGGAGGCCGTATCCGCGCGTTCGTCATAGTACCGCTCGCCATAGCGATCGACAACGATACCGGCATGCATCGAGCGCACCCGGGTCACGATGCCGCCGTCATCGGCCGGTGAGCGGGCATCGACTGCGACCAGATAGGCGGTTGCTGGGTCGCCCACCGCCGCAACGCCCTGGCCCAGCAGGCTGCAGAGCACGATGCTGGTCGCATACGGAGTACCGCGGTTGATGAAGCCATCGGCGCAGGCGCCGCAGTGCGTTCGCAGCCACACCCGATCGGCTTGCGCACCGCCCGAGCAGAGGATGGTGGCCCCAGGATGGACAATCTGAAGGTTTTCGTTGCGCTGCCGCTCTTGGGAGCCGGAGCCTTCCAGGGGTCGCAGGTCTCCTTGCCAGCTGCTCAGCGCTGCCCAGTGCGCTGGACTTTGCGTACCTGCTTGCACTGTACCTTGTGTACCTGCTTGCATTGTACCTTGTGTACCTGCTTGCACTGTACCTTTCACACCTGCTTGCGCTGCAGCTTGCTCCGCCGCTCGAGGCCCACCCTGCTCTCCGATGAGGCTCGATTGGTGAAACCGCTGCGCTTGTTCCAACTGACTTTTAAAGCGACTGTTTGGATGCTGTTTTGCTTCTTGTCTTGCAACCTGTCCTGCAACCTGTCCTGCAACCTGTCCTGCAACCTGTCCTGCAACCTGTCCTGCAACCTGTCCTGCAACCTGTCCTGCAACCTGTCCTGCAACCTGATTCGGTTTTTGAAGATGATAATGCACCGCTTGCACTGAGCCGCTGTCGAGGAAAAGCGACTCGACGTTGGCGCTGTAGCAGATATCCACGCCCAACCGCGCAGCGGTTGCGTAAAGGGCATTGAGCATCGTCTTGCCACCGCCGAGCAGGAAGGCAGTCTTGCGGGAGCGAGGCAGGCCACCGCCTGCAACCGGCTGCAACTGCACGCCGGCGCCAAGCAGCCAGTCGGGCAGATCGGCCGAGCGCTCAATCAACAGGCGCAACAGCGCTGGGTCTTGATCGCTGCCAGTAACCCGCGCGAGATCGCTGCGAAACTCAGTCTCAGGATAAGGGCCGGCCGAGAACGGTGACGGCCCCTCATGTACATAGCGGAAATTGCGTGAATGTCGGCTGTTGCCACCGCGCTCTCCTGCCGGTGCGCGCTCGAGCAGCAGCACCGAGGCACCCGCGCGACGCGCCGTGATCGCGGCACAAATCGCTGCGGCACCGCCGCCGACGACGAGCACATCAGGCTGCGGCATTGATGATGGCCTTCAGGATGAGCATCTTTGACAGGCTGATGGACCGCTCACTCAGAATCCCATGGCTCGGCGGTTTATCGGTTGATCCGATCCGACGATCAGCTGAAACTGCGCTGCGAGATCCTGCGCCTCTCTTCTGCGCGCTGTATCGATCATCTGTATCGATCGCTTGTTCATCTTTGGCTCAAAGCAGCCGTGGCTCAAACTTGCTGTTGGTTTCCTTACCTCATGACGCTCATTCCCTCGATCACGCTCACCCGCTCCAAGAACGGTTACAAGACGCTCTCCTCGTTGAGTAGAGGCTCCAACGGCGCCTGGATCTTCATCTACTGCGCCCACAGGATACTCTCCTCGTTGAGCACACCCGTACAGTCCAGGTTATGCCCAGCCCTACCTCAAGGGGGAAACCCGCATGGGTAAGGTCTGGTTCGTCGGTGCCGGCCCAGGCGCGCCGGATCTGATCACCGTGCGTGGCACGCGGCTCTTGGCTGAGGCTGGCGCCATCCTTTATGCCGGCTCGCTGGTCGCCGAGACCGCCTTGCAGTGGGCCTCGGCCGACTGCGAGATCGCCGATTCCAAGTCGATGGATCTCGAGCAGGTCACCGACTGGCTGCTCGAGCGCGCAGCCCGGCATCAGACCGTGGTCCGGCTGCAGACCGGTGATCCAACCCTCTACGGCGCACTCGCCGAGCTCGCGCGTCCGCTGGATCGCGCCCAGATCCCGATCGGCATCGTCCCCGGCGTCTCCTCAGCCATGGCCTCGGCGGCGGCGGCTGGTGAATGTCTGACACTACCGGAGGTGACCCAGAGCGTCATCTTCACCCGCCTGGCCGGACGCACCAAGATGCCGGAGACCGAATCCCTGGCGTCACTGGCCGCGCATCGATGCAGCCTCTGTATCTTCCTGGCGATCGATCGCATCGCGCATGTCGCCGAGACCCTCATCGGCGCCGGCTGGGCTGAATCGGCACCGATCGTCGTCGTCTACAAGGCGACCTGGCCGGGCGAGGAACAGGTCTTGCGCGGCACCTTGGTCGACATCGCCACGCGCTGCCAAGCGGCCGGCATCGAGCGTCAGGCGATGATCCTGGCGAGCCCAGCCTTGGGAGCACGCGCGTTGACCGAGGCCAAGACCTCGAAACTCTACGACGCCAACTTCCCGCGCCGGTTTCGTCCGGCGCAGACAAGCAGCGATTGACTGAAGCAGGGCTGCCGATCAGCAGCAGCCCGCTCCATAGCATTCGATTTGGCGTACTGGCGCACCGATACGAATTTCCTGACAGCCTGTCCGTCAGCCACCATGGTTCCCGCACAGGAGCAGACGGTCATACTCGACGAACAGGTGCGCGGCTATCACCGCTCGCCGATGTCGACAGCCCTTGCGCTCGGCCGATCAGTCGTCGCGTAGACGGCGGCTTAGCAGATAGGTATCCATGATCCAGCCCTTGCGCTCACGCGCACGGCGCCTGGTCTGCAGCAGCTCACCAAGTACCGCATCCAGGTCACCCGCGATGAGCAGCTCGTCATCGGTGCCAAGATAGGCGCCCCAGTAGATGTCCATGTTCTGGCCGGTAAAGCGTTGAAACGTCTCCTCACCATCGAGCATCACGAAGGCATTGTTCACGCCGCTCGGATCGCACTGCGCCATCTGCCGACCCGTGGTGATGTTGATCGCCTCACCAACGCGGTTGAGGGGAATGCGATGCTGGGCAGTCAGCGCCTGTACGGCGGTGATGCCTGGAATCACCTCGAGCGCATAGCGATCCGGAGCCGCGGCGTCGATGGCGCTGATCAGGCTCACCGTTTGATCATAGAGCGCCGGGTCACCCCAAATCAGAAAGGCGCCGCACTGGCCCTCTGCGAGCTCCCGCTCGAAGAACTCGACGAAGAGCGCGCGCTTCTCGGCATGCCAGGCGGCGACACCCTGCCGATACCCCTCAGCCGTGCTCCGCGGCGGGCTGCTTGCGGTGACGACCCGGTAGCGGCCGGGCTCGAGGTAGCGATCCATGATGCGGCGCCGAATCTCCAACAGCTCTTCCTTGCCGCGCCCCTCTTTCTCGAGCATGAAAAAGACATCCACGCGACGCATGGCCTCGATAGCCTGTAGGGTCAGGTATTCAGGCCCACCGGGTCCAATCCCGATCAAGGTCAAGGTCTTCAAGGCGTCGCCTCCGGCTCAGGAATATTCGTAATGCTAGTCACTCGCATTTGTATTGCAAAAGCGTAGCAAGCTCGCTAGCATCAGCAGTGTAGAGATTGCCAAGCAACCCTCGGCGAGCCATTTCACTCCCAGCGCATCCACCACCAGAGGTGATCATGAGCCCACGCATGCATCCTCAATCCTCCGACAAGATCGCCACCGGCGCCTCGTCGGCACAAGAACGTCGTCTGCACAGCGAGCAACTATTGCAAGGCAGCCGTCGGGTCGTCATCGAGCATGGCGACGCAAGCTACACCCTACTGCTGACTCGCAATGACAAGCTGATTCTGGTCAAGTAGCCAGACGTTCGGGTCGGCGGTCAGGCGGCGCTGATCAGCGGCCCGAGCGCTCTCGGGCACAGGTGGACACAGGCCGGAAAATCCTGTGTTGGAACGATCAACACCATCTACGAGCGGGGGCATCCTGAGCCGCAGGAGTGCGGCCCAGAGAGCATAAACAATGCCAAGCAAAGGCTTACGAAGCCTTCAACGCGCCCGTCATGTTGGCATGGAAGATCGCTTTATGGACATCCCCCAAACTCAGCATGCCGATGAGCGTTCCGTCCTTCTCGGCCACTGGAATGCGCCGAAACTTATTCTTGACCATGATCGTCGCCGCACGCAGCACGTGCATGTCGGGATCGACCGAGATCGGGTTTTTGGTCATCAGCTCGTCGACCGTTTTCTCTAAGATCTCCCCGTAGCGGCCCATCTGACGATCCATATCCACCGAGTGCATCCCTTCGGTCATCAGGCTTTCCACGGTCGGGAAGAGGCTGTGCAGCATATCTTTCTCGGCAATGATCCCGACCAACCGGTTTTCATCGTTCACCACGGGCACACCATGGAACCGAAAGAGGCACATCAGTGATGCGACCTCAACGATCTTGGTATCGGGCTTGACTGACCGTACCGCCCCACTCATCACATCGCGCACTTTCATCGTTCTACTCTCCTCCGTTCTTTTTAGGTGGCACCCGGCCGCGACCGGATTCGAGGATTATAGCCTTAGGCGCAGGCGCGAGCGGTGCTTCAACCTGAGCCAAGGCCTTTGCGTCGACGCCGCCCCTCACTCAGGCGTTGTCGCCGCTGGATCAGGGTCAGGATTGGCCCAGAGACCGCATAACTGAACGCCATCAAGAACAACAGCACCGGCGGGTCTAGCACCACCAGTGCGAAGCCCAGCATCAGCAGCACAATGAACATGAAAGGCACACGGCCGTGGAGATCGAGCACCTTGAAGCTGTGGTAGCGAAAGTTGCTCACCATCAGCAGACCGGAAAAGGCGGTGAGTGCTGCCATCAGCAGACTGACGCTCGCGCCGCTGATGCCATTGTCGGTGCCGATCCAGATCGCGCCGGCGATGATCGCCGCCGCCGATGGACTCGGCAGCCCTTGGAACCAACGCTTGTCGGCAATACCGACCTGCGTGTTGAATCGCGCCAAGCGCAATGCCGCCGCGGCGGTATAGATAAAGGCCGCCAGCCAGCCGAGCTTACCGAGACCGGAGAGCGCCCATTCGTAAGCAACCAGCGCTGGCGCCACACCAAACGCCACCATGTCCGAGAGGCTGTCATACTCGGCACCAAAGTCACTTTGGGTGTGGGTGATGCGCGCAATGCGACCGTCGAAGCCATCCAGCACCATGGCGGCAAAGATGCCGAGGGCGGCGGCCTCAAACTGGCCCGCATTCGCCGACAGGACCGCGTAGAATCCGGCGAACAGCGCGGCCGTCGTAAACAGGTTCGGTAGCAAATAGATACCACGGCGCCGTTCGGCCGCACGCGGTGCGCTCGGCGGGTCATTGGGATCGGTCATTGGGGTCAGACTCGGGGTCGGCCATGAGTGTAAGCTCGCGCAAAGGCCCAACGGTAACACCGGGCTCGGGGTCAGTATAGACGCCAGCGCTCGCCCTGTTGAGGCACATTCCGTCCTATCCGGCGCCGCGGCGCAGCACAGGTCGAAGCAACCATTCTGGACACCATCATCGATTCTTCGTTTGGTGCTGAGCACCAAGTCGCGATTTAATGGCATCTGGCGATCGATCCGCCGCCGCAATGTACCCGCAGGCACTCAACGCAGGGGCCACACCATGCAAAGACAACGACCCGACTTGCCCAGCGCCGACAAGCGCTGGAAGCTGGTCAACGCCACGATGCGGCGCAACGGCTATGCCGAGCACGCCTTGATTGAAGCCCTACACAGCGTCCAGGACGCCTTTGGGTTTCTCGACACCGATGCCATGACCTTCGTCGCCGACTCGCTCGATCTGCCGCGGAGCAAGGTCTACGGGGTTGCCACCTTCTACCACCTGTTCATGCTCAAGCCACAGGGCCGCCACACCTGCGTGGTCTGTACCGGCACTGCCTGCTACATCAAAGGGGCCGGAGCACTGGTTGAGGGCATTGAGCAGCGCTTTGGGGTCAACCCCGGCGAGACCACCGAGGACAAATCGCTCTCGGTGATGACCGCACGCTGCGTTGGCGCCTGCGGTCTGGCGCCTGCAGTAGTCTTGGATGGCAACGTCGTCGGCAAGCTCGGTACCGACGCCTTCTGTGATCGGCTACAACAGGAGATCGCCGAATGAATATCGATGATTTAGAAGATCTTGCCGCGACGTATCGCGCCGAACAGGGCGACGCCGACCGCGAGGTGCGGGTATGCGTCGCCACGGCCTGCTATTCCTCTGGCGCCCCTGGGGTCATCGACGCGCTCAACGCCGCTGCTCCAGAATCGCCGTCAGAGGGCGAGCACCGCTGCAAAGTTAAGGGCGTCGGTTGCATGGGGCTCTGCTCCGTAGGGCCCATGGTGGCAGTGGCCGAGCCGGGGGCGGACTTGCGCGAATCCACCCTCTACCGTAACGTCGTACAGGATGACGCTACCGAGATTATGGACAACGCACGCAAGCCCAACGCCGGTCCGGTGGAGCGCCTTCTGTGTCCTAGTGATATGCCGTTCTTCACTCGCCAGCGTTGGATTGTGCGCCAGAACTCCGGCATCGTCGATCCTGACAGCTTCAAGGGTTATGTCGCCGTCGGCGGCTACGCCGCCATGGTACGCGCGCTAACGGAGATGACCCCGGCCGAAGTGGTTGCAGAGGTCACCACGAGTGGTCTGCGCGGGCGCGGCGGCGGCGGCTACCCCACAGGCCTCAAGTGGTCCACAGTAGCCAAGATGCCGGACGCACAGAAGTACGTCATCTGCAACGCGGACGAGGGCGATCCAGGCGCCTTCATGGATCGGGCGGTACTCGAGTCCGATCCCCACCGTTTGCTCGAGGGGATGGCTATCGCTGCCTACGCGGTCGGCGCCAACAAGGGCTACATCTACATCCGCGCTGAATATCCGCTCGCGGTGGAGCGGCTCAAGACCGCCATCCGCAAGGCCAAGCGCCAAGGCTTTCTTGGCCATCATATCTGCGAGACGCAGTTCAACTTCGACATCGAAATTCGCTTGGGAGCCGGTGCCTTCGTCTGCGGTGAAGAGACGGCGCTCATGGCCTCCGTCGAGGGCGGACGCGGCCATCCACGCCCGCGCCCGCCATACCCGGCTGAATATGGGCTATGGGGCCATCCTACGCTCATCAACAACGTGGAGACCCTCTCCAATATTGCACCCATCGTCACTAACGGAGGCGACTGGTTCGCCGGCATCGGCACCGAGAAATCCAAGGGCACGAAGGTTTTTGCGCTGGCGGGCAATATCGTCAACGGCGGCCTCATCGAAGTGGATATGGGCATCACCCTGCGCGAGATCCTGTTCGAGATCGGCGGCGGCATCCCGGACGGCAAGGCCTTCAAGGCGGTGCAGACCGGCGGCCCCTCGGGTGGCTGCGTGCCCGCTGAGCACCTGGACATCGCGGTCGATTACGACAGCCTCAAGACCCTCGGCACCATGATGGGCTCGGGCGGCATGATCGTGATGGACGAGACCTCGAGCATGGTCGATGTCGCGCGCTTCTTCATGGAGTTCTGCATGGACGAATCTTGCGGCAAGTGCGTGCCCTGCCGCACCGGTACCCAGCAGATGCACGCGCTGCTGGACAAGATCGCCAAGTCAAACGCGACCCATGCGGACTTGGCGTTACTGGAAGAACTCTGTGAGGTGGTGCAGGCCACCAGCCTCTGCGGTCTTGGTCAGACGGCGCCGAATCCCGTGATGAGCACACTGCGTTACTTCCGCGATGAGTATGAGGAGAAGCTTGCTGGCCCGTCAGCCGCCACCGATTAGTTTCGCGGTTTCAGGCGCGGCTTCGGCTGCTGCAGCTCAAACATCGGCTGACTGCTGGGTCCACTACTGTGCAAACCGGGGTCGAGCGCACGCTTGGACAGGGTGGGCCGGATGCGCAGGCGCAAGCGTGAAGGATCGATTTGACGCACAGTGCGCCTGCCCCCGGCTGTCGCGCTCGCCGTGGCCATGGATGGCGTCAGCGTGATACCGGTCAACGCACGTGCCTCGAGCGAATAAGGTGAAACACCCTTCTTCTTTAGGTAGCTGCTCAGCACGCGATGGGTGTAGCGTTGGGTCTCAGGATAGGTCACAAAGCCATTGTGACGGCTCAGCGCGCCCTCGCCTGCGTTATAGGCCATCACCGCCTTGCCGATGCCGAATTGACCGAGCAGGCGCTTGAGATGGCGGACCCCCGTCCGGACGTTGGTCTGAGGATCGAACAGGGCCTCAACCGAGTTGACACCATAATCTGCTGCGGTCTCCGGCATGACTTGCATCAGCCCGACAGCACCCACTGGAGACACTGCATGCGGATCATAGCCAGACTCGGCAACCACCAGGGCATCAACCAGCTCGATCTCGACCCCATAGCGCTTTGCAGTTTGCTCGACCAATGCCTTCAGGGCCTTTCGGCTCGGCACGGGACCGCTCGGCGGTCTTGGGAGAGATTTCAACTCCGCTGAAACAGGTTCAGACGCCACCTTCGCCTGCGCGACATCGGCCGTAGCAAGCCCCGGAACAAGACTGGTGACAACGATTAGAACCAGGTTACCGTGAAACAAGCGCTTCATCGTCCGGGGTGATGACGCGCTAAGTACGTTAGAGATAAACCATCGCATGTCGGCACACTCGAAGATGATGATACAAGGCATCGATAACACTCATGGCCGGCCAAGGGCATGAGTACTGGCAGCAAGGGGAACGATACTGCGATACTTCAGGGTCGATGATACAGACTGCAATCGCGTTTCCCCTAACGCTCATGGTGCGGCACCACACCGGACAATGAATCGCGTGAGATTCACGTTTACCGCATCGCTCGACTCCTGCACCGCGACGCGCCTGAGCGCTCGCCAACAAGACTCCACTAGTCTGCGATCATGGCCGCGCCCAGACCTGATACCCAGACCTGATGCCTAGCGCACTATAAGCACGATGAGCGAAAAGATCCCCAACGGAACCGTCGCCGAGGTGCAGGGCCGGCGCTGTATCCACTACGACGGTTACTGGATCAAGTACTACGAGCCGCCGCCGGAAACCCTAGCGGCCAAGAAGGCGCTCATCGAAGCGCTGACGCGTCGCCTGTTCAATCACGTCGAGCACGGGATCAACATCCCCGGCATCCGACTCGCCGAGGCGCGAGCCGCCTACGAAGCCGAGACCAACCCTGAGCGCAAGCGGGTCAATGGCGCGATGCTCGCGGGCGCACTCTTCAACCGCGCCGCCACCATCTTCACCAAGCTGGTCGAGCTGCAGGCCGACGGTGTCGAGGTCGAGCCCGATGATGCACTCATGCGTGAATGCGGTGACTATCTGCTCGAGGCCCTAGACCTCGGCCACATGGTGCGCCACCGCGGCGGCGACGAGGGCATCGACGAGCTCTGGGGCGAGCCATTCAAGGCCTTCAGCCAGCCCATCGCGGCCTTCTACGAGAGCCGCTATGTGAAAATGGCGATGACCATGCGCGATATCGATCGCATCACCGCCACCCTAACCGCCACCTTCGAGGGCAGCACTCAGGTTTGTGGGCTCGCACCGCTGTTGCACGAGCTCGGCGAATCGGCCAAGCGTAAATGCGAGATCCTGCGGACTGATCCGGCGATCTTCCATGTCTGGCCGGCGTTCGTGGTCGCCGGCGATCGGCTGCGAAACATCCAGCCGTCCCTGCCGCCAGCGCCATCGACGATGGAGATCCATGAGGCACAAGAAGGCAACCGTATCCTGAAATCGAGTTCTGCCCTGGTGAGCCACATGGTGCGCGCCCGTGCGCCGATGCCAAAGAGCTGCCGCGAGCTGATCGACAAATGCCACCAGTTTCGCCGCACCTTCATCGAGCCTCGGCTGCGCAAGGATCAACAGCCTTATGGACCGGCGGGGTGAGCAGCGGCCGAGTCGCGACCAATATTGGTCTGTGACGGGCCAATCGACTCAACCTTACAACAAGCCCTCCTCTAGAAAGCTGGCCTGCGGTTTGCTTACTAATCCACGTCTCGTAACCGAAATCACAGGCGATGGACGGACGTCAGCATGGGCGCAACGATCAACGACTCGGCTCGAAACCCAACCGCCAATGCCAACCTGGCTGGCGTGCTTCAACCGGCTCGAGGACCAAGAATCCTCAATCACGACATCATGGGCTGCACCGCCGAAGGTGTACTCGGCAACCAGCTCTATTCGGGGCGCGCGCTCGGCGCCAGCGACCCCGGCGATCTGATCCAACTGCACCCAGACCTGAAGCCGCAGTGGACAACGATCTGCAGCCATTATCAGCGCATCGGCCTCAGCCACAGCACTGAGGTCATTTGGGACATCGACACCGGCCTTCTCGCCGCACATCCGCAACATGAACCTTCCGTGTTCTACTTCGGCGACGCTGAGCAAGACCGACGCCCCGACCAGCGCTGGCATCGCACCGTCGACTACATCAACTCAAAGAACCAGTTCATGGCCCTCGCCGATGATCTTGGCGTCCCGGTACCGCGGACCCTCTGCTTCGATGAGGTTGCGCTGATCGACGACGGCGACATCGACGCCGCGCCCTATCCCTGCTACCTCAAAGCCGCGGTCTCGGTCTCGGGCGTCGGCATCTACCGCTGTGATGATGCACAGGCCTTGCGCACCGCGATCCAATGTTTCGAGCCGAGCGTGCCGGTTCAGATCCAGGATGAGGTTCGCACGGACTGCTTCCTGAATCTCCAGTACGAGGCTGTGGATGGCCGCCAGGTGCGGGTCGCCGCCACCGAGCAGATCCTGGATGGCTGCGTGCATCAAGGCAACCGACATCCGGTGCCAGCGCCACCCTGGGATCTGGTCGAGCCGATGGCCGAATGGCTCGTTGAGCAAGGCATGCGCGGGGTGTTCGCCTTCGATGTCGCGGTCGTCGAGACCAACGGGGAAAGCAAGCATCTCGCCATCGAGTGCAATCCGCGCTGGAACGGTGCCTCCTATCCGACCATGATCGCCCGCAAACTCGGCATCGAACATTGGCTCGCCCGCGCCTTCCCGACCCGGCATCGGATGCTCGCCGACATCGACCTCACCGGCATCGAGTACGACCCGAGCACCGGTGAAGGGGTTATCCTAGTGAATTGGGGGCCGGTGCTGGTGGGCAAGCTACTGGTCCTGCTCGCCGGCGTCCCCGACCGTCAACAGGCGTTGGCGCTCGCCCTCAACCAGCGGCTCTAACGCTCATGGCGCGGCGCCGCCCCGGAAAATGAATCGCGTGAGATTCACGTTAAGTTGGATGGCATGATCGACACCTACTCCCTAATGGTCCATGGCGGCGCTGGTGCGCTCGACAACGTCTCCGACGAGCGTATCGCGGTGCGCTATTTGGAGAGCATTCGCGTCACCCTGGAGCACGGGCGCGCTATCCTCGAGCGCGGCGCGAGCGCCGTCGAGGCGGTCGAGAGCTGCGCCTCACAGCTGGAGGACGACCCGCTCTTCAACGCTGGCTGCGGCTCGGTGCTGAATGAGAACGGCAAGGTCGAGATGGATGCCGGCATCATGGATGGCCGCGATCTCGCCGCCGGCGCTGTCGCTGGCATCGGCAACATCGCCAACCCGGTGCAACTGGCGCGGCTGATCATGGATGGCAGCGAGCATGTGATGTTGATCGGTGACGGCGCGCTGGAGTTCGCCAAGCATTGCCAGGTTCGCTTAACGCCCGACCACTACTTTTTTACCCCTGATCGGATCAAACAGCTGGAACAAGCGCGGTTGCGGGGGCGGATGACGCTCGACCATGACGACGAAGGCGAGGATCAGAAATACGGCACCATCGGTGCCGTCGCACGTGATCGCCAAGGCAACCTAGCGGCCGCCACCTCGACTGGCGGTATCGTCAACAAACGCATGGGACGGGTCGGTGACTCACCGATCATCGGTGCCGGCGTCTACGCCGACAACGCCAGCTGCGCGGTCTCCGCGACCGGCTACGGCGAAGACTTCATGCGCACGGTCTTCGCCAAAACCGTGGCCGACCTGATCGAGCTCTGCGGCGGCACAGCGCGCTCCGCGGTCGATGACGGGCTGGCCTACCTCAGCCGCAAGGTCCAGGGCCGTGGCGGACTCATCTGCATCGATCACGCAGGCCAATGCGCCAGCGGCATGACCACCAAGAAGATGATCCACGGCTGGATCGAGCACGGCGGCGAGACCATCTGCCGTTTCTGACCGCACCGGAACCACCATCGGCCCGATGCGACTGATGCGCTCGTCGCATTCACATATCAGGGCGACTGACTCTCATCCTCGCGCTGCTGGCAACCTCGGCTGAGCAGACAGACCTGACACCCCGGTTTGCGCGCGCGGCAGACCTCCTTGGCGTGGCGAACGATCAGCGCATGATATTCGTTGAAGCAGGCCACATCCGGGCCGAGCGCGGCCTCGACATGCTGGCGAATGTCCTCATAGCTTTCATCCCCGGCGATCAAGCCAAGGCGACCAAACAGCCGTCGAGTATAGGCATCGACCACGAACACCGGCCGCTCGAAGGCATAGAGCAGGATATCGTCGGCGGTCTCGGGCCCGATGCCGTTGATCGCCAAGAGCCACTGCCGCAACTGATCGGTCGGCAGCGCCGCCAGCGCGGCCTCGCCGCCAGCCTCGAGCAGCGCCTCGCAGAAGCTGCGCAACCGCCGCGCCTTGACGTTGAAATACCCAGACGGCCGAATCAGCTCCGCCAACGCCGGCTCGGCGAGCGCTAATACCGATTCAGGCCGCAGCGGGATCTCTGCCCGCAACTGGCTCAAGGCCCGCTCAACATTGGTCCAAGCGGTATTCTGAGTCAGAATGGCGCCGAGCATGACCTCGAAGGCCGTTTCAGCAGGCCACCACTGCTGCTCCCCATAAGCGGCGAGCAGCGAGGTATACAGGGTCGCGATCGGCGCTGCGCTGATGTCGCGCTCAACCCGATCTCGGACGCCGCCCGTTTCGGACTTCAGGAGCTGGCTGGAATCGGCCGAGCTAGGCTTAGAGCCGGCATCAGGGCTAATCTTGCTCGCTTTTTGGCGACTCCTCGGCCGAGGGTTTAGGCCGCGGCTCGGCGTCGTCCTGGGCTTGCGTGCTTGGCTCAGATCGACTGCCCCTTAAGAATCACCACAATGCCCTCGTCGGAGACCTCGAAACGCTCGGCGTCAGCGCGGCGATCCTCGCCGATGCAGGCACCGGCTGGAATCACCACATCTTTGTCGCAGATACAGCGCCGAACACGCGCGTTGGCACCGATGCGCACGCCCTCGAACAGGATCGCCTCGTCCACGATGGCGCCATCTTCGACCTGCACCCGCGGATAGAGCACCGAATGACTGACACCGCCACCGCGGATCACGGTGCCAGCAGCCAGCATCGAGTTGACGAAGATCCCCTCATTGCCCGAGGTCGGCCCTGGCACCGTGCGGGCCGGCGGATACTGCCCTTGGTAGGTCAGGATATTCCAGTCTGCCTGATAGAGGTTAAGTGGTGGCTCGGCCTTGAGCAGATCCATATTGGCGCGAAAATAGGCATCCGTGGAGCCGAGATCACTCCAGTAACGATCTTGGGTTACGCGCCCGCGCTCGCCGCCAAACCGATAGGCCGTTGGTGGATTAGAGCAGGTCGCACGGCCGTCGAGCATCGGCGATACGAGCTGAGTCGCGAGGTCCACGCCCGAGTCCATTCCTGCCTCGGTGGCAGCCGACAGGGCCTCAACCTGCTCCAGTAACAGCGCCTTGTCGATCAACACGACGCCCATGGTCGACTCATAAGGCGCATCAACGTCGATGGCATTGCCAATAGCGGTGATACGATCCGCCCCGTCGACCTCCACCTTTACCCCGCCGGCGGCTGATCCAGGTCCCGCCTGGCGCAGGGCGCAGGTCACGCCACCGCCCTGCTCGCGGTGGAATTCGATCAGCTCTGCATAATCCATCCGGTAGACCAGCCCGCCGTCGAGCAGCAGCACCGTATCGGCCGGGCTACGCTCGATCAGATAGCGGTTTTGGCGCAAGGCGTCCATGGCATTGCGATACCAACCGCTGTCATAGCGCATCTGCGGCGGTACCGCGGTGATGAACTCGCCAAGCTCCGCATTGAAGAGCGACCAACCGTCGCGCAGATGTTTGTGCAGCGAATGCGATTTGTACTGACTGAGCACTAGCACCTGGCGCAATCCGGAGTGCAGACAGTTCGCCAGCGTGAAGTCGATGACACGATACTTGCCAGCCACCGGCACGGCCGCTTTGCAGCGATGCTCGGTAAGGAGTGCGGGGGTTCCGCGCTCGGCGGCAAAAACGAAGGTAAGGGTCTTCGATGACATTGGCAGTCCTGTGGTTGAGCTCGGCAACAGGTCACCGGGGGATCAGGCCAATCCGGGCCGATCCCACCGTCGACAATTCTGAGCGCATTGTAAGCCAAGGCGACCCCAGCAAGACCGAGCACGGTAAACAACACAAGACGATGCGCTGGCATCAGTGCACCCCATAGGATCATTCATGGAGGAAGGGGCGACGGAACGCGCTCGCCGATGAGATGCGCCATCCCTGCGCAGATTTATCACCTGGCGCCCCACAACAGTGCGGAGACGTCGGCTGATCAGCGTCGCCGATTAACCGAATCAGCCCGTCCTCGCCAGCCCAAGCCGATCGACCGAGACATTCGGCTGTGGAGCCATCGCCTCGAACAGCAACGACTGACCCGACATCTCGGCCACCGCTGGCAGCCCCATCAGCTCGAGGACCGTTGGGGCCACATCGGCCAGGGTGCCGTTCGGGCGCAGCACCCAGCGCTCCTTATCGACGACCATAAACGGCACTGGGTTGGTCGTATGCTGAGTGTGCGGCTCGTCCGTCTCCGGGTCGACCATCATGTCGCAGTTGCCGTGATCCGCGGTCAGCAGCGCCGAGTAGCCGTTGGCCACGGCCGCATCCAGCACCCGTCCGGCCTGTTGATCCAGCACCTCGACCGCATGCACCACAGCGTCCATATAGCCGGTGTGGCCGACCATATCGCCATTGGCAAAGTTGACGACGATGAATCCGTAGTTGCCGGCCTCGATCGCCTCGACCACCGCATCGGCGACCTGCGCCGCACTCATCTCGGGCTTGAGGTCGTAGGTCTTGACCATGGGCGACGGGATCAATCGATGCACCTCGCCTTCTGCTGGCTCCTCGCTGCCGCCATTGAAGAAGAAGGTCACATGCGCGTATTTTTCGGTCTCGGCGCAATGGAATTGCTCGATGCCCTGGGCGCTGAGCACTTGATTCAGGGTCGTCCGAGGGATCTCTGGATCGAACGCATGCGGCAGCCCGAAGCGCTTGTCGTAGACCATCATGCAGGTCAGATCAGCGCGCGGTGCCGAGCCGCGATCGAAGCCATCAAAGGCGTCGAGCGCGAGCGCCGACGCCATCTGCCGCGGCCGGTCTTTGCGGAAGTTGAATAGCACCATTGGGTCATCGGGCTCGAGTCCCTTCCAGTCCCCAATCACGCTCGGATGGATGAACTCGTCGCCCTCCCCGGCAGCGTAGGCTGCGTCGATCGCCGCTCGCGCCGTTGCCGCGCCACGTCCCTTGCCAAGCACGATCGCGCGCCAGGCCCGCTCGGTGCGGTCGAAACGGCGATCCCGGTCCATCGCGTAATAGCGGCCGCTGACGGTGACGATGCGTCCATTCGCGCCCTCCAACGCCGCTTCGATCTCGCCGAGGCCGTTGAGCACCGATTTCGGCGCAGTATCCCGGCCATCGGTGATCATGTGCACCAGCGGCGGCACCCCTTCGAGCCGACACAGCTCAATCAGCGCCAACAGATGACGCGAGTGGCTGTGTACCCCGCCCTCGGAGACCAAGCCAATGAGCTGCAGCGGTCGCTGTTTGGCCTTGGCGGCCTTGACGGCGTCGAGCAACGCCGAATTCTTGAAGAAGCTCCCATCGGTGATCGCATCATCGATCAGCACCAGGTCTTGACGTAACAGGCTGCCGCTGCCGAGCGTCATGTGCCCGACCTCGGAGTTACCCATCTGCCCGGTCGGCAGACCGACACCGGCGCCAGAGGCATTCAGCTGGGTATAGGGATAGCGAAAGAAGTACTCGTCAAGCCGCGGTGTCTTCGCCTGCGCGATGGCATTGTGGAGCTTACTCGGATTGATGCCGAAGCCATCGAGGATGACCAGGACGACCGGGCGTCTCGGGGTCGCCGACTCTGCGGTGGTGGCCATGATCGGAAATCCTTAGGTTGTGGAGAGTCTTGAGGAGAGGGTCTTTGCGAACAGCCTCTGTGAACAGTCTCTAAACATGAAGCAAGAGACGTTCCTTTTCCACCTAGGTTTGATGACCGCGAGAAAGGTTCGACTCTGGCCCCAGACCGTTGGGGTCAGAGCCATTGTCCGATATGCTCACTCAGACCGCAACAGCGCGGCCTGCACCATCAGGCGTTTCATCTCGGTGACCGCAGGCGCAAGCCCCGAAAACAGGGCGCGGGCAACGATGGCATGCCCGATATTGAGCTCACGCACGCCGGGCAAGGCGGCAACGGCCTCGACGTTCGGATAATCCAGCCCGTGACCGGCATTGACCTGTAGCCCAAGCTGCTGACCATGCGCGACGGCCGCCGCAATGCGCTGCAGTTCCTCCGCGCGCACCTTGGGCGTCGCGGCGTCGGCATAGCGACCCGTGTGGATCTCCACCACCGGCGCACCAACCGTTACCGCCGCATCCAACTGAGCCGGCTCTGGATCGATGAACAGCGAGACGCGCACCCCAGCCTCAGCCAAACGCGCCGTCTGCTCGGTCAACTTGCCGATCTGACCATTGACATCCAGACCACCCTCGGTGGTCAGCTCCTCGCGCCGCTCTGGGACCAGACAGCAGTCGGCCGGGCGCACCTCGCAGGCAATCTGCACCATCTCCGGCGTTGCCGCCATCTCGAGGTTCATGCGCGTCTGCAAGATGCCTTTCAACAGGTGCACATCGCGATCCTGGATGTGACGCCGATCCTCGCGCAGATGCAGCGTGATGGCATCGGCGCCGGCCTGCTCGGCAACCAGTGCGGCCTGGATCGGCTCCGGGTAGCGGGTACCGCGCGCGGCACGGATGGTCGCAATATGGTCGATGTTGACGCCGAGGAGGATCGGCGCTCCGCTGAGCTCTTGCATGATGGCTCCAAGGTTAGGTGTTTGGTTAGGTGTTTGGTTAGGGGTGGAATCAAGTCGACGGGCGACGAAACAGCTCACGGCTGCGCAACGGCTTCGGCCCAAGGTGGGGTGCAAGCGCCGCGCGCATCAGGGCGCGGGCGGGCGCGAGATCACCGCGCTGCAACGGCGCTCCAGAGGCCAAGCGCTGCAGCGTGCCTCCGCTGATCATCACCTCCGTCGCAGCCGCCTGAGCTATCGCCGGTGATATCTTGTCAGGTGACGTCTCGTCAGGTGATGTCTTGTCAGCTGAGGTCTCAACGGCAAAACGTTCAGCGCCTGCCGGCTCGCAGACAGCGTCATCAGCAATCTGGGTTTCACGCATTCGCGCTCCGGTGTGCAAAGCCGCAACCGGGTCGTTGAAGCTGACGCCGAGCCCGGGAACCGGGTTCAGGCCTTGGTCCGACGTGTAACGATAGTCGTGGACTGGCTCAATGGGCTTGCCCTGACGGTCGGATCGAAGATCGAGCGCGTAGCCCAACTCTTCAAGCAGACGCAGCTCGAAGCGGCGCAGCACCGCGTCCAGCGGCTCGCTCGCCAGATCTGCCAAGGCCTGTTGGTAGAAGACGAACAAGGCCTCGTGCGGGTCCTCGCGATCGAGCAACCGGATCAACAGCTCGTTCAGGTAGAAGCCGCAATAGAGCCGCTCAGCGACAAGCGCGATACTGGGCGCGGCGGCCTCGGCTCGCGTCAGGGTCTTGACCTCACCACGGCCGACCCAGCCGAGCCAGAGCGGCTGAAACGGCTGCAGCAACGCGGCCAGTGCCGAGCGCCCGCGCGGTGCCGACTTTGCACCCTTGGCGACGCAGACAAGCCTGCCCTCGTCGGCGGTAAAGAGCTCGATCAGCAGACTGGTGTTGCGATAGTCGCGACGATGCAGTACGAAGCCACGCTTGAGTGTCTGCACGCTCATCAAGATGCCTGCGCAAGCCTTTCGGCCCTGGAGTGAAAGCGCTCATCAGGAGTGATCAAACCGCTCATCACTGGCGGTCATGGACAATCGCCGTGCTCAGTACTCGCCGTAGCCAAGGCTCGCGAGCGCCGCCTCGTCACTGCTCCAGCTATCCTTGACCTTGACCCAGACCTCGAGATGGACAGGCCGACCAAACAGCTTCTGCATCTCCAGGCGTGCCTGCGATGCCGCGGCCTTCAACGCCTCGCCGCGGCGGCCGATGATGATCGCCTTCTGGCTCTCACGCTCGACCCAGATCAAGGCATGGATGCGCGCGCGCGGCCCCTCGGCTTGCCGCTTCCGGCTCGGTGTTTCCAAGGTAAAGGACTCGATCTCAACCGTCGTCCGATACGGCAGCTCCTGGCCGTAGCGCTGCATCAGCTGCTCGCGCAAGAGCTCGGCCGCCAAGAAGCGCTCGGAGCGATCGGTGAGCTGATCGTCCGGAAACAGGTGCTCGCCTTCGGGCAGTGCCGCGAGCACCTCGGCCTCCAGGCGCTTGATCTGATCACCCTTAGTCGCCGAGACCGGCACCATCGAAACAAACGCATGCCGCTCCGACAAGGACTGCAGAAACGGCAGCAGGCGCGCCTTATCCGCAATGCGATCGGTCTTGTTCACGGCCACGATGGCGGGCGTGCCCGCTTTGGCGATCTCGGCCAGCGCCAGCGCATCCTCATCACCGAACTGCAGCGCCTCGATCACGAACAGCACCAGATCGACATCGGTGAGGATCGATCGCGCCGCGCGGTTCAGGTAACGGTTCAGGGCATTGCCGCCTCGCTGATGCAGGCCTGGGGTATCCACATACAGGATCTGACCAGCGTCCAAGGTCGACACGCCAAGGATGGTGTGGCGTGTGGTCTGCGGTTTGTGCGAGGTGATCGCGAGCTTCTGCCCCAGCAACCGGTTCAGCAGCGTCGACTTACCCACGTTCGGTCGCCCGAAGATCGCAACGTAGCCACAACGGCTCGAGCCGGTGCTCGCTGCAGTGGTTGCAGAGGCTGCAGTGGTCGCAGAGCGATCGACAGACTGATCAGCGGCCTCAGCGAGTTCCGGGTGTTCGTCGTTGGACTGACTGTTGGACTGACTCATACGCTCAATCTTCCTCGCTCAGAAGGCTGAGCATGGTCTCGGCAGACTGCTGCTCGGCACGGCGCCGGCTGGAACCGTCACCCAGACATTCGCGGCCGTCGGCAGGCAGCCGACAGCGTACCTGAAAGCGCTGCGCATGCTGCTCACCGGTCACCGCGGTCACCTCGTATTCGGGCAAGGCCAGGCGGCGCGCCTGGAGCCATTCCTGCAAACGCGTCTTCGGGTCCTTGCGCGCATCCTGGTTGGCGACATCCGCCAAGGCCTCGGCGAAGACGCGGAGGATCATCTGCTTGGCGCCGGTGAAGCCCTGATCCAGATAGATCGCGCCGATCAGGGCCTCGAGCGCGTCGGAGAGCACCGAGTCGCGCGCATGGCCACCTGAGCGCAGAGCGCCTGAATCGAGCCGCAAGTAGTCGCCCAGACTCAGCGAGCGCGCAATCTTCGCCAATGCCTCGCGGTTGACCAGGGTCGCCCGCCGCCGCGTCAGGTCCCCCTCGCTGGCATCAGGAAAGCGCTGCAGCAGCACCTCGGCAATGACGAATCCGAGCAGCGCATCACCCAAAAACTCCAGCCGCTCGTTGTTGATCGGACCGGCGCTGCGGTGGGTGAGGGCCTGCTCGATCAGGGCGAGCGATCTTGGCGGCTGCCCGATCAGCGAGGTCGCCAAGCGCATTGGGTCGGTCGTCATGGCCGCGGCAGGGCGACCGAGTGCTCGAAGTGCATGAGCACATCCACATTCAAGCCGACATGCTGCTGCACCTGATAATCCAAGTTCAGCAGGGTGTCTTCATCCTCTCGCGACAGATGAAAGTCCTTTGCGTCGACCGAACTCACGGCATCGATACCGAGCTGTCGGGTAACAGCGGCAAGGACCGCTCGCGATCCGGCACCGGCCAGCTCTGGCCGCTCAACCACCCTCTCCATGATGTTACGCACCTGATAATAGGTCAGGTAAGACGGTGCCATCTTGATCCCAAGGCTCACGAAAAACACCACTAAGAGCAACACGACCAGCACCTTGCCCAGCCCGAAGCCACGCTGAGGGCCGAGCAGCCTGGCATGCCTGTCGCCACGGCGCGGACTCACCAACCGCTGAGCGGTCCAGCCGTACTTGGGCTCTCTCTGAGACTGGGGAGACTGGGGAGACTGGGGAGACTGGGGAGACTGGGGAGACTTGGGCATCATGGGTCGATTCACGCAGGCACTCAATGGATAACATTGCCAATGCGGCCGAAGGCAATCGGAAAGCCATCACGGTTGCCGTCCCAGCTCATCCAGATCGCGAACGCCTTGCCGACCAGGTTTTCCTCAGGCACGAAACCCCAGCAGCGGCCGTCATTGCTGTTGTCGCGATTGTCGCCCATGACGAAGTACATCCCCTCTGGCACCGTCACCGGGCCGCGCGCCAAGACACCGCAGGAGCGCGGGAAATCCCCTGTGCGTGGATTGATCAGGATCTCATGCTCACGCTCATCGCCAACCGCCTCCACCGCCTCAATAAGACCGGTCGGCTGGCCATTGTCGTCGATGTAATCCCCAAGTGGAACCTGCCCCAGCGGCTCCCCATTCACGTAGATCGTCTTGTCGCGATAGTAGACTTGGTCGCCAGGCAGGGCGATGACGCGCTTGATGTAATCCACCGATTCATCGCGCGGGAAGCGAAACACCATCACGTCGCCACGCTCGGGCGCTCCGAGCTCAACAAATTTGGTATTCAGCACTGGCAGGCGCAGCCCATACGAGAACTTATTGACCAAGATGAAATCACCGACCAAAAGGGTCGGCATCATTGAGCCAGATGGGATGCGAAACGGCTCGACCACGAACGAGCGCAGCAGCAGTACGACCAGGATCACCGGGAAAAACGAACGTGCGTACTCGACCAGCACTGGCTCCTTGTATCCAGTCACCGTGCCCTGATCGCCTCCGGCCAAGGCGCTCGCGGTCGCAGCCGCCAAGCGGCGGCGCTTAGGCGCCCAAAACAGCGCGTCGAGCAGCCAGATACCCCCGGTGAGGAAGGTGGCCGCAACAAGGAAGGTCGGAAAATCGAAGCTCATGGCGCGGGTGCGTCTCCTGATCCTATGACGACGATCCGAACGCCGAGCACTCAGCGGCGATCAGTGGCGGTAGGAAAAATGTGATAGCGCGGAAAAACCGTTAATTATCCTTGCTGGATTGAAGCACCGCAAGGAAGGCCTCTTGCGGGATCTCGACGCGCCCGACCATCTTCATCCGTTTCTTGCCCGCCTTCTGCTTCTCGAGTAGCTTGCGCTTGCGCGTCACGTCACCGCCATAACATTTCGCGGTCACATTCTTACGCAGCGCCTTGACCGTGGTGCGGGCGATGATCTTGGTGCCGATCGCGGCCTGGATCGCAACCTCGAACATCTGCCGCGGGATCAGCTCCTTCATCCGCTCGGCGAGATCACGGCCGCGGTGCAACGAGTTGGAGCGGTGCACGATCAGCGACAGCGCATCGACCCGCTCGCCATTGATCATCAGATCCAGCTTGACCAGATCGGCCGCATCGAAGCGCTTGAGCTCGTACTCGAACGAGGCATAGCCGCGGCTCACCGACTTCAGCCGATCGAAGAAATCCAGCACCACCTCGTTCAGCGGCAGCTCATAGCTCGCCTGCACCTGACCGCCGAGGAACTGGATGTTCTTCTGCACGCCGCGCTTCTCGACGCAGAGGTTGATCACGCCGCCGAGCAGATCCTGCGGCACCAGGATATGCGCCTCGATGATCGGCTCACGGATCTCCTGGATCTTATTGGTCTCCGGCAGGTTGGCCGGGTTGTCGACATTGATCACCTCGCCATCGTTCAACACCACCTCGTAGATGACGGTGGGCGCCGTCGTGATCAGCTCCAGATCGTATTCGCGCTCGAGCCGCTCCTGGATGATCTCCATGTGCAGCATGCCGAGGAAGCCGCAGCGGAAACCGAAGCCGAGCGCCTGCGAGGTCTCGGGCTCGTAGAACAGCGCCGACTCATTGAGCCGCAGCTTGGCGAGCGCATCGCGCAGGTCTTCGTAGTCGTCCGAGGAGATCGGATAGAGCCCGGCGAAGACCCGCGGACGGATCTCGCGGAAGCCCGCGAGTCGCTCTGTCGCCGGCCGATCAGCACCGGTGATGGTATCGCCTACCGGGGCGCCGTCAATCTCCTTGATCCCGGCAGCGACAAAGCCCACCTCGCCGGGGCCGAGCTGATCGCGCGGGGTCTTCTTGGGCGTAAAGATGCCGACGTTATCGGCCTGATGCACGCGCCCGACCGACATCACCTTGATCTTGTCGCGCCGCCTGAGCGTGCCCTCCTTGACCCGAATCAGCGAGACCACGCCGACATAGGGATCGAACCAGGAGTCGATGATCAGCGCACGCAAGGGCGCATCGGCATCGCCGACCGGTGGTGGGATCTTCGCCACCAACATCTCTAGCAGCTCGGGGATGCCGAGCCCGGTCTTGGCACTGACCCGCAGCGCGTCCTCGGCATCCATGCCGATGATCTCTTCGATCTCATTGATCACCCGCTCCGGCTCGGCCGAGGGCAGGTCGATCTTGTTCAGCACCGGCAGCACCTCGAGACCGAGGTCGATGGCGGTATAGCAGTTGGCGACGCTCTGCGCCTCCACGCCCTGCGCGGCATCGACCACCAGCAGCGCGCCCTCGCAGGCCGCCAGTGAGCGCGAGACCTCGTAAGAGAAGTCGACATGGCCCGGTGTGTCGATGAAGTTCAGCTCGTAGATCTGCCCATCCTTGGCCGGATAATCCAAGGTCACGCTCTGCGCCTTGATGGTGATGCCGCGCTCACGCTCCAGGTCCATCGAATCCAGCACCTGGTTGCTCATCTCGCGGTTGGTCAGGCTGCCGCAATGCTGGATAAAACGGTCGGCAATGGTCGACTTGCCGTGATCGATGTGGGCAATGATCGAGAAGTTGCGAATGTGACTGAGGTCGGCCATCGGCAGGCGAAATCCTTGAAGAGTATTTGAGCGTTAAGTTGAGAGTTCAGAAAGAGCCGGAAAAGAGATCTGAATAGGGTTCAGGGAACGCTCAGAGGCAGATCAGACAGATAGAAACGCTGCGCAACGCGCACCTACTCCGGTGGCAGCCGGATGGCGTAGAACATGCGCCCATCGCCGCGCTGGACCAGCACCGCGACCGACTCGCCAGCTGGGGCAGCCTCAACCAGCCGATCAAAATGCGCCAAGCCTTGCACCTGCGCGTTGCTGAAGCTCAGGATCAGATCACCCGCACGCAAACCCGCACGCTCAGCGGGGCCAGTCTCGACGCGGTCCACCAGCACGCCTGCATGCTCCAGCCCGAGCAACTCGCGCTGATCCTCTGGCACCTCCTTCATCACCAGGCCCAAGCGGTTCGCCACCGGCGCGGCCGGGTGACCCTGCGGGATCAATGCCGTCTCGTCCTCTGGCAGTTCGGCCAGGGTCACGGCCAACTCGCGACGCTCGCCATTGCGCAACAACTCGACCTGGACCGTGACGTCGACCTTAGTCACGCCAACCAGCGGCGGCAGGCTGCTCGAGGTCGGAACGTCGAGCCCATCGAAGGTCAAGATGATATCCCCGGCGCGCAGCCCGGCCTTCTCCGCCGGACTGTCCGGCAACACCTGTGAGACGAGGGCGCCGACCGGATGCGGCAGACCAAAGGGCTCGGCGAGATCCCGCGTGACGTCTTGGATCAAGACCCCGAGCCAACCGCGACTGACCCGGCCTTTGTCCTTGAGCTGGTCGACGACATCGATCGCAACATCGATCGGGATCGCGAACGAGAGCCCCATAAAGCCGCCGGTGCGGCTATAGATCTGAGAGTTGACACCGACCACACGCCCCTCGAGATCGAACAGCGGACCGCCCGAATTGCCGGGGTTGATCGCCACATCGGTCTGGATAAAGGGCACATAGTTCTCGGACGGCAGCGAGCGCCCCTTGGCGCTGACGATGCCGGCCGTCGCCGAGTGCTCAAAGCCAAACGGCGAGCCAATCGCAAGCACCCATTCGCCGACCTCGACCGTCTTCGAGAGCCCAAGCTCTACCGCCGGCAGGTCAGTGGCGTCGATCTTCAAAAGTGCGATGTCGCTGCGCTCGTCGGCACCAATTGCCTGTGCGACAAACTCGCGCCGATCGCTCATGCGCACAATGATCTCGTCAGCGGCCTCGACCACATGGGCATTGGTCAGGATATAGCCGTCCGGGCTGAGGATGAAGCCCGAGCCCAGTGAGCGACCTTGATCGCCCTCGTCCGGTAAGGACCCATCCTCATCGAAGAAGCGGCGAAAGAAGTCATAGAGCGGGCTATCTTCCGGCAAGCCCTCCTGGGGCTCGAACTGCTGCGGCCCCGAACCGTAGCCCTGCTTGCTGCTGATATTGACCACCGACGGACCATAGCGCTTGACCAGCGGAATGAAGTTCGGCAGCGCGGCAACAATGCCAGAGCCTGTCGAATCAGCCGCCGAAGGACTCGCCGCAAGGCTGGACGCCATCTGCGCCAGCCCAAACAGACCGACCGCGATGAAAACGAGCAGAGGCTGATACCGATGACGCATGAATATCCCGAGCTAATGGTGACGAACGCACCCGAAACCGGCAGGGGCCGGCAGCGACAACCGGTAACGATAACAGAAGCTGACCGCGTCGACTGCACTGTGACACGATCTTGAACCGACCGACGGGAGAACCGGTCAGCGCGTGCTGGGGAGGCCGACGCTGAGGCTATGGGTTGTGCGACGCAGCAGCACGGCCCGCCAGCGCGGATCGACCGCCAGCCGGCGACTGTAGAGATGGGTCACAAGAAGCCCGGCGCCAAATCCGAGCGCACCGGCCAATAACGGCAGCCCCTGATCCATGGCACCGTCCAGCCGCGGTAAATCGCCAAGGATCGCGCCAGCCAAGAGGCCGAACAGCGGGACCATGTAGGCAACGACCGCAGCCTTCAGCAAAGCCCCCTCGGGGATGCCGACGATCACCTCATCGCCTGGGCGGACCTTGAGCTTGTCAGCCAACAGCAGGCGCTGCGGCCGGCGGCCGAGCACCCGGTCCAGGAGCGACACACCGCAGCCGGAACGCGCGCTACAAGCGCCGCAGGTCGAACGGCGAACGATCTCCACCTCGGCGATCCCAGCCTCGATCGCGACGACGATACCCTGTTCTTCAATCATGGTTGAGTCCTCACCGCAGCAGCGATGGCCTGTACTGTCTGCAGCGGCGCTTCGCCAACTGCGGTGATCTGATATCCATTGAGTGAGCGTCCAGCGGCATTCATCGCGCCGACGCGCTTATGGCCAGCGAGGCCGTATCCCTGATCAGGCTCGATATAGACCGAAACCACAGAGAGGCCATCGCTCACCATGAACCAGCGGCGCTGCCCTTCGGTGTCGATTGCCGGGGGATCACCGGCCACCACTGCATAGCCCGCCGGCAACTCAGCAAACGACCAAGGCGCCACATCGACCGGCGCTGCAGCCGACGCCGAGTGCGCCAGACCCGACGTGACCGAAACCGCGGCACCAAGCGGCTGCAGTGGGGCCGGGTTTGCGGCCATCGCGTCAGCGGACGCTCGGCCCAGGAACTCGATCTCGGTGAACATGACCTGCTCGATCGGCGTTGCTGAGCTGTCCATCAGGTCGGTCTTCAGCGGCAACCCGGTGTCCTCATCAACGAAGAACCGGTAACCATAGCGCAGGTCATCCTTTGGGATGATGCCCACGACCAGGGTATCGCGCCCGGCCACCCGCGACCGGCCAAGACGATGGATCAAGTAGTGTGGGCGCAATCGCTCCGCATCGAGCGTACCGGAGTGCAAGGTCGCGGCGTGGGCCGAATGCCGCGGCACCGAGATTGCACGCGCATCGGGCAACACGCAGGTCACGGTCTGTCGGCTGCGAGCAACGGCACGCACCGGCCCGCTGAGCGCTAGCAGGCTCTCATGTGCTTGGCCGCCGTTGATCCGGTGCGCAATCCGCAGCGTCGAGAGCTCATGACCGTTGAGATAGACCAGGGTGCCCTCGTATTCGAGCTCGGAGAGGGCCTTGGACATCTGCCCAAGCAAGGCGATCGGAGCCGGCTCGGCGTCTGGAGTCGGCCCGGCGTCGCTCGCCGCGCTGACCCAGGGCAGCAGCAAGCCAAGTGGTAAAGCAAGCAGTAAAGCAGGCAGTAAAGCAAGCGGCAAAGCAAGCAACGAGCTACCGCCGAGCGCAGCGACCTGTTTCATCCGACGCGGCAGCCTGTGCAGCGACATTGCATCAACGAACACCACTGGGACCAACCACAGCAGCATAGGGGATAAAGCCGGTCAGCCCGGAAGCTGACGCACGCTCGCGATGGTCGACCAGCAGGGCGTCTAGAGCGGTTGAGCCGACGGGCTCATCCAAGGCCCAACGCTCGACCATGGGCTCACTCGGCACCACGGACTCGCGCCTCGTCATGGACTCGCTCAGCGCCGCAGACGCTTGAACCGCAGCTGGATCAGACTGTGCGATCGGCGACGACTCGAGACTTGGCTCCAAGCCGCTGCCCGTCATCAGTCCCGGACCGACCATGACAGCCACGGCAACCAGGCTAGCGGCGATCGCGAGCCCAACAGCCGGGCGGTTGATCGGCGACGATCGACCGGATGATTGACCGGATGATTGACGCTTGCTCGGCCGCATGACCACTGGCTCAGAGGCGAGTGCAGCCGCAACGCCAGCGCTCACGGCCCGCGCCGCAGGCATCGCAGGCTCTGCTCGCAACAGCTGACCGATGAGGATGCCGCGCTCAAAGCGGGCGCGCAGCGCCGCATCTCGCTCGACGGCATCGATGGCCGCCTCGAATCCGCCGGGACCAGGCTCTCCATCGATCAATGCTGCCAGGTACCGTTGGTCCGAAGTGGATGTGGTCATGCTGTCGCCTTCACTCGTCAGTCGTTCATGATACGGATTCGACCCGCGGGCAGATACTGCTCTGATCAACCCTCGAGCAGCGGCCGGAGCCGTTTGTCGATCGCTTCACGGGCACGGAAGATCCGTGAGCGCACCGTTCCGATTGGACACTCCATCGCGGTTGCAATCTCCTCATAGCTCATCCCGTCGATCTCACGGAACATGATCGCAGCCCGAAGATCGTCCGGCAGCGCGTTCAAGGCATCCTGCACCGTGTTCGCAATCTCGTCGGTGAGCGCCTCGCGCTCGGGGGTGGCACAGTCGCGCAGTGCTGCGCCCATGTCCATCTGCTCGGCCACTTCAGCCTCGACATCATCGCCAGGCGGACGCCGGCTCTGAGCGACCATGTAGTTCTTTACCGTATTGATCGCAATTCGGTAGATCCAGGTATAGAAAGCCGACTCGCCGCGAAAGCCGGGCAGCGCTCGATAGGCCTTCAGGAAGGCCTCCTGGGTCACATCCAAGACCTCGGCACTATCGCGCAGGTAGCGACTGATGAGCGCGGCGATCCGCTGTTGGTACTTCAGCACCAGCAGATCGAAGGCGCGCCGATCTCCAGCCTGCGCCCGCTCGACGAGTGCTTGATCGACCTCGCGCTCAGACACCGGGTCGCTCCCGAGCCCGTCGGTTTCTGCTCACCTGGCGCATTGACACCACCCCTCCGATGAAAGTTCTCTACTGACCAAGTCGCAGCTTGATATATCGCAACACAAATCTTCAGTTTCGTGTTTGCCCGATTTTTTGCCGATTTTCATCGACATCGTCTAATCTTTGTCCACATCTAGACATAGACAAGACCATAGACAAGACCTAAGACGCGGACATCAACGAATCCCCCGCTCTGTGGTCGAAGCCATTGACCCTATGCCCTACAGGCGACGCAACCGCTCACCTGCGGCATACTCTGTTGCGGGCCCCGATTGCAACCCAATCGTCATTATCCGTTTCTGCTCGCGCGAGGAAGCCAGACACCATGCCCAAGCTTTACCGCCATGACGTCCTGATCATCGGCAGCGGTGCCGCAGGTCTCAGCCTTGCGCTGCGTCTGCCACCAGCGCTCTCGGTTGCCGTGGTCTCCAAGCGTGAGCTCCAGGAAGGCAACACCCTCTACGCCCAAGGTGGCATTTCCGCAGTGCTCAACGCCACTGACACCATCGACGCCCACGTACAGGATACCCTGAAGGCCGGCGACGGGCTTTGCGATGAATCCATCGTGCGACTCGTCGTCGAGCGCGGCCCCGGTAATATCCATTGGCTGCTCGACGCTGGCGTCCAATTCACCCGCGATGACAGCGGCACCGGCTCCAGCGGCTACCATCTCACGCGCGAAGGTGGCCATACGCATCGCCGCGTTATCCATGCCGCTGATGCCACCGGCCGCGCCGTCGAGACCACCCTCACCGACCTAGTCCGCGCGCGCAGCAACGTCGAGCTGTTCGAACATCACGCCGCGATCGATCTGATCACCGACCGCAAGCTTGGCGGCAGCGAGAACCGCTGCCTCGGCGCCTACCTGCTCGACAACACGACCGACGAGGTCAATACCTTCCTGGCCAGATTCGTGGTCATCGCCAGTGGCGGCGCAAGCAAGGTCTACGTCTACACCAGTAACCCCGACGTCGCCACCGGCGATGGCATCGCGATGGGCTGGCGTGCCGGCTGCCGGGTCGCGAACATGGAGTTCATGCAGTTTCATCCGACCTGTCTGTATCACTCCAAGGCCAAGTCATTCTTAGTCACCGAGGCGCTGCGCGGCGAAGGTGCGAAGCTCAAGCTGCCCGATGGTGACCGCTTCATGCCGCGCTTCGACGAGCGCGCTGAGCTGGCACCGCGCGACGTCGTCGCCCGCGCCATCGACCACGAGATCAAGCGCACCGGCAGCAAGTTTGTCTATCTCGATATCTCGCACCGCCCGGCCGACTTCATCACCGAGCATTTCCCAACCATCCATGCGCGTTGTCTCGAACTCGGCATCGACATCACGCGCGAGCCGATCCCAGTGGTCCCGGCGGCCCACTATACCTGCGGCGGGCTGCTCGTCGATGCGCGCGCCCGCACCGATCTGCCGGGGCTCTATGCGATCGGCGAAACGGCTTACACCGGCCTGCACGGCGCCAATCGCATGGCTAGCAACTCGCTGCTGGAGTGCCTGGTGTTCGCCGAGCTAGCGGCCAAGGACATCGCCGCGCTCGCGACTGGCTGGAGCGCCCCACCAGAGGTGCCGGCTTGGGATGCAAGCCGCGTCACTCAAGCCGATGAAGAGGTCGTGATCTCGCACAACTGGGAAGAGCTGCGGCGCTTCATGTGGGACTATGTCGGCATCGTCCGCACCAACAAGCGCCTGCAGCGCGCCAAGCGCCGGGTCGACCTGTTGCGCCAGGAGATCATCGAGCATTACAGCCATTTCCGGGTCAAGACCGACCTGCTCGAGCTACGCAATCTGGTCGATGTCGCCGATCTCATCGTCCAATCCGCGCAGCGCCGACGCGAGAGTCGTGGGCTGCATTACACGCTGGACTTCCCCCAGAAAGACCCCAGTCAGCTGCGCCCGACGGTGTTGATCCCAAACCGTTACCGACCCCGCGGCGGCGCTTGGGGCGCGGCTCCTGGCGCCAGCGCGAATGACGGCAGCGATCTATCCTGAGGGCGATCAAGGGTCAGCATTACCCTGAAACACGCGTTCATCGTCCGGGGTGGCGACGCACCACTATTGCAGTCACTCGACGTTACTGGGCGTCACTGGGCGTCCCTGTGACGCTCAGGCGATGCCTCTTCCGAAGCGGCACCAGGTGGTCATCCTGGGCCTTAGCCGGAACAGGCCACTGCAGCGATCACCGCCTGACCGAGCGCGAGACCGCCATCATTGGCCGGCACGCGTGTATGGGTCAGCACCTGCAGTCCGCGCTCGCTCAGCGCTTTGTGCGTGGCCTCAAAGAGGGTGCGGTTCTGGAACACCCCGCCCGAGAGCGCGACGGTCTCAACGCCATGCTGTTGCGCTGCCTGCGCGGCCAGCTCAGCGACGGCCTCGGCAAGGCCGGCATGGAAGCGCGCCGCGATCACCGCGGCCGGCACCCGCGCGGTCAGATCATCGAGTAGCGCCGTCCACATCGGCGTCGGATCCAGTTGCCAGCGCTTGTCACTGCTGTCGCTATTATCGCTGTTGTCGCTATGATCGCCGCTGCCGCTATAGTCGCTGCTGTCTCGATGATCGATCGCGAACGCATAGCCGACCTCACCCAGCGCGCAACGCGCTAGCGTCTCGAGTTCAATCGCCGCCTGCGCTTCGTAGGCGATACCGTCGGCGCAGATCCCAAGCGCCGCCGCAACGGCATCAAACAGACGCCCGGCCGAGGTGGTGTGCGGTGAGTTCAATCCCTTCTGAATCATCTCCTCGATCACCGTCAGCGGCCGCACCTGCAGCCTCTGCATCGGCTCCAAACCACCCCAGCGATCGAGACACTGTGGCCAGCCAAAAACGCTCTCGAGCTGCGCATAGAGGCAACGCCAAGGCTCACGGATGGCGCGCTCGCCGCCGGGCAGGCTGAACGGTCGCAGATGGCCGACGCGCTGCCACTGTCGATAGTCACCGAGCAGGAATTCGCCGCCCCAGATGGTCTGATCCGCCCCATACCCCAGGCCATCGAAGATCACCCCGATAACCGGGCCAGCATCAAGCGGCCACTCCGCATCCGCCAAGACGGCCCCGAGATGCGCCGCATGATGCTGCACCTCGACCAGCCGTGCGCCCGTCTCCGCCGCCAGCCGGCGACCGAGCGCAGAGGAGCGATAATCGGGATGGCAGTCGACAGCAATGATCTCGGGCTGATGCTCAAACAACGCTTGATAGAGCGCGACCGTGCGCTCGAATTCGCGCGCAGTGCGTGCCTCTTCAAGATCACCGAGATGCTGTGACAACGTCGCCTGCCCATCGCTGAGCAGGCAAAGGCTATTCTTCAGCTCGCCGCCGAGCGCCAGCACCTTGGGTGCAAGCTCAAAACCCGACGGTAGCCTGAGCGGCGTTGGTGCCGCGCCGCGCGCCCGCCGCAGCCAGCGGGTGCGGCCTTGAATCACCCGCGCCACCGAATCATCGACCCGATTGACGATCTCGCGATCATTGAGCAGCCAGGCATCGGCGATGCCGGCCAGACGCTGCAGCGCATCGGCGTTGTCGATACATTGGGGCTCATCGCTCAGGTTGCCGCTGGTCATCACCAAGGGGCGGTCCCAATCCTGTAACAGCAGCCGATGCAAGGGGCTATAGGGAAGCATCAGGCCCAGCGCCGACTGCCCTGGCGCAACCTCAGCGGCCAGTGGCGACAGATTGCCCAAACCCAGATCCAAATCGCCGTCGAGAGCGACCTGATCGAGCAGCACGATCGGCGCCACCGTCGAACTCAGCAGCTCCGCCTCGGCTGGACTGACCGTGCAGTAGCGGCGGATGACCTCAAGATCCCTGGCCATCAGCGCAAAGGGCTTGGCGGCTCGCCGCTTACGCTCGCGCAGCGTGGCGACAGCACTGGGATGGGTCGCGTCACAGGCCAAATGGAAGCCGCCAATACCCTTGATCGCGAGGATCGCACCCCGCGCCAGCAATCGGCTGGCGCCATCAATCGCATCGCGCGGCGCATGAACGGCTACTCGAGCATCCGGCAAATCAACGGCAGAATCAGGCGCCAGGGCGGCTTCAGGATCAGGCGCTTGGCCCGCCGCGGGATGAGACGCCAAAGCAGGCGGCAGGCCGGCTTCTGGATCAGAGGCTAAATCGGCCGCTGGATCAGAGGCTAAGCCAGCCTCCGCTGCAGCCGCATCCAGCTCGAGTCCTTCGGCATCCGCCAGCCAGACCTTGGGGCCACAGACAGGACAGGCATTCGGCTGGGCATGGAAGCGGCGATCAGCCGGCGCTCGATACTCCGCCGCACAGGCCGGGCACATCTCGAACGCAGCCATGCTGGTGTTGGCGCGATCGTAGGGGATCGCACGAATGATGCTCAGGCGCGGCCCACAGTGGGTACAGTTGGTGAACGGATAGCGATAACGGCGATCGTTGGGGTCGGCAATCTCGGCCGCACAGGCGGCACAGGTCGCAGCATCCGCAACCACGCCAGTCTGCACCCTCCCTGCCCCACTCTCGACGATCCTGAAGCCCGCGGGCGCCGGCCCCTCGCAGAGCCGCCGCTCGATACCGTCGATACGCCCAAGCGGCGGACACTCGACCATCAGGGCACGACAGAAGTCATCGATCTCAGCGCTACAGCCCCAAAGCCGAATCAGCACGCCCTCGCTGTCGTTGCACACATCGCCGGCTAGACCAGCGGCAGTGGCAAGGCGCCAGACCGTGGGTCGGAAGCCAACCCCTTGCACGAGGCCGCGCACCCGGATCGACTCACCTTCGGTCTCGGTATGTAAACGCAACCGCTGACGGGAGGCTTGGGTGTTGGACATGGTCTCGTACTCTCGTCTCGACCGCTGGAATGCGGTCCTAGCATGACGCCGCGCCGCAGCCAGCCATAAAAAAACGCGGCAACAGTAAAACCGTTACCGCGTTCTTCAAGATGGTCCGGGCGGCAGGATTCGAACCTGCGACCCCCACAACCCCATTGTGGTGCGCTACCAGACTGCGCTACGCCCGGAAAGTCGATCAGCATACCCCTGCGCGAGGCTAGGGTCAATGTGAGCGACGGCGAAGATCGTGCAGGATCTCCTCGAGCTCTAAACGCACCTGTTTGATGATCTGATGGCTCTGCGTGCTGTCCTTTTTCGCCGGCTCTCCACTCAACTGCTGGCGAGCACCGCCGATGGTAAAGCCCTGCTCATAGAGCAGGCCGCGGATACGACGCACCATCACGACGTCGTGATGCTGGTAGTAACGGCGGTTGCCGCGACGCTTCACCGGCTTCAGCTGTGGGAACTCTTGCTCCCAGTAGCGCAGCACGTGCGGCTTGACGTCGCAAAGCTCGCTCACCTCATATATGGTCCGCCCCGCGATGCAAGAGCCACTTGACTGTTCAGCAGAAGGAAACGTTGCGGCCATATATCCGGCGTCGTGATGAGGTGGCGTGATCGCTCCTCGCGCCCTGATGGAATCCGCGCGCATTCCTGTCCTTATCACTGTTTCAGTCTCGGCGATGCCGGCTGGTGAGGATTACAGGGTTTCAGGAATGCAGGACAAGCCTTTCATGCCATCACAGTGACAGTCACTCTTAGCAACTCGTGGTTAGAAACTCGTGGTGTGGGTGATCGTGCTCGCTCGGATGTGACTCAATCCCTCATCGGTGCTCGCGGCGGTTAAACCGCCTGACTCAAGGCGTGCTTTGGATCGTAGGCCTCGCCTTTGGTAATGGAATGGTCCGCCCCGCTCCTCCAACACACCCCGAGCGGGCACAATAAGCGATGATGAGAACCCATCGTCAACCAAGGTAGCGGAGCAGACCAATGACAGAGACTCACAAAGACCGGGCCATCACGTTTGTCGGCATCGATCTGGCCAAGCGCAGCTTTCATCTTCATGCCGCCGATGAGCGTGGAGAGCGGGTGCTCAGCAAGAAGCTCACCCGCGCACGGCTGCCCGGCTTCATCGCCCAGCTGCCGGCGTGCACCATTGCCATGGAGGCCTGCGGCAGTGCCCACCACTGGGCGCGCCGCTTCCGTGAGCAGGGCCACGAGGTGCGCTTGATCGCGCCACAGTTCGTCAAACCGTTTGTGAAGTCGAACAAGAACGATGCCGCCGATGCCGAGGCGATCTGCGAGGCGGTGCAACGGCCCAACATGCGCTTTGTGGCGATCAAGAGCGTCGAGCAGCAAGACATCCAGGCCATCCACCGCATGCGCTCGTTGGTCGTTGGGCAACGCACGGCGCTGATCAATCAGACGCGCGGGCTGCTGCTGGAGTTTGGCCTCGAGGTCGCCCAAGGGCGCGCGGCCTTGCAGCGGCGACTGCCGGAGATCCTAGAGGACGCCGAGAACGGTCTCAGTGAGCGCTTTCGCGCCGAGCTTCGGCGGCTCTACGAGGAGCTACAACAGCTCAACGGGCGCGTGCTTCACTACGATACACAAATCGACCAGATCGCCAAGGACAACGCGCAAGCGCAGGCGCTGATTCAGCTGCCCGGCGTCGGCGCCAAGGGCGCCACGGCGCTGTTGGCCGCTGTCGGCGAGGACCCCAGCCTGTTCAAGAATGGCCGGGGAATGGCGGCTTGGCTCGGACTGGTGCCGCGTCAACACTCCACCGGCGGTAGGGACCGCTTGCTCGGGATCAGTAAACGCGGGGATGCTTACCTGCGCCAACTCTTCATCCACGGCGCGCGAGCGGTGTTGCGCTGTGCCGATCGCAAAGATGATCCGCTCAGCCGCTGGGCCACGGCGTTGAAAGCACGCCGCCATGCCAATGTCGCGACCGTGGCGCTGGCGAACAAACTGGTGCGCATTGCCTATGCGATCCTCACCAAAGGCGAGGCCTACGATCCAAAGCACGCCTTGAGTCAGGCGGTTTAACCGCCGCGAGCACCGATGAGGGATTGAGTCACATCCGAGCGAGCACGATCACCCACACCACGAGTTTCTAACCACGAGTTGCTAAGAGTGACTGTCACTGTGATGGCATGAAAGGCTTGTCCTGCATTCCTGAAACCCTGTAATCCTCACCAGCCGGCATCGCCGAGACTGAAACAGTGATAAGGACAGGAATGCGCGCGGATTCCATCAGGGCGCGAGGAGCGATCACGCCACCTCATCACGACGCCGGATATATGGCCGCAACGTTTCCTTCTGCTGAACAGTCAAGTGGCTCTTGCATCGCGGGGCGGACCATATATGTTAGATCGGTGCGGATTGGAGCTAGGGCTTGCTCTAGGTTGGCTTTCGTCACGTGCTCATCCTGTGCCGTCCCGATGGCGCGCACGACCGCTTCTGCCTGCTCGGGCGCAAAGCCCGCAGTCTTGAGTTTGTCCACCAATTCCAGGGTGTCGTCGAAACCAGTCTCGGCCTGATGCAGTTGCGAGGACACCATGCAAACGAGCCAGTCATCGAAGCGGATGGATGCCTGACGGATCAATAAGACGGGGCGTCGCTTGGAGCCGGAGAGATCGGTGTTGGGAAAGGGCGTCAAGGCGATTTGCCCAGCGCGTTTCATTGCCAACGCTCGCGGAGATCGGTGTCGCCGTAAATAACCGAATCATCATCCATGCCACGCAATGCCTGCTGCATTGCCATGTCGGCAAACTCCTGATCAGTCCAGTGATCCACGATCGGGGCTCGGTGGCTGGTAAATCGGGCGGCCAGATAATCAACGAAATCGAAAACCTCTGCCCGCTTTTCGTCCGGCAGCCTCTCCAGTTTCTCGATCAGTTCGGCGTAAACCATGGTCATTACCCGTATTCTCTGTTTGGTGCTTCATGCTAGCGCGCCCCCGAGTTAGACGGAGCCTTTTCCGCAAGTATAACGGGCTCCCGACACGAGAGCGGGGGCGCGTCCTGGGGTCTGATTCTCGACTACCCGCGCCAAGCCATCAAGTTGTTCGCCCCCAATGAGGCCGAGGGACTAAAGCATGATCTACCAACAAGAGCACGCGCCAGAAGCCGCCGCAATCAGCGGGTTTGCCGAGCGCTTTTTGCGCCAGGGTGAAGCCCGTTTACTCCGACAACTGTTAACCAAACGCTTCGGCGAGCCCTCTGAGTCGATCGAAAAGCGTGATGTCAGGGGTCGCGATCATTTTGGCAGCCCCAATCTCATCGCCCGCCTCAATCTGCCAAACATGCGCCACCCGCGCAGCGAGCGGGTAGCAGTTTACGCCGAGGCCGTACGCGGCCTGCTAGAACTGGAACCCGACCCCGAGCGGCAACTCAAATATCTCGACTTCGTCGACATCTATGCGCACTTGAGCGAGGAAGAACGCATGATCTACCAACAAGAGCACGCGCCAGAAGCCGCCGCAATCAGCGGGTTTGCCGAGCGCTTTCTGCGCCAGGGCGAAGCCCGTTTACTCCGACAGCTATTAACAAAACGCTTCGGCAAGCCCTCCGAGTTGATCGAGAGGCGTCTTGAAACCGCCGACGCCGAGACGCTAGCCATCTGGTTCGACCGCGCCTTAGAAGCCCAAGCGCTTGAGGACATCTTTTGCGATTGACCGGCATTTCTACCCCCGAGGGGCTAGTGTGAGCCGCGCGGCGCCAACATTCAGTTGTTCGATACCCTCAAATCAACTCAGCCGCTTCGCGCAACCGCTCAGCTGTACTGGCCAACCCCGCATTTTCAAGCGCATTCGCAAACTCATCCGGCGTCGTCTCCGGCTTTTTGCGTCGCGCTCGCATACGTTTAAATGCGGAGATCGCCGCAATGGGATGAAGGTCCAACTGGTGGACGATAAAGGTGTCCGGATCAATCGCCTCGATCTCGAAAGCATTCAGAATGTCGGCGGGAAAGTCGCGTAAGTTATCGGTTACAATGCAATCAGTTTGGCCAGCGACAGCTGCAGCCAGCACATGAGCGTCATCCGGATCCGGCAACTCGACGATCAAGTTCAAGCGCTGCCATTGGGCCGACGGTATCTCCCAATCAGGAACTGCGGCACGCATACTGTCCCGTCGCACATCCAACTTCCCCGCCAAATCTGGCCGTCGCGTCTCCAGTGCGCGAATCCACTCGTCCTCAATCTTAACAGTCCACTTCGCAGCGAAGAGTCCGGCCGTCGCTAGGCTCATCAAGGCATCGGTCACAGCAATGGAATACAGCACACATGCATCCAAGACTGCCGTGTATCGCGCATGCCTAGCCATCAATAATCCAGCCCGAGTTCTCTCGCGTTATCGGCCATGCGCTCGAGCGCTTGCTCTTGCTGCTGGCGCATCGCCCTCTCGTAGATCATCAAGTTGTTCAAGGTGACGCGGCGGTGGGTGCCGACTTTTCGGTAGGGGAGACGACCGGCCTCCATCTCCTTGATCACGAAGGGACGCGAAACATTCAGAAAATGAGCGGCTTCAACCGTGGTGAGCTCACTCTCGGCCGGCATCAACACGACCGACTTGTCCTGGCTTATTGCACCGAGCAACTGACCGATGAGCCTCAGGGCGGCGGGCGGCACCTCAACCTGTGGGTGCTCACCGTTCTCCGTCGTCAGAACCAGCGCTGCGGCCCGAGAATGATCTAGCGCGCCCATGATGCAGCGCTGCGCCGCTCGTGCAAGATCCTTGTCTGCTGCAGTCAGGACGGGAGACGCGACCTTATGCACGCGTTCTATGGTTGTCATGGGCCACTCTTCTTGGTAAGACCTAAGCGGCATCATAGCTATAAATGCATTAAATGCAACAAACCACAGCAGGATGAGCACGGATGCGGGGCGGGCAGAGGCCCGCGCGCTCGAGGACATCTTTTGCGTTACTGTTCCCCGCGCCATTGCCACCGACCAGATAGGTCAGTGGGCCGAGCTTGACATCGCAATGCCCGATGCTTTTGGCAACTAAAACTGCAGCACGCGCAGCCGGTGCCAGAGCCGCTCGACAAGGATCACCATCATTGGTGATGCCCGCCGCCCACAGCGTGAACCGGGCGTCTGGGCGCTCGCTCTTGGGACCGGCCTCCAGCAGTGCCTTGGCCTGTGCGGCAAGCCGATTCATCTAGAGGATCAGGCGGAGGTCTCAAAATCCGGCTTCCCAAATCCCAGCCATGGATAACGCCAGCCCGGGTAACAGCTCGCCCTCGCGCAGCTCGGTTGGGTCTTGCAAGCAGATCGGATCTGAATCAGGGGCGTACTGCCAAAGGTGTCGGTCTTGAGGCAAGATCAACCAGCCAAGCCCGACGCCGTTATCGCGCCATTCTCGCATCTTGGCATGGAGTGCTTCCGGATGATCGCTGGCGGAGGCGAGCTCGATGACAACATCTGGAGCCAATGGCAGAAACGCACGCTTTTGCTCTGCGCTGAGCTTGGCCAGTCGGGCGTTGCGGACCCAAGCCAGATCGGGCGAGCGCATGGCGCCGTTGGGTAGCAAAAAGCCGGTGGAGGAGTCAAACACGCGACCTCGCCGATCGGTGGCGGCCCAGTTCCCGAACAGGCGGGTTAACTCGGCATTGCGTGCGCCCGTTTCGGCGCCGGTTGGTGGCATGATGACGATGTCTCCCTGTGACGAGCGTTCGATACGCAGTTCCCGGTTGGCCTCGCAAAGCGCGACGAGCCAGTCGTTATCGCGCGAGCACTGCCGTGGGAGGCGCAGGTTGAGCCCACTGAAGCCTGGGACTTCCCCACCCTGTGGAGACAGCGGTGGGGGAAAGAACCCTGAGGACGCAAGGGCAGGCTGGGGAGTCGGCATGGTCAGAGTCCGCGGCTGCGAAAATAGGAAGAGGCTGACAGGGAGTTTAAGGGGAACGGATGAAGTGACTCAATTGCAAACGACTTTCGATTCGTGACCCCGCTGTAAGTCCGTTGGCGTCGGGGTTCAGGCGCGGCGGGCATGACGCCACCGAACTACGCCTGGGTAGCGAGCGGCGCTCCTACCTGGCCTTCGCGTATCTCGCCTATGCCTTTCGCCAGCAACAGGCGCGCGATCATTTTGGCAGCCCCAATCTCATCGCCCGCCTAAATCTGCCGAACATGCGCCACGCCCGCAGCGAGCGGCTAGCGGTTTACGCCGAGGCCGTGCGCGGGCTGCTGGAAGTCGACATCTATGCGCACTTGAGCGAGGAGGAACGTATGATCTACCAACAAGAGCACGCGCCAGAAGCCGCCGCAATCAGCGGTTTTGCCGAACGCTTTCTGCGTCAGGGTGAAGCCATTGGTGAAGCCCGCGGCGAAGCACGCGGTGAAGCACGCGGTGAAGCACGTTTACTACGGCAGCTATTAACAAAACGCTTCGGCGAGCCCTCCGAGTCGATCCACCAGCGTCTTGAAACCGCCGACGCCGAGACCCTAGCCCTCTGGTTCGACCGAGCCTTAGAGGCCCGCGCGCTCGAGGATATCTTTTGCGATTGACCAAGCGTGCCGCGCCCTGCTCTGCAGCATCGCGAACGTCTGCTCGGTGTGCTGCGGGCGGTTGAAGACGATATAGGCGATGGGGGTGTCAATCATCTGAAATTTCCGTGAGCACACTGCTTGTCCCATTCCGCGCAGAGCTTGCGGAAGGATCGGCTGTTTGCCACAGATTCTAGCGCGCTCAAGCGTCTTCGAACCCAGCTCCGCCGGACAATCATCATCAGCATCAAGTAACACCAGAATCCAGCCATCTTCACCGCACTTTTTTGCAGCCAGCTGCAAATGGCGTGAGAACTCTTGCTCGCGATTCAAGAATCGGTCGCGGCGTACCCGAATCGGTTTCAGGGGTTGTGGATAGCGGTCTTGCGTACGCCAGTCCGCCAGCCGACGGAGAAGAATTGGCAAGGCATCGACCTCGCCATCGCCCTCGACGATGGCTGCAATCTTCACGCCTCGCCCTCGCCGAACAAATCGGCTTGATGCTGATCCTGCATCGCAAGTTCCTCTGCGTCAGGGTCCAGTTGGTTCATTCGTAACAGTTCGCCCGCAGAAAAGAGTTGCTCGCGCATACTCTCGCGCGATGCAGTATCGAGGGGCGCAATCCGGGTCTCACCGCCTTGGGAAACCACCGCCAGGAACGCATCGGGGGGTAGGTTGTAATCGTCGAGAAGGTCAGGGCTGTGGCTGGTGACCAGCACTTGCGTCTTGGCCGACGCGCGTTTGAGTGCCTCGCGCAGCGCGGCGCTAGCGGCCGGGTGCAAGGCGGTCTCCGGTTCTTCGATCGCGATCAGGGTCGGCGAGTAATCTGGATTGCCTTGCAGCAGTGCGACGAGAACGCCCAATGCGCGCAAGGTGCCATCCGACATATTCTGCGCCAAGAACCGCCAAGGGTGTTTGGCGCCCGACATCTCCTGCTTGAATTCCAGGGTTTCCATTGGTCCGACTTGCCTGCGCTCAACATCCTGCACCATCGGGACGACGGATTGCAGATATTCCTTGATGCTCGGGAGATCCGATTCCACCCGCTCCAGGTGACTGACCACACTCGCGATGTTCTCGCCGGAAGGCTTCAGCAGTCGACCGTCTTGCGGTTTCTGAAGCTCGCGCATCAGCTTTGGGTTGAGGTTGTAGAACCCCATGGCGGTCAGGGCATCGAACACTGGTCGAAATGATTGGAGTCCTGACGCTGAGACCAAGGCCAACCGATCAGGTGTCACCGACGGGAAGGCGACTTCGCTGGTGCTGTGCAATTGCCCCCGCTCGATCTTGAAGAATAGACCCCGGCCCAACCCCTCGATGACACATTCCTCGGTCTGCACTTCGTAGGCACGATCTTTCAACGCCCGAATGTTGAAGGCATAGCGTGCGTGCTGACCATTTGGCAGGATCAATTCCAGGCGGATACCGAAATGGGTCGGGTGGCCGCTGGAGCGACGCCGCACCTCGCTCAAACCGCCGCGCTCATTCAGCGCGTTGTCGAGCGATCCAGCGAGGGCATCGCGCACGAGATGTAAGGCGTCGAGAAAGTTACTCTTCCCCGCGCCATTACCACCGACCAGATAGGTCAGTGGGCCGAGCTTGACATCGCAATGCCCGATGCTTTTGTAGTTACGGAGAATGATGCGGGTGATGAACATGAAGTCGCTTGTGGCCAGTTCACTGAGAACGTACGGATATCACTTGATATTCGCAAGCCTTGCGAGCGCCTCGGCTTCGATCGCCTCCATGGATCGCCGCCCTTCACCAGCGGCCAGTGCCTCGTCAATGAGGCTTTGTAGCTCGACAATCTTTGCAGCACGCTCCTGATCGCGACGTATCAGATCCCGAACGTAATCGCTGACATTGCTGTAGCGGCCTGAGCGCGAGCATTGATCGACCCAAGCCTTCATCGCATCCGGCAAAGAAATGTTCATAGTTGCCATAAGATCACCTCCGGGGACGATGTTGGCAATCTTTGCCAAATATTGTCAAGCTGTGGATCTGGGCGCGGATGGCGTAGCACTCGCCGTCGAGCATGACATCGCCTCCACACGGGCCGTAGCCTTGGATGTCCCGCCCAAGGATGCCCCTGGCCTGGTAGCCAACGAAGGCCAGTTTGGCGCTGGCCCGTCCGGAATCCTGTACCATCATTAACATAACGCGACCGAACTACGCCTTGGCAGCGAGCGGCGCGCCTACCTGGCCTTCGCGTATCTCGCCTACGCCTTTCGCCAGCAACAGGCGCGCGATCATTTTGGCAGCCCAAATCTCATCGCCCGCCTCAATCTCCCGAACATGCGCCACCCGCGCAGCCAATGCCTCAAGGCACAACAACCTCGGTTCCTTCCAACACCTCACCCAGTTTCCCGGCCAACGCCGTCCTTGCACACTGGTAGCCGGCGGCAAGCAGATAGGGTAGCCGCCCGACGTGGTCGATGAGCAGCGACTGGTAGCCGTTAGCGCTCTGGGAATCGGGCGCGGGATAACGCAGCTCGTGACAGGAGCCAGTGACGCCTGTGGTGGATGTCGAGAGTCATGCGGTAAGACCAATCTTCGATGACAGGACCGGCAGGTCTAGGCCTGTGCGTGCTCTTGGGTGCGGCGCGCGGAAGTGAGCCGATCGTAGCGGGGAATTCGCGAGAGTTCCCCTTGCAGACGTTCACGGGCGAGTTCTGCGTCGTAATGCGCTTGCAGGGCGAGCCAGCCGTGTGCGTCGACATCGAAAAAGGCGCCTAAGCGTGTGGCGGTATCGGCGGTGATCGCCCTTTGCCCACGGACAATTTCGTTGATGCGGCGTCGGGGCACACCGATGGCTTGAGCCAAGGCATATTGACTGATACCGAGTGGTTCCAGCCAGTCCTTGAGCAGGATTTCTCCAGGATGCACCAGTGCGACTTCACGGTTCATATCGGTTGCTCTATTTAATGGTAATCGACGATTTCGACCTGCCATGGCGCGTTGTCTTCCCAACAGAAACACAGGCGCCATTGATCGTTAATGCGGATGCTGTACTGCCCGGCGCGATCACCCGTGAGTGCCTCGAGACGATTGCCGGGCGGACGACGCAAAAACGCCAAATTTGGCGCTGCATGAAGCTGCTGCAGCTTACGCATCGCGACCGACTCGAAAGGGACGAATCGCGCGATGCGTTTGCCGTAGAAAAAGGCTTCGGTATCACGGCAGCGAAACGACTGAATCATGTCGTGGAGCGTAACGCAAAAGGTTACGTTGGTCAAAGTCTATGGGCAGGCAGGCCCTTTGCAGGCAGCGAAGGGCAATGCACATGGCTCAACGGCAAGCAGGCATGCCCGCCGCCGAGATCAGCTAGGCCGGCCCCGGCAAAGCGCCTTGGGAGCTGGAGGCGGCGATCGCCGAGCGCAGCGGCCATACCGCTCATGTCGCGGTGCGCGTGAATCCAGATTTTGAACTCAAAAGCTCGGGCATGAAGTTGAGCGGCGGCCCCAAGGCCTTCGGTGTCGATGACGAGCGGGTGCCGGCGCTTCTCGATCCATCGGCTGGCTCACTATTGTTTGGACGTCGCCGAACTGCTGGGCACCGATCGCATCGTGCCCGTGGTGATCTTTCTGCGCGGCGGGCATTACGCGACCGAACTCCGCCTTGGCAGCGAGCGGCGCGCCTACCTGGCCTTCGCGTATCTCGCCTACGCCTTTCGCCAGCAACAGGCGCGCGATCATTTTGGCAGCCCCAATCTCATCGCCCGCCTCAATCTCCCGAACATGCGCCACCCGCGCAGCGAGCGGGTAGCGGTTTACGCCGAGGCCGTGCGCGGGGTGCTGGAAGTCGACATCTATGCGCACCTGAGCGAGGAAGAACGCATGATCTACCAACAAGAGCACGCGCCAGAAGCCGCCGCAATCAGCGGCTTTGCCGAGCGCTTTCTGCGCCAGGGTGCGGCCATTGGTGAAGCCCGCGGTGAAGCACGCGGCGAAGCACGCGGCGAAGCACGTTTACTACGGCAGCTATTAACAAAACGCTTCGGCAAGCCCTCCGAGTTGATCGAGAGGCGTCTTGAAACCGCCGACGCCGAGACGCTAGCCCTCTGGTTCGACCGCGCCTTAGAGGCCCGTGCGCTCGAGGACATCTTTTACGATTGACCGGAAGCGCCGCGCCCCACTCTGCAGCACCGGCAGGAGGAAACGATCAATCAGGTAGGCGTAACCCCAGCAATGACGCCGCAAACTGGCCATCAGCGCTCGAAAAAGACGCGCTGATATTGGGCTAAGTACCCGCCGATCCGATGAATCTGGGCGCGGATGCGTAGCGCTGGAGGTCTCGCCCGGGCTTACCCTGGTCTGGAAGCCAACGAAGGCCAGTTTGGCGCTTGCCCGTCGCGAATCCTGTACCATCATTAACAGTGCACGAGAGCCGGATACCCGTTCTGGTAGTTGACCATGCCGAGCAGTCACGACCAAAACTTCAAAAATCTGATCATCGACTACCCACGCCAAGCCATCGAGTTGTTCGCACCCGATGAGGCCGAGGGCCTCAGCGCGCCCGGCGTGCGCTATCTGCCAGTACGCGAAGAACAGCTCAAGGAGCGTCTCGGCGATCGGTTCCGCGAACTGGATACACCCCTGCTGGTGGAGTGGCCAGACAGACGGCGCGAAGCCCTGCTGTTTCTGTTCGAGGAAGAGACCAAAACCCGACGCTTCTCGATCCATCGGCTGGCTCACTATTGTCTGGATGTCGCCGAACTGCTGGGCACCGAGCGCATCGTGCCCGTGGTGATCTTCCTGCGCGGCGGACATTACGCCACCGAACTCCGCCTTGGCAGCGAGCGGCGCGCCTACCTGGCCTTCGCCTGTCTCGCCTACGCCTTTCGCCAGCAACAGGCGCGCGATCATTTTGGCAGCCCCAATCTCATCGCCCGCCTCAATCTGCCAAACATGCGCCACCCGCGCAGCGAGCGGGTAGCGGTTTACGCCGAGGCCGTACGCGGCCTGCTAGAACTGGAACCCGACCCCGAGCGGCAACTCAAATATCTCGACTTCGTCGACATCTATGCGCACTTGAGCGAGGAAGAACGCATGATCTACCAACAAGAGCACGCGCCGGAAGCCGCCGCAATCAGCGGCTTTGCCGAGCGCTTTCTGCGCCAGGGTGAAGCCATTGGTGAAGCACGCGGTGAAGCACGTTTACTACGGCAGCTATTAACAAAACGCTTCGGCGAGCCCTCCGAGTCGATCCACCAGCGTCTTGAAACTGCCGACGCCGAGACCCTAGCCCTCTGGTTCAACCGCGCCTTAGAGGCCCAAGCGCTCGAAGACATCTTTTGCGATGAACCAACCGCATGAAGCCGCACCGTCATACATATCGGACGCTGGCAACATTGCGATTGATAGCTACCTGGCCCGCCCTGCGGAAGCCGCGCCCGTCTGCAAAGCACTTGACTCCTGGTACAGAGAGCAGCAGCGCCACACGCCTCCACCTCTCGCGCCATCGCTCGATAACGAGCATCATCGATTAAGTCGCATAACGCCTAACCTTGCTGTACTTTAGCGCAGCATGCTGACCCCACGCCCCTGACACCCAGATTCTTTCTCCCGGTGACTAATTCCGCCTCCTCACCCAGCAGCAACCGCGCCGCAGTCGTACGAGTCGTACGGCCAGCTGCGGCAACCGACGCCGCGCGCTGGGACGAATACGTGACTGCGCATTCGCGCTCCACACCCTACCATCGCTGGGCCTGGAAGCAGGCGCTTGAGCAGGGTTACGGATTAGCAACGACCTACTACCTGGCGGAAAACCACACAGGTGACATCATCGGGGTTCTCCCCGCCGCGCGGATGCCGCATCCATTGCGGCGCGGCACCCCCTGGTCTATGCGATTGGACCAGACTTCTACCGTCTTTTCCACTCTCAAGAGTTGGGGCGCATCACTTTTGTTATTACCCTCTACATTGCTTTGGCTTTCGTATCGGAAACCTTGCAGCGGATGATCCCAATAACGCACATGCGTGACTATGCCTGGTCCCGCCTATCGGCACCATTCCAAAGGTCGGCCAAGTAAAGTATTGAGTTATCCGACACTTCTTCTACTAACATCACCCAACTCAACGCATCACATCAATCCGCGTCGCGAAACAAAAGCCGTTATGGCGCCGTGTATCGTCGATGATCACCATCACGTTCTTGTCGGTTGCCAAGGCGAGCTGAGCCTGATCCATGCTGCGATAGGCGGACACTTGGTCAGTAAAATCACCGGTACAACTAAACGTGACCCAGCGTCCCCCGCAGGCAGGTAAGGCCGCTTGAGGATCGACAGACAGTTGAGCCATGCAGCCGCCAAAACCGCCATCGTTATGGATTAAAGTCCGAGTGACTTTGCCGTTGATGACTGCGGTTCCAGCTAAGGTTGTGGATGCAATTAAGGCAGTGCTGAGGATGAGGCTTGATAAGACGAGTTTGTTCGACATAAGAGGTTCTCCTAACGGCTCAGTCGCCGGTACGCGCCGGGATTAGAATCCAGGGGTCAATGGTTTCATCGAGTACAGGCAGTGGTGGACCAATGTCTTGGACTTCAACTCCACTTCGCTGTGCGGTCTGTCTGAGGGAATCAGCGAGGGGATCAGCGTCCAATGGCTCCCCGATCTCAATGGGTTCTGAAGCACTATCTTCGATGGCAATGCCTTCGAGGTCTCGAAGCTCTCCGATATCGATGCGTTCACTTGGCGCACTGGCATCGAGGACAACAAAGCCCGGCGGCTGTTGTCCAATAGACTGCGCTGGTGATGAACCGGATCGAATAGGAAGCCGGTTGTCTGTCATCGGGATCATAGCGCTATTACGTTCTGTCGACGAGAAAGACAGAGTTCGAGTTGCATCTACCTTAGCTAGCAGGGACTCTACACCCGCAGCCGACGTATCGGTAATATCGTTAATTTCTTTCACAGTGATAGGGTCGCGAAAAAGCAAAACCACGGCGCTCAGCGACACAGCAGCAATCAGCACGGCAGTCGAGATGCGAATCATCGTACTCTCCTGATATTCGTGAAATTCGATGAGGATGGTGAGTTTATGTCGCTCTCTGCCTCAGCACCTGTGCAGGATTACCAGAGACGATGCTGTATTCAGGCACCGGTTTGCTCACAACAGAACCAGCACCAACAACGCAACCATTGCCGATGTCCGCCATGACCAATGCGCCATTGCCAATCCAGCAGTCTTCGCCGACCACAATACGGTCAAATCGCCCTCCTTGGTCCTTGATAGGCGTCTCTAGATCCTCAAAACAGTGTTGGCCCTTTCCGCTCATCAAGTGGACACCACTACCTAGCAACGTATTTTTTCCTATCCGACAACTGCCAATGTTGCACTGCGGCCCAACATAAACACCATCCTCTATGATTGTTTCCCGTTGAGCAAACAGCGCACCGAAGCCAATATAGATAGAGTCAGCGCACACGGGTAAGACCCACCGATAAAACCCAACGCGTAGATAACTGCCAGTTTTGCCAGGCAGCAAACTGAGCAACTGACTAAAGGCTGAGAACAATGCGTCTTTGTCACCAACCACACCCAGCATACGATATAACAAAACGAGTGGCAGCATGAGAGTCAAAGCCGCAGATCTAAGAATGTGTTTTAGACTGTTTTTCGCCATTTATTGCTCAGCCTGCCTAATCGATCACAAAGACTAACACTTTAGTACGGGTTATAGATGCTGTAGAATGTTGTAGGCAGGGATCATTGCGCAATCACAGACCACCACCAAGTAGGCCTCGACAAAACCATTGTAGGATCAATAGGTGGCTTCGATTGTCTCTCAACAGAGTAGACCAACAGTAATGGCTGCCTCTCAAAACGACTCTGAGTAGTGTCAACACTCCCGAACAACAAATAAAGATTGGAACTTTCCGGCACATAGGCAGCGCCGATAATGAGTGGCGAACCACGATTTTGTCCGTCAAATACCGGCATCAACCCATAATCAACGGGCCGTAACTCGCCTGGCAAACGCGAATCGCTGCGCGCTGCGGCGACATCATTAAGATCATAACGCCAAAAATAGTTGTAATAGTCGTCATGTTCTCGCGCACAAGGACCACCACACTGATTACCATTATCCTGGGTAATCTTGTAGCCGATACCACTGAAATGCCCGCCAGAGGTGCCAATCACGAGATAATCTGAACTACCTTGAGGCACAAAACCTAGATACGCATTCGAAAGCTCTGTCCATAATGTATTATTTCCTGACTCGTTATATGGATCTTCACTCAGAGGCAAGCTTAATGAATAATCAATGAGAGGCGTTGTCTCAATCAGACCGCCGTCTTCAAGTGTTGATACTGACGCCGGGTCCCAAATGAAAAGTGATGGGCCAATACTAAGGCATGAGTTAATCGGAATATTGCTCGCGTACCCAGTCAAATACGGCCCCCCGAGATTTGCCTCCCAAGCATCAGAAAGTGGTTGCATCCACCCTGCCGCGTGCCTGCGTCCCCCCATCTGAAAGTATCCAGCCTGCTCTGATCTATCGATATCGAACGCATCACCAAAAACGACCGTCGTGTTTCGGTTATTGCAGTTCGCATCATAGTAATTAGTTACGTTGACATATAATCGCCCATCGATCTCTTGCAAGCCAGTGACTCTACCCGGATTCCCTTCAAGCATGACTGGTGGTTCAATCTTAACGAAAGGTTGTGAATTTGGAGCAATCGGTAAGACGCCGATATCGAAAGATTGGACAGGCTGCGGCAGATCAAAAGCCCCCACACTGAAGTGGTGGGCATGACCCGCTATCCAAATGGTCTGCGAGGCTTCATCTACCGTAATAGCACCGACGGTATAGGCAACACGACTGCTGCCAAATGTTCCAGCTTCAAGCCGGATACCGCCCTTATATACGAGCTTATACTTACCACCAACCGGATAGACGTAGTCAACCGCTGCATCGAGCCCGCTGCTGACAAAAAATAGAGCCAAAAAAGAGACTAATATCGCTGTGGATAAGGGGAGTCTACTCATAAGTCTGATCCAAGAAATTGTATTTGCCTCAGAAATAGATATCGGTGAAGCGTTGCTAAAGACCGGTTGTGCATCTCCTGCCGCTCCAAATTCCTTACCCTCGACACAGGATGTTGGAGTGCAACTCACCTTGTGATAAGTTACCATTCATCAGATATCAAAGCCGGACTTCTATCACGTTCCCCCAATGTCAAGGCGAATGTGTCAACATACCGCTCCGACCGTTGCGCAAGATCAATGAGTAAACTCAAAAACGTATCCTTGTCTTTATTTTTCAAGTTTTTGCAACATAAAACGGTAGAAGATGCTTTAGTCTCTTTGATTCAACGTGCCACAAGGAAGCCCAGCCTGTCCCAAAACTATACCAATCCGTATCTTGACACAAGCAACCAAATACAACCAAACAACCAAGATCGGGCGATTTTTATTACAGGCCGGTTTAGAAGCGGCTCAACATTACTTTGGAATATATTCCGCCAAATTCCCTTATTCACGTCCTACTACGAACCATTTAACGAAAGACGCTGGTTTGATACTGCAGGCCGGGGCAGTAAGGTCGACAAAACACATCTTGGTGTCGAAGATTATTGGACGGAATACAATGGACTAGCGAATCTAGACAAATATTACGATGAAAACTGGATATCAGAAAACTTATTTATGGACTCGGCAACTGTACTGCCAGCAATGGAAGCATATATCCAAGAATTGATATCTCACGCGAAAGGAATGCCAGTCCTACAGTTTAACCGCATTGACTTCCGCTTGCCCTGGCTTCGCAGCCATTTCCCCTCAGCCAGTATCTTACACATCTATCGACACCCAAGAAATCAGTTTTGTTCCTGTATAGGAACGCAAAACACAAACAAAGACAGTGTAGTGAAAAAATTTCACGATGGTTTTTACCTTAATCTATGGTGCGAAGACCTAAAGAAACAATACCCGTTCCTAGCAAAAAAGATTACCCCCCACCCCTACATGCGCTTCTATTACTTGTGGAAGCTATCCTATATATTCGGCAAAGAATACGCTGATTACTCGATTTGTTTCGAGACACTTTGCCAAGAACCTGAAACCATACTCAAAGAAACATTTCAGGCTCTGAAACTGACTCCTGAGATTCCATCAAAATGTCTTGAGTTAATCGTGCAGCAAGATCAGACAAAATGGACACGCTTTGCGGACGATCAGTGGTTCAGCGAGATCGAACAACACTGCGAAAGACAACTCGATCAATATTTCCCTGTACGCTGACAAAGACGTAAAACTCAAATTGGTAATATCATGATGGCGCTTCACAACCCTATGATCAAAATGCGGCCACCCTTCACCATGGTCGTAACAGGATTACTTCACCTCTTCACCAGTTTACTATGTTTGATGCTAGCGCTACCAACCAACAGTGTCGCATCAACCACCACGGTACAAGACACAAACAGTTTACAAGCAGCGATCCAGCGTGCCAACAAAGGTGAAATAGATACAATTTATCTTGCAGCAGGATTTTATCCACTCACACAGCGACTGAGGCTAGAACGGAATGGCATTGCTCTCTTAGGGCAAACGGGTAGGCCGAGCGACGTCGTACTCATCGGCTCCGGCATGGTAAAAACTGCCATGCCTGAAATTCTGATCGATGTCGCAGCTAGCCAAATAACAATAAGCGGCCTTACTCTAAAAGAAAGCAGTAACCACTTAATACAAGTGCGTGCAGAGCTCGGGGTAAGTGATTTCTCACTAACGAACGCTGTCTTACAAGATAGTTACGAACAGTTATTAAAGGTGAGCGGTCAAAGAGGAAAAACAGCTGCTATCTCCTTAAATGGCCTGATCGAAAACTGCGTCTTTGAGTATACCGACAAAGTAGGCCCGAATTATTATATTGGTGGTATTGATGCCCACCGTGTCCATGGATGGCGAATAATCAACAATACCTTCCGCAACATCGCCAGTCCATCGAAGTATGTCGCACAGTATGCGATTCACTTATGGAACAATAGTGTTGAGAATATTGTCTCTGGCAATACGATCATAGACTCAGACCGCGGCATCGGTTTTGGTATGGGAGACATGCCAAACACTCAAGCAGGTGGACTGATCATGAATAATGTCATTGTGCATACGAATAACAACAACAAATTCTCCGATGTAGGTATATCCCTAGAAAGCACGCCGCTCACACAAATTTCAAGAAACGTTATTTTTTTCACTCACTCTTACCCAAATGCTATTGAGTACCGCTTTCCTGCAACCATCGACACACTAATAGAGAAAAATGTGACCAACAGAAGAATTTCTTCTCGTGATGGTGGAAGCGCTGCACTTTACAACAACCATCAGTCTGGCAGTTTATTGGGCGGTTTTTTATTTCTAATAAACCAACTTTCACAATACTTTCATTAGTTTGCCGGCAACACTATGGATTTGGGCGCCAATTCGTGTATTCTTTGCAAATATTATTATTACTATCAACAGGCTTATATAGACAATGGCAAAGGCTAGCCCCCCAAACAAAAGCTCAGCAATCAAGCCGCTAACCCCAGTCAACCTAGCGAACGAGTTAAAGTAATTCACCATCACAACAGACTGTTCAACACTGATCACTGAGGCTATCGCAACCAAAGTCCCACCAGCAAATATTTCAAGAAGCAAACCAACCCGTTGACGAAAAATAAAAACAATAAACGAACTTGTCGTAATAAACCCGGCTAAAACCCGAGAAGTAGCGAGAGCCTCGACCCCTCCATACAACTCGAGTGCCAACGTAAGCGCAATTAAAACGGAACCCAAGGCAATAAGATCAAAAATAAAAAGTGAACGTAATTTTTCTGTTGCGATAATGACTAATTCTAGAACGTACACCGCTCCCCAGTAAACAAGCAACCAAATCAGGATTGAAAACAGCTGACCAGCTATTGCCCATTGCGAACCCAACACTAACGCAGTTATCTCAGCACCATAAGCAGACATAAAAAAAGCAATTGGTAAAGTAAAGATTAAAGTGATCAAAATGGTGGATGCTACTTGTTGCAAAAAATAGCAGTCATTCTTAGCCGTCTCCCTGAATGCCGACAAAACTGGCTCAATAGCAGGTGCGAGCAGGTAATGCCCAGGCATCATAGCTAGATCTCGAGAAAGATAATACTGACCAAGAGTATCCGCTGGATAATGACGTGATACGAACACAGTATCAATCTGAGAGCGAAGGTAGCCAATAATATTCCGCGCAATCATCCAAGACGAAAATCCAAGCTGCTTCCGCCAAGCAATAATAGTCATATGTGGACGCTTACCAAACCAAATATAGCTTAGCAAAACCCCTGCTGTAGATGAAATCAAGTCAGCTAGTATGAAGGCCCAATAGTTCCGCAAAACCAATGCTGTACTAATCACAACACCAAATGCGACCAATTTTTCCGTAAGGGCTAACCAGAACAACCCTTCATAGCGGATATGTCGTTTCTGTTGTAGCAGTGACGGTGACTTTAACGCTATCACTGGCAATACCAACGCTGACACTGCAATGCCTAACGTGATATCAGGCTGCCGCATTAAATCCGCTATCCACGGTGCAAGCAATACCAAAATAACAAAGATCAAGCATTTTAGTAAAAGATTTATCGTCCATGCAGTCTGTAGATCTACAGACAACAGTCGCCGCTTCTGCATGACATACTGTTCTGTCGCCGCATTACCAAATACGTCAAAAAAATAAAGAACAATACTAATCGCTGCGATTAGGCCAAAGTCTTCTGGTGTTAGCAATCTCGCTAAGATCAGTGTGCTGGCAAAGCCAATAACCTTGCCAAACATTTTCGAAGAGGCTGAAAGTAGGCTGCCTCTTGTGAGTAGCCGAACAGCACTCACTGAGAGAAGTGACCTCGGGCTTTTTCTACATGGCGAACCCAACTGAAATGTTGCAACACATGCTCCCTCGGTGCGTTTTGGTCTGGAATTAACGGCTGCAGGCCCAACAAAGGTAAAAGCTCATCAACCAAACGATCTGGTGATGTGCAGTCAATAAGGAAACCGGTTTCACCGACAATCATGGTCTCAGCAGTACCGCCAGACCTTCCAGCGATGACGGGTTTGCCACAGGCTTGAGCCTCAACCAGCACCATACCAAAACCTTCGATATCATTACCAATAGTGCGATTAGGCAAAATAACGAGATCACATTGTTGATAGCACTGTACCAACTGCTCATCAGACATTTTTGGATAAATTTTGACGTTTTCTGATAAGTCATTGCTATCGATTAAGTCTTGAAGCTCATCATAGCAATCCCCTTGCCCTACAATCGCATAAAAGAGGTCAGGAAAACGCTTCAAGAGGCTAGGCATCGCCTTAATAAGAAAGTCTTGTCCTTTCCGTCTCTGTAATCTTCCCACCGTGAGCAGTACACGCTTTTGGCTCCAACCAAGTCGCTCTTGAATATCAATATCAGTGGGTGCAGGTACAAAACGCTCCAAATCAACGCCAGGATGTAGCAGGTAGCACTTATCAGAATCCGAATATCCTAGTTTTTCGACTAGATTAATCGTATTTTGGCTATTACAGATTAAGCTCAGTGCTTTTCGACACACCTCCCTAACTAAAAGCGACTGCTCACGACTCGTTGCCGCTGATTCTACATCTTCACCGTGGACATAACAGCGGTACCTGATGGTTGTGACTAGATTAAGTATTCGTGCAATCACTCCCTCAGGTATTACCCGCCCGCAATGTACTTCTTCTATGTTTCGTGCCTTTATGATTTTGAACAGTGCCCAGGTTGATCTGATATAGAATGCTAATCCAGTTAGGCTTTTTAGACCCCACTCAGTACTGCTGAGTGGTAATCGCTCTATTAGAATACTATGAATTGCATCCCACTCCCTTCCGCCTTTAGTATTGTTAGCAATGACCAGTACTTTATTTGTTGGCAGCCGGGAATAGAGTTCCCAAAACCAACGGCTGCTACCACCTTGTTTAGGTGGGAAATTTTCAGTCAGGAGGAGTGTCTTTTTCATCTCATGTCTCCTTTTATCAACTTAGTCTTAACTTATACATGTGTAACCATAACCTGACTGTAGTTATTCGTTGCTAGCAGACAGACTTATTTTCTGACAGTGGGTGCAAAATGCCGAGCAAGGCTCTAATTGATAGATTCTCTATTTTGCCATCGATTTTCACTCGGCAATCATGCGGCGACCGGCAAGGCATTATAATCGTTGGCGGCCTGATCGCTGTAAAGGCGCGTCTACTCGCTGTGAATGCATAAGACCATGGAGCACCTGACCAAGCGCCATTTTCACACTGGCGCGGCGCTGTTAGGGAGGGTCCTCGAGCATCTCGGCGGCTTCCCAGAGGTAGCCGGTAAAATGGATGAAGCCGATAATATCGGTAACATCCTCGCCAAGGGTGGTGGGTGGAGGCGGCCTGCCAATGTTAGTGCTGCCCATAAAAGAGCATCACCGCTGGATGCGCGCCGCCGGGTTTGCGCAGCGTGTTTTGCTGCTGCAACCACGCGAAGATGAGTCGGATTTGTTCGCCGTTGTAGCCCTCGGCATCGGGGATCAGAACGGCACGCATGGCTTTGTTCATCGGCTTCAGACGGGCCGTCGGCGGTGGCATTAGCGCGGAGGGCTCGGCAAACAGCGCCTTGAGCACCGAGCCCATGGTGCGCACGTTTGCGGTGTTGCTGAAGTCGCTGCCAAACAGGGCCTTCTTCTTCATGCCGCCGACCCCGTGGATCTCGTTTGCTCGCATCGCCAACCCTTTGCCATCGACTGTGTTGACCACGAGGGTGTTGGCTGACGCGGGCTCGGGCGGTGGATGCTACGCCCAAAACGCGTCGATAGAGGTGCTCAACTCGGCCTGCTGAGGTTCGAGCGTCTGCACCGATTGATTCACCTCGTGCACGCGCACGAGCAGCTTGCTGGTCTGAGCGTAGGGCTGCTCGATCATCCGCTGCTCATTCCATGGCTGCAGCAGAAATGTGATGGTCATTCCATTACTGAGACTACATTGTTACTTGGAAAGTCGCGTACATTTGAAGCCATTGCAGGAAAACATTTGTAGCATAGGCTCAACCTTTTCCTGTGGGCATAGCAGTAAGTTGGGAGAGTCCGCCACGGGCTCAATTCTTTCCAGTTCTCGGAGTTGGTCATTTGTGAGGGCGAAGCCCATGTACCCCTCTGCCTCAAGCAACTTCTCATACCCATTTTCGGCGCTTCGCTGCAGCATTTCGATAGCAATTATCGGCCTGAGACGACGCAGGGTTTCGATCGAACCCATGACAAGGGTCTCCTCAGCACCCTCTACGTCTGCCTTTATCAATAGGCGCGATCCTGACGATAAAGTGTTGCACACTGCATCTATAGTCACCGTTGCCACATCAACAGAATATTCATGCTGTTCGCGGAAGTTACGATTAAGTGACGCGCTGGTCTCTATTGACTTGCGACGATCTAAAGGAATATACAGGGTGGCGTTGCCTACAGACTCCGCTACGGCCAATCGTCTCACGTCAATGCGATTGCAATTGCTGTTTAGTTCAACGTTATGTTCCAATGCGTTAACAATCTCAGGAACGGGCTCGAAGGCGTAGATTAATATATTCGGATCGCTTGCCGCAGCAATTAACGAATAAATTCCAGTATTTGCGCCAACGTCAAGGAGTAGGTCCGATGCGCGAGCCAATAATGCGACTAGCTTAGGCAGAGGTTGTTCAAACGCTTCGCCGCCATGCCAATGTACAGCGCGCGCAACCTGGTCTTTTCCTGATTGGCTGCTCATTCGAAACTCTATTTCATGGTCATGTTGTAACTTAATGACACCGACCACGATCTTAGGCACATAGCCGCACAGTTCATCTATGCGTCTTGCCAAGGTGAGTGCCCTGACTCTAGCCAGAATGACGCTAATTGGCCGTCCGATTAACGGGACAGATAAGATATTTCGTGTGAATTGCTTCAGCCACTTCATATTCAACTCATCAGTTCTGTGCGCGATGTCTGAATCGAGTACTTATACTTAATTTAAGATTACAGTATTCGCTTATTGGATTCTGATTGCATATTATCGAGTCTACTATAAGTCTCGATGGGTATAAACTTTTGATTTGTGCGTAGGGGGCAGTCAATCATCTCATAGTTTACACCTTTGGTTCCGATCATGAAGTTTGGCCAGTCTTCCGACGTCAGGGGTCTAAAGCGCTACATGCGTTGGCTCTGTGTAAGAGCATTGTAAGCTGCCGATCGTGCCGCCAAGAGATTGATTCGATGTTTTGCCATCGATTTGGTCACAGCCATCCAGTAGCGATCGGCATGACCTTATCATCATTGGCGGCCTGGCCGCCGTAGAGGCGGGTCATCTTGCTGTGGATGCGAAGACCCATAAACGGTTCCTACAACTCGCTGTGGGCTATGCTGCGCAACTGCAGCATGGTGTTGGCACCCGGTTCGGTCCAGTTCATCGCCACCCCATTGCCATACACGGTGTTCATCACTAGCCCACTTCAACCTCGTAGGTCGCCCGGGCGTCCTTACGCGACGATTCTAACGAAGCTGAACAGTTCATGCATCTCTATGATCAGTTGGGGGGCCGTGGCTATAGAGCATGGGCATGTTTAGACTGAAAAACGCGGTCCATAAAGCGGTGGCGGATCAAGCAGGATATTTAGCTTGATTAGACATCGCTATCGATTCCCGCCTGAACAAGAGCGCCGTACTTTCCACCCTAGCAGTGGAGCCACTCCAGCTTCGGCCGGAACGCTCGGCAGGTTGCAACCCCTGTCCGGCATCACCACCATTTATTTTCGCTTGCTTAACGTAAACGTTATACGCGCAAGCAGCGAACATGATAAGCCAGTAAAGAACCACAGCGCGCATCCGATCAAGGAAAGTGACGCTCACTAGATATGATAAGAGACATGCTTGTATTGCAAGGACTGTCAGGGCTCCACGAGAATCATCGCAGAACAGCGTTTGCCTCAAAGCCTTCTGCGTAACGCTAAACGCACTTAATATCATAATGACGAAAATTACAAGCCCTGGATATCCAACCTCAGAAAGTGTTTGAAACCAGGTCGAGTGAACTGCGCGATTTCTAGAAGATCCGGTATTGACAGTTTCCGGAATGTAGATAGCGGACATCGCAGGAAAAGCGCCACTTCCAAGCCCAAAAGGGTGATCCTTACTCATCTCAGCGGCTGCCATCCAAAAGAAGACACGTGTTGATCCAGTTTGTTGCTCCTCAGTGAGAGTTGCCTCTTCTTTCAATCCTAATATACGATTGAGGGCTGTCTCGTCGAATACTTGCACCAGGGCGAGCAGACCAAGCAATACAACTAACACGACTCGCATACGGCTGATCTTTAATTTTTTACCTAAGAGATAAACGCGCGTAATGTAGAAAGTAGCACCAGCGAAAAGGCCTAAGAATGCACCGCGACTGTTGACCAAAACCAAGGCGTTTACGATTAGCGCGCCTCGAATAACGATCAATATCCTGCGCCACCCTACGTGTATAAAGAAATAGTGCAATGCTAAGATGGCAGCAGGAACGATCAAGGCCGCTAAATCATTGACATCTGGAGAATCAATCACTCCAAAATTAGAAACGCGCTCGCCAGCGTTACGACCAACCTCTAACAAATAATAGCCCAGATAAGATGCTCCAAATACGTAGCCATAGAGATAATAATTAAGAGCAAGGGCATTAGAGCAGAGCTTGTAGGCGCAAGTAACAACGATCACAAGTTTAAAAAAATCATCAAAAGAATTCAGATGCGCGTCGGGTCGGACCGCCCAAAAATAGGTAAAGCCATACAACACAACAAGAATCCACATCCACCGCAGGGGAGCTGATCCAAGCACTGAGCTTTCCGTCGTCCGCCGACGATCAGCAATAGCTAAAACCAGTACGAGTACGGACATCCCAAACGAGTATGGCAAGTCAGGAACTTGCCAGTACCACCATCGGGTCCTGTGATGAAGAAAATAGACTGACTGATATCCAAGGAATGCGAACGCCGGCATATAAATGATTGACAGTACATAGGCCGAAAGTTGCGTTGCAAAAAACAAACCTATGCTAATCATTGAGCCCTCTGCTCCCGGTACTACGCAGAACTATTGCATTAATACTTGCAATCTACTGCTCCCCGTTCTATGGAGATTCCACCGATAACTAATGATCATCGGTAAGAGACTGGATAGAATAAATCAACAAAGCGGGCTGCCGTTCCCATTCACTCTGGGTGCCATCCACTGAACCAAAGAGTAGGTATAGGTGCGATGTCTCAGGGCTAAAGGCAGCCCCTATCAGCAAGGGTGCCCCCCGGACTCGGCCATTATATACTGGCAAGATACCATATTCCACTGGACGCAGGCTGCTCGGACTCGCGGTACCTGCGCGAACCGCAGCAATATCAGTGAGGTCATAACGCCAGAAGTAATTGTAAGCGTCATCGTGGGCGTATGCGCATGGTCCACCACACACGCGCCCATCATCCTGTTTAATCTTGTAGCCAATGCCACTCTCATGACCACTAGAAGTTCCGATAACAAGGTAATCCTGGCTACCGGGAGGGATAAAGCCAATATGAGCCTGAGACAATTCGGTCCACAGAACATTTTGACCGTTCTTATTATAGGCATCTTCATGTAACGGATTCGACAATGAGTAGTTGATCAAAGCGGTTGCAGGAATCTGCACCCCGTTACTTGTCAGATCAAACTCCGATGGATTCCAGACAAAGAGTGTAGGCCCAATACTGAGCCTCGAGTTGATGGGGATATTACTTGCATAACCGGTTACATACTCACCCCCGAGGTCTCGAACCTGTTCTGCAGGAATTGGAGTCATCCAGCCAGATGCATGCGCACGTCCCTTGAGTTCGAAGAATCCGTACTGAAAAGAATCTTGCAAGTCCCAAGCATCATCAAAGACAACTGTCGTGTTAGTATTTTTGCCACTGGCATCATAATACTCAGCGACATTAACCCACAACTTCTTGCCAATCACTTGGAGACCTGTGATGCGGCCTGGTTTACCCTGCAGCTTGACATCTGGGTTTATCTTTACAAATGGCTGTGTGTTCTTTGCGATGGGCAATTTATTATGCTGGAATGAGTATACCGGTTCTGGTAACTCAAAGGCTCCTACGCTGAAATGGTGGGCGTGCCCTGCTATCCATAGTGTCCTAGATTGTTCGCTTACAGCAATGGGGCCGACCGAATAGGCTATTCGACTTGAGCCAAAAGTTCCGGCTTCTAAACGAATGCCACCCTCGTACACCAATTCATATTTTCTACCCATCGGGTAAACCTTCTCTATTTTTTCATCAGCGCAGGCCCCTATGTAACCGAGTTGACCAAAAAATAACAGAAGAACCAACCGCCGTCTCCAATTCAAACTCGTCCACTTAAACTCGTGATCAGTTCTCGTTATCGTCATCAATATCGACCTCAATTTAGTTACTATGTCATGTCTTAAGGCACAAAGACACAAGTCTGGACGCTCATCGTAGTAGCAGCGCGATGAGTGTGTGGAACGCTGACATAAGCGTTGACAACACAACGAATTTTGAGTAGATTCAGTAATAATATAACATAGTTTATCTTGATATTCTTTGGCCTTCTATGCTCACTTACTGAATTACTTAGTAATATGGTAGCGCACATGAATCTTAATCCCAAGCACTGACTTGTTCAACAATTCTGTATTTGGAAGTTTTCAGTCAAGCAATCACTGATAAATGATAGGATATGACTCTCCTTATTTAATTGAAAACGAACGCGAAGCATCTATTATGTTTTTAACTAAAGTTAATAGAGGTTTCACACCAATTGCAGCAACTGTGTTCACACACACCGGAGTTACCTATGCACATCCTGCCCCTTTGGCTTCTGACCACCCTGCGAAGAAAGTTGTTTGAGTATGCAGGGAGTGATCGGTTTTCGAAACCTGCTTATCAAGGAATTCAAGCTAGATTAAATAATTATTTTGAGAAACCGGGTTTCTTTATTGAAGCTGGAGCTGTTGATGGTTTTTTTGAGAGTAACACCTACTATCTTGAACGTTTCTGCAACTGGAAAGGAATTCTAATCGAACCAGTTCCTCATATGTATAAAAGACTAGCCGTGAATCGATCAAAGACTAAACGTTTTAACTGTGCTCTCGTTCCACCCGATTACACGGTGCCTACAGTGCCAATTACGGTCAACCATGCAATTTCAACAGTAATCATCCGAGATGACTTCAAAGTGACAAATGGGAAGCCCGTTATTGATGTCCCCGCCCGAACCTTAACATCAGTCCTTGATGAGGTGAAGCCGCCTCAGATTGATTTACTTTCTCTTGACGTCGAAGGTTTTGAAATTGCAGCGCTCCAGGGCCTCGATTTTGAGAAGTACAAGCCAGATTATATTCTTGTAGAATGCCTCAATGAGCAAGCAAAAAATGCGATTAGTACTTATCTGGGGGAACACTATACGATGATAGAACAATTTTCTTACCGAGATTATTTCTTTCAAGCTAATACTTTATCTGGTCGCTAAAAACCCTTAATGAGCTAGGGATCCAAAAAGATTAACATAAAAAATAAATTAACTACATTGAACTTGCGTCAAAGTAAACTCATTAATTATTTGACTATCTATAGCTTTGGTTAGAAGCCTTTTTGCGGCCCATCTCTTCACTCTTACTAGCAGTGCGCTGCAGTAGTGAGAACTGATATTTTCCCCAGTGCCTAGAACATACATTAGATATGGCTTAGAGGGTATATAGATATTGACTTGATTTTTTTCTAAATACTGCATCATATGCACATGTGATATCTTACCGAACGGTGTATCAGAAGATTTAGCTAAAACTGGATTAGCTGGTAAGGAAAACAGACTTTTGGGCAATACGGCACTCGAGCCACAGTAGGTACTAAATTCGTTCGTTATTCGAATTCGATTGTGCTGATTATAAAAGAAATATCCAACCTGGATAATTGCAGCTGAATCTGACGACAAATGCATTGCAAGATCGTTTACAAACTCTCTGCTAACCAAATCATCAGCGTCAAGAGCAAAATAGTATGTCAAATTTACGTCGTTGGCATCCAGCATAGCAATGCCCTTTGCAATTTTTCTGCATCGGTCTTTTTCATATAATAGTTGTCGCGTGGCGCCGGGTATGCCTTTTGTGGCTGGGGGAGATACATCCATCGCGTCGACAAATAATACAGTAGATCCTTTCTGGCCGAAAGTTTGTTTAATTATCGCATCATTTTTCAGAAAGTATGGGCACTCGTGCCCAACTACTGCAACGCAGTATGCGTCATTGGTTTGGGAAAGCAAAGAACTAAGAGTTGACTTAAGGCAACTGCAGACAATATCCCAATTTTTAGCAACGCGCTTGGACTTAACTGGAATTACGACACCAAGCTTGATTTGATTAGTCTTTGTGTGCATCTTTTCGACCAAGATATCTAGTAGCGTCGCAACGCATAAATTATGGGGTGATAAGAAACTGAGGGGTGTTGCGAATTATTATTGGCATAGGATTTGATTCTATGCTCACAAGATCCAGACTGTACACACGTCAACCCCTCTCTGACTAGCCAAGGCTACAGGTATAGAGTTTCCTAAAAGTAAGTCTGGTTAGCAACCTTCCTGAACAGATCAGCATGAATCGACACAATTACTAGCTACCGAAAATATTAACCTAGAAAGGAAACAGAGTAGACGCGGCTTTAAGCAGTAATTTGGGATCACGCAGGATGTGATACGGGCGTTCATGAAGCGCTTTCATGAAAGACGCTCTATTACCACTCCAATAAAGTGCGTGCAATGCAGCATGCTCTGCCTTGAAGATTTCGCGAGTTATGTTTTGCGACTGCTCGTTGTCCAGGTTCTCTTCTTTTGCCATGCGTCTCAGTACGTATGCCTTCCCAAAGAGTTTGCGCGCGTAGTTGTATTGTTCGTTTGATTCCGCAGAGCGATTGTTTTTATGCAACTGAATTGTTACCAATGTACGGTCAATAAAGTACACCTTACCGTGCAAAAACGCTTTACGAGTAAGATGGGAATCTTCAGAAAGCAAGCGCTGCGAGGAAATATCAATCCCACCTATCTGATCATATAACCCGCGTGATATACCGAGACCTGATGGAAAACATGGCTGAAATCCGAGAGTCTCGATAAAAAGGCGCTTTCGATTACCCAGATATCCATACTTTACCGGCGTGCCTACAGTGGGCCAGAAATTATCAGGTGCCGATTTAAATTTGCTATTGCGGAGCGTAGCATTGCCACAAACTTCACGAAAATCCATGACAGTCACGTTGATACTTGGTGACTCATGAAGGGCGCCTGCCACGGTTTCTATATAATCAGGGTCCCAGAGGTCATCGGAATCTAAAAACAAAAGAAAGTTACCGCTCGAGCGTTCAACCGCTAGCCTCCTTGCGCGGGAGGGCCCACCATTTTTTACGCTAAACACCTCGTGCTTTAAACCCAATGAGTTGAGCGTGCCAGTTGCTACTGCGGTTGAATTGTCAGTTGATCCATCGTCACACACAACAACCTCGTGCGGGCGATACGTTTGTTGCCCAATACTCTGGAGGCAGTTTTCAAGCATTATCTCCCGGTTGAATGCAGGGATGATTACGCTGAATAAAGGAGAAGTCATCATAGCGATCTACTTGCTAAAATGCTCTACTGAATAATTCAATGGTGATTGTTGAGAGCCTCTAAGGTATGCAAATAACATCTCAGGATCGGCACGAAGATGGTTCACAATTCTTTTATGCATTCTGTCGTTACGCCGTGCTACGTTTCTACGATAACTATTTCTCAGGCGCCAAATGCTCGGAAGGCGCTGATAGCGTGAGAGTAGCCGCCAAGTTACCGTTTGAAAATCCCGTTTGAACAATGGAGATCTTGACATCGCGCCAAGATGGAAGATCATATCGCCATAAATCCCGCCCATCAAATAGTGCAAGTCTCTCACGTTAGATCTGAGAAGGGTCTGACAGCGCTCATTAGAGTGCCATAAAGCGTATCCAAGGCCGACCCCAGTATCAAAACGAATCCCCGATTCTCTCAGGAAGGTTTTGAACTCCTGATTCTGCTGTTGATCATCTGAAGGATAAAATTGAAAGTCGTGCTTCGTAAGGAACTTAGATGTGAAAACTGTAAACGATGGATGCGGGAGAAACGTTTGCTCATTCTCACTCCGATAAACACTGATCACTGATACTCCTCGACTGATCACTTTTATGCAGTTATGTAACCAAAAAGGATCAATTGGGAACGAGTCTACGTCTAGCGTAACAAGAATGTCGCAACCATCCTGCGCTGCACGTCGTGCTAGTGCATCAAGATTAGCACCGTGTTCACGATTTGGCAGGGGATTTCTAATTCTGGTATCGATAATTTCAACATGGCCAGTTTCGGCTTCGAGTAGTTGTCGTACACTATCGGGGGCTTGGATGATCGAGGCATAAAGTTTTATTTGAATGTCGTCATCCACATACCTAAAAACATGCTGAAGTTGTAGTGATATAAGCCAATCCCAGCCATCTGGTACGAAGTAAACGCAAAGCACGCCTATCTTATATGGCTTTTTCCCTTCACAATTAAAAGGCTTCAACGCCTGATGATTAGTCATATCTAGTAGCCCCCCCGAATAAAACTGGAGCACACGTCAAAAGGCCTGATGTCGCACCCAAGAGGATCAAGCCTTGGCCATCGCAGCTTGATGGTCATGGACAGCACAATGCCATAACAACGAATCACTTACTAAGCGCCAAGTAAGGCAGCTTGAACCTGTACCCAAGGAAAAATTTAAGGTGATTTTCTTAGCTTTGCTGCAGCTGTATCTAAGCTGGTTTGAGCAAATTCTCGCTCTGCACTAGTAAGCTTCGGGAAAGAGCTAATATTTCTCAATGAATAAGAGCAAGCTGTGACCGTTTTGACAACTTCGCGGAGTGATTCCGTCATGCGGCTTTCATCGTAATTTTCTGCAGTCACAATACCAGCGTCGTAAATTTTGGACATACGATGCGACCCAGCCTTCCAGTCTCGTATGGCTTTTATTAACTGCATTGTAGCGTGCAACCACTGCCTGTCACGCACCCAGTAACCATTATTTGAGTTTGCGTAGGGCGGGGTAAATGGATGTGTTCCGGGATATCCAACTACAATCGTCCCGCAACTCATAGCTTCTAAGGCAGGGTTTCCAAAACCCTCACGATCCTGGGTGCTAAGAAAAATTGGGTATTGAGTAAACGTTTTTGCCACTTCCTGCTCGGTGCAGTTATGTATCGGCACAAAGGGAAGCTTGGGAAAGAGCATATTTACGGCCCATCGAATGCGAACGGCATCCCGGGGCAATTTTCTTGGCATGTACGAGACCGCAAGTACGCGCTCGAATGGCGATTTTCCAGGTAAGCCAAAAGGCCGCCTGTTTATATCGTCAGTGACTAGAAAGCATCGCTCTGGAGGCATGCCTAGAATTTCAGAGGTTAGCGCTAGGTTATAGTTGGAGGAAGACAAAGCAAACTCGAATCCAAGCTGCGCATAAGTTTTGCCCGGCCAGTCTGAAAGTGCATAAAAACCATTCTTGTTGAAAACTGCCTTTCTACAGTGCATCGTGCTGGTAACGCTTAGGAAGGTGAGTAGTTTGGTTTCTCCGGTAATAACTACGTCTTCACTGACTACGTGTTCCTTAGCGGTTGATAGATCAAATGGTGTAAAGGGAACTGAAACATCATAAAGATGACTATCTTCTACTATGCCTTCAGGCAATAGCATTGCGTCAACGCCTAAGTTTCTAAGGCATTTAACTGTCAGCCTAATCTGCTTGTGTCCACCGCTTGGTGTCGACCGACCACGGTAATGAAATAACCAACGCATTTTGCATTCCTCGCTAATTTTTCTAATCTACTAGCGTAGACCAAGGATAATTTTCGGCAACACTCGTCGCCGTTCAAATTGTAGCTACTCAAATCCATCTCTTTGTGCAAAAAACAAATTATGGCCATCCAAAGGTGCGCATCCGGCAAAAAATAGCTCAAGGCACAACAACCTGGCCTCCTTCCAACTCCTCCTTCAGCCTCCCCTCCAACACCATCTTCGCGCTCTCATCCCCATGCACCAAGCGGACCTCAGCCGGCGCTGTGGGAACGCCGGTGACAAACTCGATCAAATCCCGCTGGTCGGCATGGGCTGAGTAGCCGCTGATGCTGTGAATCTGGGCGCGGATGTCGTAGCGCTCGCCGTCGAGCATCACGTAGCCTCCGCGCGGGCCATAGCGCTGGATGTCTCGCCCAGGCGTACCCTTAGCTTGGTAGCCGACGAAGAGCACATCATGGCTTGGGTCGCCGAGCATGGCCTTGAGATAGTTCACCACTCTACCGCCGGCGCACATGCCGCTGGCGGCGATCACCACCGCGGGCTGGCGGCTGTGGGCCAGGTAGTTGACCATGTGCATGTGGTCGGCGTGGTCGTCGACGGTGACCAACTGCTCGAAGGCGAGCGGGTGGCGGCCTTGTTGCAGCCGGTCTTGGGCTTCGTCGTCCCAGGCCTGGCGCAGGCGCCGATAGCCTTTGGTGAAATCGGCAGCCAGGGGTGAGTCGAGCACCACTTGCAGGCGCTGCCAGTGCGCGCGCGCTTGCGCGCCATCTTCACCATGGCGGTAGAACAGGCCTTCGAGCTCGTAAAGCAGTTCTTGAGTGCGACCGATGCTGAAGGCCGGGATGAGGACGGTGCCACCGTCGGCGAGCGCGTGTTCGATCACCGCGCGCAGGCGCTGCACGCGCGTGCCGCGGTCCTCGTGGCAGCGGTCGCCATAGGTGCTTTCGAGCACCAAGATGTCGGCCCTCTCGGGCGGCTGCGGTGCAGGGAGCAGCGGGGTGTCCGGGGCGCCGAGATCGCCGGACAAGACGATGCGTTGGCGCGGGTCTGGGACCTCGATCTCCACATAGGCCGAGCCGAGGATATGGCCGGCGCGCTGCAGGCGGATCAGGGGTCCGCCGTCGGTCGATTCGCCAGGCTCGCCGTCCCGCTCGAGCGCGACGACACCGCCCTGCCCGTCAAGCCGGTGCCATTGCCCGAACGGCAGCGCGATGATGCGGCTTTGCAGCATCGCGAGCACGCGCTCGATCAGGCGCTGATCGCGGGTAAAGCCGACCTTGAGCGCGTCCTCGAGCACAAGCGGCAACAATTCGGACGAGGCGGGGCTGGTGAGGATCGGACCGCGGTAGCCAGCCGCAAGCAAGTACGGCAGCCGCCCGACGTGGTCGATGTGGACGTGGGTGATGATCAGCGCCTGGATCGGGGCGATGTCGAAGCCGATCTGTAGTTGATTGGCGCGCGCGCCATCGGTGCCGGCCTCGTCGCCTTGAAAGAGACCGCAGTCGATCAGCAGCGACTGGTAGCCGGGGACGCTCTGGGAGTCAGGGCTGACAGCAGCCGCGTAACGCAGCTCGTGACAGGAGCCCGTGACGCCGGTGGTGGCACCGTGGTGATGGATTTCAGGGGTCATGCAGATCGCCTATGCAAGTGACTCATCGTTCCTTGCGCGGATGCCAAGGATTGGACGACATGCGCGGCATCAGCTGGATATAGTGGCTGCTAGACAGACAAAACGCCAGGCGCTTCGGCCATGGCTATCTCCAATCACGTTTAATCTGAGGCAATCTTAAAGCAAAACGTGATCCGAACAAGAGCGCGATCACTCGCTCTTTTTCATCCCTCACCCAAGCCGGCGGCCGCGGCGCAGCTCAAAGGGCTGCTGCCCCAAGGGCCGGCGGTCCATGCCGATGAGCGATGATACCCCAGTCTAGATGCTTGATGAGTGCGGACGAGGCCCCCCACACAACAGTCTGATATTTGGACGTTTTGTCACAGCCCTACCGGCATCGCGATCCAAAGGCCTGGGTCTGCGCCGAGCCGAGCGGCGGAGATCCCGCAACGGCCGTTGTTCACGCCCGATGCTGAGCTGCGCGAGCGCAAGCGCACCGCGCAACTCCATCTCGAGTGTTTCCGCGATTCATGAAGAGTGATAGTATTGCGCTTAAATTTGTGTCGAGCGTAGAGCGTACATGAGACCGACCGACCCCGACTCAGCACTCCCCGTAACCCGCTACACCGCCGACAGCCGCCTTCAGCATCCCGTCCAGATGATCCGCGACATGTTCCGCGATCTCGCGGCCGGACGTGAGCTCGCGTGGCGCTTGGCCGTGCGCGACATCCGCGCCCAGTACCGTCAGGCGTTTCTTGGATTGCTCTGGATCTTCATCCTCCCACTAGCGAATACGCTCACCTGGATCTTTCTGAGCGGATCAGGCATTGTCAACGTTGCTGAAACCGACCTGCCGTATCCGGTTTACGTCTTCACCGGTACCATGCTCTGGGCCATCTTCATGGAGGCCCTCAACGCGCCGCTGCAACAGACCAACGCCGCCAAGTCCATGCTGGCCAAGCTCAACTTTCCGCGCGAGGCGCTGATCGTCTCAGGCATTTACCAAACCCTCTTCAGCGCCGCAATCAAAATCATTCTACTGATCGGCGCGCTCTTGTTACTCGGTATCATCCCCGGCTGGAGTATCCTGCTCTTCCCGCTCGGCATTCTCTCGTTGGTGCTGGTCGGCACCGCCATCGGCCTCATGCTGACACCGGTCGGGATACTCTACACCGACATCGGGCGCGGCCTCCCACTAGTAATGCAGTTTCTAATGTACGTTACCCCGGTCGTCTTCCCCATGCCGAAGGAAGGCCTAGCCGCGACGCTGTTTACCCTCAACCCGCTCTCCCCCCTAATTCTCACTACCCGTGACTGGCTCACAGGCCTACCTCCGGATTTCCTAGACTATTTCATTGCTGTCAATCTGATAGCATTCCTACTGCTCCTTGTGGTCTGGATTATCTACCGACTCGCGATGCCGATCCTGATCGAACGCATGAGCGCCTGAAAAGACGACATTGCGCGTATAAGTCACGACCAATACTCGATAACCTAATCAACCCAACACAATTGGACCAGCCCCGTACCTCAACGGCGGTTAAGTATCCAGCCCGAATTCAGATCCATGCTAGGTCTCTCGGATGAATGACACCCTGATCAAAGTAGAAGGCGTATCCAAAAAGTTCTGCCGAAGCCTCAAGCGCTCACTTTGGTATGGGATGCGGGATTTGGGCAACGAACTGATCGGGCGTCGGCATAGCAGGGATGGCGAGTTGCGACGAGATGAGTTTTGGGCGGTAAAGGATGTCAGTTTTGAACTCAAACGAGGGGAGTGCTTGGGTTTGATTGGGCGCAATGGGGCCGGTAAGACGACGCTCCTTCGGATGCTGAATGGATTGATTAAGCCGGATAGTGGCAGTATTGAAATGCGGGGGCGCGTGGGGGCGCTAATTGCGTTAGGTGCTGGATTCAACCCTATATTAACGGGCAGGGAAAATATCTATGTTAATGCATCTGTTATTGGGGTAAGTAAAGAAGAAATAGAAGAAAAAATTAAAGCAATAGTTGATTTTGCTGAGATTGGTGATTTTATTGATATGCCAGTGCAAAACTACAGTTCTGGAATGACTGTCAGATTAGGGTTTTCGATAGCAACATTGCTACAGCCTGATATTTTAATTTTAGATGAGGTTCTCGCAGTAGGAGATGCTGCTTTCCGATATAAATGTTATAGACACATGGATCAATTATTAAAAAACTCTGCCGTTATTTTTGTTTCACATGATATGCCTAATATAGGACGCATCTCTAGCTCAACACTTCTCTTGTCTAAGGGAGAAATTGCATTTTTAGGAGACACACTTGACGGAATCGAAGCCTATCGCGAATTGAATAACGATCCTTTGTCTTCGAACCATGATAAAATTGTGACGACATACCCTCCGGTAAAAGACGTATCAATTGTTGGATTGCCTAACGAACAGCAATTCAGTTCTAAATTTTCAGCCGAAATAATAATAGATTCTGAAGCACATGTCGGTCATTGCACTCTCCGATTCAACGTAACTGACCTATCTGGCAACTATGTTGCGTCTTGTGTAGTAAACTCCGATGAATACAACATCAAAATAAATCGCGGAAAAAACCATTGGCGCATAGGTTTTTCATCATTACCACTTAAAGCTGATCGCTACATGCTGCGAGCTACATTTACTGATTCACGTGGTGCAATAATTGCTCTATGGCATAATGGTCATCAAATTCGTGTAACTGGGGGGCACCTAGGAATAGTTAGTAATTGTCAGCTAGACCTCTGTTCCTGGAATACCTTATAACATATTATTGTATAGAAGATAACAAATGAACCACAGCGATCAAACTAAGGAAATCAAATACCCGCGCAAGACATTCCGTTCTTCTGGAAAGGTAGTTTCTGATATAAATAGCCTTTTAGAAGAACTTAGAAAAAACGCGAACAAAGGTATTCAATTAGGATCAGGAGGTTCAAAAATACAAGGTTTAATAAATTGCGACCTTTACAATTCTGAGGCTGATGTAAAGGCAGATGCAACTAATCTTGAGATGTTTGATGATGATTCCATTGATTACATTGAATCGCATCACATGATAGAACATCTTTCGTTTACCGACACGGAATCAGCTTTAACAGAATGGCATCGCGTACTTTGCAAGGGAGGGCTATTAGTTCTGACTTTTCCGGATATGACATCTATCTCAGCAGAATGGATCAAGTATTCGTTGATTTATCCTCTGATGCCACATCCAGACCACTTAGACTACATAGTAAAGATGTTGGTTGGATCTCAAGAACACGACGGAATGTTCCACAAAAATGCTTTTGATATCCGGCGCATGTCCAGAATTCTCGCGAAGCACAGTTTCCGAGTTGAATACACGTATTGTAAGTATCCGAAGCGTCCTACCCCTTCAAGATTAGTAATAGCTAGAAAAGCAAATTAGTACCACTTTATAAAACGATGCATTGCTTTATGCTCCCATACTAAGGTTACTATTTCGTGCGGTTTTTTCAGGTTATTTAAAGTGAAAATTGGCTGGTTTTTGCTCGGTGACAGTAATGTTGGAAGTTCTAGAATTCATGGTTTAAACATACACCAAGAACTGATGCGAAAGGGATATGATTCAAGAATAATACAAAGTTCAAACCCTTGGAGCAGTGAGCTAGAAATAACGAAACTAAAAAAGCTAGGCCTACTAATTTCAGGTTATGATGTTTTTGTTTTCCAAAAGGTTTTTGATTCTGGAGCCGTGAAATTTGCTGCACTCGCAAGATCTCTCGGGGTTAAAACAGTTTTTGTTCAGTCAGATTTTATTAAGACTGATATGACGCTTGCGGTAGATCATGTAGTTGTCGTTTCTTCTTATCTTAAAGATAAGCTAGATAATCTTTATGGGATTAATTGCACTGTTATAGATGATGCGATAGAAAATATTCATTTAGAAAATAAAAAGCATCATTCTGGTAACTATCTGCGGCTAATTTGGATTGGCCATTCTGATAATTGGAAATCGCTGAGCATCTTAAATTCTGTAATAGAAAAATTTAGTAATCAAAATATTGAACTAATTACAGTTTCTAATCATCCAGATGCAACATTTGCATGGTCTAACGGAGCAGCTAAAACAGCTATTTTGAACTCAGACTTGGCCGTGATTCCATCAGAGTTAGATGACTGGGCAAAATGTAAATCTAGTAACCGATTGACAACATTCATGTCTTATGGCTTGCCTGTTATCGCATCTCCGGTACCATCATATAGTGATATTATAATTCATGGAAAAACAGGTTTTATAGCAAACTTGGACTCGGAATGGGTTGAATATATCAAAAGGCTTCAATGCCCAGAGCTTCGCAATAAAATCGGATCAGCTGCAAAAGCATCTGTGTCAGATAAGTTTTCTCTGAGTAAAATTACTGAAGATTGGATCAAATTATTTAAATATCTCTAGCCAAACATGGATTAGAAACCTTTGATTAAACCATGCATTTCTGTCTTGATGTCTGTTCACAACGGCGAGCTTTTCCTAGGCGAAGCCGTGAACAGCATTCTCAATCAAACCTTCACCGACTTTGAATTTTTGATTTTTGACGACTGTTCGACAGACAACACACTGAAAATCCTACAATCCTACGATGATCCGCGGATTCGGATCATCATCAATGAGAAAAATATCGGGCTTACCGAATCACTCAACAAAGGAATAGCCATTGCGCGAGGCGATTTTATTGCACGAATGGATGCGGATGACATCAGTTTGCCGAGTCGCTTTGAAAAGCAGGTTAAATTTCTTCAAGACAAACCCCATATTGCCGCATTAGGAGTTTGGAAGGAATTGATTGACGAGAGCGGTCGCTGTTTTTTTCAAGAAAAATTGCCTACAGACCCCGAGATTATCCATTATGCATTATTGATAGGAAACTGTTTTACGCACCCATCAATGATGTTTCGCCGCGAAGCAGTAATTAAAGTAGGCTGCTATCAGAATCGAGCAGGTAAATATGCCCAGGATTATGATCTTTGGCTGCGACTCTCTCATTCCTATGATCTCGCGAACCTATCTGAATTTCTTATTCAATATCGTGTGCATTCTGGCCAGGCTAGTACTAAAAAATTACGAGTGCAAACCAAGACTGCGCTTTGTTATAGAAAGATTGCCGCAAAGGAACGAATCAAAATTGGCGAGACATTAAATCGTAGAATGATACACGGACCAAATTGGCTTGAAAGACGCCTAGCCGCTCCCGGCACCTTAGGCCAATATTATCTTTATACGGGGTTGACCTATGAAAGAATGGGAAATAAGAATTTCGCTTTCCAAATTTTATTGAGTGGGCTTATCGAGAGCCCATTTGCAACTAAAATTTGGATGTTATTGTTAGATAAAACCATTTTAAGTAGGTTGCGCTTGGAAAAAAGAAAAGCCTTAAGCTGGTACGCGCATCGCATAGCGAGCCTATTCCGGAGGTTTTAGTCTTGAGTGGATTCCCCATCATTTCGGTCATCGTTCCTTGCTACAATCAAGGTCGATATCTTGGAGAAGCCCTAGATAGTGTCTTGGCCCAAACCTACCCGCATTGGGAATGCATTCTAGTTAATGATGGCTCCACAGATAACACCAAATCTGTTATCCAAGACTATTGTAGCCGAGATCGACGGATTCGTTCTATTGAGCAAGAAAACAAAGGACAGTCAGCTGCTCGCAATCGAGGTTTGGAAGATATAAAGGGTGATTTTGTCCAGCTTCTAGACTCTGATGACATCATCGCGAAAACCAAGTTTGAGAAACAGATTGATTCATTAAAGAATATAGAAATTCCAGCTGTTGTTTATTGCAATTATCACTTTGGGAAAGCAGATAATGTTTTTCAGAGAGCGGATCGAAATTTTCCAATGCCAAAGTTTATTCTGAAGGAACCATTATGGGACTTGGCTGCCCGCTGGGAAACAGACTTGAGCATACCGATGCATTGTTTTCTTTTTCATAGTAGTTTTTTTCGAGACAACCAAATTCGTTTTGATGAAAGACTTATCACTAACGAAGACTGGGACTGTTGGATGCAAATTTTTGCAGCGGGACCTGAATTACTATTCGTGCCAGATGAATTAGCAACATATCGTTTGCATCAACCATCAGTATCATCTAATAAGCAGACAATGTGGATCGGATTTAGGGATGCCATAAAAAAACAGCAATCAGTCTTTAAAAATGACCAGGTTATTTACGAGTTGCTCACTGAGAAACTCAGACAAATGCGGGTAAGATATGGACATGATCCTATCATGAATTGGGCTAAATATTATCTTAATCAATCCTGGTTTAATAATATGACACCTTGGCCTATCCAGAAAAGATTAATGAAGTACATCGAGCAGAGGCGAGAGTATCGCTACCCGCCAGATGTCTACATCAAGGCTTCCGATTAGATTTACTCGAATGATGAGCGCAGCAAGACTAATCGCCTTTTATCTCCCCCAATTCCACCCCATCCCCGAAAATGACGAATGGTGGGGAAAAGGCTTCACCGAATGGACGAATACCGCTAAAGCAAAGCCACGCTTTCCCGGACACTATCAGCCGCATGTCCCTGCCGATCTAGGATTTTACGATCTTCGGGTATCTGAAACCCGCATCGCGCAAGCCGAGCTAGCGAAACAGCACGGTATTGAGGCCTTTTGTTATTACCACTACTGGTTTGCCGGCAAGGAACTGATTGAACGTCCGTTCAAGGAAGTCGTTGCTTCCGGAGAACCAGATTTTCCCTTTTGTCTCTGCTGGGCTAACCAGACATGGTCGGGCATCTGGCACGGTGAGCCTAATCGAATCCTGATTGAGCAAACTTACCCTGGAGAAGATGACCATCGCCGACATTTTGAATCTTTACTACCCGCGTTTACGGATAGACGCTACTTACGCGTCGACGGTAGACCTGTCTTTATTATATTTCTGACGCGAGGACTCCCTGAGCCGCAAAGAACTCTTGAATTATGGCGCATGATGGCTGAGGACGCCGGCCTGTCTGGTCTATATCTCGTCGGTATGTCTTGGGATGATCATTGGAATCCAAATGAATATGGGTACGATGCGGCAATCTTAGAGAAACTCCCTCCTCTACGTCAACAATGGTACTCATGGCGATATCCGTACCAGAAAGTGAAAAGATATCTGGAGAGGAAGATTGGAGTTCCAACGATCTATGATTATGCAAAAGTCTCTTCTACTTTGACGCCATCATCAATGCATGTCACAAATATGTACCCATGCGTTATTCCAAATTGGGACAATAGCCCACGTAGTGGTGTTAACGGGCGAGTCTTGCATGGCTCAACGCCTGACTTATTTCGCGATCACTTTCGCAGGGCTCTGGCATTAGTAAAAGACAAACCCTCTGATAAGCGATTGGTTTTTATCAAGTCTTGGAACGAGTGGGCTGAGGGTAATCACCTAGAACCGGATCTACGTTTTGGGCGGGCCTATCTCGAGGTCGTTCGCGACGAAGTTCTTCAATCGAGCGCTTTCCTAGATTCTTAACGGAAAAGAAACGAATGGATAAACTAGGCAAACCAGATGCGCATGCTCTGGATCGGCTAAATGTAGCCATTGTTACGTCCTATTTTCAGAGAGAAAGCGGGATTTTGCGGCGTACCGCGCAGAGCATAGCGCATCAATCTTTATCACCAATTGCCAAAGCGGTATTGGTTGATTGGTTGATTGTTGACGATGGTTCTCCTGTATCCGCACTGTCCGAACTACCGGATGACTTACCGTCTTGGCTGCATGTACGCGTCATCCAACAGGACAACCAAGGCGCGGCAATGGCGCGAAATCGTGCCTTTGATGCTCTACCTGAGGGGACGAAATACGTTGCACTGTGCGATTCAGATGACGAATGGAGCAAAGATCATTTATGCCGAGGAATCCTTGCTTTGGAATCAGGATTCGACTTTTATTTTTCTGATTATCAAAAGCTTACTATCACAAAGACTACATTTGATCTGTGTCGCTTTCATCCACAAACTTTTCCTCGCGTAGACCAGTTGGACGATCTATATGCCTTCAACGGTGATTTTTTCGATCATGTGTTAAGGGCAAATCCTGTCGGAACCTCTGCAATCCTGTTCAGAGCAGCTAGGTTCCGCAATCTTCGCTTCAAACGAGCGTTGGCTCGGGCTGGAGAAGATCATGTATTCTGGATGGAAGTCGGATTATTAGCACCGCGAATTTGTGTGAGTAGCAGGCTCGAAGTCAAATATGGCTATGGCGTGAACATCTATGCTCGCTCAAAGCAATGGGGCGAACCAGGCACTAGTGCTCGTGCCACGGCAGATTTAATATTTTATCTTTATGTCGCAAGTCGTTTTTTATTGACGGATGACCAACGGAGCTTAGTTGAACAGCGAATTCGTGGATTTAAGTCAGAAGCAATGCAAAATATTATACACGGGTTGCGTCTTTTGCGATTCTCAGAGCTACCTGTGTTAATTCGTTTTTTGCGCAGGCAAGGCATCGTCAAGTCAGCCGTTAAGCAATCCTTATAAACTTTATTTGAGGCTTCGCTTTTGCAGCACACTCCTAGTCATATTTTTTTTCTGCCTGATTGGCGCTCAGGTAATCCTTATCAGAATTTATTAGCGACAGGAGTCAGGTCTGCTGGGTACTCCATCAATTTTGCAAATTACCCATCAACAACATTCCCTCTGCTCTCGTTACTTCGAGCGCATTCGGCCGTTTCGGTCATCCATTTGCATTGGATCAATGCCTATCTTGCTCCAATTCTTTGGAGTGGCAACCGACTGAAATTTTACATCCGTCTGTTGCAAATGGCCGCTGATGTCCTTCTTGTTCAGATGCGCGGCGTCAAAGTCGTTTGGACCGTTCACAATCGGTTTTCGCATGAATCTGAGCATCCAGCGCGAGAGATCATTGCTCGGCGCCTGCTTGCCCGTCTCGTTTCACGAATGATCTTCCATAGCGAAGATGCGCGCGCGGAAATCCAGCGTTTGCTCGCGATCAACTTGCTGCGCCGCTCTGTGGTTATTCCTCACGGGCATTACATCGGGCTTTATCCAACTGATGCCTCGCGTGAAAGGCAATTGCGCAGTCAATTTGAAATCAAAGACGACGATACCGTATTGCTTTTTTTCGGAAATCTTCGCCGATACAAGGGCATTTCACAACTGCTGCATGCTTTTCAGTTAGCGCCGCATTGCCGGTTGAAATTGATTATTGCCGGTAAACCATTCGACCAAGGCTTAGCCGAAGAAGTGGCCACAGCGTCGAAAAACGATCCACGAATTCAGCCCTATTTAGATTTTATTCCAGACGTGGACGTCGGTCCTTTGTATGCTGTATCGCATATCGCGGTGATCCCTTTTGAGCGTACGTTAACCTCGGGATCAGCGATTCTGGCCCTTTCCCAGGGGAAGGCGTTGCTCCTGCCCGAGGAAGCGAGGCTCATCGGTCTGCCAGATCAACGTGGGACCGTTTTTTATGGCAACGATGGATTGCTGGAGACTCTGCAACAGTTACCTAGCAAAGCTGAGTTAGCAGCAATGGGGAAGATGAATTTTGAGGCCGCGAAGACGTTAGACTGGAAGACAATTGGTCGTCAGGTCGCTAAAGTCTACACTCATTAATCCGGCAGTCCGATGACGTGCTCCGGTCGGAGTTGCGTCGCTCTAGCCTCATACTAAAGACTGATGTACTTCCGAATTCTGGGACCTGCCCAGTTCGTCAAGGGCAGCGGGAGTTTAGACCAGGCATCGATCACCCAGGCGCGAACGCTTGTGATCGCCTCCTCCTGCTGCCAGAGGACGGGCGCAAAGGCGTCTGGGTGGCCATGATAGCAATATAAGTTCACCGGTTTCGCCCCCCATTGCTGTTTGAACTTGTAAGTGCCTTCATCGACGGTGGAACGGCCGAAGTCGAAGCTGCCTGCTTCTTCTTGGCAGGCCTGTGCCAGGATGGTCCAGTACAGGAGCATATTGGGCGCGAGCGGATTATGGCTCGCGAGGGTGGAGGCCCAGGGGATGGAGATGAGCGAGCGGCTGCGGAGGACAAGGCCGGCACCAATGGGCACTGTTCCGTGCCAGACGATGGTGATCGCGCAGCGCTGGCAGTAGTGGTTGCGGACCGAGGCAAACCATTGTCTGCTATGCACCGGGGAGCCGAGCTTGCGCATATTGACGGCCATGATGCGATAAAAGGCGTCTAAATGCGCATCGTCTGTCGCCGTGCTGACCGTCAGCCCGTTTTTTTCGGCCTTGCGGATCTGCGAGCGCAGCTTGGACTTGAAGCTTGCCAGTAAGGTCGCCGGATCATCCGGCAGGGCCAGCCGCATCTGGACTTTGGCCCCGGGCGCTGGGGGTTGGTCGGTTGGATCGGTGTCGCTTGCTCGGTAGGTGAGCTGGGTGGCGCCGATGGTCCGCGCCTGGTCAGCCAGGGCGTTCTTGAGCGCGTCGTGGATCTTTTGGTCGGCGCTGAGGATGTGGCCGGTATCGCAAAACGGTTGACAGCAGAGCGTCGGCTTTCCGAGCGGTCTGTTGAACTGACAGGCTGGGGCGACGCCGACGACGCTGTCTCGTTGAAAGGCCAGCAGGCTTTGGTTTGGATGCCGGTAAGCGTGCTCGACGCTCTTGAGCCAGGCGCTCGCATGATAGGGAGTCGCCGCGCCATGCTGGTCGACAAAGGCGTCCCACTGGGCTTCGTCTCCCGCTTGCCAGGGGCGGATGTCGACACCGCTGGACGCTGTTCTCAAGGGGCCGACTCCTGCAGGTCGGCAGCGGCCTCGCTGACCGTGCAGCATCGCACATCGGCTTTCGACTGCAGGTGGCGCACCACGGCAGCGACTCCGCGGCTGATCTCATGAAACGCGTTTTGGTTGGCGATGAGGGAGTTCGGGTTGTCGACCAAGCTGGAGCTGTGCATGTACATGTGGAAGACGCGCATGCCGTTGGCGAGCATTTGGTCGGTGAGGTTGAGCATGTCTGCGCGCTCGGTCAGCTCTGGGCTGAGATACAGTTTCCGCAGCCAGTGCGTGAACCAGGCCAGTGCTAGGGGCTTGAACGGACTCAACCTTGGCGACGAGATGCGCCGGTGCCAACGGTTCGCGCGATGGAAATCGCGCCAATTGTAGCCAACGCTGACCGGAATTTCGAGCATATCCTTCGATGCACTGACGGCAAGCGGGTTCTGCAGGGAGGCCCAGTAAGGCTCTAGGTGCGCGTCGTGGCAGTCGAAGAACTGATTCTCCCAGAACGGATAGATGCTGCAGTCGATGCTGAAGCCATGCTGTTTGAGGAGCTGCATGACCTTGCCGTCGATCCCCCAGCGGCCGGTTCGGAAGCTCACTGGCCGGACGTGAAATTGTTCCTCGAGGATCTTGACGAGATTTTTCAGTTTGATCTCGACTTGCTCGATCGGCAGGTTGACGACGTGGCTGTCCCTTTCATTCGGGCGGCCAAAATAGGGCGGATTGCACCAGGGATGCAGGTGCGCGGCGATCTCGTACTGACCCGTTCGCTGGAGCTCACGTATCACCTGAACGGCTTGTTCGTTGTTAGCGACGGGGTAATCGACGAATAAGGTCGGTCGCACGCCAAGGTCGTAGCAGACTTGGTGGAAGGGACGGAGCTGCTGCACGTTTTCAACGCACCATCCAGCCTCTGGGAAGGGGCCAGACCAATCCCAGCTTTCCTCGGTATCGATGCTGAGCAGGAACAGGACCTGTGGGCGTCTCATCAATGAACCCTCTGGGTTAGGCGGCGAAAGAGGGTTGTGTATTCCGCGGCCATGCGTTTGGCGGAGTAGTGCTGATTGACGACGTCTAGCCCCGCGGTTGCCAGCGCCTGACCGGTCGCAGGCTGGTCGAGCAGTGTGTTCCAGTGCTCGAGCAGGGAGGCTCTGTTGCCTAAGGGGGCAAGCAACCCGGTCTGTTGATGCCGGACCAGTTGATCTACGCCGGGGATGTCGTAGGCCGCGACGGGCACGCCCATGGCGGCGGCTTCCATCAGGCAGCGTGGAATGCCCTCTAGGGTGCTGGTCATGGTGAAGAGGTCGAAGGATTTGAGCAGTTCCAGGCGGTCGTCTCGAAACCCGAGAAAGTGGATATCGGGCGCGCAATGGAGTCGCGCGGCATAGGCCTCTAGCTCGGCGCGGTCTTCGCCGTCGCCGACCAAGACCAATTCGACGTCGGTGCGCGACTGGCGGAGCATGGCGAAGATGTCCAGCATCTCTCGCAGGTTCTTGCGACTGATGAGCTGGCCGATGAAGCCGATGCGCTTTTTATGTTTTGGCGCGACGGCGTCAGGATTGTTTGCAATGGCTTCGACCTCGTGCAGGTTGACGCCATTCTGGATATAGGTGAGTTTGGATTCCGCCACCCGGTGCCGGCGTGCATCTTCCATCAGTTGTGGGGAGAGCGGTGCGACGCTGTCCGCGAAGCGCATGGCCTTGCAGCCGAGCCAGACGAAGAGCCTGAGCTTGATGTCTTGTGCGTTCTCGAAACCGTGCGGCGTGATGATCACCGGGATACCCGCGCGACGGGCGGCGAGGAGGCCGAGGATGTCTGACTTGTAGCCATGCGTGTGGATCAGGTCGACATGCTCTGTGGTCAGTAGGTCGGACAGGCGTTTGACGGCGCTGAGGTCGAAGCGGCCAGACATCGGGATGGCATGGGTTGCCAGGCCGGTCTTTTTGTACTCCCGCACGAGCTGCAGATCAACATTCTGTGCCTCCGCGGTGACGGCCAATTCACACTGAACCTGTGCTGGGTCAAGGTACTGCGCGAGCGCCAGAATCCAGCGCTCGGCGCCATAGAAACCGGTGGAACAGATGAATTGCAGGACTTTGATCGGACGCTCCATCGGGTGGAAGACTCCTGGATGACAGACTGCTGAATGGCAAACGGCTGAATGGCAGGCGGCTAATGACAGACTTTTGGGCTGGTCTAGTGTGCGATGGGCTTGAACAGCCCGCGCAGGGTTCCGTAGGCCCTGGCTGGAAAATACAGCAGGTAGAACTTGAGGATCTCAACGAAGGGGATCTGTTTGTCGGCCATTGTCCAGAGGCGTGCGCTGTAGACCAGCGTCGGAAAGAAGGCGATGCAGAGGCCCGCGCCGGCGAGGACCCATGAGCCCGCGATGGCTCCGAGAAGGATGATGAGGAGGCCCAGGGGTATGAACATCGGCATGATCAGGCTCGGCACTTCTCGCCACGGGATACGCCGCCCCTGCACGGATCGCAGGTTGGACTGGCCGCGCCAGATCTCTTTGATGAACATTGGCCACAGGGCTTTATCCTCGCCGAGATGGATGTAGCTCGCCATGGCGCTATAGAACAGGCGGCCGTATCCTCGGGCTTGGTCGGTGAAGTAGTAGTCTTCGCAGGTGACGAGATGCGAGGGGAAGCCACCGATCTTTTCGACGAGCTGCCGGCGCATGAACAGGTTGCGGCCGGGCAGAAATTCGACGTCGGTGTCGATCTTGGCATTGCTGAGCGCCGTCCGGATGCGCTCGAGCACGGGCGCCTCTTGGCTGTTGACCTGAACCGCGCTGACGATCGCAGGTTCCGGGGTGGTTGTTAGCAGCCGATGCATGACGTCGAGCCAGTTAGGCGACAGGCAGACGTCGGCATCGAGGAAGGCGACGAACTCGGAGCGGGTCTCGGCCAAGCCTAGATTGCGCATGTCGGAGATGGTGAGGTCGGTCGGGACCTGGACCAGCATGAGCGCTGTCTCCGCGGGAACGGCGAGCGTTTCTCGCGTCAGTTCGGGCTCTTGTGTGACGACGCAGACTTGCCATGCCAGTGTGGTCTCTTGCTCGACCAGCGAGGTCAGGGTTTGGACCAGCATGCTGGATCGCCCCTTGTGGGGGACGATAAAGGTGACGTCAGGCATTGCTGGATGCTGTCTGTTTGAATCGGCGCGGCTTGAATCGGCGCAGCTTGAATCGGCGCAGCGGGAGGCGGGGGAAGAGCCAGCGCTGTTCTTTTCGCCAATCGAACCGTCTCAGTCTTGATACAAAGGCGCTGAGGAGGTTGCTTGCAGTGAGTCGGTTGTGATCGAAGGGAGACGCTGCCGTTTCGATCTCTGGGATCGGGTGCGTGCAGGCCGATGCGTCTTTGTAGTATGCCAACATGGGTAAGTTCTGCAGCAAGATGGCTTGGACGCGTGTGAATGCGGTCTCTTCGTGGTCCTTTAGGCGCCGATGGATCTCGGCTTCGAAGGCTTGCGCCTTTTCCTGCAAGGCCTTTCGGTTTGTCGGGTGATACCTGGCTGCTGCATAAAAGATGCAGGCCTTGCGTAGGTCTTGCGCCGTCCAGGTCTGATTGGGAAATTCCAAGATGTCTGGTTTGTCGAGGTAGATGCCTTCATGCAGCAGCATCCAGTCTGCGTAGTGCAGCAAGCTGTTGACGGCGTATCCCCAGTCGGCATCATAGTGGTCGCGTTGTTCCTTGAACCAGATCAGCCGTATGGTGGCTTGCAGCAGCACGGTATAAAACCAGGCCTCTTCGACATCCTGCAGATTTCTGAGGGAAATATCATCCGCTGGGTGGACACAGTGGCGAACGACCTGCCCGGCCTGATCGAGATAGGCTGGATTGCCGGTGACCCAGTAGGCATCCAGTAGCGCGTTGATGAGGTTTCCTGTGCCTCTGTCCAGCGGATACTGTCCGGTGAAGGGGTTTTTCAGCCCTGGCACATGGCGGTTTTTCAGCGCCAAGGCCAGCTCGAGCAGCGAGTCGGTGCCGTCGTAGTAACGGGTGATCCAATCGGTGAGCTGCAGGACCGCTTGCTTGCTGCGCTCGGAGGCCGTCAGGAGGTAGTGCAGCGCGAGACCGGTTGTATAGCAATGCTGGCCACCGGGACCACCGCCGCCGGCATGCCCTTGGTAGATGCCTTGGTCATGCTGGCCTGAGAATGACCGGTGGGTCGAGGTTAGGGCGGGCAGGTAGTGATCGGTATGCCAGAACAAGCCGCCGTTGTATTCGGGCTTGTCTTCGTCGGTGTGATAGATGTCAATGTTGACGACATGGTCGACGAGATCCCTGGCGAGCTCCCACCAGCGGGGGTCTCCGGTGGTCAGGTAGCGATAGATAAAACCGCTGACCGGATCGTACTGGTTGTTGTAGTGGGAGACGAAGATCCCTGGTTCGTCGCTTAACGCCGACTCGTGATCCGCAAACAGATCGCCAAAGTTGCGCCATCCGTAGGCGTCGAGTGCCTCGCGTTTGGCGAAGAAACCGCGCTGCTCATCCAGCGATACAGTCGTCAAGCTGGCAATCTTGGAAGGGTCGGCATCTTGCGCTAGAAAGGGGATGACATTGGCGGCAATCAGGCTGTTGAGATCGAATCGTGGCGGCGCATCTTGCGAAGCGGCGGGAACTTGCCCAAGCATCACCCGGAAGGATTTGCAGAGCTTTTCTCCGGGCTGCAGATCGATCTCTTCGTCGTCGCGATGCCAGCGCCAGGCAATCACCTGCCCTTGCCCCTCCGGGTGCGCGTGACAGGAGAGTTGGTTTGGAAATTGCTGCCAAAAATGACTCCACGACAGCTGGAGTAAAGGTTCTTCGCCGCCTAGCCGCAAGATGGGAGCGGCCCGGTCACCGGTAACGACCTTTCCAGCGTGGTGCCAGCGATAGCCTTTGAAGGGCAATCTCACGCTCCTGTCAGCGCCCATGTGTACGGGGCTCTGCCAGTGCTCTCCCCCGCTACTCGCTTGAATCAGGCAGTCTCCGGCTTGCATGCGGTACGCGTCACCACTCAGGTTCAAGGACGGCGTTATCGGTATGCCTGGCCGTATGTCCCACCCTATCCCTTGGAGAACAACCGAATGGGGATCACCGAGATCCCAGCGGCCGCCGGGATGCAGCGCAGCACGTGGATTGTGTAGGGTGACCGTCGCATCTAGGTAGCCAAGGTCATGCAGGGTTATGCTGACCTCTACCCTCAACGGTGAGCCGGGGCAAACCTTGAGATGATAGATCCACTTGAGGTGGGTTTCGAAGGTCAGCCTTTGCACTTGATGCGAGACGAGTCGCTCAGGGCTCAGCGAGGGGCAGACTAGACTGAGCTCACAGAGCTGAATGCCGTTTTTTGTCAGACGCAGGAGCGGCAAGCCTTCGTCAGCCTCCCAATTGCTGCCGTCTTGACCCGAGACGCCAGCGATGCCAGACAGGGAAACCCATTGGAGCGAGCAGTCCGGCCAATACTGCAATACACGGTAGCTCACGCCCTGCCAGTCGAGACTGTCGGCACGCCAACCGAGATTCTCGGATAGCGACAACTCTGCCAAAGAGTACAATGCCCCCCGCGGAAAGCAGAGGGTTTGTTGCCGCCGTTCCACGCTGTTCGGTGTGTTGCGGAGCGATGGTTGCTTCATTTGCGGTGAGTCAGCGCCGTGGAACACTCGGGGGTGCCCTTGATGCATCTGGTTTTGGCTTGTATCAGCCTTGTTAGCACCCCACAGTTTGCCCCAGATGCACCGCAGTGCGATAGAACCTGAAACGCTGCGCGGCTCGAACGGCCCGAACCGCTGGCAAAACGAGGGTTTTTCAAGGCTAACCAGATCAGGGTACGTCGCTCGATTTCTGCTAAACTTGTCGAAAGTTTGGCGATAGACCCTAAGCATATTAGCCTCAGCCCATGGGTTTGTCGCGCCAACCCCGAACATCGTTCGCCCGACTTCTGGAGCAGAGACCTCCAGGTGGCCGAGTAAGCCCCTGATGTTACGAGTTTTAGCCAATCATCGTTGAGCAAACCGTAGAGTTTTGGACGGAACGATGATCAAGGCCACCGTGCAACAACCAGAACTTGTCGCGGGTGACTCAGGTCTTATAATCCTGACACAGGATAGTTAACCATCACCCTCGGGTTGCTTGGCGCGGCTTTTGCATAACTTAATTTTTTAGCGACTATTTGGTAACTCACTAATGAACGATCTGACCCACAAGACTCCGAAAAGTAAGGCGACCGCAGCGGAACCAAACGAAGCCTCACCGACTGTTAGCTCCTCGCGCCGCCGCCTGCTGAAGCAGGCTTCTATGGCTGCACCTGCAATGCTGACCTTGGGTAGCGGAGCCGCCATCGCGGAAGACAGCTGTACTCGGATTCATAGGCTAAGGGACCAGCGTGATGCTGCTTGCAAAATAGTTGGTGAAAATGAAGATGGCTCTCCCAAAGTCGCAGATCTGCCGGCGTGTAATAGCTTGAACGCAGTTGCGTCACTTGGCAATAGTAATATTTGTCCGTAATGGACCCCCTCAAGCTAATAGGTCATAGAATACACGGAAAGTCAAAATGTGGCACACATGCACATCAAACAGATCAGTCTGCGCTTGGCAGGATGAGCAGATTGTCTTCTTCCCTCGATCCGGGGAAACACACTACCTTAACCACTGTGCTTCGTCAATTCTCGAACGGCTAGACCTTGAGCATATGAGCACTGAAAGCTTACATCGAAGTCTTAAAGATTCTCGGAGCCAGGCACCTAGCTTAGATGAGGTTCGCAGTATCTTGAATCGTTTTAATGAACATGGACTCGTAGAGGACATCTGACGCCATTGAAGGTCGGCACTCTTAAGCAACCGCTTTTCGCCAAAATACTTGCTCGGAAAGGGATAACGGTTCGCTTCGGCCCATTGCAGATACGCTTGCGCACGCCAATTGAGTCGCTTGCGAGTCTTCTGCATCATTTTTGGCGCGATTTTCCTCTGGTTGACGAGCCAGCGATCATCGACTGCCATATCGCTGTCTCTAGGCATCTCATTCATCGACGCTGGCCCAACCCGGAACTGCTTATCCTGGTCGATGGGCGTGCAATTGGCCCCTCTTTTCCGCTTGCGCATCATTTCCCCATGCTTGAATGGGGGGTTAATCTCTGCTTGGCCCGCAGAGCCAATCATTTGCTGATGCTCCACGCTGCCGTGATGGAACGTCACGGTCAAGCACTGCTACTGCCGGCCCTTCCAGGCCATGGTAAATCGACCTTGTGCGCGGCGCTGACTCATTCCGGCTGGCGGTTACTCAGCGACGAGTTTGGTTTGGTGCGACCCGAGGACGGCTTGTTATTGCCTGTGCCACGTTCTTTGCCTCTTAAGAATGCCTCGATTGATGTGATACGCGCCTTTGCACCACAGGCCGATCTCGGCCCAGCTTTTGAAGGAACCCACAAAGGGACGGTCGCCCATGTACGCCCACCGACCGAGAGCGTTCAACGCATGGATGAACCTGCTCAGCCACGCTGGGTGGTGTTTCCGCGTTGGGTGGCCGGCTCGCGGCTGCGCCTCGAGCCGGTGGTCAAGCCGGATGCCTTTCTGATGGTGGCCACCAACGCCTTTAACTACGACATCCTCGGGCAAACTGCCTTTGAGCTGGTTGGCCAAATGGTCGATGCCTGCGATTGCTACACCCTGGTCTATTCAGACCTGAAGGAAGCGATGGCAGTTCTGAACGAACTGACAAGTTCTGCCAATGCCTGACAGTTTCAGCCAAAAGCGACATGCAGCGCGGTTACTCATCGGGGCGCTGCGGCGGCCGGCCGACCTGCCTCACTTAAGCCTGACAGACTGGGATCTCCTGCTACGGCTAGCCCGCCGCACCCAACTGCTCGGCCGCCTTGAGGCCGATCTCGCGCAGCTCGAATTGCTCGATCGCATCCCCGAACGGGCGGGCAACCATTTGCGCGCGGCGCGGAATCTGGTCGCGCACCGCCAGACACGTCTCACCTGGGAGGCGGACCGTGTTGTTTGGGCGTTGCGCGGTCTTGATCTGCACATCGTGGCGCTGAAGGGTGTGGCCTACATGTTGGCCGGCTTACCAGCAGCACGCGGACGGCTGGCCGTCGATGTCGATCTGCTCGTGCCGGAGGAGCAACTCCCCAGCGTCGAGCAACGTCTGCTGGAACGTGGCTGGATGCGCGAGAAGCTGGACCCTTACGACGACCAGTACTACCGGGAATGGATGCACGAGATCCCTGCCCTACGCCACCGCGAGCGCGAGACCGAAGTCGATATCCATCATCGGATCTTGCCGCGGACCAGCCGCTTGCAGCCTGATCCGGTGTTGTTGTTCCAACAAACCCGCGCGGTGCCTGGCTCGCCGATTCGCGTGCTCGGGCCGCAGGATATGATTTTGCACGCCTTGGTGCATCTGTTTCACGAGGGCGATCCTAAGGAAGGTTTGCGCCTGCGCGACCTGGTGGATGTTGCGGATTTGCTGCGGCATTTTGGCCAGGAGCCGGGGTTCTGGGAGGCGCTCGTTCCCCGGGCCGAGCAGTTACAGCTTGGGCGCCCGCTCTACTATGGGTTGGTGTTTTCCCGGCAGTTGCTCGGCACGGAGATCCCCGATACCGTTGCACAACGGGCGCAATCTGCCGCTCCATCCTGGCTTGTGCAACGGGCCATGGGTTGGCTCGTGCCCCGCGCGATCTTGCCTACCCACCCGGATCAGTCCGATCCGATCGCAGCGTTGGCGCGCTGGGCAATGTATCTCCGTGCACATTGGCTGCGGATGCCTCCAGGCTTGTTGTTTCAGCATCTGGCGCGGAAAACCTGGCGGCGCGTCCAGACCACACTTCAACCGCAAGGTTTGGGCTCAACAGACAAGTCATCCCGTTCTTGATCGGTCTCCATTCCGACTGCACAGCATGGTAGTATGCTGGGCATTGTCTACTGGCTGGGTCTTTAGGGGGTTCATTGTGAAAAGTCAATTGGCACTTGTCGGCTCCGTTCTTGGCTGGAGCGGAGTTCTTGTCTGCTTGGTGAGTGCGCTGGTCAAGCTGACCGGGTCTTATTACTTATTCGGCGCCGAAAGCCAATCAGTGTTTATCGGCGGGATTGGCTTGACGGTTGCCGGCATCCTCGCAAAGATCGAGGCTTCAAATCGCTGATTCCGCTTTTCCGCTTGAATGTGACGATAAAGCCTGATGCATTCCGTCAGAATCTTTGGTCATTTCCTGCGCCTTCCTTTGGTCCTTCTTGCGCTGCTCGAGGGGCTCATTGTTGCACTGTCGTTTTTTGGGGGTACTCACCTCAGATTCTGGCTGATCGGCAGTTCTATCCCCTTCGGACCCGGCGAGTTCGGGTTCTTAATGCTGCTTGTTGGCATTGTGTTCGTGGTGGCGATGGCTTCGGTTGGCCTTTACGAGGCAAGCCTCCGCGAAGGTCTGACCGGCTCAGCCATCCGCATTGCGCTCGCACTGTTGATTGGCAGTATCGGCATGGCTGCTATCTCTTTCGCCTTGCCCCATTTCGATGTGTGGCGCAGCGTACTGGCCAGCACTGTCGTCATCGCCTTTATTACAACAACCTTGCTCAGGCTCGGCCTCTACCGACTAGAGCCGTCAATCTTTCAACGCCGGATTCTGATCATCGGAGATACCAGCGTTGTTGATACCCTGCTTGCCGAAAAATCGCGCGGTCTCATCATTGTTGGCCTTGTGCCCTTGACGGAACAAGCTGCGCAACACGAATATGAGTTCCCCACGCTGCCGCATAACGCGCCGCTGGTTCACATCGCGACCACCGCCGATGTGAACGAGATCCTCCTCTCTATAAAAGATCGGCGCGGCGCGCTACCGATGGAAGAGCTGCTCGATTGCCGGATGTCGGGCATACCGGTGCTTGAGCCCCTGGATTTTTTCGAGCGCGAGCTTGGCATGGTCAAGCTTGATTTTCTCAACCCGAGCTGGCTCGTGCGGGCGTCGGGCTTCCACCAAGGTTATATGACCTTGCTGTTGAAGCGTCTTTTCGATATCGCCGCGTCTGCCGGTCTTTTCTTGCTGACGATCCCGATCATGCTGCTGGCGGCGCTTGCGATTGCCGTTGAAGATCGCTTCAAACACCCCGTTCTGTATCGGCAGATCCGCATTGGACGCGACGGCAACCCGTTTAAGGTGACGAAGTTTCGCAGTATGCGCGTGGATGCCGAGGCGGATGGCAAGGCACGCTGGGCGACGAAGAATGATCCCCGCATCACGCGGGTCGGTGCGTTCCTCCGTAAGACACGCATCGATGAGCTGCCGCAGCTGGTCAGCGTATTGAAAGGGGAGATGAGCTTCGTTGGCCCGCGACCGGAACGACCGGAATTTGTCGGCCATCTCGCCGTCAAGCATCCCTATTATGCCGCGCGCCTGCGGGTCAAGCCCGGCCTGACCGGCTGGGCGCAGTTGCGATACCCGTACGGTAACACTGAGGACGATGCACTACGCAAGCTCGAATACGATCTCTACTATGTGAAGAATCATAGTACCTTTCTTGATCTCCTCATCCTGGTCCAAACGGTCGAGGTCGTGCTGTTTGGCAAAGGCGCCATGTAGTCACAGCGTCACAGCGTCACGACGGCGGCGCGTTCAAGCGCTTGCGCACAGACAGTGGCATCCAACCCTAAGCGATCGGCAAACTGTTGTTGATCTCCGGATGGAGATTGGCCTCCTAGCCCAAGGCCTGATTGCTCGAGCAAGGCGTCTGCCAATCCGGTGAGCAAGACCAGCTGCTCATCATCCCCTTCATAGGCCGCGTTATGATGATGGCGGGCGACGAGCAGTAAGGGCGCCGGCATGTCCCAGGCGTCGTATAACCACTCACCGAGCTGGGTATGCTCGACGCCTAGCGCAAAGCGGTCGATGGTCGGCAAGGATAACGCTGGATTGGCTTCGATTAAGCGGCTGACGAGCTGAAATTGCTCGGGCAACAGATGGCCTAGGAGCAGGTAACCGATGTCGTGGGTAATACCTGAAAGCTGGATGACTCCGGGGGGTAGCTGGAACGCGGATCGTCGCTGTCGCGCCAATTCCTGCATCAGGATGCCGCAGCGCAACCCGTGCTGCCAGAGCCGATCACGACCAATGGGCCCCCGGTTTGGCGTGCGCAGTGGTGATAGCGCTGCCAACGCCAACGCGAGCTCCAAGGCGACACTGAACCCAAGCCGGGTCACGGCATCCTGTACCGTTTCGATTGGCTGCACCGCGCCGTAGAAGGCGGAGTTGGCGCGCCTGAGGATCTGGGTTGACAGGAACGGATCAAGCAGAATCACTTCGGCCAAGCCTTGGGCCGAAATGCGGTCATCATCTCTGAGTGACCACAGCCGTTTGGCCAGCGCGGGCATTGGCGGCAGCGCTTCATTAGAGCGCACCAGGTCACGAATATCTCCGGGAGGCAAGCGCCCGAGCGCGCCACGGTCAGCATTGGCAAGGTTCCAATGCAGAAGTTGGGGCTCAGAAATCATGGCCGCGCTCAGGTTCATCAGGAGCTGGGATGCGGGCTCTGAACATGAACATTGAGGCGGTATCGTTTCAGCTTCCGGTACAGCGTCCGTTCGCTGACTGAAAGCCCAGCGGCGACTTGTTTGCGGTTGCCGTGGTATCGGTTCATTAGCTCCATGATGTAGCTCGCCTCTGCCAATTCAATGGGGGAAAGATGCTCGGCGTTTGCCACACTCCTTTGCAGCCCAGCAGGGTCAGGGTCAGGGGCAGGCGCGGGCTCAGGCTCAGGAGCAGCATCAGTACTTTGCATCTCTGGTAGACGGATGGACGCCTCGGTAATCTCCCCACTCGGGTTGAGCGCGACTGCCAGGTGAATGATATTGCGCAACTCGCGAATGTTGCCAGGAAAGTCATACTGAAGCAGTTTCTGAACCGCAGCTTTGCTGAGACTGGGTTGTCCGAGCCCTTGCAGACTCAATTCTTTGAGCAAGAACTGTGCAAGCTCAGGAATGTCTTCCCGGCGACTGCGTAGAGGCGGAATCATGATCGGTAAGACGGCTAGGCGGTAGAACAGATCCTGCCGAAACGTTCCTTGCTTGACCATCGCTGCCAGGTCCTTGTGGGTCGCGCTGACCACCCGCACCCGGGAGCTTCGGTTTTTGGTGGCGCCCACCGGACGGAAGGACCCGGTTTCGAGTGCGCGCAGCAGTTTGGGCTGCTGCGAGATCGGCAGCTCGCCGATCTCATCCAAAAACAGCGTTCCGCCGTCCGCCAGTTCGAACATCCCGGTTTTGTTGGCCACCGCGCCGGTAAACGCGCCTTTGGCGTGGCCGAAGAGCTCGCTTTCAAACAGATCCTCGCTGAGGACCGTGCAGTCCACCACGATAAAGGGACCGGCTGCGCGTTGAGACTGCTGATGAATATGCTCAGCGGCCAGTTCTTTGCCAGAGCCGGTCTCGCCATGCAGCAGCACCGGCGCCTCGGTCTGGGCGGCCCGCTCCAGCTCGGTGAGCAGCGCTCGTGTCGCCGCTGCGTGCCCGAGGATCTTGCTCTCCGCAACCGGCGATCCGAGCAGCTTTAGATGTTCACCGAGATAGATCTGGCCGTCTTCGTCCAGCATCGGAAAGCCAAAAATCTGGGCTAACTGACTTTCGCCTGTGCCGAGCTTGATCAGGTGGTTTTCCGCATAGGGCTCTAGATCGCGAAAGAATCGTCGATGACGACATTCATCCTGTGGGATGGCGTCTAGGCTGCAGGAATCCTGTCCCAGGATGTGACTTCGGGTCAGGCCGAATACATGCTCGAATGCATCGTTGATAAAGCGTATCTGGCAGTCTGCAGCCACAACCATGAGCGGCTTGCGTTGTCCGGCAAGAATCCGCGATAGGGTGGCGGTGGGGGCAGTAGGGGCAGTAGTAGGCGTCATCACGATGGCGGCCCCATCAGTTCCAGCACTCGACGCGAACCACGTAGTCCTTTGCGGCCTCGAGCAGCCGATCGGGCCCGAAACGTTGGGCGCTGGCGGGTTTGAAATCGGCCGTCACACCCTGGCGCGCCAGAAACTCGCCCACCATCGGGGTTGGAATCGCCACGCCTCGGTCGCGAATGATGCGCCCCTGCTCCTTGTAGATCTTGCTGGTGTCGACCGCGGCGAAGACCACTCCGACCACCTGCCCTGCCCGGTTCAACACCGGCCCCCCACTGTTTCCGGGTCGCAATGGCGCCTTAAACGAGAGCGGCGAACGGCCACGACCAGGCACCTGGCTGAACAGCCCCTCGGCGAGCATTCCCTCGGTCAGCAACGGGATCAGCGGCGGCAATCCCTGGTTGGGATAACCGACGATGAACACCTCCGAGCCGGCCAGATCAGGCTTTTGCGCGATTTCGGCCACCGTGGTTGGCTTCAGATCGCTGCTGAGCAGGGCCAAATCCCGACTCGGCTGCGTCGCGACGAGCTTGACGCGACTCATGCGGCCGTTTGGCGATGTAATGGCAAGCTCGGAACAACCCTTGACGACGTGCGCATTGGTGACGATCGACCCGCGCCGATCGACAAAAAAGCCGGCGCCGATGCTCGTAAGACGTTTGCCAATGATGGTGGCGTCAGATGCCCCTTCGAGCGACTCGGCGATGTAGGCGCGGCGTTGTTGACGAACGCGCTCGGCCTCGGCGTCGCTGACGACGCGACCATCGCATTGGTCGGCACGTGAGCGCCGGACGATCTGGCGTTCCTGATCTAGACAGTTGACCAGGTCCATCGCGCCCCGAGTCTGGGCTCGTGCCGTACTGATCTGAAAACCTGACGCCATCAAGGCCGTTATGAGCAGCAGTGCCGGGAAAACGGGAGAAGACCGCATGATGTCCCTCGTGAGGCCAGTTCAGCCGTTAGCGAAATACTGATGAATATCCTATCCGGAAAGTCCGCAACTGCCTATCCGGTACACGCCTCTTGCACAGACCCATGGTACTCTTAGGCCGATGAATCGATGATAAATAGCAGGGGTCTTTTTCATGAAGGCTTTGTTGGTTTGTAAGCATACTGTGCCGTCTTGGTTGCTGCTCGGACGCTTAGCGATAGCCTTAGCGATAGGCAGCTTGGCAGGTTGTGGCGGCTCGGCTTCTTCGGATGACTATCTTGCTCGCGGCCAAGCCGCATTGCAGGAAGGCGATCTGCCCACCGCGGCCATCGAGCTGAAGAACGCCCTCCAGGCAAACCCTGAACAGGCGGTTGCCCGTGCCCTCCTCGGCCAGACGCTGGCCCGCCAAGGAAATGCGGTCGCCGCGATCCAGGAGTTGGAGCGCGCACAAGGCTTGGGCGCGGAGTTCGGGCTGTTGCAGCCCTGGCTGGCCGAGGCCTGGCTTCAGGCTGGAGAGCTCGCAAAGGTCGCTGAGATTGATGTCAACCAGGCAACGCCCGGGGCCCAACAGGCGCAATTGCTCGCCCTGAAGGCCGCGGCAGCGCTGGCCAGCGGGGATATTGAGGATGCCGCCGCCAAGGCGGAGAGCGCCCTCGAAGCAGATGCGACGTTGCCGGCTGCGACACTGACGATGGCCCAGGTGCAATTCGCGCAAGAAAACACGGATCAAGCGCGCGCGTTTATCGATAAGACGCTGACCGCGGAGCCAGCGAACGGCAACGCCTACCTCCTGCTTGGCGAGATCGAGCGCCGAGACGGCGATCTCGAGGCTGCGGAAGCGGCCTTTTCGGAAGCAATGAAGGACGCGCTGACAGCGTCGCGCGCGCAGCTCAACCGGGCCTATACCCGCATTCAGCTGGACAACCTGGCTGGGGCGCGAGAAGACATCGGCGACTTGCAAAAAACCCTGAAAGACAATGCGCTCGTCGCGTATGCCGAGGGGTTATTGCTATATACCGAAGCTCGATATCGCGAAGCCATCGAGCGCATCGATGTCGCGCTTGGCTCCAGCCCGAATCTGCAACCCGCATTGCGCCTTGCCGGCGCCACGCGGCTGGCACTCGAAGAACCGAAGCTGGCAAGAATCCACCTCCAGCGCTTCCTGTCGGTCCAGCCTGATGACATCGGTGCACAGCGCATGCTGGCCATGGCGCAGCTGCAAACCGGCGAGGCTGAAGCAGCGGAAGCGATTGCGCGCGCACTGGTGGCACAAGATCCAGACGATGCCGCGGCCATGAACTTGCTCGCCAGCGCCTTGATGATGCAGGGCAAACGCGAGGAAGGCACGGCCTATCTAAGACGGGTCAGGGCGGTTACGCCGAGCTCGCCGGAGCTTGACATGCGGTTAGGTCTGGCGCTTCTGGAGCAAGGCGATGAGGAGGAGGGTCTCAGGCTGTTGCGCGAAACCGCCGAGCAAAACCCCGAGTCCGCCACAGCGGTCGAGAAACTGGTCGCTGGTTTGGCGCGCTCTGGCGACTTGGAAGAGGCGCTGAAGACCGCAAACGCCTACCAACAGCAACATCCGAACGCCGCAAACGCCCAAGTCCTCGTCGCGGCCGTGTATCTGCAACAGGGCGAGATCGAACAGGCCAAGGCGGCCTTCGAGCAGGCGCTCGACAAGGAGCCCGGACATCTCCCCGCGAGCAGAGCGCTGGCCTCCCTGGCCGCTCAGGCTGAAGACTATGCCTTGGCCAGCAACATCCTCGAGTCGAGCCTGTCGCAGCATACCGATCATCTCGATCTGCTGATTGCCCTCGCAAAGCTCGCCTTGGCGCAAGATGAGACCGAAACGGCCAAGGCCTATCTGGACCAGGCGCTCGAGGCTCATCCTGACAGTATTACGCCTAGGCTTTACATGACGGCCTATGCTCTCCAACAGGGCAACGCCGAAGAGGCCTTGTCCTGGGCATCGGATGCTGTCGCACTGGAGCCTGACAACACCGCGGCCATTGGACTCCGCGCGGATGCGCAACTGGCATTGGAGGATTATCGGGCCGCTCGCGCATCCCTTCAGGAGCTCGTTGAGCTTCTCGAGCAACCGAACCCGCGCGTGCTCTATGCGCTGGCGCGAACCGACATTGCCTTAGGCAACCCTGAGGACGCCAAGCTGGCGCTGGAGCAGGCGTATGCCGCTGATCCTGATTTCACTCCGGTCTTGTTGGCGCTGGGGCGTCTTGCGATTCTGCAGCAGAACATCGACGAAGCTGCTGGCTATCTGAGCGCGCTACAGGAGCAACTGGGCGCGAACCAGCGCGACGTTCTTCTGATACAGGGCGATCTTGCCCGACTGCAGGGCAATCTGAGCGCGGCAGACGACGCGTTCCGTACGCTACTCGGGGCCAACGCTGAGTTCGACTTCGATCAGGATACCGCGCTCTGGAGCGCCGCTGAGCAGTTGGTGCTTGCCTATATTCGCCAAGGCGATCCCGAAGCCGGCGTCAAGGCGGCCGAGGAGCTCGCAAGCCGTCAGCCCGACTCGGCCCGCACCCATGCATTGCTCGGACTGCTCTACCTGCGTGATCAACAAGCCGATAAGGCGACGACGGCCTTCGAGCAAGCCTTACAGCTCGATCCCGCAAATGTCACGGCGACCAATGGACTGGTTTCCATGGATGTGCAGAATGACGATTTCGAGGCCGCCAGCAACCGATACAAAGCCGCACTGCAGCAGAACCCTTCCGACCTCAGTCTGCTGCTGGGGTCAGCGCGACTCGCACTGCTGCAGAAAGATCCTCAGGCTGCTGAAACCTTCCTGCTCAGCGGCGTCGAACGCAACCCGCAGTCGGCAGCGGCTACGTTCTATTTGGGCGCCTTCTACCTGCGACAGGGACATGCGGAAAAAACCCTCGAGCTGATCGCATCGGCGAGCCCTAACCTGACGCAGGACCCTCGATTACTGGCACTGAAGGCTGAGTCTGAACTCAACCTAGAGCGTTTCCGGACCGCCCTGAGAACACTCGAAACCCTCAATCGCCTACAGCCGAATCAGCAGAGGGTGCTGCTCACCCTCGCTGAAACGCAAGCGCGGCTTGGCCAGCTGGCATCTGCCAGAGAGAGCCTCAGGCAGATCCTAGCCTCGGAGCCCGAGTCCGTTCCGGCCTTGCGGGGCCTGGTGCGCCTAGCCCTGGCGGAAAATGCGCCGACGGCGGCCAAGCAGAACATTGATGCGCTCAGGGAGATCCTGGGCTCGGATCACAATGACGTTCTGCAATTTGAGGGACAAGTCGCTGAACAAGCCGAGGATCTGGAGCTTGCGCTGTCCAAATACCGGAAGGCCTTTGAGCAGTCGCCAACCGCAGCCAGCCTGCTGCCCGTGGCGCGTGTGCTGATACGCCAAGACCAGATTGCTGACGCTCGCGAGTTGCTTGAAGGCTGGGTCGCGGAACATCCTGACGACCATCGAACACGATTAGCCCTGGCTCAGCTGGAGCTCACTCGTGGAACCTCTGAACGCGCCATCGAGGAATATCAAGCGCTGATCGATAAAGGCGTCGGCAATCCCGCGGTGCTTAATAACCTGGCCTGGCTGCTGAAGGATCGTGATTCCGATCAGGCGCTGGTGTATGCGCGGCAAGCGCATTCTCTGGCGCCGGACTCCGCCGATATCGCGGATACGCTCGCGGTCGTGCTCCTCAAGCGGAACGAACTCGACGAAGCCAGACGATTGATTGACAGCGCGGTACAAACCAATCCCAACAACCCAAGCATGCGCTACCACAAGGCGCTGATCTTAGAAGCACAAGGGGAGCTGGCAGAGGCTAGGGCCTTGGTCGAGAAGATTCTCGCTGATCCGGCCCCGTTCCCTGAGCGGGAGGATGCAGTGCGCTGGCTTCAACAGTCATGAGACATCGCCGGCGTCGCTGAACAGGACGCCGGCGGCGTTTTCGACCGCGATCTGGCGGAAGACGACAGATGCAGGGCCGATAAGAATCGGCCCAAGGCTGGCTGGCTAGTGCGACAGTTGTCGCAATGCAGGAACTTGGCTGCCTGAGTTCGTTTCCCGCAAGCACTTTGAAACGTTCATGATGACCCGCTCGCGAAACGTCGATGGCAGCTTTTGGGGGTCTGACAATTGGCGAACACCCTGTTCCGACTGCGAAAAAAGCCCCACATTCGGTAAGCTGAAATTCATTCTTTACGCTCTCCGGAGACGAACTAACTTGAAGTTTCGATCGCTATCCAATCAATGCTTATTGGCCAGCTTGATCGATGTGTTCTGCCTGCGAACTTCGGGCTTACGGCAGGTTACACCCTCATGTAGCAGAAGTCATGCCTGACTGTGTGACCAGGAAATACCGAAGTCATTCAGCCCAGTCTGCTAGGGTTGTAGCCCAAAGGATCAACTGACGGCCGCTGACGATGACAGAATCTGCCATTTCTGACACCTGTGTCTGACACCCGTGTCTGGCTATATGTCTGACACAGCTGTCTGACGCCTGTGTCTGACATCTAGAGCGACAGTCCAACGGTCATCATCGGCATCTTACGCTCAGCACCCAAGAGAAAACGCGACCACCATGTTTGAAAGCTTCTATGGTCTGCGCACCGATCCCTTTCGCCTGACGCCCGACCACCACTTCTCGTTCAATCACGAGCAGTTCTCGCGCGCAAAGGCATACATCGACTATGCATTGGTGCGTGGCGAGGGCTTTGTGATGATCACAGGCAACCCTGGCACCGGCAAGACGACCTTGGTTGCGGACTTGCAGGCCCGACTTCTGAGCACTGAAACCACGACCGCGACGATCAACTGCACGCAGTTAGATGCCGAAGCGCTGTTGTTCATCTGTGCCTACGAGTTTGGATTACAGGTCCAGTCGAATCACAAGGCTGTCCTCTTACGGGAGTTGATGATCTTCTTCCGTCGCGAGCAGCAATCTGGCCGCCGCGTCCTCTTGATCATCGACGAAGCCCAGGATCTTTCTGTACTCGCGCTCGAGGAGTTGAGGCTACTGACCAACCTACAAGGCGGCGGTCGACCACTGCTGCAGATCATCTTGCTAGGACAAAGCGCACTTCGGGATCTCATCCGGCGACCAGAAATGCTTCAAGTGCACCAACGGATTGTCGCGGCCATGCATCTCAAACCCCTGAAGCCACAGGAAACGGTTGCTTATGTTCGCTATCGGCTCGAGACAGCCGGATGGACCGGTGACCCGGTCTTTCAGCCAGGCGTGGTGACGGCCATCTATACTTATAGCGAGGGGATACCGCGACTGATCAACCAGTATTGCAGTCGCCTGCTGCTGCGTGGCTTCAGCTTAGATCTGCACGAGCTGACCAGAAACGACGCCCAGGAGGTTCTGAACGAGCTTCAGGAGGAAGGCCTGGTTGAGGCACCTCGCCTCGAGGCCGATCAAGCCGCATCGTCCTCTGACATCCCATGGGATGAAATCGATCAAGGCCTCGCTGTTACTCAGCCCCCTCAGCCGCCCGAGCCGCCCCAACCGCCAGAGCCTGCATTAGCCGCGATTGACGAGGATCAAACGCGGCAGGAGCCAACAGCGCCGTTGACGCCAACGCTGGCCTCAGAGACAGAAGCCCTAGACATCAGACAGCAGCCAGAGGCAGCTGCCCATGTTACCCAAGTCTCTCCAGCTCCCGTCGCGGACGCGGCGCGCTATCTACGCTTCACTGCACAACCCACATCAGCCCCGCCGAATGAACTGCCCGCGGATTCCGATGCTAACCCATCCGAAACCTTGTACGCACCCTATCGGGATCAAAACAGGGAACCACGCGCTACCCCGGCAAAGCGGTTTCCTGTCATTGTCATCACGCTCATCATGGTCTTGCTCTTGGCAGCGAGCTTTTTGGGCGGCATGGTGATGACTGATGATGCATTACGTCAGAAACTTGTCGCCTTGGCGTTATCGACGTCCGAAACCGTTGTGACCTCAGTCACGGCAACGGTGCAGTCACTCCTACAGTGGTTACGAGCGCTCAACCCCAACGCCTAGCAGCTCGATCCTTCAGTCTCCTATCAGTGTATTACTTAGACTCGCGAAGCCTGCTTCATGCTCAACGCCGCCACGTTTAGTTATCTATCAGCACTGCTTGCTTCGAGTCTCTTATTTTTACTCCTCCTCACAACGTGGCGCGGGCGCCTGCAGGGTCTTCCCGCAATTTTAGGCATTGGCAGCGTCATCGTCTGGTCAGGCATATTCTTAGCGGATGCTGCCTGGAGCGCTTTTCCAGATGCGCTCATTCCATACGCCACCTTGCTGCGCAATGCCAGTCTATTTTTATTATTGACCTCGGCGCTTGTGTCGCTGATACCCAGAAAGACACGTCTCTACTTGTACTCTGCCATTAGTGTCGTCTTATCAGCAACACTGATTGTCGGTATCCTGCCGCAAACACTTGCTCTTGTAACAGAATCGCTACCAGCCTCTCTACCCACATCGATTTCACCGAGATGGTCGCTCGGTCTCTTACCCTATTTCTGGCTCCTACAGGCGATACTTGGCTTGCTACTGATTGAACAGATTGTCCGTAACTACCCGCAATCACAACTCTGGGCACTCAAGCATCTTTGTCTTGGGCTGGGCGTCATCTTTGCTTACGATCTTTTTTTCTACTCCGACTCCGTCCTGTTAAACCGCGTCGATCCCGATTTCTTGAGCGCGCGTGGCTTCGTGACTGCGATTGCAATTCCGCTCATCGCTGTGTCAGTTGCTAGAAACCCCGCTTGGTCACTCGATATTCATGTTTCGAGAAGCGTTGTTTTCCATTCTGCAACGCTGCTCAGTTCTGGCCTTTATTTAATGGCCATGGCGATTGCTGGCTACTATATAAGAGCATCCTCCAGCACTTGGGGCGCAACCTTACAAATCGTATTCTTGTTCGCCGCGGCCTTGCTCCTAATAACACTGTTGTTCTCTGGCCACATTAGGGCAAGATTAAAGATCTTACTGAGCGAACATTTCTTCAGTTTCAAATATGATTATCGTGCCGAATGGAGCCAATTCACAGAAAGTCTTGCCGCAACGGACGACAGGATACCAAAGACCATCATTCATGCCCTCTGCGGTCTTGTTAAGAGCCCTGGCGGCTTGATGTGGAGCGATAACGGGAGAGGCGCTTTCGAGTGCATCGAGATGCTCCAAGTTGACTCATACCCACCTCCGCCATTAAAAGCGCACGATCCACTGATCCAATTTATGCGCAATACCGGTTGGATTGTTGATCTTGCTGAAATGCGCAGCCAACCGGAGGCTTATCCTGACGTGGATGCGCCTGCTTGGTGCCACGACCTGCCACAACTATGGCTCATCATCCCCCTGTTTTTTAAGACAAAACTCATTGGCTGTGTTGCCCTGACAAGGTCAGCCGTTGTGCGTCATGTCAACTGGGAAGACCGGAGCCTGTTAAAGACGGCCGGCCTCCAAGCAGCGGCCATGCTCGCACAATTCCTCTCAGACCAAGCGCTGATGAATGCACGCCAGTTTGAAGCCTTCAACCAACTTGCCGCTTATGTTGCGCATGATCTGAAAAATCTGATCGCACAGCAGTCACTGATTGTCACTAATGCGGAGCGACACAAAGACAATCCGGAATTCATCAATGATGTCATTCATACGGTAAAAAACTCTGTCGAGCGGATGGAGCGACTGATGCTGCAGCTCCGACATGGCAGACGCGAAGAAGCATCGACGCGCTGCTCACTGGAGTCAGCAGTGACTGAAGCAATCAGCCGGCTCGGCTCAACCCCGCCAATCCCAACCATCGACATCGCTGACCAAACGCTATCTGTCCAAGCGGATGAGGAGCGTCTGATTACATCGCTAGGCCATCTTCTCAAGAATGCGCGCGAGGCAACATCGAGTAATGGCTCGGTTGAGGTTGAAGTCTTGCGCAAGGCTAACACGGCCATCATTCGCATCTCTGATGATGGCGCGGGCATGTCACAAGCCTTCATCAGAGACCGACTGTTCAAGCCTTTTGACTCGACCAAAGGGCTTACAGGCATGGGCGTTGGGGCATTCGAGAGTCGTCAGTTTTTTCACGCATTGGGTGGCGATTTAACAGTGGAGAGTACGCCGGGAGCAGGATCGGTCTTCACTGTCTACCTGCCCATACTTGACCAGCCTGAAGTTGTGAGCGCTTTACCACAAACTGAGGTTTCCGTATGAGTTCGCCCGCCCCGCATTTGTTGATTGTCGAAGATGATACTGGACTGCAAAGCCAATTGCGGTGGTGTTTTGATGGCTATCGCGTACTGATCGCTGGAACCCGTGCTGAAGCACTCGCCCATGTGCGCAAGCACCGGCCGAGCGTCGTCACCCTCGACCTCGGTCTACCTCCAGATCCAGGCGGTGTGACTGAGGGCTTGGCTACGCTCAATGATATTCGCATGCTGGCACCAGAGACGAAGATCATCGTTGTTACCGGTAATGATGAGCGAACGAATGCGGTCAATGCCATCGGCTTAGGGGCGTACGATTTCTATCTCAAACCCATCGACGCTGGAACCCTGCGCTTAGTCGTCGACCGGGCTCAGGCGCTCTTCAACCTGGAAGCCGAAAACCGGCTTTTCCAGGAGAAAAACCAGCCCGGCACCCCCTTTGCCAACCTCATCACGAGTAGTGACAATGTGCTGTCCCTGTGTCGGGAGGTCGAAAAAGTCGCGGATACCGACGCGAAAGTCCTGCTCATCGGGGAAACAGGCACAGGAAAAGAGTTATTCGCTCGCGCCCTTCACGACCTCAGTCGACGCACTGAAGCGCGATTTGTTGCTGTAAATTGTGCGGCAATTCCAGAACAACTTCTCGAAAGCGAGTTGTTCGGCTACGAAAAAGGCGCTTTCACGGGCGCTAACCGTCAGACTCCCGGCAAGATCGAGCGCGCTGACGGCGGAACCTTTTTTCTGGATGAAATTGGCGACTTGCCACTCGCTCTCCAGCCAAAGCTGCTCAGGTTTTTACAAGAGCGTGTTATTGAGAGAGTCGGCGGTCGCGAAGAGATCCCGGTCGATGTCCGGATCGTCTCGGCAACCCATCAGGATCTTCAAGCGCTTGCCGCTCAAGGGCGTTTTCGGGAAGACCTTTACTATCGGCTTGGCGAGGTCGTGCTCCAGCTCCCGCCTCTGCGAGAGCGTCCAGGTGATGCGATCGTACTCGCACAGGCATTCCTGAAACGCTACAATGCCCATTTCAGCAAATCGCATCGCGGCTTCACGCCGGATGCCCTCAACGCGATCGACCAGTACCCTTGGCCCGGAAACGTCAGGGAGATCGATGGCACGGTGAAGAAAGCCGTTGTCATGGCCGACGGCCCCGTGATCTCGGCAAAGGATCTTGGGCTGCAGCAGGACGCTTCGGAGACACCAACGCTGTCTTTGACCCTGCGGGAAGTGCGTAAGCAAGCGGAAACAACGGCTATTCGGAAGGCAATTGCACAGGCTGACGGAAACCTGAGCCAAGCCGCTAACCTTTTGGGTATCACCCGGCCAACACTGTATAAATTGCTTGAAAAATATGAGCTTAAGCCGAACGAGAGCCAGAGCCAGTAGCGAGATTCAGCATGTCGCACGCATCGGGAGATCAAAAGTGACCAACCGTAACAAGAAAATATTGAGACCCCGATCGTCACTTGGGTTGACAATAACCATGTTCACGCTCGTGGCTTTATCGGGTTGCGCTTTCAATACCAAGTATCCGCCCGTGCCACGGGAGCAGCGCTCCCTCAGCGCACAAGAAAGTTATCTTTACGAGATTGCCCCTGGGGATGCAGTCAATATCTTTGTCTGGGCCTTCCCAGAGCTCTCAGGCACCGTGCCCGTGCGGCCGGACGGTATGCTGACAACCCCTCTGATAGAAGACATGCCCGCCAGTGGCAAGACCCCGTCAGAACTGGCGCGTGACCTGGAAGAGGAAATGGCGTTGTATGTACGCTCCCCCATCGTCACCGTGATCGTCAATAATTTCGTCGGCTTACCTCAGCAACAGGTCAGGGTTGTCGGTGAGGCCATGGGTGGCTCAGGAGGCGGCGGATCAAGCAGAGGCCCGGCAGCAGTACCCTTTAGGAAACACATGACCCTGCTGGACCTGATGATTGAAGTCGGTGGCTTGACACCTTTTGCTGCTGGCAACAAATCGATCTTGGTGCGCTTTAATGACGGCGAGCAGGTGGAATATTCCGTTCGCATTGATGACCTCCTCCGTAAAGGCGATATGTCTGAGAATATCAGCCTTCTTCCTGGCGATATCCTTGTCATCCCAGAAGCTTGGTTCTAATCGGCCCAATCAAACGCACTTCATCCACGACCCGGCTTAATCTTCAGGACACTTCGCATTGCTGCACGACCTTCTTGCAGAAATTTTCCAGTATCTGAGGGGCGTTTGGCGTTATCGCTGGGTCGTCCTCGGCCTCGCTTGGGTGATCGCCATTGCGGGCTGGATCTATGTCTCGACTATTCCAAATGAATATCGGGCTTCTGCGCGTTTATTCGTCGACACCCAGAGTGTCTTAAGACCGCTGTTAAGGGGCCTTACTATCCAGCCCGATTTTGCTGAACGGGTATCGCTGATGAGCAGAATGCTGCTGAGCCGGCCCAATTTAGAAAAGGTTCTTCGCATGAGCGACCTTGAGCTCAGTGCTAATAGCCCCAGCGAAAGGGAAGCAATGCTTTCCCGGCTGAACGCGAAAATCCGTATTAACAGCAACCGTAGTGCTCCGATCTATAACCTCTCGTATGAAGATCAAGATCCGGAGAGCGCGACACGTGTCGTTCAGGCCCTTGTAAGCATCTTCATTGAAGAAGCCCTGGCGGGCGACCAAACAGCATCAACAACGGCGCAAAACTTTCTAGACCAAGAAATTGCAGCTTATGAGGCAGATCTTCGAGCATCCGAGCTGCGCCTTGCGGACTTCAAGCGCAGAAACGCTGGCTTACTGCCTGGAGATACTGGCTATTACGCGACCCTGGAAAGAGCGAGGGGGCAGTTACGAGACGCTCGTCTTGCGTTAGAGGAGGCGACCCAACGCCGGGCTCAGCTGATGGCGCAAATTCAGGCTGAAAACGAGAGGGCTCGCAGCAACGCTGAAGACTTCAATGACTCGTCAGCACTCGACCCGCAGGTCGCGGCGGCACAAGCTCGACTCGATGACCTGTTGCTCCGTTTCACGGAGCGTCACCCTGACGTACTCGAGCTCCAAAGACTCATCGATGAACTGAAACGGCGCTCTGCCATCGAGCGAGCTAAAGCCAACGAGAATCAGCCATCAAGGCTCGTTCAGGCATCGACCGTCTACGGCAACTTGAGGATCGCACTGAATGAAGCCGAAGCTGACGTTGCCTCACTTCAAGCGCGAGTCGATGAGTTCGAAAGCAGAGTGACTGGGCTCACTGAGAAGATCGACGCGATCCCAGAGATCGAAGCGGATCTCACCCAGCTCACCCGAGAATACAACACAATTTCCAACCAACACTCTAAGCTACTCGAACGGCGTGAATCGGCCCGTTTATCGCAACAAGTCGAAAATTCAGTAGAGGGCATCAAGTTCCGTGTCATCGATCCACCCATAGCACCCAAAAAGCCCTCCGCGCCTAATCGCCTGCTGTTGGCGCTTGCGGTCTTGGTCGTTGCCGTCGGCGGTGGGGCTGCTGCTGCGGTTGCGCTTGATCTGCTGCGACCGATCTATGATGATCGACGTATTCTTTACCGGACGACCGGCTTACCGGTACTGGGTGTTGTCTCACTGATCCGAACGCCACAACAACGCCGCCTAGAACGAATACTCTGGATACCCTTCTTTGTACTCATCATAGGCTTAGTCGTCGGCTCTGTGATCGTTGGCTCGGGATTACCTGCCGATTTCTATTTCGCAGTTATCTCTCCGATGATCACTTAACGCTTCTTCGCCTTATGAGCACCATTGAAAAAAGCCTCGCAAAACGTGCCGCTCAGCAGGGTGAACAGCCTGTGCTAGCAGATTCAACGCTGCGGCAAGAGGGTTTCAAGCCAAAATCGCGTACCCCTCATGTCGACAACCAATCTGGATCGGACATTCATTGCTTTCCCTGGGATGATCTTCGACCTCTTGGCATTCTTACGCCGAATACCAAAAGGTCCCAACTCGCTGAAGAGTACAGACAAATTAAGCGCCCTCTGTTGATGAATATTGACAAGAAGGGCGCTGATATCGTCGATAACGCTAATCTCATCTTAGTGACCAGCGCCCTCCCCCGTGAGGGTAAGACCTTCTCGGCCATTAACCTGGCCATGAGTATCGCCATGGAGCGCGATCGGACTGTACTCCTGGTTGATGGTGACGTCGCTAAGCCGACTGCGGCTAAACGCCTTGGCATCAAGCATGAAGCAGGGTTGCTGGACTTGGTGGACGGTTCCAGTACTAAGATGAGCGACGTCCTGGTGAGAACCGAATTGCCCAACCTTCGGATTCTCCCAGCCGGCCGACCCCATGACCGGGCTACCGAGTTACTCGCGAGCGAGCAAATGGCCCAGTTCATGTCCGAATTTTCAACGCGTTATCCAGACCGTGTCGTCATTTTCGATTCGCCGCCTTTGTTACTGGCGAGCGAGACGGCTGTACTCAGTTCATGCGTCGGCCAGATCGTGATGGTCGTGGCGGCTGAACAAACAAGTCGTCACACCGCAAACGAAGCGCTTGCTTTACTCGACCGCGAAATGATCATTGGACTCTTACTGAATAAGTACCGCCCTAGCCTTGGCAACCGTTCCGGCTCAGGTTATGGATACGGTTATGGATATGGGTACGGTTATGGACATGAGCAAAGTCCCGAGCCTGATTCAGCCCCAATAGCGCAGCAATATCCAACGGCTTAGCGGCACCCTGATCGATTATGCACAGCTTCCCGCATTCCCAACGATTCCAGATGACCCTGGCCTCGTTGTTCGCTTATTGTGGCATTGTTGGGTCCTGCGTCTTCTCGAGCACGGCAGCCGCGACCGACTGGAATTTCTCAAAACAAGTCGCGTTAGATACAACCTTTAGTGACAACATTAATCTCAGTGCTTCCGATAAAGAATCTGACGTCTTTGCATCCCTGACCCCGGGCTTTGTTCTCCAAGGCAATGGGCGACAGCTTGACGTCAACCTCGCCTATGCTCCGCGCCTACGCTATTATCTCTCCGAATCAAGCAACAACCGAGTCGATAACAACCTGCAAGCGAATGCGACAACTCGGTTCTATGACGATCGCTTATCGGTAGACTTTAGTGCTTCGGCAAGACAGACCTTCATCGATCCATTCTTGGCAAGAGGCGACGCTGCTAATAATACAGACAACGTACAAACAACCTATTCCTATGCCATTGCGCCATTGCTGAGAACAAGTCTCGGTCGCTACGCAAACGCGTTCCTCGGGCTCGAACAGACCGGCGTCTTCTATTCTGACCAAGGCGCAGATAGTTACAGTTATGGCGCCAATTTCGAGCTGCGCTCTGACCAGAATTACTTTGGTCGTTTACTTTGGGGTGTGCTGGCAGATACAGAGCGGGTTGACTACGATGAAGGTCAAAACGATTTTTCGAGTGTTTCAGCGCTCCTTGGATACCAATTGAGCCGTCGATTGGCCGTAGATCTATTCGCTGGATATGAGAATAATAGCTATGCTTCAGCGAATGATACGCGTGGCTTTCTCTGGGGCGGCGGATTTTCTTGGATTCCGACCCCACGCACATCCTTGCGGGCTGAGTTTGGAGAACACTACTTTGGGACGACCTCTAGCATCGATTTCAATCACCGCAGAAGACGCTCAGTATGGTCAGCAACTTATTCGAGGGAACTGACTAGCGCTCGGTCACAAGCTGGGCAAACCCCGGTCTATAATTTTGAAACGCCCTTTGGCGACCCGACCATCCCAAATGTCGACCAGACTCAACCTGTCGGAGTAGACAATGCGTTACCAAACGCGGACGTGTTCATTGCTGACCGTTTTAACGCCCAGTATGCGTTAGAACTGCGACGCGGCGTTCTGACTGCCAATGCACGTTATGTCCACCGCGATTTTTCAGGAGCGGGTAATGACCAATCGGCTGTGCAGCTCGGGGTTGACTATACTCATCAACTCTCTGGCAAATTGTCAGGCCTCGCTGCACTGAATTGGCGGCAAACAGATCAATCAGGCGCAGTAACTTCAACGGATGCCGAGCGCAATGAGCAAGTCGCGCTGCGTACCGGTTTACGTAAAAATCTCAGTGAACACTGGAATTTCGACTTTTTGTACCAACTTCAGAGCGGTGATGATTATACAGAAAACCGCGTCACATTCGGAATTGCTGCCGATTGGTAGGCGTTTCTCCTGCTGACAACCTTATCCGAGTGTTATCCGATGGATAAAACATCGACAATCGTTAACGCCTTATCGATTGATGTTGAAGATTATTTTCAGGTTTCCGCTTTCGAAGCGCATATCCATCGCGATCAATGGTCACAGATTGATTGTCGAGTAGAACGCAACATCAATGAGATTCTCGCTCTACTCGATGAACACCAGGTCAGGGCGACGTTTTTTACCCTCGGTTGGATCGCAGAACGCTTTCCGAAACTGGTCAGACAGATGGCCGATCAGGGCCATGAAGTGGCGAGCCATGGCTATGACCATGTCCGCGTTACCATGCAATCTCGGGATGCTTTTGCGCGGGATATCCAGCACACGAAGAAACTGCTCGAGGATACTTGTGCCTGTCCGATAACAGGTTACCGGGCTGCGAGCTACTCTATCAATCGCACCAATCTCTGGGCGCATGAAGAGATATTGAACGCGGGCCATCGTTATAGCTCAAGCGTTTACCCCATCCATCACGATCTTTACGGTATCCCAGATGCGCCGAGGTTCGCTTTTCGCCCGCTTCCTGGGGCGGAACTCGTGGAGATTCCGGTGACGACGGTTGAGATCGGCAAGCGACGCATACCCTGCGGCGGCGGCGGTTTTTTCAGACTCTACCCCTACCCTATCTCCCGCTGGATGATCAATCGCGTCAACGCTAAAGAACAGCAGTCCGCCATCTTCTATTTTCATCCCTGGGAGATCGACGCCGGCCAACCTCGTCTGCCTAATCTCCCATGGAAGACGCGCTTCCGCCATTACCTGAATCTCGATCAAACGAAGCAGAGGCTCGGAGCATTGTTGCGTGATTTCAAATGGGCACCGATGAACCAGGTTTTCTTCGACAAACAACAGCTCATCGGCGATATCCCCCAAGTTTCACTCCATTGATCGCTGATTGACAAGCGCTTGAGCCCAAGGCCCCACCTCGGGCGCAAAACGCTTCGACTCAATCCTCGTCATCCTGATTGATCGAGACGGGCGCGTGAATCTGCTGGAGCCGTTTCCGGGTTCCATCATTGATGTCGGTAAAGGCGATTCCAATCACCCACTGTTCTTGCCCATCATCCCGCGACGTCCAGACCACGGAGCCCGACATCGTTAAGGGCTCTGAGTTATCCGAGCAGCCAAGGTGAATGACCACGCTCGAATCGACCGGCAGTTGACTGAAGGTTCGTATCTTGACCCCGCCTTCGCTCAGATCCTGCGACAAGCCATGGTTGACGCCGCCATACTGGTGAGGCGACAGTTGCAACTGTGCATAGCATTCGATCGCAGACCGCTTGAAGCGCCGGTTCTCCATCATTGCTGATTGACGTTCACTCATCGTCGATGTTGACAAATTCATCGCACTTCACTCCCCCTACATTGTCTGGGCCGCGTTGCGGTTTTTCGACCCTTGCGTTAGCGCGTTATGTTAGCCACTGTAATTTTGGTAGGTTCTAGATTCCTACTTAGAACTAAGACTAAACGAATACAGCACGAAAACATAGCCCGAAATTAGGCCAAATAGCGAGCGCAGGAAACCTAACTGTGTATCCTGAAACCGCAATGTGGCACAAATCCGCCTCAATACCTTCTTGCACGGCATTGTACAAAACTCGAACAAAAATCCACGTGCTTCGATCTTAAGCCCCACCGCTCTCGGATTTGCCTCAGCACTCGTTATGATTGACGACCAAGGGCATGTTCATTTCTTTGAAGCGTTGCGAGATTCCATGGTCGGGATCGGCAAATGCGATCCCGTATAGCCACTGCTCGTTCCACGCATCCAGCGAGGTCCAGACAACTGCCCCTGACATTGTTAATGGATTCACGTTCTCCGAACAGCACAACTGGACGAGAACCCTTGAATCAACCCGAAGTTTTTGGAACATGCGGACTTTGATCCCACCCTTACTCAGGTCATGGGATATACCATGGCAAATTCCCCCATACTTCCGCGGCAACAACTCCAGTCGCGCATAACAAGCCACCACTGTTCGCACATCACGGCGAGACGCAATCGAGAGAGTATGTCCTTGTTGCCGGAGTTCACTTATTGCAGAATCTGATAAAGCCATCGATCTCTGCCCCTCACTATTGCCCAGTCTAGTTGGCGGTTAGACTTCAGAGTTAGCCTAAACTGGACAACAACGAAAGCTTCTTGCAGTTGTTGGCAGCAAAATCATTATCGCCCTGATTCAACTGCAGGATTGCTCCTGATGCCTACTTCAGGAGTTTGACGGGTTGTCAGGCAAAGGCCCAGGTTTGGTCGGGGAGAGATTTCCAATTCACTTCAAGTGGGTTTAGACTAAACTGAATAATCAACTACTGGTTAAGATTGACATGCGCATATCTACGGCTACTGAAAGCGCCCCGAACAACACCAATAGGAAGGCCAACTGGCGCAACGAGCGGCGACGGGAAATCCGGCTGCGTCGCACCGACTTGCTTTCCGACAAATGCGAAGGTTCTGTCACCTATAAGATCGCTACCGAGCGGCAAGAACTCGAACGGAGTTTCGAGCTGGTATGGGATGCCTATGTCAAGGTCGGCCTTCAGTCACCAGACAGCGATCCCATCCGCTTCACGAAATATCATCTGCTGCCGAGCACGAAGGTCTTCATCGCCATTTACCGCCCAGAGCTGCTCAAAGACAAGCCGGACTACAGCCGTCTCAAAGAACCTGGCGAGATCGTTGGCACATTAACGGTGGTCCCTGACTCCGAGATGGGCTTGCCGATGGAAGAGGTCTGCCATGAATCGGTGCAGGATTTACGGAGCAAGGATGGAAACCCAGCGGAGGTGGTGGCGCTAGCCGTCAACCCTGAATATCGGCGGCATAACGTCATGATGTACTTATACAAATTGATGTTCGAGTATGCCAACCTGACTGAGGTATCGGATATTACCTGTTCGGTGACTAAGCGCCACATCTCGTTTTATCAATCCATGCTGCTCTTTCAACCGATGGGTGAGCTGAAAACCTACAGCTCCGCCAATGGCTTGGAGGTGCAATGCCATCGGCTTAACATTGAGCATGGCCGCGAGGTTGCGCGCGATATCTATCATGACCGGCATTTCGATGCCGATCTGTATACCTTCTTTTTCACCGAAAATCCGGAATGGCAGCGCTCGCTTGGTATCGGACATCCCTGGAGCGAGCAGGATCTGCGCTATTTTCTGACCGAGCGTACCCGGTTTCTTGATTCCCTAGATGCCGACACACTGGCATTGGTGCGACGCGAATATGGACAGCGATCCCTTGCCTTCCCTTTTTAACCGCATCCGCTTTCTGACGGCTGTTACCGTTACCGACTAACCTAGCAGGCTATCCCCAATGAGTGAAAACGACGCCTATTACGCCCAAGCCACCAAACGCAATCTCGGTCTGGTCACCGCGGCCGAACAGGATATTCTCAAACAGAAACGGGTTGCAGTAGCTGGGCTTGGTGGTGTCGGCGGCGGCCATTTACTCACACTGACGCGCATGGGTATCGGCGGCTTCAATATCGCCGACATCGATGATTTTGGTACTGTCAATATGAACCGCCAGGCTGGCGCCAATTCACGCACCGTCGGCCGCGCCAAGACCGAGGTCATGGCCGAGATGGCGCGCGATATCCATCCCGGTTTATCCATCAACATCTACAATGACGGCGTGCAACCGCACAATGCCGAGGAATTCCTGCACGATGTCGACGCAGTCGTCGATGCCATCGATTTTTTCCAGATGGATGCGCGACGCCTGCTCTATCGCACTGCGCGCCAACTCGGCAAGCCGGTGGTCTTTTCTGCTCCCATCGGCTTTTCTGGAACGCTGCATGTGTTCACGCCCAACGGCCCGAGTTTTGACGACTATTACGACATCAACGATCAAATGTCGCGTTTCGAGCAGTTGGTGGCCTTTACGGTTGGGCTCGTGCCGCGAGGTACCCATTGGGCCTACATGGATACCAACAAGGTGGACCTCTCGGAGCACGCTGGCCCGTCCATCGCCAGTGCCTGCAACATCGCTAATGGCTTGCTGACCACCGAGATCTTTTGCCTGTTGCTCGACCGTCGTGCCCCGGATGCTGTGCCTTACTATGTGCAGTTCGACCCTTATCGGCATCTCTATCGACGCGGCAAGCTCAGATGGGGCAATCGTGGTCCACTACAGAAGCTGAAACGTTGGTTTGTCTCTCAAAAGTTTGCTGATCAAGCAGACCGCGTGTAACTAAATAGGGATTCATCGATGCCGCTGAATTGATTAGGCGGACTCTTAATTGACCGCCTAACCAAGTCTCTGGCCCTTATTAAACCAGTCTCTACAACATGGAAAAGTTACGCAGTACGCTAGCGAGCCTTTCATCGTCCCGGGCCAGTTTACGCAGTACCTTCAGCAGGCGAGTAGGCAAGGAACCCTGCTCGTGGCGAAGCTCTAAGTCACGCTCCAAGTCTTGCTCCAACTGAGCAAGACGCGTCTCCAGCGGACGTAGAGCGGTACCGGCGGTCCCATACGATGTAGCCGAATAGCGACACAATCAGCAGAATCACGGCGGAAAACATCGCTAGCATCGTCGCGAGCAAGTCATCGAGGCGACGTTCGAGCGCCTCAAAATGCTGATCGACTGCATTAAAACGCTGATCGACTGCATCAAAACGCTGATTGACCGCCTCAAAACGTTGATTAACCGCCTCAAAACGCTGGTCGACCAATATAAAACGCTGATCGATACTCTTCTCCATGGCCGCAAATCGCTGGTCGATGTTCGCTTCCATGGCCGCAAATCGCTGGTCGATGTTCGCTTCCATGGCCGCAAATCGCTGGTTCATGCTCGTTTCAAGCGCCTTTTGCCCAGCCTCCAGCCGCGTCAGGGTCTCGATAATCTCACGGTCGGAGATGCGCGGCGCAGTCTCCACCGCAAGCACATTTATGCTCGGTACTGTCAGTAGCAGCACACAGCAGATATTCAGCTGGCAACGCATAGGGACCATCTGAGAAACATCGATGATCCGATTCTAACAGCGACTCGACCTAATGGGGCTAAATTCAACGGTGGCGCGCAGCTCCACAATGCCAGAACTTAATGAGCGATGTCGATGCAGCGGACGATTCCATCGGTTACCCACGGAATAATGCATACCGCTTATTTTCAGGCAATGCGGCGGGCGGCACGGGCCACGCCCATCGCCAACAGCCCTAAACCGAGCAGCGCAAGAGGAGCAGGAGCAGGGACTTGCGTGGTTGTTTGCAACAGCGGATCCCGCACCCAGACATTTACGTGTGAAAGATTCTTGTAGTTGAAGTCCCGAGAGTTCCAAGTGCCAGAGAAGTCGTATGGCGTCTCATAGTCGAAGACGTTTGGATCAAGTGCGTCATCAAGGATGTTAAAGTCAAAGTCGTAAATGAAGACATCGTTTGCTGCTTTGAATGAAAACAGTAGATGATCAAAGCTACTGTTGCCGAGACCGAGTTTGTCCAACGAGTCGAGAATATCGTTCTTGGTATCTATAGACCATGTCCCCATGCTGCACTTATCTTTACCTGTGCCAGAGCAAGTGAAGCCAATCGTCAACAGATCACTGACGGACATACTCACACCGGTCAGTCCATGCACCCAAGAGTACTTCCCCTCACCGCCTGTCGAACCAGCACTCAACACCGGCGTTGTATCGCCTTGAATTTGAATGTTCGCCAAGTGAATCCAACCCGGATCGTTCGCTCCGTTGACGCCATCAACATCAACTAAATCAGTCGCATCGATCAATTCTAGGGGATCGATCCAATCCCCCTCGCCATTCAGCCAGCCGTCGTCAACCTGGCCAATATTTGGATCTGGAGAACTTAAGCCACCTTGGTCATCATTATGTTTCGGCTTTTTGTCACTATCGTTCCAAGCGGCTTCATAACATGAGGTTGGGCCGGCTCCAAGACCCGCCCCAGCAGAAAAGGGGTCAGCTCCCACATTATTTTCGATCTTGTCAAGCGTGACAGCGTATGGAACAGCTGGAGACGCTGTTGGATCGCCACAGGAGACTGGCGTCAGGCCAGCATGAGCTGGGAGGTTGTAGAAGAGGCCGATCATTGCGAGCGGCGTTAACCTAGAAAGTCGCTTGACCATTGTGGTACTCCGTTTGCCGTCATTTCTGTTTTTGTCGTTTTAGATTCTCTGTCCGTCAACGGCCCCGAGCGGGGCCGCTATCTTTTCGTATAAAGGCGACAGACCCTGTCAGCCCATCAACGCTTGGCGCGACGACGACCAGCAAAGCCAGCGCCCAGCAAGCCCATGCCGATCAGAGCAAGTGTTGCCGGCTCAGGCACTTCTGCGCTCGCACTTCCATCCAAGGTAAGCTGGCGGATGGCTGCAAGCTGGTAGGGTGCACCATTCTGTGTGTCGCCCGCCAAGGTGACAAGCTGGCTTGCGTCAGGAACGGGTGGGTTGATGTTGGTGTCGTATGTCAAAACCGGAAAGCTAGTTCCCCCACCTTGCGCGATGATCTCGTAGGTGTCGCGAAACGTTCCATTGGAGTCTGCGATCCACAGAAAGCCTTGCTCTGCAAAGACGATATTGGAGAACACATCAAGATTGCCATTAGCGATTGACGAGCCCGTGACTTCTCCGCTGAATACGAGGCGGTCATTGCTCGAACCACCAATGTTAAGATCTTGTCCAGCTGAGTTTATGGCGTCAAAGTCATTAAAGTAGACATCGAAATAACCCCCGGTATAGCTGGGGCCATTTGCGCCGAGCGTCCCTGTAAAGCTATATCTGACATCAAGTCCCCAAGTCAAAGTAAAGCCTTCGTCATCGGCGAAAGGGGTATCTAAAGGGCTTAGCTGATCGATATTCAACTGAGCTCGGCTAATTGGGAAGTAGATTTCAGTTTGCGTACTGGATGATTTTTTGTAGTCAGTAGGTGCCTCAGATAAGGCTCCATAAGCAGCGAGAATAGTGGGATCATTCGTCTCGGTTACATTTCCGAAGATGCTTCCATTGCTAAGATCAAAGATCGATGTACCGAGGATCTGGCCCAGAATGAATTCACTGAAGGGGGCTGTCGTCGTGTCAGCATCTGCCTCAAACTGTGCCTGTGTAAACGAATCGTAATCGTTTGTTCCTAGATCGATATACATCAATGCGGCAGAGGCCACATTTGTTGCCATTGCAGTCGATACGGCGATTGACAAAGGCAGAAGCTTTATAATGTTCATGGTTTTACCTGTCGGTTTACTCGTTAGATTATGTTGTTCAGAACAGAGATCACGGGATATTTTCATCCAAGCATTTTTGCTTGATACATTCAACCCGAGTATCAGTCGAAGCTTACTATGCAGACCGCATGCCAAGAATAAAATATACATATAAAACAAGATTTTAGCGATTTTAGAACTTTCTATGGTCTGGCCAGCAGCCAATCTTGTAAAGTTTTTTGACAAATTCTCCTCGGGCGATTCCTTCCAACTCGAGATCATCGAAAACATAAGACGCCTTCTCGTATACCCACGATTTTTTGCGGATGACCCCCTTGAACATCTACTGCGGCTAATGCCCTCCTCGCACCATTCTTTCCAACTGACTACGGCTTGTTTTCCTTAGTTTTTTCTTTCCGTACTTTAGTGAACAACGATTGCTAGGCAGCTTCAGTCGTCTGCATTCTGCCTCCAAATCCCCCAAAAATTTAATGTAAATGATTCCTTTTCTCTTAAGGAGGGTGTCGAATTTTTTTACACACCTTCGTCCGAAAATACATGCCCTAGATTTGTTTTCGCGTCCGTTGCTGAGCATTCCCCGTGTGAAACCGTTTTTTCGTCATTATTTTTCGTCATAAGCTATTATTTATAAAGTATTTTTTCAATCTTCATGTTGTTGTATCACCCAATCGACCTAGACGAGCAGAGGTGTTGGCTTTCTTTACAGATCGATGGCAGCGCTCGGATGCCTACCTCGAACCGCCAGCGGCCTATGCGCGGCCTGGTTCAGTGGATACTCGCTTGCGGTCCCGCTTAAACGGCTCGAGCAGAATGATCAAGGCGGGCATGAATAAGAGATCGAACAGCAGCGCCGCAACCAATCCCAACGCCGTCAGCAGCCCAAACTGCACAGTCGGCACGAAACTCGACGCCCCCAACAACAGGAACTGGGCGCAGAGGATGACGGTGGTAGCGGTGAGCGCACGGCCAGCGTGCTGGTAGGCGCGGGCTAGCGCCCAGACCGCGCTACGTCCAGCGAGGCGGTGGCGGCGGTAGGCGTGGAAGAGATGGATGGTGTCGTCGACCGCGATGCCGACGGTGACGCTGGCGATCATCGCCGTGGCCATGTCGAGCCAGATGCCGAGCGCGCCCATGACGATGAAGATGAGCAACACGGGCGCGAGGTTGGGGATCATGGTCAGCGCGGCCGCGCCCAGCGAGCGCCACATGGCGAGCATGAGCAGGCTGATCAAGACCACCGCTACGATGAGGCTGCGTAGCTGGCCGTTGATCAACAGTTGCTCCTGATCGGCGAACAGGCGCCCGAAGCCGGCGATTTCGATCTGCATCTCGCCCCAGTCGGTGTGCGCGAGCTGGGTACGAATGCGGCCAATCAGCGCATTGATGGCGCGGGCACCATGGATATTCAGATTGAGCGTCAGGCGCGCGCGCGCGAATTCGCGATCGACCAGCTCGTGTAGGTCGCGGCCGTCGTAGATGAGCAGGTATTGGGCGATCAGCGCGCGATTGTCCGGCAGGGTGCGGTAGGCGGGGTCTTCCTCGTGGAAGGCCCAGTGCATCTCTTCGATCAGGTCGACCATGGACAGCGCGCGGGTGACCTCGGGCTGGGCCTCGAGCCAGGCCTGTAGCTCGGCGATACGGCGCAGCTGCTCGGGCGCTTTGAGGCCATCACGCGCGGGCATGTCGAGGATGATCTCCAGGCTGGTGACGCCGATTAGGCGCTCCTGAATGCGCTCGGTTGACTGGCGGATGGGCGCTTCGGGGGTGAAGAAATAGAGCAGATTGGTTTCGGTCTGGATGCGGGCGATGAAGGGCGCACCGGCAGCCATGATCAGCACCGTGATCGCGACCACCCAACCGGCGCGACGCATGCCAAGATCGCGCAGGGAGCGCACCAGATGATCGAGCCAGCGCAGGCCGCCGGAGCGGCGCACCCAGGTCTGCTGATCCCAACGCTCGAAGAGTGCGGGCACCAGTAGCAGCGCGAACGCGCACTGAATGAGCAGGCCGGCGGCGGCGGCGAGCCCGAAGGCCGCGATCGGACGGATCGGGCTGAAGCCGAGGGAGGCGAGACCGACCGAGGTGGTGAGGCTGGCGAAGAGGATGGGTTTGGCGACTTGGGCATAGGCCCAGTCGATGCGCTCCTTGCCAGTGAGGCCGCGCTGGGCGGCATGGGCCATGGCATTGAACCAATGGATCAGACTGGCCAGGGTCAGGGCCGACATCAACGGCGGCAGAATGGCCGCGATGAGGGTGAAGGGTTGGCCGGCCAGCACTAGCAACGCCAGGGTGAGCAGGGTGACGGCGCTGATGGTGAGCGCGCTGACAACCACAGCGAGTAGGCGGCGAAACAGCAGCCAGACGACGAAGAGGCCGATGGCGAGGGTGCCGGGCACGAAGATGAGGATGTCGTGCAGCATGGCGTGCAGCTCGGCGACATCGACGGCGAGCTGGCCGGCCAGGGCGGTGTGTTGGTCGCTCAGGCCCTCTTCGGCGATGGCGTCGAGCAGCGCCTGTTGCAGGGCGAGGCGTTGCAGGCTGCCATCGAGCGTCTTGGGCCGGATGATGAGCGAGAAACCGGTGCCGTCGGTGGTGACCAGCAGACCGGGGGCAAAGCGATCGTTCAGCACGCGTGCGCGGCGTTGGTCTGGATCGAGCTGATCGAGGAGATCGGCGGAGAGCAGCGGCTCGACCGCAAAGCCATCGGCGGTGCCGCGAATCTGGTCGAAGGCGCCAACCGCGAGCACGCGATCGACCTGCGACAGTTGCTCCATGCGCTGGGTGAGGCGCAGAAAGGGCTCGAGGAAGCTGTCCTCAAAGAGATCCTGGCCCTCGAACAGGGCGACCAGGACCTCATCGGTGGGAAAGGTCTCGCGCAGTTGGTGCTCGAACTGAACCGTCGGCACGCTGGGCGGGAAGTAGGTATCGGGTGCGTTGTTGACCTGTAGCCAGGTGAGGATGACGCCGCCAGCGAGGCTAGTGAGCAGCAGGATGCTGAGGGCAAGGCTGGCTGGCAGGTGAATGCGTTTCATGGTGCACGGATTGTTGAGGTGAGGGGTGGCGGTCCGTTAGTCGTCTTCTCGACGCTCGAGACGCGCGCGATGCGAACTCAGGGTGTCGTTCAGCTGACCTAAGACCTCGCTGGCGACGGACATGATGGCTTTAGGGCCGAAGCCGGCCAAGGTGAGCTCGCGATAGAAGGATTTCGCCACGATCTTGGCAATCCGGGCTGGATCAGGATTGATCGGCCCGGCCCCACCCGCTTCACGCTGATCAAGCACCTGAGCCATCTGCAGGATGCGCGATTCGGAGAGTCTCTCGAGCTGGAAGACATGGATCGACTTGCCCACGAACAGCGCGAAGAGCTCCAACAGCTCGAGGTCCGCCTCGCTGAAGCGGTCACCCTGCAGACGCTTGCTCACGTTGATCACGCCCAGCACGCTGTTGGCGGTGGTGATGGGGGCTGACATGAAGGGCTCATCGATGCGCTCGGGCTGCGCGGCAAAACTGGCCAACGGCGAGGCGATGACATCATTGACCATCAACGCCTGGCGCGTCGAGGCCACCTGCCAGGCGATACTCGAGTGCGGTTTTGCCGGTACCTGGTAGGCGATTGCTGGCAGGTCGCCGAAATGCGAGTACACCTTGAGATCCTGCCCGCCCGCGTCGCTGCTGCCAGACAACAGCATCACCGAGCAGCGCCCTGCCCCGATAGAGCGCGCCGTCAACCCGGCGAGGTCGCGTAGGCCTTCCTCGAGGTTTGGTTTCTGCTCGATCAGCGTGGTTACGCCGACTAACTGTTCAACAACAAGTCGCGCCATGGTTGTTCTCTTGGCCTCGAGGCTCTCTAGCGCGCGGTAATGCGCAAACTTCTGTCCGCGATTGTAGGCTTCGGTGGACTCCGACAACACTTCGACGATCAGCTGTGGATTGGTAACCACATCAGGTCAGTCATCATATCCTAGTTGATCTTCACCGAGATCCGATTCTGACGCGTGCAGCATCGGAACCTCGCCTAAATACCTGCTATATTTCTCGGCATGAGAGAACATTTACAGGTAAAACGATGGGCCGAACAGGTGCTTCCTGCGGCTGATCTGCGCGGGTTAGTGTTGCTAACGGGCGCTCGTCAGACCGGCAAGACGACATCGGTCCGCCGGCTTTATGCCGATCTCGCCTACTACAACCTCGACGCGATCGAATATCGCGATCAACTCTCAGCAGTGAGTTCTTTTGCCTGGGGAAAGACCGTCGGCAAAGCGGTGCTCGATGAGGTGCAAAAAGCGCCCGAGTTGCTCGATAAGGTCAAGTTTGCCTACGATGATGGACGATTGGATTTCAGTGCCTTACTGGGCTCGGCACAGATTTTGTTGTTGAAGAACATCAAAGAGTCTCTGGCGGGGCGCGTCTTTCTCTACGAGCTTTTCCCGCTGATGCTTTCTGAGCTTGTTGCCGACGAGCAGAGTGAATTGTCTGAACCACTGCTGGCGCGACTGCTGGCGAGCGACCGACCGCTGGATTGCCTGCGGGAGGAGCCGGTGGTCTTATTTGGATACATCGCGGAACGGTACCAACAAGCCCAATGTCATCTTTGGAAATGGGGAGGCATGCCCGGCTTACTCGCGCTCGACGAGTCGATGCGTCAACGCTGGCTGAAGTCCTATGAAATCACCTATCTGGAACGTGACTTGGGGGATCTGGCGCGTCTGGATGATCTCAAGCCGTTCCGCCGTTTTCAGAAGCTCGCCGCCTTGCGTTCCGGCCAGATGTTGTCGTTTTCCGAGTTGGCGCGCGATGCCGGCGTAGCCGTCGAGACAGCACGGCGTTACATGGAATACCTGCGCTTGTCGTATCAGGCCTTCCTGCTCCAACCCTATGCCGAAAACATTACCAGTCAGGTGGTCAAGACGCCAAAAGTGTTCTGGATGGATTGTGGACTACTGCGTTCGCTGATCGGCCGTTCCACCGATGCGCCCATGGACGGGCATTTTTTTGAAACCTATGTGGCAGCCGAATTGATCAAGTGGCTACGGACATTGCAGTCCGACACGCAGCTATTTTACTACCGCACCCGCTCTGGCTTGGAGGTTGATTTTTTGTTGCAAACGATGACGGGCTTTTTGGGCCTAGAAGTCAAGAGCCGGAAGACTGTTAGCGCAACAGACCTCGGCGGAATGAAGCGACTCGCAGCCAAGCTAGGTGAACGATGGCTTGGAGGGCTGGTGGTCTATTGTGGTGATCAATTAGGAGAGATCGAACCTGGCTACTGGGCAGTGCCTTCTCATCGATTATTTGGCTAACAACTGACCCAAGACGCTGTCGATGCTCTCGCCGGCCGCCAGCAAACCGGTCATCGTACCCACGGTGATCCGAATCCCGCGGATACAGGGTTTTCCACCCATCTTTCCTGGGTCGAGGGTCATGCGATCAAGCTCTGGATAGCTCATCTTGCCATCTCCGTTGGATGCGACCGGAGCGCCCATGGCGTCTCCACCGAGATCTGATATTAGTAACCACATCACGTCGGTGATCGTAGAACGCGCGATCTCCCCACAGCCAATCATCAAAGCTGATCTGTGGAGCCGGCTGCACGGACATGGCTCTACCTCTCATTCAATCTTCTGTTGATCTTCACCGAGATCCGATTCTGGAACCTGCAGCGCTGGTTTGGATGATACTGAAACCTGGCCGACCAGCTCAGGCGCGGATCAGCCGCACTGCGCGGCCAGCGGGTGTGCGGGTTAGGCTGCTTGCCAGGCGCTCGGCGAGCGGTGGCGCCTCGGGGCGGCGGTCGAAGATGATCAGCCAGCCGCTGTTCAGCGCCAAACTGGCCAGGTAGCCATCGAGCTGCGCCAGGCCTTCCGTCAGTGGATCGGGCGCGCCAGGGCGCCAGACTTTCAGCTCGATCCCAAGCACCAGCGCGCGGTAGGTCAGGCACAGGTCCATGCGGCCCCGCCCGATGGCGTATTCGCGCTCTAGGCTGCCCTCGCCATTGACGACCCGCTGCAGAAAGGCCATCAGCACTAGATGCGGGGCGATTTCGTGATAGGGCGCGCTGCCGAGCAGGGCCTCGCCGTGCTGGCGCCAGAAGCTGAGGAAGGCGTTGAGCAGGGCGTCCGGATCGAGGTTCCCAGCGGCATCGAGCCAACTCGGGCGGATCTGCGGCAGGGAGTCCATGGGTCCGCTGGCGAGGGTGCGTGGCAGCACTTCGCGGTAGATCGGGTTGGCGATCTCCAGGCTGCCGCCATTGACGCGCCGCAACAGTCCCAGGTCGACCAAATAATCACGCTCGTCGATCGGGATCACATCCATTGCGGTGCCGGCCAGCATGGGCTCGATGATGCGCCGCACCCGCGGCTCGCGCAGCTTGTCGGCGAGCTGGTCGAGATGGGTGACGCGGCGCAGGATCAGCTGCTCTTTTGCCTGATCGATCAGCGCCCGGTTGATAGGCTTGGTGCGGTCGCGACCCTCGGGCATCCGGAAGCAGGATTCATAGGCGAGCGCATTGACGAGCCAGGGCTGGCCTTGGGTCAGATGCCAGACCCGCTCGACGGCCTCGGGGGTGAATGGCTGCCCGGTTTCCAAGCTGTGCTCGCCGAGCAGCGTCTTGACCTCTTCGGGGTGAAAATCCCCCAGTCGCAGGGATTCGGCTTTGATGTTGAATGCACTGCCACCGGTGATGGGCTCCGCCTCGGAGCTGGCGTGGATGCGGTAATCGCGCAGATCGCGTACGCCGCAGAGCACCAAGGTGCTCGGGAAGGCGCTGGGGCGCTGACGGTAGCCGGCGCGCAACTGTCGCAGTAGCGAGACCAGGGTATCGCCGACCAGCGCGTCGACCTCGTCGAGGAAGAGTACCAGGGGCCGCTCGGAGCGCTCACACCAGCGGGTCAGAAAGGCGCGTAGGGCACGCGTTGGGGCGTTGTGCGCCAGCACGTCTTCTGCCAGTTCCGCAAGGCCCTGCTCGCCCGTATCCAGGCGTGCTTCGGCGGCGATGGTCTGCACGATGTCGGTCATCGCCAGTGCGAGGTTTTCGCGTGCAGCCTGGGCGGTTTCGAGATTGGCATAGACCGCCAGATAGCGGCCCTCGCGGTTGAGGTAGTCCATCAAGGCCAGCAGGCAACTGGTCTTGCCGGTCTGGCGTGGTGCGTGCAGCAGAAAATATTTTTTCTGCTCGATCAGGGCGAGCACGTCACCAAGATCCCAGCGTTGCAGCGGCGGCAAGACGTAATGGTCTTCGGCCCGCACCGGGCCTTCGGTGTTGAAAAATCGCATCACTGGAGTTCCGCCAAACGTGTCTCGTCCCAGGGGGTATGCGGTAAGAAAACGCGGTGCAGGCTCCCCCGTTTGCGCTGTGCTTACTTACGCTGTCTCACTCGATATTCTGAACCTGCTCTCGCATCTGCTCGATCAGTACCTTCATATCGACAGCGGCGCGGGTGACCGCGGCATCGGGCGATTTCGAACTCAGCGTATTGGCCTCGCGATTGAGTTCTTGCATCAGGAAGTCGAGCCGGCGGCCGATGGGCTCGTCGCTGTTGAGGCTGTCGCGGACCTCGGTGATGTGGCTTTCTAGGCGGTCCATCTCTTCGTCGACATCGAGACGTTGGGCGATCAGGGTCATCTCCTGCTCGAGCCGGGTCTCGTCGAGTTCGTCGCGCACCTCGGCGAGTCGGTCGGCGATGCGGGTGCGTACCGCGGCGAGGACTTCGGGCATCCGTTCGCGGACCTCGGCAACGCGTTCGAGGAGCTTGTCGCAGCGGTCGAGCAGCAGCGTCTTCAGCCGCTCGCCCTCGCGCTCGCGGGCTTCGACGAGGGCGACGAGGCTTTGGTCGAGGAGCTCGAGCGCGGCGCTGCTGAGGGCCTCCATGTCCTTCGGCGCCTCTTCGAGCATGCCGGGCCAGCTCAGCAGGTCGAACATGTGCGGCGCCGCCGGCTCGCCGATGCGGGTGGCGACCTTGTCGGCGGCCTTGAGCAGCGCCTCGAGCAGCGCGGTGTTGACGCGCAGCTCCGCAGAGCCAGCGGAGCCGCCTGGCCCACCGCGCCCGCCTAACCTCAGGCTGAGGTCGATCTTGCCGCGACTCAGATGCTGGCCCAGGGTCTCGCGGACCTTGGGCTCGAGGCTGCGCAGGTCTTCTGGCAGGCGTAGATGCGGCTCGAGGAAGCGATGATTGACGCTGCGGACCTCCCAGGTCAGCTCGCCGGCCTCGGTACTGCGGTCTTGGCGGGCGAAGGCGGTCATGCTCTTAGCCATAGGTTTGTTTCGATCGGGTTGCGGACGTTGGCGCGATCATAACGCGATCAGCGTTGCTGAGCGGCTGAAACAAATCAGCCGTTGCGCCCAGGGTTACTGGCATTGAATCACTGCTGGACACCAAAAGCCGCGAAGAGGCGCGGCAATTGAAGTGTCTGAAGCCTCATCAGTATGCGGTTTGATTTGACCCCAAAGCCGAGCCATGCCGACAATCCGTTCGGCTGCATCGGGGTCACGCAGCCGCTCATCGCCGCTGCTCACGTGCGACAATCAGGCCACGGCGAGACCTCTCTCCTGACGAGCGCCACAGTCACAACTCGCAGGCCAGACCGCCTTGCTTATTATCTTCGCCTCCCTCCATTATCTTCGCCCCCTTCATCCATGGAGCCCCACATGCGCCCGTCTGCCCGCCAACCTGATCAGCTGCGCCCCTTGCGCTTCATTCCCGGTTTTACGTCCCAGGCCGAGGGCTCGGTCCTGGCCGAGTTCGGCGAGACCCGGGTGCTCTGCACCGCCAGCGTCGAAGAGCGGGTGCCGCCGTTCCTGCGGGGCAAAGGTCAGGGCTGGATCACGGCCGAATATGGCATGCTGCCGCGCTCGACTGGTGAGCGCATGCAGCGCGAGGCGGCACGCGGCAAGCAGAGCGGGCGTACCCTCGAGATCCAGCGCCTGATCGGTCGCTCGCTGCGGGCGGCGGCTGATCTAAAGCAGCTCGGCGAGCGCAGCATCACGCTGGATTGCGACGTGATCCAGGCCGATGGCGGCACCCGCACGGCGGCGATCAGTGGCGCCTGGATCGCACTGCAGATCGCCATCCAAGGGCTGGTCGCGCACGGCAAGCTGCAGCAGTCGCCGCTGAAGCGACAGATTGCGGCGGTCTCGGTGGGTGTTTATGCCGGCACGCCGGTGCTGGACCTCGACTATGCCGAGGACAGCAGCGCAGATACCGATATGAATGTGGTGATGACCGATGATGGCGGGCTGATCGAGATCCAGGGCACGGCCGAGGCGGCGCCTTTCTCGCGCAGCGAGATGATCGCCATGCTCGACCTGGCGACGATCGGCATCGAACAGATCATTGCTGCGCAGCGCGCGGTCCTCACCGACTGAGCGTTGCTCCAGCGGAGTGAAACCGCAGATGAAACCCATTCATTGGGCGTCTTGTTTGGCAGCTCAGAAGACCGCTGGCAGCAGAAACGGCATCGAGGGCGGAAGCGGTGCCTGGCAGAGACCCGATGAATCCTCTGCGAAATTCTGCAAAATCTCCGGTTCAAACGCTCTTTTTCAGTGAACAAGCACGAACATGACGCATGAAGCCTAAGATTGACATCAACGCCAACGCCAACGCCATCGTCCTCGCCAGCGACAATGCCGGCAAGCTGCGCGAGATCGAGTCGCTCCTCGCCCCCGCCGGGCTGCATCTGATCCCCCAAGGCCAGCTCGGCATCGGGTCGGCCGAGGAGACTGGCCTGACCTTCGTCGAGAACGCGATCCTCAAGGCCCGTCATGCGGCACGCTGCAGTGGCCGAGCGGCGATCGCTGACGATTCCGGGATCGAGGTCGACGCCCTGCAGGGCGCGCCCGGCATCTACTCGGCGCGCTATGCTGGGGCCGAGAGTAGCGATGAAGCCAACTGTGAGAAGCTGCTGCAAGCGCTCGCCGAGCAGCCCGGCGCTCACCGCAGCGCTCGCTTCCAATGTGTGATGGTCTATCTGCGCCATGCCGATGACCCGACCCCGTTGATCTGCCAAGGCACCTGGGAAGGGCTGATCCTCGACGCACCCCGCGGCCAGCGCGGCTTCGGCTACGACCCGATCTTTGGCGTGCCAACGCACGGCATGAGCTCCGCCGAGCTAGAGCCAGAGACCAAGAATGCGCTCAGCCATCGCGGCCAGGCGTTGCGCGCGCTGGTCGCAAGCCTGCTGGAGCAGCCGACGCCTTATAACCTCAACACCCAGCCTGCAGCCCGGGCCTAACGCTCATGGCGCGGCGCCACCCCGGAAAATGTATCGCATGAGATTCACGTTAACGCGCATGGCACCGCGCCACCCAGCAGATGAATCGCGCGAGATTGACGTGAACCCCTTGAGTTCAGGAACGGGTTTATCCTGAAACCGTCGCTTCATCGCCCTGGATGGCGACGCGCTCTGTGCGCTGGACGATTGAATCGCGCCCTTGAATGAGGAGCCAAACAATGAACGCCTCCGACGATACCGAGGTGTCTGCTCGACTCGACGCAGTGCGTGCGCGCATCGCCGCTGCCGAGGCTCGCTTCGGTCGCGAGCCGGGCAGCGTCGCGCTGCTCGCGGTGAGCAAGGTGCAGCCGGCGGAGCTGATCCGCGCTGTCCATCAGCACGGCCAGCTGGCCTTTGGCGAGAGCTATGTGCAAGAGGCCTGCGATAAACAGGCGCTGCTCGCTGATCTGGCGCTGGATTGGCACTTCATCGGCCGCATTCAGAGCAATAAGACCAAGCTCATCGCCGAGCACTTCAGCTGGGTGCATGGGCTGGGTGATGCGCACCATGCCCAACGCCTCGGCGCGCAGCGGGTCGCGCTCGGGCTTGCGCCTCTGCGCTGTTGTCTGCAAGTCAATCTGAGCGGCGAGGCGAGCAAGGCCGGTGTCGAGCCGGAGGCGCTGCCCTTACTGCTCGAGCAGTGCAGCGCGATCGACGGGCTGCGCATCGAGGGCTTGATGACCCTGCCGGCCCCAAGCGACGACTTCGAGTCCCAGCGCCAGCCATTTGCCGAGCTGCGCGCCCTGCGCGATCAGCTTGCAACGCCGGAGCAGCCGCTTGCGACCCTATCGATGGGGATGTCCGACGATCTTGAGGCCGCAGTCGCCGAGGGCGCTACAATGGTGCGTATTGGCACGGCCGTGTTCGGCCCGAGATCGAAATATTAGACGTCAGGAATCTTCTTGCCTATGCCCTCAACCACGACACGCATTGCCTTCATCGGCGGCGGCAACATGGCCCGCAGCCTCATCGCTGGGCTGATCGCAGACGGCTATGAGGCCACGCGGCTGACCGTCAGCGACCCGGATACCGCGAAGCGCGACGCGCTCGCCGAGCAGTTTGGCATCACCGCCTGCGCCCAGACTGTCGAGGCGATCGACGCCGCCGAGGTCATCGTCCTCTGTGTCAAACCGCAGGTGGCCGCGGTCGCCTGCCGCGAGGTCGGCGCCCTGCTCAGCGAGCCTCTGCCGCTGGTCATCTCGGTGATGGCTGGCGTCACCGAGGCCTCGATCCACGGCTGGCTCGGACAGCCCGCGCCGCTGGTGCGCGCAATGCCCAACACTCCGGTGCTGGTGCAATCCGGCGCCATTGGGCTGCATGCCAGCGCCGGTACCTGGGCGAAGCAGGTCAACCTGGCCGAAGAGGTCATGCGCGCCGGCGGCTTGACGCACTGGGTCAAGACCGAGGCCGAGCTCGACACGGTCACCGCCCTCTCCGGTAGCGGCCCTGCCTACTTCTTCCTGTTCATGGAGTCGCTCGAGAAGGCTGCGATCGCAGAGGGACTCGACCCCGAGGGTGCCCGACTGCTCAGCATCCAAACCGCCTTGGGCGCCGCACGCATGGCGGTCGAGAGCGACGAGTCGCCGCAACAATTGCGCCAGCGCGTCACCTCGCCCGGCGGCACCACCGAGCGCGCCATCGCGGTGTTCGAAGAGGGTGGTCTGCCGGCCCTAACGTTGCGCGCAGTGGCCGCCGCTCGGCATCGCGCGCAGGAGCTTTCCGAACTGATCGCGGAGGAACAATGACCGAGGCCTACTTTACCAATCCACTGATCTTCCTGATCAAGACCCTGTTCGGGCTCTATATCACGCTGGTCGTGGTTCGCTTCCTGCTGCAGTGGGCGCGGGCCGACTTCTATAACCCGATCTCGCAGTTCGTGGTCAAGCTCACCTCGCCGGTACTGCGGCCGCTGCGCAAGGTGATCCCCGGCTATGCTGGCTTCGACCTCTCGGCGGTCGTGCTGGCCTGGGTGCTGAAGGCCTGCGAGCTGGCGTTGCTGTCGATGCTGATGGGACTCGGTCGCAATCCACTCGGCGCCCTCCTCTGGGCGCTACCGGGGCTGGTGTCGCTGATCATCAGCATCTTCCTGTTCGCGGTGCTGATCCGGGTGATCCTGAGCTGGGTGAATCCTGATCCGTACAATCCTGCCGTCATGCTGCTCAGCGATATCACCGACCCGATCATGCGCCCCGCGCAACGGCTCATCCCGCCGATGAGCGGCATCGATCTGTCGCCAATGGTGGTGATGATCAGCTTGGTACTGCTCGAGATGCTGTTGCTGCCACCATTGCGGTTGTTGACCGGGAGTCCTTTCTAATGAACAGGAAAGTCATACCATGAGCAACGAGCCCGACAATCTTGTCTTGGATATCTTGCAAACCATGCGCTCTGAGATCCGCGCTGACATGAGCGAGGTCAAGCAGCGTCTCTCGGCGATTGAAGTCCAAGTCTCAGCCATGGGCCAGCAGCTTGCTGGCCTGAGCACGGCGTTCTACAGCAGTAAAGGCGAGATGGACGAGTTTCGTCGACGTCTTGAGCGCGTTGAGCGTCGATTGGCGCTCCGAGACAGCGAAAGCGCTTGAGCGGCAAGGGCAAGGACAATGACCATGAACGACGCTACTGAGACCAACTCCACCGACTGGTATCGCTGGGAGGGCAACGACCTTTTACTGCGGCTGCGCGTGCAGCCACGCGCTGGCCGCAACGCCTTCGCCGAGCCGTTCGGCGATGCGCTCAAGGTGAAGCTCAAGGCGCCACCGATCGATGGCCGCGCCAACGCCGAGTTGGTGCGGTTCATTGCTGAGAGCTTCGGTGTCTCTTACAGCGCGGTCGATCTGGTCAGTGGGCTGCAGAGCCGCACCAAGCAATTGCGCGTCAAAAACCCAGGTCAGCTGACATTGGGCATCAGCGATGCGCGCAAGGGCCTTAAGTCATGAAGTGAAAAGCGATACCGAAGAACGCGTCGGGTCATCAGCCAGCTAGCAGCCTGTAGACGCGCTCGGCGATGCCGACATCGACTTTTCTGAGTGGCCCGTGGACCAAGGCGCGCTCCGCCTTAAAGCACCAGCCCCTGCCAAAGCGCATAGAGACCAAACCCGATCACCATCACGCCCGCAAGTTGACGAAGCCAGCGTTGCTCACTGATGCGCGCGGCTGCGCCGGCTAAAAGACCAAGCCCGAGCAGGTTGGGCAAGGTGCCGAGACCGAACACCAGCATCAGCAAAGCCCCCTGCAACGGTCCTCCCGAGCCTGCGGACCAGATGAGCACACTGTAGACCAGTCCGCAGGGCAGCCAGCCCCAGACTAGACCGACCGCCAGCGCCTGCGACCAATGGCGCACCGGCAGGAAGCGGCGCCCGAGCGGCTCGATGTGACGCCAGAGCCGCGCCCCGAGCCGCTCGATGCGGGTCAGCCCCTGCCACCAGCCGCCCAGATAGAGCCCAAGCGCGAGCATGAAGACCGCCGCAATGAGATACAGCGCCCGCTGCGCCAGATGCAGCGGCAGAAACTCGAGCGCGACCGCACCCAGCGCGCCCATCAGTGCGCCCGCCAGCGTATAACTGAGGATGCGTCCGCTGTTGTAAGCGAGCTGAAACGGCAGCTGCCGCGCCAGTTGCTGTCGCTGCTCACGCGGCAGTCCGGCGGTGAGGGTCGCGACGATACCGCCGCACATGCCGACGCAGTGCACCCCGCCGAGCAACCCCACCACCCAGGCTGTCAGTAATGAGCCGGTCATCATGCGCAGCGCCCCCGCGGACGCGGCGCCGGACTCGGGCTATCATGCCGGCCCGGTAACGATGATGAGAGAGACCAGACGGCGTCATGCATTCCTATCAACGAGACTTCCTCCGCTTCGCAATCGAGGCCGGCGTCTTACGCTTCGGCAGCTTCACCCTCAAGTCCGGTCGCGTCAGCCCGTATTTCTTCAATGCGGGCGGCTTCAATACAGGCGCGAGCCTGGGCAAGCTCGGCCATTTCTACGCCCAGGCCATCATCGCCACCGGCCTGCAGACCGACGTGCTCTTCGGCCCAGCTTACAAGGGCATCCCGCTCGCCGCGGCCACAGCCATTGCGCTGGCCCATGAGCATGGTCGGGAAACGCCCTTCGCCTTCAACCGCAAGGAGGCCAAGGACCATGGCGAGGGCGGCATCATCGTCGGCAGCGCGCTTCAGGGCAATGTGCTCTTGATCGACGACGTGATCACCGCCGGCACCTCGGTCCGCGAATCCGCAGCCCTGATCGAGCAGGCCGGCGCCCGGCTCGCCGGCGTGATTATCGCACTGGATCGGCAAGAGCGCGGCGAAGGTCCGACCTCGGCCATCCAAGAGGCGCGCGAGCGCTACGGCATCCCGGTGCAGAGTATCGTCAACCTGGATAGCCTGATCCAGTACGTCGATGAGAGCGGGATTTCAAAAGCGACGCTCGCCGCCTTGGCTGACTATCGGGCTGAGTATGGAACTGTGATGAGAGACGCTTGAGGGATGAAGGATGAAGGATGAAGGATGAAGGATGAAGGATGAAGGATGGCGCAAAAAACAGGTCGCTTGGTGCCAAAACCTCGACTGGGTCGCAGTTCCATCATCCGCCAGCGGCTAATCTTTGACTGTGACTTCGGCGAGGCGGGAACGCGTCGCTCCGCGGCTTTCAGCCACCGCGGAGCGACGCACTTATTAGCAAGCGACGCACTTAGTGGCTGTTCATTTCCTACTTCCCGATAATCGCCCAACACTGGCCCTCAAATCGGTAAGAAGTTGATGGACAGTCTCTTAGCAGGAGTCGCTTCAGGCGCACCGCTCGCGCCTGATTCAGCGCCCGCGGATCAATGTTCCCACGCCTTCATCAGTAAATAGATCCAGTAGCACGGCATGCTCGACGCGACCGTCGAGGATGTGGGCGGCACGCACGCCACTCTGCACGGCTTCGAGCGCGCAGCGGATCTTGGGCAGCATGCCACCGTGGATCACGCCCTCGGCGATGAGCTGATTGACCCGCGCGACCTCGAGCTGGCGGATCAGCCCGCCCTGCTCGTCGAGCAGGCCAGCCGTATTGGTCAGCAAGACCAGCTTCTCGGCCTGCAGCACCTCAGCCATCTTGCCAGCGACCAGATCGGCATTGATGTTGTAGGAAAAGCCATCCTTGCCGACACCAATCGGCGCGACCACGGGGATGAAGTCGCCCTGAACCAGCATGTTGATCACTGCGGGATCGATGCTATCGACCTCACCAACATGACCCAGATCGAGGATCTCAGGGGCTTCCAGCTCCGGCGCATCACGTTGCAAGACAAGCTTGCGGGCGTGGATCAGATCGCCGTCCTTGCCAGTCAGACCAACTGCGGCACCACCATGGCGGTTGAGCAGGTTGACGATCTCTTTGTTGACCAGCCCGCCGAGCACCATCTCGACCACGTCCATGGTCTCGCTGTCGGTGACCCGCATGCCCTGGACGAATTCCGTGGCCTTGCCCAGCCGCTTCAACAGATCGCCGATCTGTGGCCCGCCTCCATGCACCACCACTGGATTGATCCCTACCAGTTTCATCAGCACGATATCGCGCGCAAAGCCGTCCTTGAGCGCCTGCTCGACCATGGCGTTACCGCCATACTTGATGACCATGGTCTTGCCCGAGAAGCGACGGATATAGGGCAACGCCTCGGTGAGGACGTGGGCAATATTTTGGGCGCTGTCTGCAGCAATCGACATCGAAGCTCCTCGGGTTAACTGATCAGTATCTGGTTAAGGCAATGGCCAATAAGGCTTGTGCCGCAGGCAGCGGGATTTGAGGGTTCATGCGGCCACGCAGTCTGGCTGGAGGAAAGGTCACCGATCGGTATCAGGTTTAAAGGCAATCGCCTCAATGCCGACCACTATGGCCAAAACCGCCCTCGCCGCGCGCGCTCTGATCAAACGCGCTCACCAGCTCGAGCTCGGCATGCACCACCGGCACCAAGACCAGCTGCGCGATGCGCTCGCCGATCTCGATGCGGAAGGGTTCGGCGCTTCGGTTCCAGCACGAGACCATCAGTTGGCCTTGGTAGTCTGAGTCGATCAGCCCGACCAGGTTACCGAGCACGATGCCATGCTGATGGCCGAGCCCAGAGCGCGGCAGGATCATCGCCGCAAGACCGGGATCAGCGATGTGGATCGCTAGCCCGGTTGGGATCAGCTCAACGGCGCCAGCGGCCAGCTCGAGCGGCGCGGCCAGCATCGCCCGTAGATCCAGCCCGGCGGAGCCGGTGGTCGCATAGGCCGGCAGCGGGAATTCGCCACCCAGCCGTTCATCCAAGACCTTAACCTGCAGACTGTGCGGCATAGCGTTCGGCGATCAAATCCGCAAGCGCCGTGGCCAGCGCCGGCTTGGACATCATTGGTAGCTCACGCCGGCCACCGCCTGGCCACAGGCAGATGAGCGCGTTCTTATCAGACTCGAATCCACCCGGTCCGTCACCGACGCGATTGGCAGCGATCATCGACAGCTGCTTGGCTTCGAGCTTGTCCCGCGCATAGTGCTCGAGATCATCGGTCTCGGCGGCAAAACCGACCGTGAACGGCGGCTTCGGCAAGGCCGCCACCTCGGCCAGGATATCGGGGTTACGCACCAAGGTCAGCGTCATTGTTGCCTCGGTCTTCTTGATCTTGCCATCGACCGGCGCTTCAGGACGATAATCCGCGACGGCAGCGGTAGCGATAAAAAGATCACAGGTGTACACCTGCACCATCACCGCAACCCGCATCTGCAGCGCCGATTCAACATCCACTCGCATCATCTCGACCGGCGCCGGAACGCTGGTCGGCCCAGCAATCAGCATGACCTGCGCACCACAGGCGCGCAGCGCTTCGGCAAGTGCATAGCCCATCTTGCCTGAGCTGCGATTGCCGATGAAGCGCACCGGATCGATCGCCTCGCGCGTTGAGCCCACCGTCATCAGCACCCGTCGCCCGGCGAGGGGATGGCCGTTGGAGAAGGTGGTCGCCTGCAGCATCCGCTCAGCGTCAGCTGAACCAGCACCAGCACCAGCACCAGCGCGGCTCGAAACGGCATCCTGCCGCTGCTGCGCCCGTTTGGCTGTCGGCGTTGCCGCTTGGGCTCCAGCGCGTGTCACTTGGGCTCCAGCGCGTGCAGCTTGGGCTCCAGCGCGGGCCTCAGCCTCGGCACCACCCTGGGCTGCATTATGAGTCGCCTGATCAGCGCCTAAACCATGAGCGTCTAAACCATGAGCGCCTAAAACCGCCTCTGCGATCGCGACTGGCTCCTCCATCCGCCCAGCACCTTGCTCGCCACAGGCCTGCTCGCCAACCGCGGGGCCGATCATCCGCACCCCGCGCGCGGCCAAGCGCTCCACATTCTCCTGGGTTGCCGGATGCGCCCACATCTGCTGGTTCATCGCCGGCGCAATCGCCACCGGCGCCTCAGTCGCCAACACCAGCGTGGTCAGCAGATCATCACCCAGCCCGCAGGCCAGACGCGCGATCAGATCGGCGGTCGCTGGCGCGATCAGCACCTGATCGGCCCAACGCGCCAAAGCGATATGATCCATCCCCGCCTCGGCCTCCGGGCTCAGCAGATCCGTGCGCACCGGGTGGCCACTGAGCGCTTGCAGGGTCAGCGGTGTGATGAAGGCCTGCGCTGCGCGCGTCATGACCACCCGCACCTCAGCGCCGCGCTCGATTAGACGCCGCACCAACTCGGCGCTTTTGTAAGCCGCAATCCCGCCGCTGATGCCAAGCAGTACATGCACTAACTGCGCTTGCAATTCCTGGTCACGGGGCTCGATCACTGTCGGCAACCTCTACTGAGTAACCTCGTCAATGCTAGCGCTGCATCATACCCGATCAAGGTACAGTCAACCGGTTAGTCTCGGTTCAGCAGCTGTGCTGAGATCGATTGTATCGCGCGTTTATCTGCCGTAGATTGTTAGCACAGATTAGCCGTCAACTGGGACAACAGATGTCGGAAACACTCAACAGCGTCAATCAGCACCAGGTAAAGCGACTGGAAGCAAGGATCACTACGGAGCAAAAGCAGCTTTTGAGCAGGGCCGCCGCATTGGAAGGCCAATCTTTAGCGGATTTCGTCGTCAGTAGAGCCCAAAAAGCGGCCAAAGAGACCTTGCTAGAGCATGAACGCCTCCGCCTGAGCAGGCGTGATCAGGAGGCCTTTGTCGAAGCCCTGCTCGACGACGAGCCTCCCGGCGAGCGGCTCCATGCTGCTGCACAGCGATACCTGCAGCGTCGGCAGTCTTGATGCAGGAAGCCAGCACCGAGCCCTCTCTAAGGATTGAACCCCTCGGCCCACATCATGATCGCAGCTACTTTTCGTGCGGCGTAGCGTCACTCGATGCCTATCTGCGCAAGCAGGCTCGGCAGGATGCGAAGAAACGGATAGCAGCGCCCTTCGCGCTAACGAAGGGCGATAGTCCGTGCATCATTGGTTTCTATACCCTTTCCGCCATCAGCATCTTACTCGGTGAGTTCCCAACAGAAATCACCCGCAGATTGCCACGTTATCCACAGATTCCCGCGACTTTACTGGGGCGCCTCGCCATCGACACGAGATCGCGCGCGGAGGGCCTTGGGGAATACCTTCTACTGGACGCTCTTCATCGCTCACTTCATCACTCACAGTCCATCGCTTCGTTCGCCGTCATCGTCGATGCACTCAATGAGCAGGCGGCAGAATTTTATGCACGATACGACTTCAGGCCGTTCCCAGAGCAAACTCTTCGGCTTTTTCTGCCGATGCATAAGATCGAGCCACTGTTCCCGGCGTTAGCCAAAGGACCGAACGGAGACCCCATGACCAAGATCACCGACATGCCCGAGGACGAGCGTCCGCGTGAGAAACTCCTCAAGCGCGGCGCCCAATCGCTCACCGACGCTGAGCTGCTGGCGATCTTTCTGCGCACCGGCATCACCGGCAAGAGCGCCATCGATCTGGCCCGTGATCTGATCAAGACCTTCGGTGGTCTGGCTGGCATGCTCGCTGCGAGCCAGCGCGATTTCTGCAAGGCCAAGGGCCTTGGCGATGCCAAGTATGCGCAGCTACAGGCGGTGATGGAGATCAACCGCCGCTATCTGCGCGAGGAGCTAACCGGTCGCGATGTCCTCACCAGCCCGGATGCCACGCGCGACTATCTCAAATTGCGCCTGCGCGGCCTCTCACATGAGGTCTTTGCCTGCCTGTTTCTCGATAACCGGCATCGCGTTATCGAGTATCAGGAGCTGTTCCGCGGCACCATCGATGGCGCCAGCGTGCATCCGCGCGAGGTGGTCAAGGAGGCCCTGCGCTGGAACGCCGCCGCGGTGATCTTCGCCCACAATCATCCCAGCGGCGTCGCCGAGCCCAGCCAGGCCGACCTGCACATCACCAAGCGCCTGCAGGAGGCCCTCAATCTCGTCGAGGTCCGCGTGCTCGATCACATCATCGTCGGCGAGCAAGACGGCACCTCGTTCGCCGAGCGCGGGCTGATTTAGCCTCAATGGGCGATTTGGTGATCATAGAAGTTGACGTTGGCTGCGTTTTCCATTAGCTTTTATCGGCTTAGTATTTCGCATTCATCGTGATCCGCCAGCGTCCTGCGTCGGCGGCGCACGTTGTGGCAGCGGTCGGCTCGAGGCTCCAGGACTCGCCCGCCCCATCGCCGCAGAGACCACCCGCATCGGAGCCCTGCACCACCATGTCCAAGATCTGTCAGGTCACCGGCAAACGGCCGCTGACCGGTAACAACGTTTCTCACGCCCACAACAAGACCAAGCGCCGGTTCCTGCCGAACCTGCACTATCATCGCTTCTGGGTCGAGAGCGAGAATCGCTGGGTTCGCCTGCGCGTCACGACCAAGGGCATGCGCGTCATCGACAAGCTCGGTATCGACTCGGTACTCACTGACATGCGCAAGCGTGGCGAGCGCGTCTGAGCCAGCGCCGAATCAACACCGAATCCACACCTACTCAGCATTCCAAGCACCCATAAGCATTCCAGGAGCGAGCAACCATGGCCAAGGCCGCACGCGATAAGATTCGCCTGAACTCCAGCGCTGGAACCGGGCACTTCTATACCACGACCAAGAACAAGCGCAATCAGCCGGGCAAGATGGAGATCAAGAAGTTTGATCCCGTGGTGCGCCAGCACGTGATGTACAAGGAAGGCAAGATTAAGTAGCGATTGGATTCGTCAGTGGTCACAGACTGCTAGCGAATCGGCGGTCTTGGGCCGCGTCGCATCCAAGGCCGGCAGCGATCCGGCAACGGAATCGACTCAGCAGCCGCGGTCTCGAAGGCCGCATGCTGGCCGCCAGAGGCTGCTGGACAGTCGCGAGCAAAGCCGGCCTCAACCAACAGACGCTCTACCCGAGTCCCATCGGGCAGCTCACACCAGCCGCTGATCACAGTGCTCTCCCCTCTCCGACAGCCGCGGCAGCGCACCGACTGACCCAGCAGTTGTGCCTGTAGGTAGCGACGCGCCTCGCGCGCGGACGCCGGCTGGTTCGTGATCACCACCTCATTCAGCCTGACCCGCGCCTCACCGACCTGCAGCAGTTGCGCACTCGACAACGCGCTGATCTCGCCCTCCACCTCGATATAGCAGAGCCACTGGCGCAGCAGGCCGATCAGTGGCAGCGCCAGCACCATGACCAGCAGGAGCCTGCGCGGGCGTCGCCAGCGCTTCAGACTGCGCGCCCAACCATTCACCTCTGCCCGAATGGCCGCAAACACGGGCCGATTCAGTGCGCATGTGGTGGTGGAACAGCCGCCGGCTGCGCCTGTTCTTGTGCCGACTCCTCTTCCGCCAGCCTCCGCTCGACAGCACCTGGCGATTGGGTGCCTCGCGCCAAGGCCGAATAGGCCACCGGCACCACGAACAGCGTGAACAGGGTCGCCGCGAGCACGCCAGAGAGGATCACGGTACCAATCACGGTGCGCGTCTCAGCACCCGCCCCGCTGCTGAGCAAGAGCGGGATCGAGCCGGCCGCCGTGGTGATCCCGGTCATGATGATCGGCCGTAAGCGCACGTCTGCGGCCTCCAACAACGCCGCATCGAAATCCTTGCCCTCATCGCGCAGTTGATTGGCGAACTCGACGATCAGGATGCCGTTCTTCGCCGCCAGCCCGACCAGCATGATCAGCCCGATCTGACTATAGATATTCAGCGACTGCCCGGTCAGCCAGAGTCCCAACAAGGCCCCGGCCATCGCCAGCGGCACCGTCAGCATGATCACCAGCGGATGCACCCAGCTCTCGAACTGCGCCGCTAGCACCAGATAGACCACCGCAATACCGAGCAGGAAGACGAACAGGATGCCCTGGCTCGAATCCTGGAAATCCGCCGACTGCCCCTTGTAGTCGATGATCGCCTGCTCCGGCAGATGCTCGGCCGCGAGGGCATTCAGATAGGCCAAGGCCTCGCCCAGCGGCAGCTCATCGGCGAGATTGGCCTCCAGCGTGATCGCGCGCACCCGATTGAAGCGGTTCAGGCTCTTCGACTCCGCGGTCTCATTCACCCGCACCAGATTCGACAGCGGGATCAGCTCACCGGTCTGCTGCGAGCGCACATACAGATTGCTCAGACTCGCCGGCGTGCGCTGCTCGTCGCGCTCGCCCTCGACGATGACATCGTATTCCTCGCCCGCATCCAGATAGGTGGTCACCCGGCGCGAGCCGAGCATGGTCTCCAGCGTGCGACCGATGGTCTCGACGGTGACACCGAGATCGGCGGCGCGGTCGTAGTCGATCTCCACGCGCAGCTGCGGCTTGGTCTCCTTGTAGTCCCAATCCAGCCCCTGCAGACCGGGGTTGTCCTGCTCGATCTCGGCGACCAGGGTATCGCGCCAGGCCGCCAGCTCCTCATAGGTGCCGCCGCCGATGACGAACTGCACCGGCTTTTGGATACGCGAGCCGAAGCCTTGGCGCATCACCGGGAAGGCGCGCACCCCAGGCAGATCCCCGAGCTTGGCACGGATCTCGTTCATGACGACCTGGCTCGGTCGTCGCTCACCGAACGGCGCCATCACCATGATCACGATGCCGCTGTTGAAGACCTCGGTATTGCCGAAGGCCCGCGGCGCGCGCACCAAGACCCGGATCGCCTCGCCGGACTCGGCATAAGGCAAGAGGCGGCGCTCAATCTCGTCCATGTACTCCTCCATGTAGCTGAAGGAGGCACCTTCCGGGCCGTTGACCAACACAAAGAAGGCGCCACGATCCTCGCTGGGCGCGTACTCTTTCGGCAACTGCTGAAACAGCCACCAGGCCAGCCCGAGGGTCACGATCAGCAGCAGCACGATCAGCCAACGCTGGCGCAAGAAGAAGGCCAACACCCGGGTGTAGCCAGCGCGCAGGCGCTCAAAGGCCCAGTCGACACCGGCGGTCAGGCTGACCCGCTGATGGGATTCCGGCAAGACCTTCGAAGCCAGCATCGGTGACAACGTCAGCGCGACGAAGGTCGAGAAGCTCACCGCCGCCGCCATGGTCAACGCGAACTCCGAGAACAGCCGCCCGATATCACCCTGCAGGAAGGCGATCGGCACGAACACGGCGATCAAGACGATGGTGGTCGCGATGACCGCAAAGCCGACCTGACGCGTGCCCCGATAGGCCGCGACCAAGCGCGTCTCGCCATACTGCTCCATGCGCCGATGGATGTTCTCGAGTACGACGATGGCATCGTCGACCACCAGGCCGATCGCCAGCACCAGCGCCAACAGCGTCAGGATATTGACCGTGAAGCCGAGCGCGAGCAGCACGCTGAAGGTGGCGATCAGCGACACCGGCACGGTCACCGCCGGCACCAACATCGCCCGCACCGAGCCCAGGAACAGGAAGATCACCAGCACCACCAGCACAATCGCGATCGCCAGTGTCTTGTAGACCTCGCCGATCGCGTCCTTGACGAACACTGAGGTGTCATAGCTCTGGAAGATCTGCATGCCCTGCGGCAGCGTCGGATTGACCCGCGCCATCTCGGTCTTGGCCGCATCGGCCACCGCGATGGTGTTCGCGGTCGACTGCTTGATGATGCCAAGCCCAACCATCGGCGTGCCATTGCCGCGGAACAGGGTGCGATCCTCCTCGGTCCCGCGCTCGACGCGCGCGACATCGCCTAAGCGCACCAGATAGCCGTCATCGCCGCGCGCGATCACCAGCCGCGCAAAGTCGGCCGCGGTACGGAAACTGCGCTCGGTGCGCACGCTGAATTGACGATCGATGGATTCGACCCCGCCGGCCGGCAGCTCGATGTTCTCGGCACGCAAGGCCTGCTCGACATCCGCCACCGTCAAGCCGCGGGCCGCCAAGGCATTGCGATCGATCCAGACCCGCATCGCATAGGTCTGGCTACCGCCAACCCGCACCCGCGCCACGCCATCGAGCACCGAGAAGCGATCGACCAGATAGCGCCGCGCATAATCGGTCAGCTCGGGCACGGTCATCTTCTCACTGGCCAGATTCAGCCACATGATCACATCGTCGCTGCTATCGACCTTCTGGATATCCGGTGGCTCGGCCTCGATCGGCAGCTGATCGAGCACGCCCGAGACGCGATCGCGCACATCGTTGGCGGCACCGTCGATATCGCGCCCGATCTTGAACTCGATGGTGATCTTCGACTCGCCGTCCTCGGAGGTTGACTCGATGCGCTCGATGCCCTCGACGCCAGCGATCCGATCCTCGATCAGCTGCGTGATGCGGGTCTCGACCACCGAGGCCGCAGCGCCCGGATAGACGGTTTCGACCGAGACCACGGGTGGATCGATATCTGGATACTCGCGCAGCGGCAGGCGATCGAAGGCGACTAGCCCGAAGGCCACCAGCAGCAGCGACAGGACACTGGCGAAGACCGGCCGAGTGACAGCAAGATCGGACAGGATCAAGGGATGCGCTCCAGGGTGTCGCCGCTGTTACTGGCCGGCTGCGCCAGCAATTCCGCGAGCGGCCGGCTGCCGTCATCGATCGCCATGACCTGCACCGGCTGCCCCGGACGCGCCTTGTCGGCCCCATGAGTGATCACCCGCTCACCCAGCTTCAGGCCGGCCAGGATCTCGACCTCTCCCGGGCGCCGCAGACCGACCTCAACCGGTCGGCGCTCAGCCGTCATCTCGCCATCGGCACCCTCCTCGACCACCAAGACGGCGTGCTCGGCACCGCGCTGCAGGATCGCCGCCTCCGGCACCATCACCGCCTCACGCGGATCGCGCAGTAGCTCGACCTGCATCAACAGCCCAGGCCGCAACGTCCGCTCGGGGTTGTCGATTCGGGCGCGGACCTGAACCGTGCGGGTGACTGGATCGATCCGGCTGGCGACGCTCGACACCTCACCTTCGAAGCGGCGATTGCCGAGCGCGGGGGAGCGCGCTTCGATCGCCAGCCCTGGCTTCAGTGACGGCAAGAACAGGCTCGGCACTGGGAAATCCAGCTTCATCGAGCGATCGTCATCGAGTGTCGTGATCACATCGCCAGGCTCAACCAGCGCGCCGAGGCTGATGTTGCGCAGCCCGACTACGCCAGCGAAGGGGGCCTTGATCAATCGATCAGCCAGCTGAGACTCGATCGCGGCCAAGGTCGCACGCGCCGCGCGGAGGTCACGCCGCCGCTCATCGAGCAGCGAGGCCGAGGCCGAGCCGGTGGCCTCGAGTGATTTCACGCGCTGGTATTGTTGCTCGGCCTCCGCGAGCCGCGCCTGAGCCTCTTCCAGGCGCGCATGCTGCTCGCGGCTGGTCATCTCGACCAGCACGTCGCCGGCCGCGACCTGTTGACCGTCTTCAAAGCGAATCACTGATATGGTCTCGGTCACCGTCGCGGTGATGGTGACGGACTCATTCGCGCGCAGCGTCCCCAGGGCCTCGACCCGATCGGCGACCTCCGCGACCCGTGCCTCGCTCAGGATCACCCCTGGCGATTGCGGCTGAGCCCAGCTGCTGCCAGTGACCAGAAGCAGACCCAACAATCCTAGTGTTGCCCTCGACATCGTCATCAACTCATGGTTTCCGGTTCAGGTGAAGATGGGGTGCTCAGCACAAAACTCATCAGGAACCGACCTGCCTCCGTCGGCTCAGACGCGTTTGGCCTCCGCCAACAGGCAACAATCATCGATAGAAGTTCGCCCCAGCCAGCCGCCTGCGGGCGAACTGAGCGCAGGTACCGGATCGGGCGACAGATCGGGCGACAGGTCAGCCCGCGACCTTGGCGATCCGTTCCAAGGCATGCTCGAGATTCTGCTGGCTGGTGGCGATCGAGATGCGTGCATATCCGGGCGAGCCAAACGCGGAGCCAGGCACCAGGGCAACGCCGGCCTGTTCGATCAGGTACTCAGCGAGCTCGAGGTCGTCGCGCACGCCGTCGATCGCGTCGATGAGGCCTTGGACCTTCGGAAAGACGTAGAAGGTGCCATCGGTGGGCAGGCAGTCGATGCCGGGGATGGCGTTGAGACGTTCGACGACGAGGTCGTGACGCGCCTTGAACGCGGTGAGCATCTCGCCGATGCAGTCCTGCGGTCCTTCGAGTGCGGCCTGAGCCGCGACCTGGGAGATCGAGGTTGGATTCGAGGTGCTCTGTGACTGGATCTTCTTCATCGCCTTGATCACCGACTCCGGCCCACCGGCGTAACCGATACGCCAGCCGGTCATCGAGTATGCCTTGGAGACGCCGTTGAGCACCAGGGTGCGCGGAAGCAGGTCCGGGCAGACGTTGACGATATTGACGAAGGGCTGTCGCTCTGGCCAGACGATATGCTCGTACATGTCGTCGGTGGCGATCAGCGTGCGCGGGAACTCGCGCAGTACCTCGCCCAGTGCGGCCAGCTCAGCTTGGGTGTAGGCCATGCCGGTCGGGTTGGATGGGCTGTTGATGACGACCAGCCGGGTCTTGTCGGTCATCGCGCCGCGCAGCTGGTTGGGCGTCATCTTGAATTGCTGCTCGGCGCCGGCGTGGACCAATACGGGCGCGGCACTCGCGAGCAGCACCATGTCCGGGTACGACACCCAATAAGGCGCTGGGATGACGACCTCATCGCCCGGGTCGAGCACGGCTTGCGCCAGGTTGAAGAAGCTCTGCTTGCCACCGCAGGAGACCAGGATCTGCTCCGGGGCGTAGTCGATCCCGTTGTCGCGCTGGAACTTGGCGATGATCGCCCGTTTGAGCTCAGGGGTCCCGTCGACCGCGGTATATTTGGTGAACCCGGCGTTGATCGCCTCGATCGCCGCTTGCTTGATGTGATCCGGGGTGTCGAAATCCGGCTCGCCGGCGCCGAGACCGATGACGTCCTTGCCGGCCGCGCGCAGCTCTTTGGCACGCGCGGTGATCGCAAGGGTGGCCGATGGCTTAACGGATTGGACACGAGTGGAGAGCTTGATGGTCATCGGTGGTGGGTTCCGGATAGCGCGATTGAAGTTGGCGAGGGGCGGCTGTTAAGCGGGCGATAGGCTGCACGAGCGCCTTGCCTGCGACGCAGATTGGCTTTCTGGGACAAGCACCCGATCATAACGAATCGGAAACGACTGCGCGACGCATGCAGCGAGCCTCCGGTCACAACGCACACTGTGTCACGCGCAGGTCGGCCGTTGGCGCATCCCTGGCTCCCACATACGGCAACGCCGAACGGCCCAGTAAGAACGACGTCCGGAAACACGCCTCTATGTCTCGATCCTTTGAGCTCGTCTCGCAGTTTCAGCCCGCCGGCGATCAGCCCGAGGCCATCCGCCGGCTGGTCGAGGGGCTCAACGACGGCGAGGCCGGCATGACCCTGCTCGGGGTCACCGGCTCCGGTAAGACCTTCAGCATCGCTAACGTCATCGATCGGGTGCAGCGCCCGACCCTGATCCTGGCGCCGAACAAGACCCTGGCCGCCCAGCTCTACGGCGAGATGCGCGAGTTCTTCCCGCACAATGCGGTCGAGTACTTCGTCTCCTACTACGACTATTACCAGCCTGAGGCCTATGTGCCGGCCTCCGATACCTATATCGAGAAGGATGCCTCGATCAACGAACACATCGAGCAGATGCGCCTGTCGGCGACCAAGGCGCTGTTGGAACGCCCCGACGTCATCCTGGTCGCGACGGTGTCCAGCATCTACGGTCTTGGCGACCCCGAGGCCTATCTGAAGATGGTGCTGCACCTATCGCGCGGCGATCTGATCGATCAGCGTGCCATCCTGCGCCGGCTCTCGGCGCTGCAGTACCGGCGCAATGAGATCGAGCTCTCGCGCGGGTCTTATCGGGTGCGTGGCGATGTGATCGACATCTACCCGGCCGAATCGGACGACGAGGCGGTGCGCATCGAGCTGTTCGACGACGAGATCGAAAATCTATCGCTGTTCGACCCGCTCACCGGCGAGTCCAAGCGCAAGGTGGCGCGCTACACGGTCTTCCCAAAGACCCATTACGCAACGCCGCGCGAGGTCATCCTCAACGCCATTGAGCAGATCAAGGTCGAGCTCAAGGACCGGCTCAATTGGCTGCGCGACAACGATAAGCTGGTCGAGGCGCAACGGCTCGAGCAACGCACCATCTTCGATCTGGAGATGATGGTCGAGGTCGGCTATTGCTCTGGGATCGAAAACTACAGTCGCTACCTCTCTGGGCGCGGACCCGGCGAGCCGCCGCCGACGCTATTCGACTATCTCCCGAAGGACGCGCTCATCGTCATCGACGAGAGCCATGTGACGGTGCCACAGCTTGGCGGCATGTTCCGCGGCGACCGCTCGCGCAAGGAGAACCTGGTCGATTACGGCTTCCGGCTGCCCTCGGCGCTCGATAACCGGCCGCTGCGCTTCGAGGAGTTCGAGGCACGGCGACCACAGGCCATCTTTGTCTCAGCGACCCCGCGTCAGTACGAGCTCGATCACTCTGGCGCGGTGATCGAGCAGGTGGTGCGCCCGACCGGCCTGATCGACCCCGAGGTCGAGGTGCGCCCGGCGCGCACCCAGGTCGACGATCTGCTCTCTGAGATCGGGCTTCGCACGGCCCAGCATGAGCGCGTGCTGGCAACCACGCTGACCAAGCGCATGGCCGAGGATCTGACCGATTATCTGGGCGAGCACGGCATCCGCGTGCGCTATCTACACTCGGATATCGATACGGTGGAGCGCGTCGAGATCATCCGGGATTTGCGGCTCGGCGAGTTCGACGTGCTGGTCGGCATCAACCTGCTACGCGAAGGCCTGGACATGCCGGAGGTCTCGCTCGTCGCCATCCTGGATGCCGACAAGGAGGGCTTCCTGCGCTCGGAGGGCTCGCTGATCCAGACCATCGGCCGCGCAGCGCGCAACGCCAACGGCAAGGCCATCCTCTACGCTGATGCGATCACCGGCTCGATGCGCCGCGCCATCGACGAGACCGATCGGCGCCGCGCCAAGCAGGTCGCCCACAACCTCGCGCACGGCATCACGCCACAGACGATCAAGAAGGCGGTCTCCGATATCCTCGAGGCCCACACCCCAGGCGCGCCGATGAAGGCCCGTGACTATGCCAAGGTCGCCGAGGAGATGGCCGAGTACGCCGACCTGACACCGGTGCAGATGGCGAAGAAGGTCAAGAGCCTAGAGAAGGCGATGTACAAGGCCGCCAAGGATCTGGAGTTTGAGAAGGCGGCGGCGCTGCGCGATCAGATCAAACAGCTGCGCGCGCGCGGCTTGGCGGCCTGACATCATTCGCTAAAGTCCCAGTTCATCCACCTGCCGTCGTGCAAGTAGGCGCCAGGTTTGTGCAATATTGGAGTTGAACTCCGATATTACACAAACTATGATGGGTCACATGATCCCACGACTCCTGCAAGGCGAGCTGCTCACTCAGCTCAACGAATACCCAATCGTCACTGTGCTTGGGCCACGACAGGCGGGCAAGACCACACTGGTGCGCTTGGCGATGCCTGACTTCGACTACATCAGTCTGGAAGATCCGGACAACCGGCAACTCGCCGCAGAAGATCCCCGTGCCTTCCTCAAGGCGTATCCTGATCGTGTCATTTTCGATGAGATTCAGCGCGCCCCGCACCTGTTGAGCTACCTACAGAGCATCGTGGATGCCGATAACCGCACTGGTCGCTTTGTCCTGACCGGCTCGCATCAATTGGAACTGCGCGCGGCCATCAGCCAGTCGCTGGCCGGCCGCACCGGTCTGCTGCATCTGTTGCCGCTGTCGATTGCCGAATTGTCCGGCGGCGGCATCACGTTCGACAGCTTCGAGCACTATGCCTTCAACGGCTTTCTGCCACGGATTCATGACAAGTCGCAGCGCCCGCGCACCGCTTACGCCAACTACTATCAAACCTATGTCGAACGCGATGTGCGGCAGTTGATCAAGCTCAAGGATGCCGGCCTGTTTGAGAAATTCATCAAATTATTGGCAGGGCGTGTCGGCCAGATCATGAATCATCAGTCGCTGGCCAATGATGTCGGCGTCGACGGCAAGACCATTAAGGACTGGCTATCGATTCTGGAAGCCTCCTTTGTCGTCTTCAAACTCTCGCCCTATTTCGAGAACTTCGGCAAGCGCGTCATCAAGTCGCCCAAGTACTATTTCATCGAGCCTGGCCTGCTGGTCTATCTGCTGGATATCGAAAAACCCGAGCAGATCGCGCGTGACCCCCTGCTGGGGAGCCTGTTTGAGAATCTGGTCGTCGTCGAAGCACTCAAGGCGCGTTTACACCGCGGCCGAACTGCCAATCTCTATTTTTTTCGCGACAGCCACGGCAATGAGATCGATCTGCTGCACAAGAGCGGCGGCGAAATGACGGGCGTTGAAATCAAGGCGGCAGAGACCTGGCACACCGTCTTCAAGGCTAGCCTGAAGCGTTTTTCTGCAACACTCCACCCCTTGCATCGCCAAGCGATCATCTATCGCGGCAAACCTTGGCGTTTTGAAGACGGCGTGCAGGCGATGGATTACCGTTCGGTGGATGAGCTGTTCGGTTTCGCATAAAGGATGCGTCGACGGAGGCTATCGCTCATCAGATCACTGGAACGATGAGTTGCTTCAGGCGCTCATCGGCTGGATCAGAATCGGCATCACTCAGCAACGGATGTGAGGTGCCGGATGCAAGCGCTCCCTTCATCAGGCACCGCGCGGAGGCGGCGCACTCGCAGCCGCTAGCGTCTTGCGCAGATCGGCCTCCATCTGCTCCAGCTCCAGGCTCGCCGCGGCACGGGCGCGCTTGCCTTCGTCGGCGATCTGCAGGCTCTCTTCGATGGTCTCGATCAATGAGCGGTTGGCCTCCTTGACCGTCTCGATATCAAAGACACCGCGCTCGATCTGACGCCGCGCCTCGGCATTGGCGGTCTTCAGATTCGCCGCATTGGCCTTGAGCAAGTCATTGGTCAGATCGGTAGCCGCCTTGACCGTCTCGGCGGCACGCCCTGAGCGGTAGATGGTGACTGCCTGCGCCAGCTGCTGGCGCCAGAGCGGCACGGTGTTGACCAGGGTCGAGTTGATCTTGCCGATCAGTCCCTTGTCGTTCTCCTGCACGAGGCGGATGCTCGGCAGCGCCTGCATCGCCACCTGCCGGGTCAACCGCAGATCGTGCACACGGCGCTCGAGATCATCCCGCGCGCTGCGCAGATCGCGCAAGTTCTGTGCCTCGACCATGTCTTCGGCCTGCTCGACCTTGGCGGCGAGTGCCGGGATGGTCTGCTGATCCAGCTCGTCAAGCTTGGCCTCGCCGGCGGCGATGTAGTGTTCCAGCTCACGGAAGTAATCGAGGTTGGCCTCGTAGAGCCGGTCGAGCGCGGTCACATCGGTGAGTAGCCGGGTCTTGTGCCGCTCCAGATCGATGCTGATGCGGTCGATATGATCGCGCACCGCCTCGTATTCCTGCAGGAAGCGCATGATCGGCTTGCCGGCACCAAACAGCCGCTTGAAGAAACCGGGCTTGGCGTTCGGGTCTAATCCCTCGACATCAAACCCACGCAGCGTGCCGACCATCTCGCTGAGGGTCTGGCCGGCGGCGCCGGTGTCTTTGTTGCGCACCCCTTCCAGCATCTGGTCGGAAACTGCGGTGAGCTGTTGCTGCGCCTTGGCGCCGAAGTGCATGATCGCGCTGCTGTCGGTCAGATCCAGCTCGGCCAGCAGCGCCTTGATCTCGGCGCGCTCGGCGGGCGGCGCATCGGCTAGGGCAACAATCCCTTGGCCGGTCTCAGCGCCCTGATGCGGGCGGGATGGGACGCTCAGTTCAGGTGCCAACTGGGCGCTGGCTTCAACCAGACCCTGGGGCTGTCGCGGCTGCTCGTTCTCGCTCATAGTGGGTGATCGTCGCTCGGTTGAATGGCCTTGATGGAGATAACGTCTGGATTTTCGCCGAAAACGTCCTTGGAGGGGATAGTAAACCCGGGCAACAAAAGGAATAGCAAACAGGAGCGACAACGCAAAAGCCGCATCACTTGACGCTCGCTCGGCCAAACCTGAGACTTGCAACAGCCAGCCGGATGACTTGACGCTTGCTCAGCCGCCCCTGAGACGCGTAGAGGCTTGGTCATCTCGTTCGATGTCCAGTTACCCGATGAACGACGGCCACGCTCGCCTCCACCCTACTCTTCATCACCCGACCCTTCATCACCCGACCCTTCATCACCCTGACCTGACGCTAGGAGTCTGCTATGCCGCGCGCCCTCACCCCGATCATCCGTCCCGGCGGTCTGCTCATCTTGGGCGCCATCCTCGGTGGGTGCGGCGGTACGCTCGTCGCCCCCGAAGGTCCGGCATCGAACGCCTTCCTCGACAAGGTCGATGACCGATGCGGCAAGCTCAGCGTCGGCGGTCAGCCGATCAACTACTTGTTAGACGTCAACAGCAATGATACGACCTTCCTCGACGAGACCGCCAAACTCGGCGCCGGGATGATCGATGGCCAGACCTACGCCAACGATCTGAACAGCTTCTATCCCACGGGCAACAACCAGGCCGCTATTCGCTGCGTCGTCGGCCTGGTCGATGAGGGTTAACGTCCATCCACATTCCGAAAGACATGTAAACGCCCTCCCAAATAGCCGAGCGGATGCTGCCAAGCGGGCCTCTGACGAGGCCTGCTTGCGGCGATCCATCGCTGTCACAGGAGACGAAGCCGCTAGCGAATCCCCTCCTGATCCAGCTGCTTCTTCAGCACCTCGATCTGCACATCGAGGTCGAGCACATCGGCCTCGCGTAAGCGCTCGCGCTGGCGTTGGAACTGCTCTTCGATGGTGAGCAGCACGGTGCGGAAGTTCTGCTCGAGTTCGACCGAATCGACGTGCCGATGGGTGCGTGCATAGCCGTCCGATACCTGCTCCGCGCCTTCTAGGAAGACGGTCAAGAATCGCCGAGCGCGGCGCAGGTCGGAGGGACGCTCGGCAATCTGCGCCAGGATGCCACGCCCTAGCTCGGCGATACGCGCCAGCCGCTGGCTCAGCTCGCGATTGCCAATCGCCCCAGCGGCGCGCTCGATGGTGATGAGCCGATCTTCGGCCTCGGCAAGGGCCTCGATCACCGCCCGCGATTCCTTATCTTGCGCTGTCAGTGGCGTCCCTACTCGCAGTGGCTCCAAGCCATAGAGCAGGTGATAAGCCAATACGGCGACGGCCGCAAAACCGAGGCCGACCCCGAGCAGATGGCCAACGCCATAGACAGCGGCAACGCAGGTGCCAGCCGCTAGCGAGGCCGCAGCGAGATTACGCAACGGAAATTGCCAGCGCCGCCCAGGCTGGCTGAAACGCCGTTGCTCTGCCTGCGCAGCGGGCAGCAACGATGCCCGCCGCGTCAGCAACGCGGCCAAGGCGACCAAGCCCCAAGCTGAAGCATCGCCGATGAAGCCATCAAGCCGTCCCGCGACGAGCGCACTCAAGGCGGCCAGGATCAACGGCGCCGAGAACAGCCAAAGCAGCCAAGCGCGCACCGGGCGCGGTCGCATCGGCACGGCAACAGCCGGCGAAGACACAGCAGGTGAAGACACAGCAGGCGTTGCATTCGTTGGCGCTAGGGCCTGACGCTTTGCCAGCAGCCATTGCGCCGCGGGGCCGGTCACGCCCAGCCGATTGAGCAGCGTTTGCAGGTCTTGTGGCGATTGGCGCATGGTGGCTAGAGAAAAAACAGCGACTGGCAGGAAACAAGGCCCAAGCTCCAGAAGAGCAGAAAGGCACCCAGGAAACGAGCACCGAGACTGGGTCGCGACGGCGGTTGCGACGGCGGTTGCGACAACGGGTGCAACGGCTGTTGCGACGGGGTTTGCGTCGGTGGCTTGGTGACAGTGGAGGCGTTTGGCATCTAAGCTGTTATTTGCTCTGGTTGGCCTTGAGGGGCGCTCGAATCGGTCAGCGCTTGGCAGCTTGCCGCCGCGCATGTGAATATTATGGCCATTCCCTGATCGCCAGACAAAACAAGCCAGAACAGCTCGCGTTCGCGCGATGGCCCAATCTCGCAGTCAGCGCAGATGGCACGATAACGGGGAAGCCAAGGCTTCAGCGGCCTGACGCCCCGTCGTCAAGCTCTGGCCAGAAGCTGTAGCGATACAGTCAGCAAGACAGCCAGCGAGACGACTCGCGGAACAATCGACCTTGCGAAGCATGGACACTAACGCCACGGAATAGGTTACCCTGCACCCCGCCAAAGCGGTTGAACCCCGCGCTAACCTCAGACGAGATCGACAGGCACCGATGGACGATACGCTGAAACGCCTCCTTGATGCCGAGATGAAGGCCGAAAGCCTCGCTCAACAGGCCGAGCAAGAGCAAGAGCGCATCATCCAAGCGGCCTTGCGTGATGCCCGCGCGGAAGATGAGCGTTTCACCGCGCGCATCCCGGACTTGCACCGAGGCTTCATCAGCAAGGCTGAGGAGCGCGCAGAGCAGACCGTCGCCGAGCTCAAACGCCGCTACGAAGAACGCCATGTGCATCTGCGTGAATCCGCGGAAGCGCGTGAACAGGAGGCCCTCGACGCCGCCTTCGCCCTGTTGCTCGACACGCAGCGCTAAGCCTTTCGGATCGCCATCAGCGGTATGCACGAGCCTTACCTCAATACCCGTGTCTCGGCCATGGCCGAACATCTGGTCGATCCGGATGAGGTGATGACCCTGTGCGGACTCTCACTGCCAGAGCTTGCTCAGCGGTTCGGGCTCGAGGGCTTGTTGGAGGATTCGCTCGATCGCCGTGCGAAGAGCCGCAGCGTCAAGCAGGCACTGATCAATACCCTGCTCGACGAGCTGCGCATCCTGATCCGCCCGATGGCGGCCGCAGAGGCCGGGTTGATCCTCGCCTGGGGCCGCAAATACGCACTCTTCAACCTCAAAACCCTGCTGCGCGGCAAGTTGTACGAATTAGACCAAGCCGAGATCCGCGCCAACCTCTTTGAGTTGCCGGCGCATGTGCGTCTGCCCCAACAAGACCTCTTCCAGGCCGAAGGTGTGCTTGAGCTGCTGCGTAAGCTGGAGCAAGGTCCCTACAGCCTGATCGCGAAGCAGGCACGCGAGGTCTTCGAGCAGAAACGCGATCCCTTCGCCCTCGAAGCCGCCATCGATCAACGCTACTACAGCGAGATGGCGCGTCGGCTGCAGCAGGTGCATGAAAGCAGCCAGCCTGAGCTGAAACAACTGCTCGGCGCGGTGCTCGATCGCGTCGCGCTGATGTGGTTGTTACGCTTTCGCTTCTCGTATGCGCTCTCGCCGAGTGAGACCTTCTATCAGTTGGTTCCCTCGGTGCGCCTGCTGCATCGCGACCGACTGCTGACGCTGGTCAATCTCGACAGTCTTGAGGAGATCATCGCCGCCCTGCCGGAACCACTGAAGAGCGCGCTCGCCGGCAGCCAGAGTGCGATCGAGGTGCAGCAACGCCTCGGCGGTTATGTCACCCAGGAGGCTCGTCGCCTGCTCGCCCGTGGCCACTCCGGCGTCGCTCGCAGCCTCGCCTATTTGATCCTGCGCGAGCACGGCGTGCTCATGCTGTTCGCCTTGGTGCAAGGACAACTGCTGGGCCTACCGCGCGATCTGGTCGAGATCGCTGTCGAGGCGCATCCACCGGATTGTGCGCTGCCTTTGCAGTCCGCCGCGTGATTACATAGGCCCCGCCTCGCACCGCCGATCACCATCGAGTCCATGTCAGTCAACAAACAACAGCTCCTGTCAGCCATCCAGCAACAACTGCTGTCGCTATGGGCCCTGCTGCGTGGGTTCTGGGCGAAGCTGATGGCAAAGGCCAAGCCCCAGCTTCGGGCCATCGCTGCCAAGGCTGAACCGCAGATCCGAGCCATCGCTGCAAAGGTTGAGCCGCAGATCAGTGCCATCGCCGCCAAGGTCGAGCCTCAAACCCGGGCCATCACAGCCAAGGCTGGTCCCGCCTTGCGTCAAGTTGGCCCCCTGGCCGGCCAGGTCTGGAGGGAGCTGCGGTCACCAGACAGCTGGCGTGAGATCAGGCTGCGCCCATTGCTGATGAAGCACGTCCGGCTGTTGGTGATCACCGACGATCTCCCGCAGGCCTCGCTGACCCTGGCCGAGACCGAGAGCTTCCACCCCGACACCCGCCCACCCGAGGAGCAGCTGCTGAGCGGCATCCCAGGTCGCGACTACCGCGAGATCTATCAGCAGGCCCATGGCCGGCTCGAGAAGATCGCCAAGGTGGTTACCGTCGACGCAGAGCCGGATCTCGATGAGGTGCGGGTGATCGAGCGCGACGAGCTGCGCGCCATCAACGAGCAGCTGACCGAGCGCTGGGCCGAGGCCTCGCGCTTCGAGGAAGGATTTCGGCGCATCGATGAGCAGGATCGCTTCATCCGCGAGCAGCAGGCCTCACTCGAAAACTTCAGCAACCTGGATATCGATCTCGGAGCGCTGCGCAACAAGACCCGTTTTCTCGACTTCTATGTCGGCGTGGTGCCACGCGAGAACGTGAGTCGGCTGCAGGGAGCGGTGACCCTCGCCGATCATCTGCTGTTTACCTATCTGGAACGTGGCCAGAGTGCGCATGTGGTCATCGTCGGGCCGCGTGGTGAGCAAGAGAGCCAACTCGCCTCGGTACTCAGCTCGGCGAGTTTTCAACCCTTGCCGATTCCCGTTGGGCTTGAGGATGCCAGTCCGGAGCAAAAGCAGGACGAACTCAGTGCTAAGCGCCAGCAACTGCAGGCTGAGCGCAAAGCCCTGAGTGCCGAGGTGGACGCCTGGGAGCAGGCGCATCGCGCGTTTCTGCGCTCGGCGCGGCAGGTGCTGCAGATGGCGGCCCCCTTTGTCACCCTCGATCCATCGATCCGCAGCGCCGGCCATCTCGCCGTGGTCTGCGGCTGGGTGCCGGCCCGCGCACTCAGCGAGCTGGAGACGCGCCTGCGCGCCAGTCTGGCCCTGCCGTTCGAGCTGACGAGCCGCGATCCAACGCCCGCCGAGCGTCCGTTAGTGCCCACGGTCGCGAGCACGAATCGTCTGCTCGCCCCCTTCGCGACCTTGGTCAAACAATACGGCATCCCGCAATACGGCGAAGTTGATCCGACGCCGTTGTTCGCGGTGACCTTCCTGCTGATGTTCGGCTCGATGTTCGGCGACATCGGCCAAGGCGCGGTGATTGCCGGCGCCGCCTGGGCGTTTCGCGCGAAGCTCGGCAGCTTTTACCGTTTTGGTGTCATGGCCGGCCTCTCATCGATGTTCTTCGGCGCCCTCTACGGCAGCCTCTTCGGCTACGAGGATGTCCTCCCCGCGCTGTGGAAGAGTCCGATCCACCATCCGATCCTGATGCTGCAGATCGCGCTCGGCTATGGGGTGCTGTTCATCGCCATCGCCTGCGGGCTCGCCATCTACAACCGACTCGCGGTCAAGGATCTGGCCGCCGCGCTGTTTGCCCATCATGGCGCGGTCAATCTGCTGTTCTATCTGGCCCTAGTCTGGGGCGCGGTGAGCTTGGCCACAAGCGGCAACTTCGGCAGCCTGCCGCTGATCCTGATCATCCTGTCGCTGCTGATGCTTGCCGGCTATGCTTGGTCGCACCTGAAAGCACCGATGGGCGAAAAGATCCTGGTCGTGTTCATCGAGACCTTGGAAACCGTCATCGGTTACATCTCGAACACGCTCTCGTTTCTCCGCGTTGCCGCCTTTAGCCTCAACCACGCCGCGCTCTCACTCGCGGTCCTCACGCTGGCAGGCATGATGGGGCCCGCGGGCCATGTCATCACGGTGATCTTGGGTAACGTCTTCGTGCTGGTGCTCGAAGGCGGCATCGTCATGATCCAGGTGATGCGCCTGCAATACTACGAGGGCTTCTCGCGCTATTTCTCCGGCGATGGGCATGAATTCTCACCGCTTAAACTGCGCCGCGGCCCGGCCTGATTGATTTCCACACCCACATCCCACTGATTCCGACTATCGAACCCCGAGGAATTCATCCATGTACTGGCTCGTCGCACTGATATCCGTCGCCATCGTCGGTCTGATTCTGACCGGTCTTGCGCTTGAGCTCCGGCCGGCAGGCAGGCCGCTGCAGTTACCGCGCTGGACTGCGCCCGCCATGGGCACACAGCTGGTCGTCTTTGTCGGCGCTCAGCTCGGGCTTCTGCTGCTTGGTATCAACGATGCCTTCGCGGAGGAGACAGCCGGCGCCGTCGATGCAATCGAGATCAGCACCGGCATGGGGCTGGCGATCATTGGCGCTGGCATCCCGACCGGACTCTCAACCATCGGTGCCGGCATTGCTGTTGGCCCGATTGGCGCCGCTTCGCTCGCCGCGATTACCGAGAAGCCGGAAAACCTTGGCCGCACGCTGATCTATCTTGGTCTGGCCGAGGGTATCGCGATTTACGGTCTGGTCATCTCGATCCTGCTGCTGAATCGCATCTGAGCCGCTGCACCGAACTGCTGCAAAGCCCTGAGCCCTGAGCCCTGAGCCCTGATGAGCGAGCACACACCCAGCGATAGCCCGGCGGCCTCTAACGCGGCCTCCAGCGCAGCTTCCATCGCGCAAGCCCCACCGACACGGATGCTGTTCCTTGGCGAGGACAGTCTCGCCGAGGGCTTCAGCGTGATCGGCTTCGAGACGCATCCGAATCCGGCTCCGGCCGAGGTCGATCGGGTCTTTCGCGAGCTGCTCGCGGCACGCGATCAGGCCTTCGTGATCGTCGATGACGCGGTGATGAACATGGATGTCGAGCACCTGAAACGGGTCCGCCGCGAGGGCGGGCGCATCGTCGTCGTCGCCGTGCCGCCGCTCGCCGCGCCGCCGAAGCTCGGCAGCGAGGTCGCGGATCGGCTCGCCAGCATGTTCGGGGCCGGCCTCTAGGCCTCTGGACCTCTCGACTCACTCATGCCACCCAACGCCATGCAACCGACCGCCTCCAAGGACTCGACGTGACGACCCAAGCAGATCAGCTCGAGAACGCCATCCTGGCCCGCGCCGAGCGCCTGGCCAAAGAATATCGCGAGCGCGCCCAGCGCTCGCGCGACAGCATCCTGCGCGAGGCGGCGGAGAAGCTGCGCCTGCGCGAGCAACGCGAGGAGGCGATCGCCAAGACCCTCGGCGATCGCGCCTACCGCCAGCAGGTCCAGGCCGAGGAGCTCAAGCTGCAGAGCCATTTGGACCTGGTGCGCTGGAATCTGGTGCGCGAGGTCGAGGGCCGCCTAGCCGAACAGATGCTGGCCTATGCCAAGGATAGCGCAGCCTATCTGCAGACCCTCACCGGCTTCATCGAGGCGGCCCTCGCTGAGATCGAGCACGAGGAGGTCGCGGTGCGCGCCAACAACGCCGACCGGAAACTGCTGAAGACCCACTGGGCCGACCTCGTCAGCAGGCTGCCGAGCGGAACCCAGGTCAAGCTGAGTGAGGAGCCGATCGAGGCCCTTGGCGGGGTCATGATCGAGAGCAGCGATGGCCGGATACGGGTCGACAATACCTTTGAAGGGCGCGTCGCGCGGCTGCAAGCACGGCTGCAGCAAGTCATCCTGGAGCGGCTGGTGCCGAGCGGCTTCGATACCGGCAGCATCTTCGGGGGTTGATCACGATGAGTGAGCGAAACAATTCCGAGCGTAATAACCTCGGCTTCATCCGCGAGATCAACGGCCCGATCGTCACCATCGATCTGCCCGGTATCCGCAGTGGCGAGCAGGTCAAGATCGGCGAGCTGGGGCTGGTCGGCGAGGTGATCTCGCTGAATGGCCGCGAGGCGACGGTGCAGACCTATGAGAGCACCGATGGCGTGCGACCCGGCGAACCGGCCGAGGGCCTCGGCTGGCCGCTGTCGGTCGAGCTGGGGCCAGGACTGCTGGGCGGCATCTTCGATGGCATTCAACGGCCACTGGAGAAGATCGCGCTGCAGTCGGGCGATTACATCCGCCGTGGCTTGAGCCTGCCCGGTCTGGATCGCGAGCGGGAATGGGAATTTGAGCCCAATCCGGAGCTCGGGCCTGGCAAGCAGATCGGTCCCGGCACGGTGCTCGGCACGGTGCAAGAGACCGAGACCGTGCTGCACAAGATCCTGGTGCCACCGGGGCTTGAGGGTGAGCTGACCGAGCTGGCGCCGAATGGCGACTATGCCATCGAGGCCACCATCGGCCATCTGCGCGACAAGGCCGGCCATAGTCATCGGCTGAAGCTGTTTCACCGCTGGCCGGTACGCAAGCCGCGTCCTTATCTCAAGCGCGACGATGGCATTTCGCCGCTGATCACCGGTCAGCGCGTCATCGACAGCTTCTTCCCCCAGCTCAAAGGTGGCAAGGGCGCCGTGCCTGGCCCCTTTGGTGCCGGCAAGACCGTGGTGCAGCAGCAGATCGCGCGTTGGTCGAATGCCGAGATCGTCATCTACGTTGGCTGCGGCGAGCGCGGCAACGAGCTGGTCGATGTGCTCGAGACCTTCCCGCAGCTCGAAGACCCCTATACCGGCCGCAAGCTGATGGAGAAGACCCTGCTGGTGGCCAATACCTCGAATATGCCCGTGGTCGCCCGCGAGGCCTCGATCTACGTCGGCCTGACCATGGCCGAATACTATCGCGACATGGGCTACGACGTGGTCATGCTCGCCGATTCCACCAGCCGCTGGGCCGAGGCCCTGCGCGAGGTGTCGGGTCGGCTCGGGCAGATGCCGGTCGAGGAAGGCTATCCGGCCTATCTGTCCTCGCGTCTGGCCGCGGTCTACGAGCGCGCTGGTCGCGTCGAGACCTATGATGCCGGCCCCGGCTCAGTGACCCTGATCGGCGCTGTTTCACCGCCCGGTGGTGACTTTTCGGAGCCGGTGACCAGCCATACCAAGGACATCATCGAGACCTTCTGGGCGCTGTCCAAGGAGCTGGCCGACGCGCGTCATTATCCGAGCATCGATTGGGTGACCAGCTTCTCGGCCCATGTCCACGCTGCGGCCGAATGGTGGCACAAGGAAGTCGATCGCCGCTGGGAGGCCCGCCGCACCCAGGCGCTCGCGCTGTTGGCGCGCGACGCCGAGCTCTCACGCATCGTCAACCTGGTTGGCCCCGAGGCCCTCTCCGATGCCCAGCGCTGGCAGCTCGAAGGTGCCTCGCTGATCAAGGAGGGTGTGCTGCAGCAGAGCGCGCTCGACGAGGTCGACACCTTCTGCTCGCCGCAGAAGCAATTCGCCCTGCTCGATCTAGCCCTCTCGATCTACGACAAGGGCATGACCCTGATCGAGCTGGGCGTGCCGGTGAGCCATCTGCAGGACCTGCCACAGCTGGCCAAGGTGCGCCGCTGCAAATCGATCTACAACAGCGATCAGGTCTCGAGCATCACCGACCTCGGCCGCGAGATCGAGGATGCCTTCGAGGCCATCCGGGTCCAGTATGCGAAACAGCACAGCGATGACTAAGCACGCCCTCTCCTCTTGGACTCCAGCCCCTAGCAGCATGAATCGCCTGTCATGAGCATCAAAGAATACCGAACTGCCAGCGAGGTTCGCGGCGGGCTGATCCTGGTCCGCGATACGCCCGGGGTCGCCTTTGGCGATCGCGTGCGCATCTCCGACGGCCGCGGCGGCACCCGCGATGGCCAGGTGATTCGCGCCTCCAACGAGGAGGTGATGATCCTGGTGTTCGAGGGCACCGATGACCTCGATCTGGAAGCGGTCTGGGTGCGCTTTCTCGATGAGCCCGTCGAGATCGCCCTCTCCCCGGAGATCCTCGGCCGCGAGTTCAACGGCCTCGGCGAGCCGCGCGATGGTCGCCCGCCGATCCTCTCCAATATCCGCCGCGCGGTCGGTGGCTCCGCCATCAACCCGGCCGCGCGTAGCTATCCGCGCGAGTTCATCCAGACCGGCATCTCGACCATCGACGGCCTGAACTCGCTGGTGCGCGGGCAGAAGCTGCCGATCTTTTCGGGATCAGGTCTGCCGCACAACCGGCTTGCGGCGCAGATCGTCCGCCAGGCCAAGCTCAAGGACGAGGACTCGAGCTTCTCGATCGTGTTCGCAGCGATGGGCGTCAGCTATGCCGATGCCAAGTTCTTCCGCGATGAGTTCGCCAGCTCCGGTGTGCTGCGCAACGTGGTGATGTTCGTCAACCTGGCCGATGACCCGCCGGTTGAGCGCCTGACCCTGCCACGAACCGCGCTGACGGTCGCCGAGTACCTGGCCTATGATCTCGATCGGCATGTGCTGGTGGTCATGACCGACATGACCTACTACGCCGAAGCGCTGCGCGAGGTCGCGACTGCCAAGGGTGACGTGCCAGCGCGTAAAGGTTATCCCGGCTATCTCTACTCGGACCTCGCCGAGATCTATGAGCGCTGCGGCCGCATCCATGAGCGCCATGGCTCCATCACCATGATGCCGGTGGTCTCGATGCCGTCCGACGACATCACCCATCCGATCCCAGACCTCACCGGCTACATCACCGAGGGCCAGATCGTGCTCTCGCGCGAGCTGCACAATCAGGGCATCTACCCGCCGGTGCATATCTCGCCAAGCCTGTCGCGGCTGATGAAGGACGGTATCGGCAAGGACGACACCCGCGAGGATCATCCCAAGGTCGCGGCGCAGCTCTATGCGCTCTATGCGCGCGCGCTCGAGACCCGCAACCTGGCTAGCATCATCGGCGCCGATGAGCTCTCCGAGCGCGACCGCCGCTATCTGAAGTTCGCCGACGACTTTGATCAACGCTTCGTCGGCCAAGGCGAGTCTGAGGATCGCAGCATCGAGGCCACGCTCAACCTGGCCTGGGAATTGATGAGCGCGTTTCCGCGCGACAGCCTCACCCGCCTCTCGGAGACCGAGCTGGCGAAGTACTATCAGGGTAACGACTGACGCGACTCAGCCGTCAAGGAGTCTCCATGCACTATCCCGCACTCAAGGTCGCGTTCGGCCTGCTGCTCTTTTCATTATCGTCGCTCGCGTTCGCGTCCGACGGGTCCAACCATATCGACCTGACCGGCAACTGGGTCGGCTACACAGCCATCCTGATCTTTGTCATCGCCTACGCGCTGGTGATGGCCGAGGAATTCACCCATCTGCGCAAGTCGAAACCGGTGGTGTTGGCGGCTGGCCTCATCTGGGTACTGATCGCCTACTTCTACACGGGCCATGGCGGAGACTCTCAAGCCGTCGCCGACGCCGTGCACCACAACATCATGGAGTTTGCCGAGCTGTTCCTGTTCTTGCTCGCGGCGATGACCTACATCAACGCGATGGAGGAGCGGCTGGTTTTCGAGTCGCTGCGCGCTTGGCTGATCCGCAGTGGCTTTAGCTACCGCAAGCTGTTCTGGATGACCGGCTTTCTGGCCTTCTTCATCTCTCCGGTCGCAGACAATCTGACCACTGCCTTGTTGATGTGCGCCGTGGTCATGGCCGTTGGCGCCGACAAACCGAAATTCGTGGCTATCGGCTGCATCAACATCGTCATCGCCGCCAATGCCGGTGGTGCCTTCAGCCCCTTTGGCGATATCACCACCCTGATGGTCTGGCAGAAGGGCATCCTGCCGTTCCAGACCTTCTTCCTGCTCTTTATCCCGGCGCTGGTCAACTATCTGGTGCCAGCCTACTTCATGCATAAGGCGATTCCAGACGAGACGCCGCCCGCGAGTGACGAGGTGGTCAAGACCAAACGCGGGGCTAAGCGCATCGTCTTGTTGTTCCTTCTCACCATCGCCACTGCCGTGAGCGTGCACAACTTCTTCCACCTGCCGCCGGTGCTGGGCATGATGACCGGCCTGGCCTATCTGAAGTTCTTCAGCTATTACCTTTACATGAGCGGCGAGATGGCGACCGTCAAGGCTGGCTCATTGGAAGACACCATGCCGTTCGACATCTTCAATAAGATCGCCCGGGCGGAATGGGACACGCTGTTGTTCTTCTATGGCGTCGTGCTCTGTGTCGGCGGTCTCGGCTTCATCGGCTATCTCGAGCTGGTGTCGGCGTTCGCCTACATCGATGTTGGCCCTACCTTCGCGAATGTCATGGTGGGTATCCTCTCGGCGATCGTCGATAACATCCCGGTGATGTTTGCGGTGCTGACGATGAACCCAGAGATGTCGCAGGGACACTGGTTGCTGGTGACCCTGACCGCAGGCGTCGGCGGTAGCCTGTTGTCGATCGGCTCAGCGGCCGGTGTGGCGCTGATGGGTCAAGCAAAGGGGATCTATACCTTCTTCGAGCATATGCGCTGGACCAAGTACATCGCACTCGGTTATGTGGCCAGCATCCTCGTCCACTTCATCGTGAACTTCTGGACCTTCTCGATCCCGGTCAATGGCTAGCTTCGCTGCAATTGCATTGCAACCACTGATCGGCGAGCCAGGAGCCAAGCGACACGGCTCCCGGCTCGTTGGCGATACCGAACTTTAGTCGCCTAAGGCCGGCCCCGTTTTAGTCGCTGCGCCTGTAACGGTGCGCGATCAAGGTTCGCGCGACCTCGGCTCTGTCCAGGTGCTGAGCTCGCGCAATACGCTGGTCGCGTAGCTACCGGCAGGCAAGGTGAAGGCTAAGTTGACATCGACTGGAGACATACGGTCGAGTTCAAGCTCCTCGATATCGAGCCGCAGCGCGCGCCGTTCTTGCTTGAGACCGACTGCCGCCAAGCCCGCGACCCAGTCGGGATAATCCGCGGCTACTTGGTCCTCCAGTTCACGCACCAGTCCATCCGTCAGCGGCTCGCCATCGCCGAAGAGCGGCCCGGTTGGGATCAGATCGCCAGAGTCTAGGCGTTCCAAAATGCGCTCGTCGACGCTATCGACCAGGAAATGCGAGTGACTGCCGCGCAGCTGCAGGCGGTCGCCGTCCAGGGCGTTGCCCCAGTCGCCGCGTTCGACCCGGCGCGCCAAGAACTCGTTGAACAGTTGCGAGCGCGCCGCCGAGATCCATAGCCCGCGTTGATGCCGACTGGCCCGCGGCGCCACGCCAGCAAACAAGGCCTGCGCTCGGAGCAGATTACCCTCACCACGCCCAAACCGTTGCGGCCCGAAATAGTTCGGCACTCCGTTTGCGGCCATCTTCGCGAGCTGCTCCGCTGCCGCATCGAGATCGCCACTGGTCTCGCGCAGCCGAATGCGGAACTGGTTCCCGGCCAAGGACCCGCGCTTGAGCTTGCGACGGTGCCGATGCTGCTCCAAGACCTCAATGCCATCTTCGGCGAGCAGCCGCCAGCGTGGCTCTGCTGCGTTACCGAGGTGGACAGAGAACCACTGGGTGGTCACGGCATGCCGGTCCTTGAGTCCGGCGTAGCCAACCATCTTGACCGAAACGCCGGCCAACGACGCGATGCGTCGGGCGACCCATTCGGTGTTCGCCGAGGTCTTGCGGATGCGCAGCAGCGCATGCTCGCCGTCGCCATCGGGGCCGAAGGCAAGGATCTCGTCGACGATGAAGTCGGCCGGCTGGGTGCGCAGTTGCGCACTCAGGCGAGGACCACCAAACGCATAAGGCAGCTCGGAAAACGAGCGCCATGGCTTGACCGAATCGATGAGTGGACGCTGCGCTGTACTCACCGGGCCGCCGCAGTTCCGGTCGTCCCAGCGTCGTCGAGCAGAACGACGGCAAAGGCGGCGATGCCTTCGCCCCGTCCCGTGAAGCCCATGCGCTCACTGGTGGTGGCCTTGACGTTGACACGTGCCACCGCCAGGCCCAAGTCAGCAGCGATACAGTCGCGCATCGAGACGATATGAGGAGCGAGCTTGGGCGACTGCGCGACCAGGGTCAGATCCGCGTTATGCACCCGCAGGTCGCGTTCCGCGAGTGACTGCATCACGCGCCGCAGCAGCACGCGGCTGTCGATGTCCTTGAAGGCGGCGTCCGAATCCGGGAAGTGATGGCCGATATCCCCGAGGCCAGCTGCGCCGAGCAGCGCATCGCAGAGCGCATGGAGCAACACATCGCCGTCGGAATGCGCCTCGAGCCCGAGGTGGTGCGGAACCTCGACCCCACCGAGCATCAGCCGGCGATCTGGGGCGAAGCGATGGGCATCGATGCCCTGCCCGATTAACATGGGCTCGCCCCTAGGATCTGCGCTGCGGTGTCGAGCGACCGCTGCTGTCGCTCCTGCTTAGCCTCTACTTGCTTCATCGTCGCTCCTGGTGGCGCGGTTTGCGCGGGTGGCGCGAGTGGCGCGCTAGTGGTCGAGGAAGAACTCGGCCAAGGACAGATCCTCAGGCCGGGTAATCTTGATGTTGTCTACACGGCCTTCGACCAGGAGTGGGCGAAGCCCGAGCTGCTCGATCGCGCTGGCGTCGTCGGTGATCGCGATACCCTGTGCCCGACAATGGGCCAGTGCCTCGCGCAGCTGTCCGAGCCGAAAGGCTTGCGGTGTATAGGCACGCCACAATTGCTGGCGCGGCAGGGTGCGCTCGACGCGCGCACCGAAGGCGTCTTCGGCGGCCTTGACCGTGTCGTGCATCGGGACAGCAAGCAGTGCACCAACCGGCTCGTCCACTAAGGCCGCGAGCAGCCGATCAAGATCCTCAGTGGTCAAACAGGGTCTGGCCGCATCATGAACCAAGACCCAATCATCGTCAGCGGCGTTGCCGGCCAAGGCGGCGAGTGCATGCGCGACCGAATCTGAACGCTCAGCGCCACCCGCGACGCGCTTGACCGCTGGATGATCGGCATAGGCCGTGTCTTGCCACCACTCATCCTCAGGGCTCAGTGCGATGACGCAGCCGGCGATCAGTGGATGCTGCACGAAGACAGCCAAGCTGTGCTCGATCACGCGGCGCCCGCGTAGCGGCAGATATTGCTTCGGTATCGGGCCACCGAAGCGGCGACCGGCGCCCGCCGCCGGCAGCACGACCCAGTGCTGAGGATCTGCTGTCATTGCGTTTTGGTCTCGTCTGTCTTTTCGACCACCTGCAAGAAGACCTCGCCGGATTGGATCATGCCGAGCTCACTCCGAGCCCGCTCTTCGATCGCATCAAGCCCGGTCTTCAGATCCTCGACCTCAGCAGCGAGGGCACTGTTACGGGCCTGGAGTCGGACCAACTCCTGCTCGGTTTCAACAATGCGCCCGCGCAGATCATGCAGCTCAGCGACGCTGCCATCGCCAATCCAGAGACGAAATTGAAGGAACCCGAGGAGTACCACCAAGACTAAAACGAGCTGGCGCATCGAGTCACGTCCTCTGCTGCGATCGTCTCACTGGGCGCGACCACAATGCGGCCGCGCCGCAGCAATCAGAGCGGTTGCTTAAAGGCATCGCGGCCCGCATAGACCGCCGCATCGCCGAGCTGATCCTCGATCCGCATCAGCTGGTTGTATTTCGCCACCCGATCGGTGCGAGAGAGTGAACCGGTCTTGATCTGGCCCGTGGCTGAGGCAACCACCAGATCAGCGATGGTGGTGTCCTCGGTCTCACCCGAGCGATGCGAAACAACCGCGGTGTAACCGGCCTTTTGCGCCATCTGGATCGCTTCGAGGGTCTCAGTCAGCGAGCCGATCTGGTTGACCTTGATCAGGATCGAGTTGGCGATGCCTTTGTCGATGCCTTCTTGGAGGATCTTGGTATTGGTGACGAACAGATCGTCGCCAACCAGCTGGACCTTGCCGCCGAGCCGCTCGGTATGGTCCTTCCAACCCTCCCAATCGCCCTCGGCGAGGCCATCCTCGATACTGATGATGGGATACTTACCGACCCAATCCAGTAGCAGATCGGTCATGCCGGCGGCGTCGAGCTTGCGACCTTCACCCTTGAGATTGTAGATGCCGTCCTCGTAGAACTCGGAGGCGGCAACATCCATGCCGAGGTAGATGTCCTTTCCGGCCTGATAACCGGCCTTCTCGATGGCCTCGAGGATCACCTCGATGGCGGCCTCGTTGCTCGGCAGATCGGGCGCAAAGCCCCCTTCGTCACCCACGGCTGTGGCCAATCCGCGTCCGTGCAACACCGCCTTCAGCGCATGGAAGACCTCGGCACCCCAGCGCACGGCCTCGCGCAGGCTCGGTGCGCCGACCGGCAGGATCATGAACTCCTGGAAGTCGACGCTGTTGTCGGCGTGCTCGCCGCCGTTGATGATGTTCATCATCGGCACCGGTAGGCGGTAGTCGCCGGTTCCAAGGGATTGATAGAGCGGGACCGCCTTCTCTTGCGCGGCGGCATGGGCTGCGGCCATCGACACGCCGAGGATCGCGTTGGCTCCCAGCCGTGCCTTGTTCTCGGTGCCGTCGAGCTCGATCATGGCGCGATCCAGCGTCTCCTGATCGGTGACTTCAAGACCCACCACCGCATCGCGCAGCTCGCCGTTGACGTTGGCGCAGGCGATCAGCACGCCCTTACCAAGGTAACGCGACTTGTCGCCATCACGCAGCTCGAGGGCCTCGCGCGAGCCGGTCGAGGCGCCGGACGGCACCGCAGCGCGACCAAGCGCACCCTCAGCGGTAATAACATCGACCTCGACAGTGGGATTGCCGCGAGAATCCAAGATCTCGCGGGCGCGGACATCGACGATTTCAGACATGGCTCAAACCTCATTAAAGTGGATAAAAAATAACCTGGCGATGGGATCTGCGTGATGCCTGGCCCTGATCCGATCGCGACCATGACGAGCCGGACCAGCGTCAGATCGCATCATTTGCAAATCCTCTCGATAACCGACTGGCTCGCGACTGGCTCGCGACTAGCTCCCCAAGTGGCCACTGCACTGGCAGCCCGCATCGGTATCGCAACGTCCTCAGTGGTGTCGTGCTAGAGCCGTTGCTCCGGAAATCCCCGTGCCTTGACCAAGCGGTCAAGCTCCACAAGCGTCCCCAGTAGCTCGGCCATCAGTTCTAATGGCCAGGCGTTCGGGCCGTCACTCTTCGCCTGGCTCGGATTCGGATGGGTCTCCATAAACACGCCGGCAACACCAGCGGCGACGGCGGCACGCGCCAGCACCGGAACGAACTCGCGCTGGCCGCCTGAGCTGTGGCCCTGGCCACCGGGCAGTTGCACCGAGTGCGTCGCATCGAACACCACCGGACAGCCGGTCTCGCGCATCACCGCCAGCGAGCGCATGTCTGAGACCAGGTTGTTATAGCCGAAGCTGACCCCGCGCTCACAGACCATCAAGGCCTGATTGCCGGTTGAGCGCGCCTTTTCGACCACGCGCGCCATGTCCCAAGGTGCCAGAAACTGGCCCTTCTTGATGTTCACTGGCCGCCCTTGCGAGGCGACCGCGAGGATGAAGTTGGTCTGGCGGCAGAGAAAGGCCGGTGTCTGCAGCACATCGACCACCGCCGCAACCTCATCCAGAGGGGTGTCTTCATGCACATCCGTCAGCACCGGTACACCGACCCGCTCGCGCACCCCTTCGAGGATCTTTAGTCCAGCGTCGACACCGAGGCCGCGAAAGCCGTCGATCGATGACCGATTGGCCTTATCGAAGGATGACTTGAAGATGAACGCAATACCCAAGGCCGCGGTCATCTCTTTCAGCCGCCCAGCGGTATCCTGCGCCAGCATCTCGCTCTCGATCACGCAGGGACCGGCAATCAGGAACAGTGGCTGTTCGAGGCCGACCTCGACGCCGCAGAGTTGCATCAGGCCAGCTCCTCTTTGCCTGCGGTGGAAAGCGATGTACTGCTGACCGTTGCAGCGGGCCGCTCGCTCTGTGTGTGCTTCTGATAGGCCAGCGCTGCCTCGATGAAGCCGCGGAACAAGGGATGACCGTCGCGCGGGGTCGAGGTGAACTCAGGATGGAACTGGCAGCCGACGAACCAGGGATGATCGGGGATCTCGACGATCTCAACCAGCCTGGAGTCCAGCGACCAGCCCGAGAACCGCATGCCCGCGTCTTTCATCGCGTCACAGTAGCGGTTGTTGAACTCGTAGCGGTGCCGGTGCCGTTCTCGGACCTGGGGCGTGCTGTAGGTGGCGCGCGCGAGGCTGCCCGGCTCCAATCGACAATGCTGCCCGCCGAGGCGCATGGTGCCACCCTTATCGGATTCGGCGTTGCGCGTCTCGCGCTTGCCGTGCTCCGTTTGCCACTCGGTGATGAGCGCGATCACCGGATGCGGCGTGTCTTGATGGAACTCGGTGCTATGGGCGCCCTCGAGCTTGGCCACGTTGCGCGCGTATTCGATGACCGCCACCTGCATCCCGAGACAGATGCCCAGGTAGGGGATGCGATGCTGACGCGCATAGCTCACCGCGCCGATCTTACCCTCGATGCCGCGCTCGCCAAAACCGCCGGGCACCAGAATCGCGTCGAGTCCATCGAGGCAGCCGGGGCCATTGGTCTCGATCTCCTCGGAGTCGAGGTAGCGGATCTTGACCCGGGTACTGGTCTGCACGCCGGCATGGATCAGGGCCTCGGACAGCGACTTGTAGGCCTCGGTCAGCCCCATGTACTTGCCCACCATGCCGATGGTGACCTGATTGCGTGGATGTTCGAGTCCATCGAGCACGCGCTGCCACTCGGTCAGATCGGCCTCCGGCACCTCGAGGCGGAACTGGTTGACCACCAGCGCGTCGAGCTCTTGCGCATGTAAGAGCATGGGGATGCGATAGATGTGGTCGGCATCGACGGCCGAGATCACCGCCCGCTCCGGAACATTGGTAAAGAGCGCAATCTTGCGCCGCTCCTCATCCGGCAAGTCACGCTGGGCGCGGCACAGCAGGATGTCGGGCTGGATACCGATCGAGCGCAGTTCCTTGACCGAGTGCTGGGTCGGCTTGGTCTTGATCTCGCCGGCAGCTGGAATGTATGGCACCAGCGTGAGATGCATGAACAACGCATTTTCGACGCCGACCTCGACGCGCATCTGCCGGATCGCCTCGAGAAACGGTAGTGACTCGATATCGCCGACGGTGCCGCCGATCTCGACAATCGCGACATCGGCGTCGTCAGCGCCTAGGCGGATCGAATCCTTGATCTCGTCGGTGATGTGCGGGATGACCTGAACCGTGCGGCCGAGATAATCGCCCCGCCGCTCCTTGCGGATCACGCTCTCGTAGATCTGGCCGGTGGTGAAGTTGTTGTTGCGTCCCATCCGCGTGCGGAGGAACCGCTCGTAGTGACCGAGATCGAGATCGGTCTCCGCACCATCATCGGTGACGTAGACCTCACCATGCTGAAACGGACTCATGGTGCCCGGATCGACGTTGATGTACGGATCGAGCTTGATCATTGTCACTTTGAGGCCGCGCGCTTCGAGCAGCGCAGCCAGTGACGCGGACGCAATACCTTTGCCGAGCGACGAGACGACGCCGCCGGTAACGAAAATAAGCTTGGGCATGACCTGTGGGGGCAGACGACTTGGGTCTAGATAGGATACCCCTCTCACGGTAGCAAATTGGCCTCGACCTCACAATTCGAACTGTCAAGCCGAACTGGCCAGCCGAACGGGCAAACCGAACAAGCAAACCAAACTGGCAAACTGACCCGACAAACGCGCAATGCCATGGCATCGATCATAGACTTCACAAGCAACGACTGGTGCACGTATACTTCGCGGCGTTCGTTCTCTGCGGACCTCCATCGCAGCTCAACGCGGAGTCAACCCTCGAATATCGCAGGGGCTGCGGCGGATCGATTCACCACCCTTACGGAGCATCACAATGTCCAAGTTTGCAAAGGTACTCGGCATCGCCGCTATTGCCACCAGCGCCGCCTTCTCGATAGGCGCTGCTCAGGCTTGGTGGGGCGGTCCTGGCTACGGCGGTCCCGGCTACGGCGGACCTGGCTACGGAAGCGGCTGGGGCGACGGCATGGGCGACATGTTCAGCGACATGGTCGGTGACGGCTATGGCGACTTCAACATGAGCATGAGCGGCGGCGGTCGTGGCTATGGTCGCGGGCGTGGCTACGGCTATGGCCGTGGTTACGGCGATGGCTACGGCTACGGCAACCCGGGCTATGGCTATGGCGCGCCTTACGGTTATGGTGCCCCCTACGGCTACGGCGCTCCTTATGGCATGCCCTACGGCGCACCCATGGCTCCGGCTGCCCCGGCTGCTCCTGAGGCCAAATAAGTCAAAGTAGCGGTTTATCACCGTTACGCATTGAGTCGCGCCTCGGCGCGGCTTTTTCTATTGGCTCGAGGCGATTACATCACGAGATCCCCGGATCTCCGATGACACTCAGCGACCCCCTTCGCCACCGTTCCGCCGGCTCAGCCCTCACCGCTGTCTGCGAGCGCGTCGGTGCCCCGATCGATGTCCCCGATCGGAAGTTCGCCGCTGTCTTGTAACGCCCGATCGTCGCACTCGCCCCCCTTCGTGGTAGGCTTCGCGACCCCCCTGCGAAACCTCGACCGGCTATTCCACTGCGCAGCGCGCGTGTATGTAAGTCAGATTGACGCTTGATGCATGTCAACTTGAGTTGCAGAATAAGGTCAAACAACTCACTGGAATCTTGCTTTGACTCAGCGAAAAGTAATCTCGTTCGACACGATCCGAGTCGCCTGCAAGAACTGCTCACTGTCGCAGCTCTGTCTGCCAATGGGCCTCGCGCCGGAAGATGTCGAACGTCTCGACTCGATCATCAAGCGATCCCGTCCACTGCACCGCGGTGACCACCTGTTCCGCGGTGGCGAGCGCTTCCGGTCCCTCTATGTCGTCAAGACCGGGTCGGTCAAGACCTATGCGCCCAGCGAGGAGGGCGGTGAGCAGGTGCTCGGCTTCCACCTTCCCGGCGAGATCATCGGCCTCGACGCGATCGATAAAGCGTGCCATGCCTGCTCGGCCAAGGTGCTCGAGACCTCGGCGATCTGTGAAGTCCCCTTCCAGCGCTTCGAGGAGCTAGCCGCCGCGATCCCCTCCCTGCAGCACCAGATGTATCGACTGCTGAGCAAAGAGATCGGGCAGGACGCCGACATGTTGCTGCTCCTCGGCAAGAAAAACGCCGAGGAACGCCTAGCAGCCTTCTTGACGAGCATGTCAAGTCGATTGAGCAAGCGCGGCCTCTCGCCAACCGACTTCTATCTGAGCATGTCGAGGCATGAGATCGGCAGCTACCTCGGGCTCGCGGTAGAAACCGTCAGTCGGCTCTTCACACGCTTCCAAGAGGATGGGCTGCTCCGCGTCGATCGTAAGCATGTCGAGGTGCTCAACCTAAGCGCTCTCGAAATGATGGCGGGGGCGCCTCCGTCTAGCGCACATAAGCAACGTTCGAACTAAGACACGAACTAAGACACCTAGCAGCCATCCGTTCAACGGGTGGGCAGCTCGACCTTCGCGAAAGGATATTCGTGAAAGGGTTTTCGCGAAAGCACGCGCCTCAAGATTCGCAAGCATTCAGGTTATTGTTGCTCGCGCGCCGAGACCACTGGGATCAGCAAAAACTCGGATCAGCAAAGACTCGGGTCAGCAAAAACTTCGGCCAGCAGAGATCCGCTCCACGTTTGCTTGGGGCGGGGCTAGCCGATCAATCTCAGTCTTGCGCCCCATCCGGTACCCTGTCGGATCCTGTCGCGCCCGATAACGAGAGCCAGACACAGCCGTCTTGGCTAACCGCGTTGATCGCCTCTAGACGGGCCCGATGGGCTGACTGTTCGAGTTCAGTCGCACGCACGATGCGCAAAGCGGGCCTATCCTTTCGCACCCGTCTTGGGGCGCCCTCAGCCTCGCCCCCTCCATCGCGACCATCGCGATTCGCCTCACTACCGAGCGCCAACGAAACCTGGCCGCCTGTCATCGCCAGGTAGACGTCGGCGAGAATCTCCGCGTCGAGTAAGGCACCGTGCAAATCGCGCCGAGTGTTATCGATCTCGTAGCGCCGACAGAGTGCGTCGAGACTGTTGCGTTGCCCGGGATGGCGCTTACGCGCCAGCGCCAAGGTGTCGACTACCGTGCAAATATCCTCGATACGAGGGGCATCTGGACGCCATTGGCTCAGTTCGTGATTCAAGAAGCCGACGTCGAAGGCGGCGTTATGGATGACCAGCTCGGCACCACGGAGATACTCGATCAGCTCCTCGGCAATCTCTGCGAAGCGCGGTTTGTCGGCGAGGAAGGCATTCGAAATGCCATGCACCGCGACCGCGCCGGCATCGATCTCACGATCGGGCTGCAGATACCGGTGGAAGTTGGCCTTGGTCAGCTGACGCTCGACCACCTCGACGCAGCCGATCTCGATCACTCGATGGCCTTCGCTCGGCTCGAGCCCAGTGGTTTCTGTATCGACAACAAGTTGTCGCATGCGGTCATTCCTCGTTAGCCTGACGCAATCGGCTCATCGCCAGGATGGCGGCGCGCCGAGTGGTTGCGGACAAGCAGGTGACTTGATCAGCCGCGAGATCAAGCTCGCGTCGGGATGCCCCGATTGGCGAGCTGATCCGCACGCTCATTCTCGGCATGGCCGCTGTGCCCACGCACCCAGCGCCAGCTCACCTGATGGCCAGCGAGTGCCTGATCGAGCCTTAGCCAGAGGTCCTGGTTCTTCACCGGACTGCCCTGTTTGGTCATCCAACCGTTGCGCTTCCAGCGCGCCATCCAGCGCTCGACTCCATCCTGCACATAGCGCGAGTCGACGGTGAGGATCACGGTGCTCTGCCGCTTCAGCGCCTCCAGCGCCTGGATCACCGCCATCAGCTCCATACGGTTATTCGTGGTCTGTCGCTCACCACCGTAAAGCTCCTTCTCGTGTGCGCCGTAGCGCATCAAGGCGCCCCAACCTCCTGGCCCGGGATTGCCTTTACAGGCCCCATCGGTAAACACCTCAACCGCGGGCGTTGCGCGATCAAGCTGTGGGTTTGCGGGAGACGCGTTACTGACGAGCATGATTACCTTGACGAGCGGTTGGCTTAACGGCGCCACCAGGCAGAAACGCCGAGCGTTGTCTCCAGCGCGGCCGAAGCGGGGTGGACAGGGTCACGCGCTTTACTGCGCGCATCACGTAGATGCCGCCGAAGATCGGCCACCAGCGTGCGCCGGTCTCCTCGATCCAATCGAGACGACTACTGAAGGCGGAGCGCAGCGGGGGACGAAACAACAGCCACTCGCGCATCTCGAGCTGAAAGCCCAGCAGATCGAGCCAGTCGATGAGGCGCGATGAGGTCAGCTGATTACCACACCAGGGGGCCTGTCGATGATGCGGCGCCCTGCGCATCAGGCCCCAGGTACTCAATGGGTTGAAGCCAATAATCAGGATGCGCCCCTCCGGGATCAAAACCCGCTCAGCCTCGCGCAGCACGCGTTGCGGCTGCAACGCGAAGTCGAGCGTGTGCGGCAAGAGCAAGGCATCGATACTGGCCGGCGCCAGGGGCAGTTCAGCTGGCTTCGCGCGCAGGGGCGAGCCGCCCCAACTCACGCAAGATCGTTCGCTGAGCACCACGTGCGACCGGATACGGCTATGCTCGAAGGCGTCGTGGAAGTCACCAAGGCAACCGATCTGGACCAAGAAGTGGCCAAAGGAATTCTCGATCATCCGGTCGACAGATTCGCGCTCGACACGCGCAACCTCGCGACCAACGGCCGTGTTGAGCCACTCGGCTAGGCCCTCGATGGCAGCGCTATCATCCTCGCAGCGGGACCTCATCGAAGGTCTCGACATCGGTCGTGCCTACGGCTGGAAAGACCTCGGGTTTTCCCGTATATTCGGGGCACGAGGCGCGATAAAATACTCACAAAGCGCATCTTTTTTTCATCCAGCCGCTGCCCAGTCTCTTATGCAAAGTGCTGCCCGCATCCTTCTGCTCTCGGTCGCGATCGGCCTTCCCTTCCAGCTCAGTGGCTGCGCCAGCCAACGACCAATCGGCGATGACATCGCCAATGGCCAGACCTTTTCGGTCTCAGCGCGAGAGTACGGCTACGTCCGACCCGCCCTCGACGTCCGCGTCATCGGCCGCGAGGATGGCAACACCAAGCGTCGGCATCGCACTGCCGGTGCTGGAGCCAGCGGCGACCTCTGGGATCGCGTCCGTTATGGCGAAAGTCTTGGAGTGACCGATCATCAGCGCGTCGCGCAAGCGATGCGCGCACTCAAGCGAGACAGCGATTATCTCACGGATCTGAGTCAGCGAGCGCAGCCGTATCTGCACCTGATCATCGAAGAGCTCGAGCGCAGTGGCCTACCGGCCGAACTCGCGCTGCTGCCCGAGGTCGAGAGCCGCTATAACCCGCACGCCGTGTCGCCCAAGAGCGCGACCGGCATGTGGCAGTTCATGCCGTACACGGGCGTCGAGATGGGCCTCAAGCAGAACAGCTGGTACGACGGACGCAACGATATCTTGGCGTCGACGCGCGGTGCCATCGCCTATCTACGTCAGCTGCATCGCGAGCTCGACGGCGACTGGGCATTGGCGCTGGCCGGCTACAATGCGGGTCCAGGCCGCGTGCGTGCAGCGCAGCGGGCCAATAAAGCAGCGGGCAAGCCGATCGATTTCTGGTCCCTCGACCTGCCGACCGAAACGGAAAACTACGTGCCCAAGCTGCTCGCGATCGCCAAGCTGGTGCGAGAGCATGCTGCGTTGGGGCTCGAGATGCCACAGATCGCAAATCGCCCGCGTGTCGAGGTGGTCGAATCCCGGCAGCAGATCGACCTCGCTCAGGCCGCTCGTGCCTGTGGTGTCACCGTCACGCAGCTGAAACGGCTCAACCCTGGGCTGAAGCGCGGTAAGACGCTCCCAAGCGGACCCCACCTGGTCTTGGTTCCCGCGGGCACTGGCGATAAGTTGCGCACAGCACTGGCGCAGGCAGGAACACTCAAGGCACCGAGCTTAGCGGCGACAGCAGACGAGCCAACCGGAGCAGCACTCAGCGCCGGCGACAGCTGAGGCGATTGCTGTCAAAGCTTGTTTCGGCAACAGCCGCCTCCCGGCTTGGCCATCGGCGGCCTGCCATCATCACCTGCTGTTATGGGATGCCGAGCAGCTTGTGCAGTTGCAGACTCAGGCGCCATTGCGGATGACGCCTGCAATAGTCAACCGCCCAATCGGTGTACTTGGCACGCTGCGGCCCGTCCATCGGTTGCAGGAAGAACTGCGCGAAGTCTAGGTCCGCAAATCGCTCCGGTGGTGCATCAGGCTGCGGGAATACCAACTTGAGCTCATCACCGGACCTCAGCGCCAGAGGCGCATCTGCTTTCGGACTGACGCAGAGCCAGTCGATGCCTGGAGGGGCTGGCTGCGTGCCATTGGTCTCGACGGCGATCTCGAAGTCGCGCTCATGCAGAGCCGCGATCAAGGCCGCGTCGAGCTGCAGCAGCGGCTCGCCGCCGGTGCAGACGACGTAACGCCGCCCTCTACTCCCGTCACCCGACGCCGACTGGCCGATCCACTGCGCCAAGATATGCTCGGCCAGGGCCTCAGCACCATTGAATCGACCGCCCCCGGGGCCATCAGTGCCGCGAAAATCGGTATCGCAGAAGGTGCAGATCGCGCCGGCCCGGTCACGCTCGAGGCCAGACCAGAGGTTGCAGCCCGAAAAGCGACAAAAAACGGCGGCACGCCCGCTCCGGGCACCTTCCCCCTGCAAGGTGTAGAAGGCCTCTTTTATCTGGTAGCTCGAAGGCATGGCTGCGCTGGCTAAGCTGTCTTGACTCGCTGTTCTGGACGCGCATCTAGAGCGGCAGCACGGTGACCTCTCGCCGCGGTACCGATGCTCCCCAGCACAACAGCACGCCGCAACCTGGCCGTTCGGTAAGCTCGAGTCGATCCGCCTGTGGCAGCACATCGGCGACAGCCCTGCGAATCCAGCGAGCAATCCCTGCCGCACTCGGGTCGGCGAGCTGCGGAAGCCCATTCAGCTCATGATGATCAAGCTGCGCATAGATTGGCTTGAACAACGCCTTGACATCACCGTAGTCGACCGTCCAACCAAGCACCTCATCCAGGGGCGCGGTCAGATGCAGCCTGAGCAGATAACTATGCCCATGCAGACGCCGCCGGGCATCGGGTGCCGGCGCTTTAGTGAGGCGCAGTGCCCCCTCGAAGCGCAGCTCCTTCCAGATCCGGTATTCGCGACCATCGTAATGACAGCCTGCTGTCGCGGTCTCATAGACACTCACCAGCGACAGCTCCGGTAGCACCGCTTTGAGACGCTGCCAGATCCAGAAAGCCAGCAGCTCGCTGGTTGGATTCTCCAGACCCGGGAGATCATTCAAGCACCGGTGGTCGAGCTCGGCATGCAGCGGTGACCAGATCGCGCCGAGCTGGTCGTAATGGCTCCCGCTGCTCGCGGTCTTCTCGGCCAGACCATCGGACGGCCCGCCAAAGCGCTGCTGCGCGTGCAGGATGACCTCGAAACCATGTCCGTGCATGCGACCACACTGATGATCCGGCGGCACATTCACCAGCCGATGTGCGGCCTCGAATCGGAAACGGCGCCAGACATGGATCTTGCGCACATCATCACCGGCAACCGCGTCCGAGCCTGCCGAGTCCGCGCTTGTCGCATCCGTCCTTGTCGCATCCGTCCTTGTCGCATCCGTCCTTGTCGCATCCGTCCTTGTCGCATCCGTCCTTGTCGCATCCGTCCTTGTCGCATCCACCCCTGTCGTATCCGTGCTTACAGGTTTCGACTCAGGGTCTAGCTCAGGAAAAACCCTGCCCAACTCGACGCCCTGCTCGCTGGTGCTTTGAACGCCAACCTGTGCAATACCAGGGACACCGCGAACGCCCATCAGCTGCCGTTGCACCCAAGCAGCCAGATGCTCGTCGCTCGGCAGCTCGAGCTGCTGATTGAGGTCGCGGTAGTCGAGCACTTCGATCGCACCGCGCAAGGCGTCGGCAAGCGCATCGGTCTCAGCGCCGTCGAAGCCGCCCCAACCTGCCGGCAGCTCGGCCAGCACGCGGGCCTTGAAGCTATGGCCATGCAAGCGCTGCTCTTGATGGCCTAGCGGCAGCGTCGGCAACCGCCGTGCGGCCTCAAACCCTGCTGCGGCTTTGTGAAACAGGCGCTCAGACATCAGACTTGTCCCGCAAAGCGCTGCAGTAACGGATCAGTGAGCCCAGCTTCGGCAAAGCCTTTGGCTCGCAGCTGACAGGAGTCGCAGTGTCCGCAAGGACGGGCATCGGGCGCCGGGTCATAGCAGCTACTGGTGAGCCCGTAATCGACCCCGAGCGCGGTGCCGCGACGGATAATCTCGGCCTTACTCATGGTCATCAAGGGTGCATGGATGCGTAGATGTTGGCGTCCCTCAACCCCTGCCGCCGTCGCCAAGTTGGCCATGCGCTCAAAGGCGGCGATGAATTCGGGCCGGCAGTCTGGATAGCCGGAGTAGTCGAGGGCATTGACGCCGATAAAGATGTCGTTGGCTTCGAGCACCTCGGCCCAGGCCAAGGCGAAGGACAAGAACACCGTATTGCGCGCTGGCACGTAGGTGACCGGGATGCCAGCCCCCGCAATCGCTTGGGCGTCCCGATCCTTCGGCACGGCGATATCGGCGGTCAGCGCCGAACCACCAAAACGCCGCAGATCAATCTCGGTGATCAGATGCTCGCGCGCGCCGAGCGCAGCGGCGACGACGGCCGCCGCATCCAACTCGATCAGATGCCGCTGTCCATAGCGAAACGAGAGCGCATAGGCGTCGTAGCCGGCCTCGCGGCAGATCGCGAGCGCAGTCGCCGAGTCCAGCCCACCACTCAGCAGCACAACCGCATTCGCCATCATTCAATCTCCATTCTGACTTTACGTCAGCAGCCATGTTAGAGACTGCCCATCAACCTCTTCCCGATCTGGGGTCCAGTGTTGGACGAGCATCGGGCAATAGAACATGGACCGCCTTAAGAGCGACAACCAAGCAAAAAGGGCGCCGAGGCGCCCTTTACGATCTCCGCAAATGCGGCTGGCAATTAGTTGACCTTGGGGTCAAGCTCGCCCTTGGCATAACGCTGGGTCATCGCCTCCAGCGAGAGTGCGCGGATCTTACTCGCGTTACCGGCAGTACCGAAGGCCTCGTAGCGCGCCTTGCAGATCTCCTTCATGGCCTGGGTCGAGGCCGCGAGATACTTGCGTGGGTCGAAGTTCTTCGGGTTCTCGGCCAGATGCTTGCGGATGGCTCCGGTCGAAGCCATGCGCAGGTCGGTGTCGATGTTGACCTTACGCACGCCGTTCTTGATGCCCTCGGCGATCTCTTCGACCGGCACACCGTAGGTCTCGCCCATCGCTCCACCGAACTGGTCGATGATCTTCAGCCACTCCTGCGGCACCGATGAGGAGCCGTGCATGACCAGATGGGTATCTGGGATGCGGGCGTGGATCTCCTTGATGCGCTCGATAGCCAAGATGTCACCGGTCGGCGGACGGGTGAACTTGTAGGCGCCATGGCTGGTGCCGATGGCAATCGCCAGGGCGTCGACCTTGGTGTCGGCGACGAATCGGGCCGCCTCTTCGGGGTCGGTCAGCAGCTGGCTGTGATCCAGCACGCCTTCGGCACCGGAGCCGTCTTCTTCACCAGCCATACCAGACTCGAGCGAGCCGAGGCAGCCAAGCTCACCCTCGACCGATACACCGCAGGCATGCGCCATATCGACCACCTGACGGGTGGTGCGTGCGTTGTAGTCGTAATCCATCGGCGTCTTCATGTCCTCGCCGAGGGAACCATCCATCATGACCGAGCTGAAGCCGAGCTGGATCGAACGCTGGCACACGGCTGGCGAGGAACCGTGGTCCTGATGCATGACGACGGGGATGTGCGGGAATTCCTCGATCGCGGCCAAGATCAGGTGGCGCAGGAAGGGGGCGCCAGCGTACTTGCGGGCACCGGCCGATGCCTGACAGATGACCGGCGAATCGGTCTCGTCGGCGGCCTCCATCATGGCCCGCATCTGCTCGAGGTTGTTCACGTTGAATGCCGGGACGCCATACTGATGCTCAGCGGCGTGGTCTAGCAACTGGCGAAGCGAAATAAGGGCCATTGCGGTTCTCCTCTGTCGTTGAAAATAAAAGGTTGGTGCAAAAAGTCGGTTGCCGATGAGTCTATCGGATGGGTCAGTCAGATGAATCTACCGGATGAATCAATCGCCGGCTAGCAGCCGGTGCTCGCCGACACGCATGATCTTCATGATGTTGGTCTGCCCCTCGACACCGGAGCGATCGCCCTTGGTGATCAGCACCAGATCGCCCTCTTGGACGGTGCCGTGGCGCAGCAGTTCTTCGATGACCTCCATGTTGACCTCGTGAATGTTGGTACTCGAGACATCGAATCTTACCGGATAGACGCCACGGAAAAGGGTTACTTTTCGACGGGTTGGAACCTGGCGGGTCATCGCATAGATGGGGATACCAGAGCTGATGCGCGACATCCACTTGACCGTTGAGCCAGACTCGGTCAGGGCGGCAATCGCCTTCACACCCAGATGGTTCGCGGTGTACATGGTGGCCATTGCGATGGCCTCGTCGACGCGGCCAAAGACGGCATCGATGCGATGGCCAGAGCGGCGCACCAGGCGCTCCTTCTCGGCCTCGGCGCAGATGCGTGACATCGCCTCGACCACCTTGGCGGGATTCTTACCCACCGACGTCTCAGCCGAGAGCATCACCGCATCGGTGCCATCGAGCACCGCATTGGCGACGTCGAAGACCTCGGCCCGGGTTGGAATCGGGTTCTCGATCATCGACTGCATCATCTGCGTCGCGGTGATGACGACGCTGTTGCGATCGCGCGCCATGCTGATCAGTCGTTTCTGCACGGCCGGCAGCTCGGCATCACCGATCTCCACCCCGAGATCACCACGCGCCACCATCACCGCGTCGGAGGCATCGATGATGTCCTCAAGCGCGGTCAAGGCCTCCGCGCGCTCGATCTTGGCCACGATGCCGCCCTTGCCACCGGCCTCTTCGAGCAGCTGCCGCGCGAGCCGAACGTCGTTGCCGTTGCAAACGAACGAGACGGCGACATAGTCGGCCTTGACCTCGGCGGCAAAGACGATGTCGGCCTTATCTTTCTCGGTCAAGGCTGGCGCTGAGAGTCCGCCGCCCTTCTTATTGATGCCTTTGTTGTTCGACAGCTTACCGCCGAGCACCACAGTACAATCGATGCGTGAGCCCGAGACAGCCTTGACCCGCAGCTCAATCGCCCCGTCATCGAGCAGCAACAGGTCACCTGGCGCAACATCCTCGACCATGCTCGGTAAGGTGGTACCGACGCGCGTGCCATCGCCGCCATCGAGTGGGCACGCGGCGTCGATGGCAAAATCCGCGCCCTCGGCCAGCTCGACTGCGCCTTCGGCAAAGCGACCGATGCGGATCTTTGGCCCCTGCAAATCGACCAACAGCCCGAGCGGATGCCCTTTGGCAAGGGCGGCCTCACGCACACGACGGGCCCGCTCCCGATGGCGATCGTGCGAGTCGTGCGACATATTCAGCCGCACCACGTTGAGGCCCGCATCCATCATCGCCTCCAGCACACCGGGAGCGTCGGTGGCGGGGCCGAAGGTCGCAACGATTTTGGTACGTCTTGGCATCTTAGGCTCGTTTCAATTTTAGCCCTTCGCCCGCGCTTCGAGCATCGCCACCGCCGGCAGGGTCTTGCCCTCAAGATACTCGAGGAAGGCGCCGCCTGCAGTCGAGATGTAAGAGACGCGATCGTAGATATCGTACTTCTGGATCGCCGCGATGGTGTCGCCACCACCAGCCAGGGTAAAGGCCTCGGTCTCAGCAATCGCCATCGAGATGGTCTTGGTACCCTCGCCGAATTGATCGAACTCGAACACGCCAACCGGGCCGTTCCAGACTACGGTGCCCGCATTCTTGATGATCTCAGCAAGCGCATTGGCGCTATCCGGTCCGATGTCGAAGATCATGTCGTCATCCTCAACCTCGGCCACTGGCTTGGTCAACGCCGGCTCGTTCTCATCGAACTGCTTGCCGCAGACCACATCGGTCGCGATCGGGATGGTCGCGCCGGCAGCGGTTGCCTTCTCCATCAGCGCCTTGGCGGTGCCAACCAGATCAGCCTCATACAATGACTTGCCGACATTGTGGCCGTCTGCCGCAATGAAGGTGTTAGCGATACCACCGCCGACGACGAGCTGATCGACCTTGGTCGATAGCGCCTCGAGCACGGTCAGTTTGGTCGAGACCTTGGAGCCACCGACGATCGCCACCATCGGCCGCTTAGGCTCGGCCAGCGCCTTCTGCAGCGCGTCCAGCTCCTCGGCCAGCAGCAAGCCAGCGCAAGCGGTCGGGGCGAACTTGCCAGCGCCATGGGTCGAGGCCTGGGCGCGGTGGGCGGTGCCGAAGGCATCCATCACGTAGACATCGCAAAGCGCTGCATACTGCTTCGACAGCGCCTCGTCGTCCTTCTTCTCACCCTTGTTGAAGCGCACGTTCTCGAGCAGCACCAACTCGCCATCGGGAACCTCAGGGGCGGTCTCCAGATAATCCTTGACCAGGCGCACCTCGCGGCCCAGCTTCGCGCCAAGGTCAGCGGCGACCGGCGCCAGCGAGTTTTCCTCGGAGTAAACGCCCTCTTCCGGACGCCCCAGGTGCGACATCACCATGACCTTGGCGCCGGCCTTGAGGCAGTGCTCGAAGGTCGGCAGCGAGGCGCTGATGCGCGCATCGGAGGTGACCTTGCCGCTCTTGACCGGGACGTTGAGATCGGAGCGGATCAGAACCCGCTTGCCGGCCAGATCAAGATCGGTGAGTTTGGTGAAGGACATAGCAGAGAGCCTCATCGAGATGGTGTTAAAAAGCCTTGAGCGATCGGGAAAACCGGCCTGGCTTTCCGCATCGTTCTTGCTGTGCAGCTCGGACAGCCGCGTCTAGCTCAGGCAGCCGCTGCTTTGGCTGCAGTCTTCTACCGGCTTGTCGTTTACCCGCGCACGCGGACTCAGGTTGCGCGTCGCTCGGCGCCGAATCATGGCTTGCGATCGGTGGGCTGGACGATACAGCCGCCCAGCCCACCGAGCAGCGATCTCAGCTCATTCAGCCAGCAACGTGCTGCGCCAGACGCAGGAAGTTGCAGGTGTAGCCGTACTCGTTGTCGTACCAGGCGACGACCTTGACGAAGGTGCTATCGAGCATGATGCCAGCGCCGGCATCGAAGATCGACGGCGTGCCCTTGCCGCGGAAGTCGGTCGAGACGACCTTGTCTTCGGTGTAGGCCAGCACACCGGCCAGATCGCCAGACTCCGAGGCCGCCTTCATCGCCGCGCAGATGTCCTCGTAGCTCGCATCCTTGTTCAGCTCGCAGGTCAGGTCGACCACCGAGACGTCCGAGGTCGGCACGCGGAAGGCCATGCCAGTCAGCTTGCCATTGAGCTCGGGCAGCACCTTGCCGACGGCCTTAGCGGCGCCGGTCGAGGACGGGATGATGTTCTCGAGGATGCCACGACCGCCGCGCCAGTCCTTCTGCGACGGACCATCAACGGTCTTCTGGGTCGCGGTCGCCGCGTGCACGGTGGTCATCAGGCCACGCTTGATGCCCCAGTTGTCGTTCAGCACCTTGGAGACCGGCGCCAGACAGTTGGTGGTGCAAGAGGCGGCGGAGATGATCGCCTGGCCGTCATAGCTGTTGTGGTTGACGCCGTAGACGAACATCGGCGTGGCGTCCTTCGACGGCGCGCTCTGCACGACCTTCTTGGCACCCGCATCGATGTGTGCCTGGCAGCTCTCGGTCGTCAGGAAGAAGCCGGTGCACTCGAGCACCAGATCGGCACCGACGTCGCCCCAAGCCAGCTTCGACGGATCGCGCTCGGCGGTCAGGCGAATCGCGTTGCCGTTGACGGTCATGGTGTTGCCATCGACGGAGATATCGCCAGCAAAGTTGCCATGCACCGAGTCGTATTTCAGCATGTAGGCCAGGTATTCGGGATCGAGCAGGTCATTGATGCCGACCACCTGCATGTCCGGGAAATCCTTGGCGATTGCGCGGAAGGCCATGCGACCGATACGACCAAAACCGTTGATGCCAACTTTAAGTGTCATGGGGGGAACTCCTCGTAGACGAGTACTAAAGAACGGGTGAGAACTCGATTCGCCCTGTCAGCGCGGGGCACCGCGCTGAACAAGGCGATCGATGTAGGCCTTAGAGCAGGCTGTCGACGGCCTCGGCGACGGCCTCGGCGGTGACGCCGAACTCCTTGTAGATCGCCGGTGCTGGAGCGGACTCGCCGAAGCGGTCGACACCGATGATCTTGCCGTGCATGCCGACGTACTTCGGCCACAGGCTGGTGACACCAGCCTCAACCGCGACGCGCGCCTTGACCGCGTCCGGCAGGACCGACTCCTTATAGGCCGCATCCTGGGCGTCGAAGGTATCCATGGAAGGCATCGAGACGACCCGCACCTTGCGGCCCTTGGCGCTCAGTTGCTCAGCCGCCGCCTTCGCCAGCTCGACCTCGGTGCCGGTACCGATGATGATCGCGTCTGGAGTGCCGTCGCAGTCGCGCAGCACATAGGCGCCCTTCTCGATCGCGCGCATCTGCGCCTCGGTGCGCTGCATGTGCGGCACACCCTGTCGGGAGAAGATCAGGGCGGTGGGCGCTTCGGCGCGCTCGATCGCAAGCTTCCAGGCCACCGCGCTCTCGACTGCATCACAGGGACGCCAGGTCGACATGCGCGGGGTCAGGCGCAGGATCGAGACCTGCTCGACCGGCTGATGGGTTGGGCCGTCTTCGCCAAGACCGATCGAGTCGTGGGTGTAGACGAAGATCGGATTGATCTTCATCAGCGCCGCCATGCGCACCGCATTGCGAGCGTATTCCATGAACATCAGGAAGGTGGCGCCGTAGGGCTTGAGGCCGCCATGCAGCGTCACACCATTCATGACGGCCGACATGCCGAACTCACGCACGCCGTAATAGACATAGTTGCCGCTGGCATCCTTCGGGCTGACGCCCTTGGCGCCGGACCAGAGCGTCAGGTTGGAGCCGGCCAGATCGGCGGAACCGCCAAGCAGCTCGGGCAACAGCGGGGCAAAGCCATTGATCGCATTCTGCGAGGCCTTACGCGTCGCGATCTTCTCGGCCTTGGCGTCGACGGCCTTGATGAACTCCCAGGCCTTGGCGTCGAAGTCTTCAGGCAGCTCGCCCGCCATGCGGCGCTCGAACTCAGCAGCCTCGGCCGGGAAGGCGGCTTTATAGGCGGCGAACTTTTCGTTCCAAGCAGCCTCGGCGGCAGCACCACGCGTCTTGGCATCCCAACCCGAGTAGACCGCGTCCGGGATCTCGAATGGCGGATAGGTCCAGCCCAGTGCCTCGCGGGTCAGTGCAATCTCGTCGTCGCCGAGCGCAGCGCCGTGGCATTCCTCTTTGCCTTGCTTGTTCGGCGAGCCGAAGCCGATGATGGTCTGGCAGCAGATCAGTGTTGGCTTGTCCGTCACCGCCCGCGCCTGCTCGATCGCCGCCTTGACGGCCTCAGCGTCATGGCCGTCAACCTTCGGGATCACATGCCAGTTGTAGGCCTCAAAGCGCTTTGGCGTGTCGTCGAGGAACCAGGCTGGGGTATCGCCATGGCCGCGAACCTCGCCGTCGATCGAGATGTTGTTGTCGTCGTAGAAGGCGATCAGCTTGCCCAAGCCGAGGGCCCCAGCCAGCGAGCAGGTCTCGTGCGAGATGCCTTCCATCAAGCAGCCATCACCGAGGAAGACATAGGTGAAGTGATCAACGATCTCATGGCCGGGCTTGTTGAACTGCGCAGCCAGCACCTTCTCGGCCAGCGCCATACCAACGCCGTTGCTGACGCCCTGACCAAGTGGACCGGTGGTGGTCTCGATGCCCGGCGCATAGCCGTACTCGGGATGGCCCGGGGTTTTTGAGTGCAGCTGGCGGAACTGTTTGATGTCCTCGATACTCAGATCGTAGCCAGTAAGATGGAGCAACGAGTAGAGCAGCATCGAGCCATGGCCATTCGAGAGCACGAAGCGGTCGCGGTCGGGCCAGCTCGGATTCTCCGGATTGTGCTGCATGTAATCGTTCCACAGCACTTCGGCGATATCCGCCATGCCCATTGGCGCGCCCGGATGTCCAGAGTTGGCTTTCTGGACCGCATCCATACTGAGTGCACGGATGGCGTTGGCTAGTTCTCTGCGTGAGGACATCTGCCCCTCCTGATCAAGTTTCTTTCGGGTGACTAAGTTATTCGTGAACGTACAAGCGCGCCTCGACCGAAGCGGCCGCGGCGGCTAGCACGTCTGCACGGCAGCGGATCGCGCGTCGTTACTGTAAGGACCCGAGCCCAAGCGGGGATAGCCGACTTGGAGGTCAATGCCCTGGAAATTCGTCTGGATGGCAAATGCGGTCGAGCAGCCGAACACCCGGGCAAGGCCGCTGCTGACAGCGGGCATGAGCCGATTATTCTCGCCGAAACCCGACCGATTAGCCAAGATAATTGCCTCGATTCAGGCTCGAGCTGCGTTACCAGATCCCAATATTAAGGATTACTGAAGCGTTTTACGCAAGTACTCTCGGCTGCATCAGATCCTCACGACCCCCTCATGCAGACTCGGATCTCGTGCCAGGCGAAACACTTAGGGGAGATACCTCAGAAGAGACCTCATTCAGATTATCCGGGGCCGACCGAACCCTCGACACACAAGTCGACCCTCGGCTGGCTCGATGATCAGTCGTCCCGCCACTTGATCGAGCAACCGACGCTCGGAATCTGATGCTCGGGGCCGTGGCCGGTCTCGGCGACCTGCTTCATCGCCTCGAACAGATCCCGACGGACGCCTTCCGGAGCGGTCTCCTTGCGACTTTCGTCGAGCCGGCCTCGATACTGCAGCTCGAGCGCAGCGTTATAGCCAAAGAAATCCGGCGTACAGATCGCTCCGAACGTCTTGGCAACCTGCTGACTCTCATCGATAAGATAGGGAAACGGGAAATCGTATTCGAGCGCGACCGCCTTCATAGCCTCGAACGAATCTTCAGGGTAGTCCGCTGGGTCGTTCGCCATGATGGCGACGCTGCCAACCCCGAGCGTCATCAGCTCGCGCGTATCGCGCACCAGTCGCTCGCGAACCGCCTTCACATACGGACAGTGGTTGCAGATGAACATGACCAATAGGCCGTTGGGACCCACACAGTCATCGCGCCGCCAGGTCCGACCATCGACCCCTGGCAGCGCAAAGTCAGGCGCCTTCTGACCAAAGTCGCAGACCGGCGTTTCGAGTGAAACCATCGCTAAAAACCCTCCTAAGCACTCAACTTTATGGACGCCCTATGGTAACCCAACAGTCACCCATACCAAGGCCCTGAGTGCGATAAAAACGAGCCATTTAGCGCGATCTTCAAGCAACGGATTAGCCCCCGCAGACCTTCTTCAGCGAATTGTTTTTGCTAAGATAACTCGCGCCGAGAAGGATCTCGTGTGAGGCCCTTGAGTAGCCGACTCCCCTGTGAACGCGCTCGATGATCGTTTACACTGGTCTGCTCTCGTCGAATGATTAACCGTTCGCAACCTGGCGCAACCGGCCTTCTGCTGGTTGCCTGGGCGAACCCTAACGAGAGACCTGCTATTTATGTCAGAGAATTTCCTTTTCACCTCGGAGTCTGTCTCTGAGGGCCATCCGGATAAGGTTGCCGACCAGATCTCGTATGCCGTCTTTGACAACATCCTGGCCAACGACAGCAACCCCGAGCACGCTCGGGTCGCCTGCGAGACCATGATCAAGACCGGCGCGGTCATCGTCGCCGGTGAGATCACCACCGACCACTGGGTCGATTTCGACGAGCTCGTGCGTGGCGTCGTCAACGACATCGGCTACAACAACTCGGATGTCGGCTTCGACGGCAGCACCTGCGCGGTGATGTCGCTGGTCGGCAAGCAGTCGACCGATATTGCCCAGGGTGTCGACCGCACCAGCCCCGAGGAGCAAGGCGCTGGCGACCAGGGCCTGATGTTCGGCTACGCGACCAACGAGACCGACGTGCTGATGCCAGCACCGATTACCTACGCCCATCGCCTGGTCGAGCGCCAGTCGGAGATGCGCAAGGAGAACGTGCTCGAATGGTTGCGCCCGGACGCCAAGAGTCAGGTCACCATGCGCTATGAAGGCGGCAAGGTCGCCTCGGTCGATGCCATCGTGCTCTCGACCCAGCATGACCCGGACATCGACTACAAGCACCTGCAGGAAGCGGTGATGGAGAACATCATCAAGCCGGTGATCCCGACCGAGTGGATGCACAAGGACACCAAGATCCACATCAACCCGACCGGCAGCTTCGTCATCGGTGGACCCGTGGGCGACTGCGGCCTGACCGGGCGTAAGATCATCGTCGATACCTACGGCGGCATGGCCCGTCATGGCGGTGGCGCCTTCTCCGGCAAGGACCCCTCCAAGGTCGACCGCTCGGCCGCCTACGCTGGCCGTTACGTGGCGAAGAATATCGTTGCCGCCGGCCTCGCCGACCGCTGCGAGATCCAGGTCTCCTATGCTATCGGCGTCGCTGAGCCGACCTCGATCTCGGTCGAGACCTTCGGGACCGCCAAGATCGATGAAGACCGCATCGCGATGCTGGTGCGTGAGCACTTCGACCTGCGTCCTTATGCGCTGATCAAGATGCTCGATCTGGTCAAGCCGATCTACCGCAAGACCGCCGCCTATGGCCATTTCGGACGCGAGCTGCCCGAGTTCAGCTGGGAGCGCACTGACAAGGCTGCGGCACTGAAGGAGGCTGCTGGGCTCTAAGGCTGCTCATGACGTGGTGCCATCCCAGACGCTGAATCGCAACAGATTCAGGGTACGTCTCTAGGACGCATCGCCATCCAGAAACAGGGAGCATCGCTGTCACCGGCCCTCCCACTGCCCGACCCAATCCCGCGCGAGGAGCGCTGCAACAGGACCACAGACGTCCTGCCAGGCTCGCGAAGGGACCATTCAGATCAACGGCGCTCACTCAAGATACTCAGGAGCTGAATACCATGAGTGAGTTTAACGACTATAAGGTTGCAGACATCGCCCTCGCCGACTTCGGTCGCAAAGAGCTGAACATCGCCGAGACCGAGATGCCCGGCCTGATGGCGCTGCGCAAGAAGTACGGCCCGAGCCAGCCGCTCAAGGGCGCGCGCATCACCGGCAGTCTGCACATGACCATCCAGACCGCGGTCCTCATCGAGACCCTGGTCGAGCTCGGCGCCGAGGTACGCTGGTGCTCGTGCAACATCTTCTCGACCCAGGACCATGCCGCCGCCGCTATGGCCGCGCGCGGTATCCCGGTCTATGCCTGGAAGGGCGAGACCCTGGAAGAGTACTGGTGGTGCACCGAGCAGGTGGTGAACTGGCCCGACGGCAAGGGGCCGAACATGATCCTCGACGACGGCGGCGACGCCACCCTGCTGGTGCACAAGGGCGTCGAGTTCGAGAAGGCCGGCGCGGTGCCCGCCGCGACCGCCGATGACGACGAAGAGATGACCGCCGTACTCGGCGTGCTTGGCCGCACCTTCGAGCGCGACCGCGAGCATTGGCACAAGCTTGCCATCGACATCAAGGGCGTTACCGAAGAGACCACCACCGGCGTGCATCGCCTCTACGAGATGTTCAAGAAGGGCAACCTGCTGTTCCCGGCGATGAACGTCAACGACTCGGTCACCAAGTCCAAGTTCGACAACCTCTACGGCTGCCGCGAGTCGCTGGTCGACGCCATCAAGCGCGCCACCGATGTGATGATCGCCGGCAAGGTCGCGGTGGTCTGCGGCTATGGCGACGTCGGCAAAGGCTCGGCGGCCTCGCTTCGCGGCCTCGGCGCCAACGTCTGGGTCACCGAGATCGACCCGATCTGTGCCCTACAGGCGGCGATGGAAGGCTACCGCGTGGTCCGGCTCGAGGACGTCATCGACCAAGCCGACATCTTCGTCACCGCCACCGGCAACAAGGACATCATCACCGCCGAGCACATGGCCGGAATGAAGGACCAGGCCATCGTCTGCAACATCGGCCACTTCGACAATGAGATCCAGGTCAACAAGCTCAAGGATCTGGAGTGGATCGAGATCAAGCCGCAGGTCGATCAGATCATCTTCCCGGATGGTCACCGTATCACCCTGCTGGCGCGTGGTCGCCTGGTGAACCTGGGCTGTGCCACGGGCCACCCGAGCTTCGTGATGTCGAACTCGTTCACCAACCAGGTCCTGGCCCAGATCGAGATCTTCAACAAGCCGGATGAGTACCCGCTCGGCGTGCACATCCTACCCAAGCATCTCGATGAGGAGGTCGCGCGGCTGCACTTGGAGAAGGTTGGCGCCAAGCTGACCCAGCTCTCGCCCGAGCAGGCCGCCTACATCGGCGTCACCGTTGAGGGGCCGTTCAAGTCCGACCACTATCGGTACTAAGCGCTACTGAGCGGTACTAAGCGGCATCGCGCCCGAGCCTCGCTGCGAGCGGCGCTCGGGCTAATGCTTGCTGATGCTTGCTGATGCTAGCGACGCACGGCCCTGAGCATCGCCTGCCCAGGGCCGTTTGCGTACCGATCCCCGGACCCTGTCGGCGACGCGCGCCGGCGCACGACCTTGCACTAGGCGCCCACAGAGAGCGGTTATCAGCGCCTAGCGCTCATGGTGTGTCGCCCCGGACCCTGAAGCCTCTGTTTCGGGGTCTCGGACAGCGCGCGTCGCCACCCCGGACGACGAACCCCCTGTTTCACGGTAAAGACGACCGGAGACCTCCATGACCGATCTCAACGACCGCACCTTCAGCTTCGAGCTCTTCCCACCCAAGACCGACGAGGGGATGGACAAGCTCAAGACCACCGTTCAACGGCTCAACGCCGTCAATCCACGTTATTTCTCCTGCACCTATGGCGCCGGCGGCTCGACCCGCGAGCGCACCTTCGCCACCGTCGACTGGCTGCGCGAGCAAGACATCGACACCGCCCCGCATCTGGCCTGCATCGGCTCGGAGAAGAACGAGATCCGCGACATCGTCGGCCATTACATCGACAAGGGCATCAACCGCCTGGTCGCGCTGCGTGGCGACATGCCCTCCGGCATGGGCCGCACCGGCCTCGGCACCTTCCGCTATGCCAACGAGCTGGTGACCTTTCTGCGCGAGGAATACGGCGATCGCTTCACCATTGAGGTTGCCGCCTACCCCGAGTTCCATCCCCAGGCACGCAACGCCCGGGCCGATCTCGAGAACTTCAAACGCAAGGTCGAGGCTGGCGCCGATGCGGCGATCACCCAGTATTTCTACAGCGCCGAGGCCTACTTCTGGTTCGTCGAGGAATGTCAGCGGATGCAGATCGAGGTACCCATCGTTGCTGGCATCATGCCGATCAGCAACTATTCGCAGCTGGCGCGCTTCTCAGATGCCTGCGGCGCCGAGATCCCGCGCTGGATCAGGAAGCGGCTCGAAGGCTTCGGCGATGACAAGGAATCGATTCGCAGCTTCGGCCATGACGTGGTGCTCGAGCTCTGCCAGCGGCTACTCGATGGCGGTACGCCCGGCCTGCATTTCTACACCATGAACCAGTCGGCCCCGACGCTGAAGCTCTGGCGTGAGCTTGGGTTGCCCGAGGCTGGCTAGCCCCCGGCATCGGGGCACTGGTTGATCGGCTCAACGCCAGAACATGGCTGGATAGACAAAGCCGATGCCGCTCGCACTGCCCTCAGTGCGGGCGGTCTTACGAGTTGGTAGGTGGTCATCGGGCTGCTGATGCTTCGTTTCGGCGCCAGGGTTCTCAAAACGGAGTTGTTCAGAGGCCGAGGCGAGGATAGACTAGTCTTATGCCTAGTCATTTCAATCTGGAGAACCCCAGTGCTCAGTTGGCCCGTTCAGGACGCGAAAGCGCGCTTTAGTGAATTCTTGGATGCTTGCGTGAGCGAAGGCCCTCAGGTGGTGACCCGACGCGGGATCGAAACCGCCGTGCTGGTTCCCATTGACGATTGGCGACGGCTTCAGGTGGCCGCACGGCCCTCACTCAAGCAGTTGCTGCTCACTGATACGGCCCGCACCGACCAGCTTGTACCCCCGCGCGGCAAGGCTCGGCGGCGACCCGCCACCAGGCTGGAGTAAGCGCTGTGTACCTGCTTGATACCAACGTCGTCTCTGAGTTGCGCAAACAACGGCCACATGGCGCTGTGATCGCCTGGCTCAAATCGGTTGACGACACCCATCTTCATCTCGCCACCGTCACACTGGGCGAAATTCAGGCCGGCATTGAGTTGACGCGCGAGCAGGATGCCGAGAAAGCCAAGGACATCGAAGCCTGGCTGGATCTGCTGAGTGGCTCCTACAATCTCCTGCCCATGGATGGGCCGGCATTCCGTTGCTGGGCGAGGCTGATGCACCGCACCTCGGACCCCCTCTACGAAGACGCCATGATCGCCGCTATTGCCAAGGTGCAAGGACTCAAGGTGGTGACGCGCAATGTCACGGATTTCGCCAGCTTTGGTGTCGAGCTGCTCAATCCCTTCGAGTTTCGCGCAACAGACTGAACGGCGGGTTGGGTATCGGTGTCAGCACAGTGCAGCGCGTGGTGCACGGAACGATCCCGAATCCCGGAGCTTGACTCAATCATTTGAAGCAGTGACAACCGTGAGCGGAACCATGACGACCACGATCACCTTCGATTTCGATACATCGGCCTTCGGCGCGCTGCGCCTAGCGCCGCGGGAGTTCGCGCGAGAGATGCGCATCGCCGCGGCGGTCCAGTGGTACGCGCAAGGGGTCGTCTCGCAGGGAAAGGCAGCCGAACTGGCCGAGCTGACCCGCGGGGAATTCTTGGAAGAACTCCACCGCCGCAAAGTTCCGGCTTGCCAAGTCACGGCCGACGAGATCGCCGACGAAATTCATGGTGCCTAACCGCTGGGTCGTCAACGCCTCGCCGTTGATCTTGCTTGGCAAGGTCGAGCAGATTCAGCTGCTCGGCGCCTTGGCGGGAGAAATTGCGGTGCCCAGAGCGGTGATTCGAGAGGTCAGCGCCAAACCGGACGGCGAGCGTACGGCTCAGACGCTGACGACTCTCGAGTCTGCGATCATTGTGGACGACGAAGTCCCGCCGGCAAACATCTTGAGTTGGGATCTCGGCTCTGGCGAAACCGGCGAGTAGCACGGCCTCTGGCCAAGATTACTAGAACACGTTGGCGAAGAACTGACTGACAACGGCCGCGCATGACCACCGTCACCCTCGATACCCATCGATTCATCCGCACGCTCAAGGATGCCGGCATTCCCGAGAGCCAGGCCGAGGCGATCTCCGAGGCGTTTCGCGCCGCTCACATTGAGGCCGAGCTGGCGACCAAGACCGATCTGCAGGCGCTGGAACTGGCCCTGAAGGCCGAGGTTCGCGAGCTGGAATATCGCCTCATCATCAAGCTCGGCGGGATGATGACCATCGCGATCGCGGTCATTGCCACGCTGGTCAAGCTGCTGTGAGGCCTTAGCATCCGGAGCCATGCTGGCATTGCCGCTAGCTCGCGATCGCGCTAGCCTGCGACCGCCACCCATCAGGAAGACAGCGTTGCACCTCTTCAACCCCAAAACGATCGCGCGCAACCGAGCCGCCCAAACGATTCCAACGGACCACCTCAGCCTGCTCGAAGCCTGGGCCGAGATGATCCGGGACCGGCGCATCGAGACCCTCAAGGAGGTCGCGCTCCACGGCCAGTTCGCGGCCAAGATCGTCGAAGGCGTGCTCGGTTACCAGGGGCCGACCAGCGGCGCCAAATACAGCCTGGCGACGGAACAGAGCATCCTGCGCGGCAGCGTCGATCTCGCGCTCGGCCGCTTTGGCGGCAAGACGCCCGAGATTCTGGCGCCTTTCGAGCTGAAGGGCGCCGATACCCGCGACCTCGACGCCATCATGCCCGGCCGCAACAAGAGCCCGGTGCAGCAGGCATGGGAATACGCCATGAACGCCCGCGGCGTGAAATGGGTCATCGTCTCGAACATGATCGAGCTGCGCCTCTATGGCTTTGGCGAGGGCACCACGGCCTTTGAGCGCTTCTGGCTCGAACGGCTCACCGAGCCCGAGGAATACGCCCGCTTCATCCTCCTGCTCGCCGCCGACAATCTCCTCTCCGGGCGCACGCTTGAGCTGCTGCACGAGAGCCGCCGCGAAGACAAGGACATCACCGATAGCCTGTATCAGGATTACAAGGCGCTCCGCTTCCAGTTGATCAATGCGGTCCGCGCGGCAAGCCAAAGCATCGATCCGCTGCAAGCCATCGCTATCGCCCAGAAGATCCTCGACCGGGTGCTGTTCATCGCCTTCGCCGAGGACACCGGCCTCTTACCTGGCAACACCCTGGTCAACGCCTTTAGCGCCAGCGATCCCTATAACCCGCGGCCGATCTGGGACAACTTCAAGGGCCTGTTCCGGGCCATCGATCAAGGTAGCGAGCGACTGAAGATCCCGCCCTACAACGGTGGTCTGTTCGCCAGCGACGCGACCATCGACAGCCTTCCGCTCGCCGACAGCCTCTGCGAGGGCTTCAAGACCCTCGGCGACTATGATTTCGCCTCGGAGGTCTCGGTCACCGTGCTCGGGCATATCTTCGAGCAGTCCATCGCCGATGTAGAGCGTTTGCAGGCGCAGGCACGCGGTGAAGAGACGCAGCCGGAGAAGACCAGCGGCACCAGCGGGCGGCGCAAACGCGATGGCGTGGTCTACACGCCCGACTACATCGCGCGCTTCATCGTCGCCGAAACCTTGGGCGCGCATCTCACCGAGATCTTCACCGAGATCCTGCGCGCGCACGCCAAGAAAGACAGCGACCTCTCCGATTACAGCCGAATCGCCTGGCGACGAAAGACCGCCGAGCTCGAGGCCTGGCAGGCGTATCGCGACCGACTCAAGACCTTGCGCATCCTTGATCCCGCCTGCGGCTCGGGCGTGTTCCTGATCATGGCCTTCGAGTTCATGAAGACCGAGTTGGCGCGCGTCAATCAGAAGATTACCGAGCTGGAAGGCAGGCCAGGATACGTCGACGATCTGCTCGACCCGGACAGCGAGATCCTGACCAACAATCTGTTCGGTGTCGATGTCAACGTCGAAAGCGTCGAGATCGCCAAGCTCTCGCTCTGGATCAAGACCGCCCGGCGCGGCAAGACGCTCGATAGCCTCTCCGACAACCTCAAGGTCGGCGACAGCCTGATCGATGAGGATGGCTTCGCCTATCTCGGGCGCGGCTTCGATTGGGCGCAGGCCTTTCCCGAGATCCTCGCCGAAGGTGGCTTCGATATCCTGCTCGGCAACCCACCCTATGTGCGCATGGAACTGCTGAAGCCGCTCAAGCCTTATCTCGAGCAGCATTACCAGGTCGTCTCCGACCGCGCCGATCTGTATTGCTATTTCTACGAGCGCGGCCTGCAACTATTGAAACCCGGTGGCCGACTCGGCTTCATCTCCTCGAACACCTTCTTCAAGACCGGCTCCGGCAAGCCGCTGCGCAATTATCTGCTGCGCGAGGCGACCCTTGAAGCGGTGGTCGATTTTGGCGATCTGCAGGTCTTTGAGGGCGTCACCACCTACCCGGCGATCCTGACCCTGAAGAAGGGCGTCGCGCCGACAGACCACGCGCTGCGGTTCTGGAAGCTGGACAGCCTGCCAGACACCAACTTCCTCGCCAGTTGGGAGGCCGCCGCTGGACCCTATCCGCAAGCCGCGCTCGGTGACGGCTCCTGGGAGCTGGAGAATCCGTCGCTGCGGGCGTTGCGCGACAAGATTCGCGCCGGGAAAAAGACGCTGAAGGAGGTCTATGGCTCGCCGTTGTATGGGATCAAGACCGGCTTCAACAAGGCCTTCGTGATCGACACCCCGACCAAGGAGCAGCTCTGCGCCCAAGACCCCCGTTCCGCCGAGCTGCTGAAACCCTTTCTGGAAGGCAAGGATCTGAAACGCTGGCGCGCCGAGCCGCGCGGGCTGTGGCTGATCTACATCCCGAAGAACCGGATCGACATCGACGACTATCCGGCGATTCGCGACTGGCTATGGCCGTTCAAAGACAAGCTGGAGAAACGCGCGACCAAGCAGGCATGGTACGAGCTGCAGCAGGCGCAGGAGGCCTATTTGCCTTTCTTCGAAGGCCAAAAGATCCTGTACCCAGAGTTTTGTAGCAGACCGCAATTTCAGCAAGAAACTGGCCGGTTCACCAACAACAAATGCTATTTCATCGGCACATCAGATACTTGGCTCGCCGGATTCCTAAACTCAAGGGTCGCATGGTTTACGATTACTGGTACAAGCGTTCCGGTCCGCGGTGGCTTTCATCAGATGCACTCACAGTATGTTGAGCAGGCCGTTATTCCGCGGATGCCCAATGAGGCTAGAGATGAACTCGCCGCATTGACGAAGAACGCTCAATCTGCAGCCCAAGAACGCTTGCACCTCCAACAAGCGCTCCTGCGCCGCATCCCCGATCTATGCCCGCCAGACCGACAGCCCAAACTGACCACCAAGCTCCAAGAATGGTGGACCTTACCCGACTTCGCCGCCTTCCGCACCGAGATCAAGAAGACCTTCAAGGCCGAGATTCCGCTGGCTGAACGCTCCGATTGGGAAGACTGGATCAACCGCGACCGCGTCCAGATCCATCGCCTGACGGCGGAGATGGCCCAAGCCGAGGCGCGCATCGACAGCCTCGTCTACAGGCTGTTCGAGCTGACCGACGAGGAGATCACACTTCTCGAAGCGGCGATAGAGACCCACTAATCGAGAAAGCGAGGCCGCTTAGACCACCGGATACAGTGCATTCTGTGGCCATCACGCGCTGTTGAGAGTGACAACTAACGCATCGCCGCCCTTGCCGCATCGGCTAGAAAGCCTGAGCGCGTTGCGCCATGCGCCTTGGCATAGGCGTCGATCTTCGTCAGCAGGCGGCGCGGCAAGGTGATATTGATCTTCTCTGCGCGGCCCTCGAAGCGCGAGACATCCACATCGACCACCGCCCAGACGCCATCGGCGAAATCGGGATGCGTGCGATGCTCGGCAATCGATCCCGGTATCGGAATCTCCTGCCCGTCCTCGGTGAGCCCTTCAAGATGCAGGTCGATCGCCTCCAACACCGCGTCCAGAGCCTCGTCAAAGCTATCGCCCGCAGAGAAACAGCCAGGCAAATCGGGTACCGTCACGCCGAAGCGCACACCATCGTCGGAATGCAAGACCACCGGAAAACGCATGATCATCTCCTAGTGTTTCCAACCCGCCTGCCGACGGATACTGTTCAAGGTGCCGGCGGGAACGTCACCATCAGGATGCTTGACAGTCACCAAGCCTGGTTTCGAGGGGTGTTTGAACTGGTGGTGCGAACCTTTGACCCTTGCCAAATACCAGCCATCCGCTTCGAGTTGCTTGATGATCTGCTTGCTGTTCATGGTGGTTATTGTAACCACTAAAGCAGGCAAGGTAACCGCAGGGAACTCCAGGAGCCGCCAACGCAGACAGACGGGACCGGACGGTAGGTGCGGGTCTGGAGCGCCTCGCACAGAGCCAGCAGATTCAGCTCCTGGCGTGCCTCGAAGCGCAGTGCGTTGATGGTATTGCGCTTGTTGCTCCGGCAGCTCAGATAGTGCCGGTACAGGTTCTCATACGAGAACAGCGCCATCTCTGGACGGTGCCTTGTGGCGGCAAAGGGAATCATTCTCCGGGGCGAACCGCCCAGCCATAGTTCTGGTTGTCCTTATTGTCGTTGTTCTGGTTGCCATTGTCGGTGTTGAAGTTCCACGCGTTGTTCGGATTCGGCGCGTACTCCGTACCGGACCAGTACAGGGCTCTTTGCCCAGCCAATCGCCTGACGGCGGAGATGGCCCAAGCCGAGGCGCGTATCGACAGCCTCGTCTACACGCTGTTCGAGCTGACCGACGAGGAGATCGCACTTCTCGAAGCGGCGATAGAGACCCACTAATCGAGAAAGCGAGGCCGCTTGGACCACAGAATACAGTGCGAGCAGCCTTTTCACTGGCACGACCTCGACTCTCCCGTGGCGGGAGCGGGAGGGTCAGGCCAGCCGTTGTTGCAAGACCGCAAAAAGAAAGCTAGTCTCTTCCCGTACATCATCCGTACTGACTCGATAGGCGGCCATGCCCACTGCACTTGAACGCATCGATCTGCGCACCTCTGGCGAAACGAAAGCGCTGATTGCCCGCGCGGCGGCCACCGCAGGAATGTCGGTCAGTGCCTTTCTCCTGAGCGCGGCCCAAGAGCGCGCGAAGGTCGTTCTGAGTCAGACTGAATCCCTCACCTTTACCGCCCGTGATTGGGAGGCCTTCGTCACGGCCCTAGATCAGCTCGACCAGCCACGCCCCAAGCTCAAGGCCGCGATGGAGCGCTATCGTATCTGGCACGCTCGGCAAACCGACGCTTGAACGCTGGCCACCCACCGGATGCGCATCGAGCCCCTGGCTGCCCATCACGACCGCCGTGCTTTCACCTGCGGTGACATCGAGCTGGACCAATACCTACGCCGCTTTGCCCGTCAGCACGCCACATCCAACCTAAGCCGAACCTATGTCGCTGCCGAGGGCTCGATGGTGCTAGGGTTCTACAGTCTCGCGATGGCGGCCATCCTCAAAGACCAGCTTCCAGCCGCCTATGCTGGGCGTTTTCCACGTTTTCCCTTGCCGGTCGCGCGCCTGGCACGCTTGGCGGTCAATCTCCAGCATCAAGGGCAAGGGCTAGGGGAGCGGTTGCTGATGGATGCACTGCAGCGGTGCGCCCGCCTCGCCGAGGAGATTGGCATGCTTGGCGTCATCGTCGACGCCAAGCACGAACGGGCGCGCGGCTGGTATGAGCGTTACGAATTCGAGCGCTTCCCAGATGCGCCACTGACCCTATGGCTGCCAACTGGGGCGATCACGCGGTGTTGAGAAAGACAACTAACGCATCGCCGCCCTTGCCGTGTCGGCCAGAAAGCCTGAGCGCGTCGCGCCATGCGCCTTGGCATAGGTGTCGATCTTCGTCAGCAGGCGGCGCGGCAAGGTGATATTGACCAACAATGAACAACCCCACAAACAGGCACGCCGACTACGATGGCGACTTCTATGCTTGGACACTGCAAACCGCGCAACAGCTGCGGTCAGGACAGCTTGATCAGGTCGATCTCGCGCAGGTCGCCGAGGAGATCGAAGACATGGGCAAGAGCGACCGCCGCGCTCTGGAGAGCCACCTGAAGATCCTGATGTTGCACCTGCTCAAATGGCAACATCAGCCCAGCCATCGCGGCGTCAGTTGGCGCCTCTCCATCGCCAATGCACGCGATGAGATCACCGCCATCCTGCGCGATAGCCCAAGCCTTCGGCCGCGACTCGACGAGCTCGCCGCCAGCCGTTATCCCGGCGCGCGCAAACAAGCGATCCTCGAGACCGGACTTGCGCCATCCAGCTTTCCAGAGACCTGTCCGTTCAGCGTCGAACAACTGCTCGAAGAGGACGAACTCCCGAACTGACTCTTCAGCTTAGTTCAGCTCGGCTCAGCTCAGCTCATCTGTTGTGCTTGCCTCGATGATGCCCTTCAACGCCCTACGCATTCATGGAAGATCCGCTTGTCGCAGGTTGCACAGACCGCCTTATCGAGCTTCTGATAGATCGCATGGATCGCCGCCTCTTTGCCTCGGAACACATTGCGCGCGCCCCTCGCCTCGATGCAGCCACAGGCTTCGAGCGTCTCCCACAGCCCCTGCTTGACGTTGATCAGGTACAGGTCGCCACCCTCACGCTGGCGTCGCTTGGCCTCATCCGCCAAGGCCTGCCCGCCCTGAAGGTCTACAAAGTTGATGCCATCGGCCAGGACCGCCAGATGCTTTTGGGTCGGATGACGCGCGCGCAGCAGATCAAAGCCGCGCTCGACATGGGCGACCGAGCCGAAGAACAGCGAGCCATCGATACGGATGAAGCGCAGCTGCGGGCACTGGGTCACCTCAGGGTCGCTGGAGAAGGCGTGCTTGGGCAAGCGCGGATCGGGCGCCAGGGTCACGATGCGCGGCTTGGAGGTCCGCTCCAGATAGAGCACCAATGACAGCAACACCCCGGCGAAGATCGCCAACTCCAGCTCCAGGAACAACGCCGAAAAGAAGGTGACGCTGAGGACCGCCGTCTCGCGCTTGGAGGCCACCAGGATGTGGCGGATCTCTTTGCGATCGACCAGCCCCCAGGCGACCAGGAACAGAATCCCGGCCATTGCCGCTGTCGGCAGGTAGCTCGCCAGCGGGGCGACCAGCAGCACGATGACCATCAGCAGCAGGGCGGCAAAGATCGCCGCTAATGGTGTCCGCGCGCCCGCCTCGAAGTTGACGCCGCTGCGATTGAACGAACCAGTGGCGACATAGCCGGAGAAGAACGAACCGGCAATGTTCGACAGCCCCTGACCGATGAACTCCTGATTGCCATCGATGCGATAGCCACCCCGTGCCGCGAGCGCACGCGCAATCGAGACCGCCTCGGTCAGCGCGAACAGGGTCACCGCGAGTGCGGTCGGTGCCAGCTGCTTGATCTGATCGAAGGTCGAGATCGGCGCCGAGAGCGGGGGCAGGCTTGCCGGCAAGGCGCCGACTGTGGCGATGCCCGTGTTTGCCTCACCCAGCCAGGCATTGAGTCCCAGGGCGACCAAGCTGCCACCCAGCATCGCCGCGATCATATAGGGCATCTTTGGCAACCAACGTTTGACCGCAATGCCGACCAGCAAGGTGGAAACGGCAACCGCCGTTGCACTGGGGTTGATGTCGATCACATGCTGGCCGAACTCGTTCAGGATGTCATGAAAGTGGCCACTGCTGTCCATCTCCAAGCCGAAGAAGTGCTTCAGCTGCTTGGCGGCGATCAGAAACGCCGCCCCGGCGGTGAAACCAACGACGACCGAGTGCGAGATGAAATTGACCAGCGCCCCGAGGCGCGCAAACCCAAGCGCCAATTCGAGCACGCCGACCATGAAGGTCAGGGTCAGCGCCAGGCTCACATAGTCCGGCGTTCCCGGCACCGCGAGCAGCGAGAGCGACGAGAAGAGCACCACCGAGGCGGCGGTCGTCGGGCCGGAGACCAGGTGGCGCGAGGAGCCGAACAGCGCGGCGATGATCGCCGGCACCATGCCGGCATAGAGGCCATATTCCGGCGGCATGCCGGCGATGGTCGCGAAGGCCACGCCTTGCGGCAGCACGATGATGGCGCCAGTCAGCGCCGCCATGAGGTCGGCGCGCAGATCCTCCGGGCGTACCTTGGGCAGCCAGACCAGGAAGGGAAACAGCCAGGTCAGTCGGCTGCGGAGTCGTGTAGGGGCCATAAGGATTACCGGCGCTCAGGCGGTTGGTTGCGTCGCCGCCAGCGTCAAGCGCGCCTGTTGTACGCCGTGACCATGCAAACGTGTGACCTCGAACACGAGATCCTGCCATTGAATGCGATCGCCCTTGCGCGGCGGTCGCCCTAGCTCGCTGAGAATCAATCCCGATACGGTTTCGACCTCGGGATGCTCAAGCACGCGCTCGAGGACGTCGCCGAGCCGATCGAGTCGCAGCGTCCCCTCGACTTGGTAGCGGCCGAGTCCGATGGCCAGCATATCAGGGACCTCGTCAGTCCCCTCTTCGACCTCACCAATGGCCTCGACACAGATATCCTCGATGGTCAGGATACCGGCGGTTCCACCGTGCTCGTCCATCACCACGATCATCTGATTGCGCGTCCTGGCCATGCCCGCCAAGACGTCGTCTAGGGTGGCGGTCTCGGGCAAATAGGCCGTCTCGCGCACCACGGCCGGGTCCAGGCCACGACCCTCGCGCAGCAGACCGAGCAGATCCTTGATGTGCACGGTGCCGAGGATATGATCCAGATCGCCACGGTAGACGGGATAACGGGTGTGGCGGTGTTGCTGGAGGATCGCGCGCAACTGGGCATCGGTGGCCTCGATCGGGAGACCCTGGGTGAAGACCCGCGGCACCATCGCCTGCTCGGCGGTCACCTCGCTGAAGTCGGCGAGCTCGCGGAAGACCCGCCCACTCTCCTCGCTGAGCAGTCCGCCGAGCTGACTTTCCCGCGCGATCAATTCCAGCTCATCGGGATCGAGGTAATGCTGGGCACTGTGAGCACGCTCGACGCCAACCAGACTCAGCAGCAGGATGCCGGCCCGATTGAGCCCATGCACCAGCGGCAAGAGCAGCAGGCCGATGACGCGCATGGGCGCGCTGACCCACAGGGCGACCCGTTGCGCATGACCCAGCGCCAGCGCCTTGGGGATCATCTCGCCGAGAACGATATGCAGGTAGGTGATGAGGCCGATGGCCAGCACCGACGCCAGGCCATGTGAGGTCAGGCTCGCGCCCGTGTCGCTCAGCCCGAGCGCGGCCAGCCAGCCCTCGAAGAGGTGCGCGAGCTGGTGCTCGCCATACATCCCCAGTCCCAGGCTGGCGAAGGTGATGCCCAGCTGTGCCGTGGCCACATAGCGGTCGAGCCGGTTCGGGTCTTCGAGCGTGATCACCACCGCCTTGGCACGACGGTCGCCCGCCTCGGCCCGCGCGACCATGGCTGTGCGTGGGCTGCTGATGATGGCAAATTCGGCGGCGACAAAGAGCCCATTGAGGGCGACCAGCGCAAGCACGATCAACAGGATCATCAGCAGTTCAGTCATCCGCGCCTCCGCCGACAGTCTCGGGTATCCAGACGATCACCGATTCGATAGCGGCACCGGTCATCTGCTCGATCTCCAGGGCCATCTCGTCGGTGTGCAGGCAGAGCGCGCCAGCGGGGACGGTCTCCAGTTGTTCGAGAATCCAGCCGGCCAGCGTCTCGGCATGGGTCGCTTCGAAGCGCGCGGCCCCCAGGGACTGGGCCCATTCACTCGCCGCTTCGAGCGTGAGCCGGCCCGGCAACCGCCAGCGCCCGTCCGGAAGGGGCGTTGGTGTCTGCCCGGTCAAGGACTTGAATTCGTCGGAGAGCTCGCCGAGCAGCTCGCGGATGATGTCCTCCAGACTGATCAGCCCCTCGGCATCGCCATACTCATTGACCACCAGGGCGATGCGCGCATGCTCATCGCGCAGTTGGCTCAAGGCGCGATCGATGCTCAGGCTGCTCGGCAGGATCAGCAGCGGACGGACCAATTCATGGAGGCTGTCGAGCTTGCTTCCGCTTGCAATCGCGACCACCAGATCTTTAACGTGCAGATAGCCCAGCACCTCATCCAAGCCACCCCGGTGGACGACCAGTCGGGTATAGGGAGAGGCGTCGATGACAGCCAGCAGTTCCGGCAGCGGCGCGTCGAGATCGAGTCTGGCGATCTGACCGCGTGGCACCATGATGTGACGCACCCGATGCTGGGCGAGCTGAATCGCCTCGCGCAACCGCTCGCTCTCTTTGTCTTGCAGCAAGCCGCCTTGACGACTCTCGCGGATCAGGAATTCGATCTCCTCGGGCGCATGCACATGTCGGTGGCTCGACTCGGTGGAGACGCCGAGCCGGCGCAGGATCAGCGTGCCGCTGCCGTTGAGCAACCGGATAAAGGGGGCGAACAGCCGCTGCGACCAGCGCATGGGCGGATAGGTGAGCAGCGCGGTGCCCACCGGATACTGCAGCGCCAGGCTCTTGGGAATGAGCTCGCCAAAGATGACCTGGAGCGAGGTGAGCAGGACCAAGGTCACCGTCGCGGACAGGGCATAGGCGCTGACCGGCTCCAGGAGCTCATGCTCGGCCAACAGACTGCCCAGGGCGAGGCCGATTGTGGCCTGCCCGAAGGCGCCCAGCACCAGACTCGAGAGGGTGATGCCGATTTGGCAGCCGGCGATGTACCGATCCAGTTGCCCCGCATCGCGCAGGATCGGCAGCAATCCGGCGGCCAGGCGTCGACCCTGCGCGGCCAATTGCTCGACGCGCGTGAGGCGCACGCTGATCGCGGCAAATTCGGCCGCGACATAGAGCGCATTGATGAGGATGAGCAGGAGGACCATGAACGGCGTCCAGAGGCTCATCGATCAACCCTCCGCCCAGGTTTTAAGCGCCGAGCACCTGAATGGGCGAGCACCTGAAACATCTGCTTGGCCAAATAGGCCGAGTGCGGGAAGCAACTGTGGGGCTCGTCGGCATCCTCGGACACCGGAGTAGGCGAGCCATGCGGCTGTGGATGAGCGTTCATCAGGCGGAAGTATGCCAGAGAAGCCCTAGGCTGACGACATGATGCCGTGGCTTTGCGAGGCCCGCAATCACTGTTTGCGGGCCGCGATATCGTCGAGCAGCACTACGCCGTTGAGGCGAGAACCGCCTTCAGTTCCGCGGCGCCGACCGGCTTCAAGAGGAGCTGGTCGAAGCCCGCCTCTTGCGCCCGCTGGCGATCCTCATCCTGCCCCCAGCCGGTGATCGCTGTCTGCAATCACCCAGGTCGCCGTGGTTGCCGATCAGGGCTGGATTAGCGCCGCTGTGATCAGGCTCAACCCGCTGATGAGCGGCCGACCTCGAGCTTGCTCATCAGGTGTCGATTTGACACGGGTCGGATCGACACATGTATCCAATCAACACGCCCGCATCGCGCGCGGTTGCGACTGCTCGGCATGTACAGTGCAGACTGTTGGGGCCCTGCGATGATCCCAAGGCTTGGCATGTCATCTGCATTGCGCTTGGTTCACTGAAAAACCACGGAGCATGATGACGATGACTGATGAACGGCTTTCGACGGCGCGCCCGTTTGCGACCTTGACGAAGATCGGCGTTGGGCTGTTAGCAAGCGCTGCCTTGACGCTCGCCGCCGGCTGCAACGGGACCGATATGGGCACGCTGGAAGAGCAGGGTCTCCAGGAGCCGAAACAGCCAGAGTGGAACTACAAACAGCCCCAGACACCGCAAGCACCCAACCCGAACCCAAGCGCGGGTGGCACGATGGGCAACCCGAATGATGGCGCACTGTACGGAGCCCCAGGGGATGAGCCAGTCGGTGATCTCACCGACGGCCAGAGCCAACGCTGACCCTCGCTCGTCCGCGCCGGGGCGAAGATCAGGAGGTTTCTGATGCGCTCCCGAGCGCCTGAACACGAGCGCTGGTCCAGATTTAAATTCCAGAAGGGCCAGATTGTGGATTGTCAAATACGCACTACGCAGAGGCTGCTACTTTAGCTCCCGGAACCATCCACTCCTCCTTATAAACACCGCTCGCGCTGCAGTCAGCTCGAGCGGTTTTTTTTGTCTGGCTGGCGCGAACATGTCACAACAGGACCGTCACAACAGGACCGTCACAACAGGACTGTCACAACAGGACTGTCACAATAGCCGCTCGATGATCAGGCGCGAATCGACCTCGCGCACCCCGGGGATCTCGCTCGCAATGGTCTCGGCAACGCTGCGCTCGGCCGCGGAGGTGACCGAGCCGCTCAGTGTCACCACCGACTCGCTCACCTTGATCTCAATAGCACGGTCGCTCACCGTCGTATCGGACTGCAGTAAGGCGCGTAAACGGCTGCTGATCCAATCATCGCCTCGCTCCAGCTGCTCGGCACGCCCTTGCTGCTCGCGCTCGTCGGCGATCAGGCCGGGATCGACACTGATGTAATTGAAGACCTCGTTGACGCCTTCGGTGCTCTCTGCCATCGCGGCGATCCGATCCTTGGTGGCCGAGGTGCCGACTTGGCCGTTCAATCGCACCACGCCGCGCTCGACCTCAATCTGGACATCCAGAGGGAGATTGCTCACCTGCCAGCGCAGACGTTGGTGCAACCGGGCAGCAGTGGTTCGATCCTGAACCTCGCTGATCAAGCCGCTGTTGACCTCCGGCATCGGTGCATCCAACGCCAATGCCGAGTCAACCTCGGCGTCATTCCCAGCGATCAGCCGCGCGAGCTGCATCGCCAGATTGGCTTCGATCTCATTGGCGACAGCGCCTTCGAGACGCAATCCGGCATCGCTTGATCGCACGTCGATGGCATAACCGCCAAGCAGCGGGTTCATGTCGATCAGCACCTGCGCCTTGGCCGCGGTCTCGGCAGGCAGAGCCGTCTCGGCGCTCGCTGGTAGGCCGATAACCCCAAACAGGACGGCGGTCAGGATAAAGCCCTGATGCATATCGATCTCCTCTCTCCTCAAGCAACCATCGCCAAAAAATCAGAAAGCCGCCGACCAGGATGGCCGGCGGCTTGTTCGAGAGACGCTCACTCAGTGCGCGGCTAGGCTCACTCCGCGTGCGGCTCAGGCCCTGCAGCTCAATCGGCGCTACTCAAGCTCTGGGCGAGCGCTTGCCCGGCCCGAGCGTTTCAGCATCCGAGTGCAGACTGCAGCATTTTGACGGGTCGTTAACGCGCCTGATCAACGGCGGTCTTGACCCGCTCGGCCAGTTTCGGATCACGGCGCATACTAATGGCAATCTCGTTGTATTGCTCAACCGTAATACCGGTCTCTTCAACCTTTTGCGCCATCTCATCTTGGGCCTCGCGCTGCAGACTCTGCGCGGCCTCGGCACTCGGGGCGTTCGACAACTTATCGGTGAGATCCTCACTGATCTCCTGCACCCCCAAGAAGGCATCGGCAAAGTTCGAGACGGTTGAATCATCGACCGTCATCGGCGCACTCGGCGGTGCTTGGAAGCCCGCGCCCGGAGCACCACCTGCGCCCTGGCCAGCCGGAGCCTGACCAGCTGGAGCTTGGCCGGCTGTGTTCGACTGAGACCAGGCCGTGCCGGTCACGGCAAGCAGTGCAGTGAGTGCCAGTGCGGGAGCGAGCGGTTGGCGTGTCATCATCATCTGAAACCTCCAGGTGAACCTGTTGTGAATGGCATCAAGCCTCTTTCACCTGCCGTGCCAACCTGGATAAAAAAGATGATTCGAGCTTCATGATCAAAGTGTTAGAAGCACAGTCCTCCGCTTGAGCGCCAGTGCCAGCGGGCTCGCCAAGCGAGTCAAAAAGACACATGTGTCATTCGGCTACGTGGCACAGTGACCCGGCTCAGCGCCGAGCTAGCTCGAAGCTCCTGCCTGCACATCGCCAAGGGACATCGCGCGTCGCCACCCGGACAATGAAGCGTTTGTTTAACGCTGACCCGCTCACGGTCACCTGCTCATGATCCAGCCTGCTCATCATCGAGCTTGCGATACAGGGTCTTGCGCCCGATGCCTAAAATCTTCGCCGCGCGCTGCTTGTTGCCCTGGGTCCACTCCAGCACCGAGCGGATGTAACGCGCCTCAACCTCGGCCAGGGTTTGCCAGTCTTCATCGGCTCGCGGTGCCAAAGCTCCCGGTGCCAAGGCTCGCTGCGCCAGGGCTCCCGTCATCGAGGCCGGTGCAGAAGCCAAAATCGAAGCCGAATCCAAGGTCGCTGCAGACTGATCCAGCCCCTCGCTCAGGTTAGCCTCAGCACGCACACACTCCGGCAGATCCTCTAGGCCGATCAGCGCATCCGGCGCCAGGGTCACGGCGCGCTCGACCAGATTCTCCAGTTCACGCACGTTGCCGGGATAGCGGTAGCGCAGCAAGGCGCGCCAGGCCTCGGTTGCGAAACGCCGCGCCGGGCGTTCGCGCGCCACCGTCTGCGACTCCAAGAAACGCTGTAATAAGGCGGCAATGTCATCACCCCGATCGCGCAGCGGCGGCACCTGGATGCGGAAGGTCTCCAGACGGTAGAACAGATCCTCGCGGAACTGCCCGTCGGCGATGCGCGCGCCGATATCGCGATGGGTGGCGGCAACGATGCGCACATCGGTGCTGATCTCTCGATTGGCCCCCACCGGTCGCACGCGGCCATCCTGCAACAGCCGCAGCAGCTTGGTCTGCATCGCCGGCGGCATCTCGGCGATCTCGTCGAGGAATAGGGTGCCACCGTCGGCCTCGACGAAGAGCCCCTGACGCGCACCTCGCGCACCGCTGAAGGCCCCCGCGGCATGGCCGAGCAGCTCGGATTCGAGCAAGCTCTCCGGGATGCCGGCACAGTTGAGCGCGACGAACGGTGCCGCGGCGCGCGGACTCTCGGCATGCAGCGCCCGCGCGACCAGTTCCTTGCCGGTGCCGGACTCGCCGGTGATCAGCACACTGCTATCAGACTGCGCGATCCGACGGATGAGGTCATAGAGCGCGCGCATCGCCGGACTCTTGCCGAGCATGCCGTGGAACTCGCCGCCCGCGAGCACCTGCCGGTAGCGCGCCACCTCGGCCTGTAGCTGCCGGTTTTCCAGTACCCGCGCCACCGCCAAGCGCAGATGCTCGAGGTCGACCGGTTTGGTGAGGAAATCATCGGCCCCGGCCTTGAGCGCCGCCACCGCTTGGTCGATGGTGCCAAAGCCGGTGAGCATGATGAAGCCGGGGCGCGGGGTCAGCGCGCGGGTCGCCTGCAACACCGCGAGCCCATCCTCGCCCGGTAGCCGCAGGTCGCTCAGGACCAGCGCCACCGCTTGGTTGGCAAGGACCGCTTGTGCCGCACGTGCATCCGCTACCCCGGTCAGCGCATAGCCTGCCTCTTCAAGCTCCTCGAGCAACAACTGGCGATAGCCGCGATCGTCCTCGACCACCAGGATCAGCGGGCGCTCGTTTGCGGGGATTGCGGGGGTTTCCGGACGCGCAGGCTCAGCAGACATGATCGGGATCTGGATTCCTCACTCAGTGCGGTAGAGCTGCTGGCGCAAGACGCTCGGGCGGGCTCAAGGCCGCCCGCGTATCGCCAGACAGCGGTAAGGCGATCAGGAAGCAGGCACCCTGCTCCGCCGCTGGGGCAAGCCAGAGATGACCTCCATGCTCGGCGATGGCGGCTCGGGCCACCGCCAGCCCGAGCCCAGTGCCCTGGCCGGCCGGCTTGGTGGTAAAGAAGGGCTCGAACAGTCGTTCAACGGCCTCAGGCATGACCCCAGGACCATCATCCGCGACCCGCAGCAAGAGCTGCTCTTCAGTCAGCTCGGCGCTGATCCACACCTGATGCGTCGCCGCCTGTAGGGCATTATCCAAGAGGTTGCCGAGCGCCTGCTCCAACCGCAGTGGGTCGACATCGAGCTTCAGCCCGGCCAGCTGCTCGGCCAATGCGACCTCGACCTGTAGGTCGTCGCGCGGCGCGGCCTGGCGAGAGCGCGCCACAACCCCCTTGATCAAGGGCGCCAGCTCGACCAAGCGCCGATTCAACACCCCTTGGCGGGCGAAATCGAGCAGCTCACGCACAATGCGCTCCACGCGCCCCAGTTCGGCGAGCAACTGGGTCAGCTCGCCCTGCGCGGGTGACTCCGGAGGCAACTGACGGGCGGCGCGCTGGGCGCGCCCCGCAACACTGCCGAGCGGGGTGCCAAGCTCATGCGCCAAGCCCGCAGCGAGTCGCCCGATCGCGGCCAACTTCTCCGATTGGCGCAGCTCGCGCTCGAGCTGCGCTTCACGCGCGCGCTGATCGCGCAGGCGATGCTCAGAGGCCTCCCAGCGCGCGATCATGGCATTGACGCTGGCGCCGAGACGACGTAATTCATCGGGACCACGTTCTGGCACCCGCAGTCCCGACTCGCCGGTCCCGATCGGCTCCATCGCGCCGGTGAGTCCGCGCACATGGCGACCGACGGCGCGATGATGGCCGATCAGCACCACCAGCACGAAGACCACGGCGAGCAGACCCAGCGCGCTGCTTCCAAGCCAGCGCAGACGTTCCAGATAGTCTTGAAAGCGGGACAGATCGCGCGTTACCTGCAGCAGCCCAACCACCTGGCCGGCCCCGTCGAACAGCGGCAGGAAGAACGAGAACACCTCGCGACCGCGGCGCTCCTCGAAGCTCCCCTGAGTGCCCTCGGCGGTGAGCGCGCGCGCATCGCGACGCCGCTCCAGCAAGGGGCTGCACGGACCGCTGGTGGCCACCCGCGCGCCGGCGCGGTCGTAGACATAGGCGCCAAACACCTGATCGATCTGAAACACCGAATCCAGCGCCTCCTGCACCGCATCGGTATCGTCACGCACCATCGCGGCCGCGATCGGCAGACGGATCGAGCGCGCCACCAGTTCGATATCATCCTGCAGGCGCCGCGTCATCTGCCCCTCGAGCTCGCGCAGGCCCAGCATGCCCAGCCCCACCAGGATTCCGAGCAGTGGCAGCAAGACGAACAGCAGAACGGCGTTGCGCAGTGAGCCTAAGCGTTGCATCGGGCCATTGTGCCGCAGGCCAACCCCGGCTGTCGTCTCAACGCCCGCGCGGGATTCAACCAGCGAGAGATGCAAATTGATAGCATTGATGCACGCCGCACTGAACATCAATGCTCAACAGGGGTCGGGCAGGCTAGAATAGCCCCTCAGAAAAGCCGGTAAAGCCGACCTATCGAGTTTCGAGACGCCCTATGCGCCCTGCCCCCATGCTGAAGACTGTCTTTCCGTTCCTGAACTGGTTCCCGCTCTCCGGTGACCGACTGCGCGGCGATCTGATCGCTGGCATCACGGTCGCGCTGGTCCTGGTCCCACAGAGCATGGCCTATGCCCAGCTAGCCGGTCTGCCAGTGGTCTACGGACTCTATGCCTCGTTCATGCCGGTGATCATCGCCTCGCTCTGGGGCTCACTACCGCAGCTGCATACCGGCCCGGTAGCGATGCTCTCGCTGATGTCGGCGGCGGCGGTGCTACCGCTGGCGGCGCTTGGCAGCGAGGACTTCATCGTGCTCTCGGTGATGCTGGCGCTGATGGTCGGCGTGCTGCGCTTGGTGCTCGGGCTGCTGCGCATGGGCATCCTGGTCAACTTCCTCTCCAGCCCAGTGATCGTCGGCTTCACCAATGCCGCGGCGCTGATCATCGGCCTGTCGCAGCTGAGCAAGATCCTTAACGTGCCCTTCCCGCGCACCGATAACTTCGTGCTCGACCTCTGGACCGTGATCGTGCAGTTGCCGCAGACCCATCTGCCGACGCTGCTGTTCGCGCTCGCAACCTTCGTCATCATCATCGGCGCACGCCGGGTGATACCGAAGATCCCCGGGGTGCTGCTGGCGGTGGTGTTGCTGACGCTGTTGAGCTGGTGGATCGGCTTCGAGCGCAATCAGTCGGTTCCCCTCGACGCCATCCAAGACCAAGAGGCACGCACCCTGGCGGCGGGCTTCGCTTCTACCGCACGCGCGATCGACTCGCTCGGGACCACCACCGCGCGCATCAACCAAGACATGCGCGATCTGATCAGCGCCGATGATGCCGATCGGTTCGCCGAGGTGGCACTGCTAGAAGCCGATCTCCGCGTGCTGACCCGCGAGATGAATCAGCGCAAGCTGGCCAACAACGAGCGCCAAGTCGCGCTGCACAACCTCCGTTTCGAGCATGTGCTGACCGAGGATGGCCGTGATCTGTTCTACCGTCACGGCGCGGTACCTGCCGATGTCGAAGCCGACGGCCACACCTGGCGCATCAGCAAGGTCGATGGCGATCAGATCAAGATGATGGGCGGCGGTGCCGTAGTCGGCGCCATCCCGGCAGGCTTGCCCAGCTTCCAGGTGCCGGAGATGCGCATGGACTTCTTCTGGACCCTGTTCCCCTCGGCACTGGTGATGGCGCTGATCGGCTTCATGGAGGCGACATCGATCTCTAAGGCCATCGCCGCGCAGACCCGCGAGCGGGTCGATACCAGCAAGGAGCTGGTCGGTCAGGGCCTGGCCAATATCGTCGGCAGCTTCTTCAGCTCTTATACCGTCAGCGGCTCCTTCTCGCGCTCGGCGGTGGCGGCCAAGAACGGCGCCAAGACTGGGCTGTTCGCGATCATCAGTGCCATCGCGGTGATGTTGGTGCTGCTGTTCCTGACCCCGCTGCTCTACCATCTGCCGCAGGCGGTGCTGGCGGTGATCGTGATGATGGCTGTGTTCGGACTGATCAACATCCGCTCGCTGGTGCGCGCTTGGAAGATCGAGCGTCAGGAGGCCCTCGTTGGCCTGATTACCTTCATCGCCACCCTGGCCATGGCGCCGCAGCTCGCCAACGGCATTCTGCTCGGCGCCGGACTCGCCATCGTGCTGTTCCTGGTCCGCACCATGCAGCCGCGGACCGACATCCTTGGCCGCCGACCTGACGGCAGCCTGGCTGGCGTGAGTACTAATGAGGTCGAGCCGCTCGGCAATCGCTTCATCGTCGTGCGCTTCGATGGCTCGCTCAACTTCGTCAATGCCTCACGCTTCGAGGATGTCTTGCTCGAGGCGCGGGCCAAGAACCCTCAGGCTCGCGCGGTCTTGATCGATGGCAGCGGCATCAACGACATCGATGTCACCGGCGAGGAGCGTTTACGCGATGTGATCGAGACCTTCCGCGACAACGGGGTTGAGCTCTACTTCTCGAGCCTCAAGTCACAGGTCTACGAAACTCTACGCCGCGGCAAGCTGTTCAACCTGCTCGATGAGACCCACTTCATGCGCACCAAACGGACGGCTATCGACTTCATGAAGGAAACATTCGATACCGGTGAAGCACCGCGGCCAGCGCCTCCAGCGGTTGGACCGAGCACACCGGTGCTAGGCTAGGTCAGCGATGAAATTCTCCGAATTCGAGACCGACGCTGGGCCACTGATCGAGGCCCATGAGCCAGGCCAAGTTCGGATTCAAGGCCAGCACTACAGCGGCACGCTAGCGCTCACCGCTGGGCGCATCCTGACCGATTGGGGGCCGGCCCAGTTCGAGCAGCTAGAAGCAGCCCATTTCGAGGCCATTGCCGCGTTGGCGCCGCAAGTCGTGGTGCTCGGCACGGGCGCTCGCCAGCGGTTCCCAGACCCGGCCCTCTATGCCTGCCTGCTCGCTCAAGGCATCGGTATTGAGATCATGGATACCGGCGCCGCCTGCCGTACCTACAACATCCTCGCGGGTGAGGGCCGGCGCGTGGTTGCCGCCCTGATCAGCGATGCCTGAGCCAGCATTGAATCATCAACGCCTGAGCCAGCCACTGAACGCATGGGCCAAGATCAAAGGCTTGAGTAAACGCGAAACAGATGAACCACCGCTAAACAGATGAGCCATCGCTAATGGACCGCAAGATCCTGCTCTCGGTGCTGACCGGCGCCCTCCTCGCCTTCATCGGGATCTGGATGCTGCTGTCCGCCTTTCCCGATGAGCGCGCCGGGGTTCGGCTCTATCCCTGGGACGTCAGCCGCGCGCCGAACGGTCAGCTACAGGCGTTTGGTCTGACGCTCGGCGAGAGCACCCTGACTGATCTGCGCGCGCTGCTCGGCGAAGATGGCAAGCTCAACCTGTTTGCCGAGACCAGGCCCGACGCCCCCGACACAGATTTCACCGTCGAGGCCTACTTCGACAACATCCTGCTCAGCAATCTGAAGGCCGATTGGGTGGTCTCGCTCGCGGTCCCGCAGGACCAGCTCGCTGGCATGTACGACCGTGGTCTGCGCGCCAGCAAGCTCTCCAGCGGCAGCCGCAAGGTGGTGCTCGACCCCGACGATGCCGCACCACTCGCCGAGGCGCCGATCCGCTCGATCACCTATCTCCCCTGGAAGAGCCTCAGACCGGAAGACATCATTGGTCGTTTCGGCGAGCCCGAGCGCCAGCTCACCGAGGAGCGCGGCGTAGTGCACTGGCTCTATCCGGATAAGGGTCTTGATATCGCGCGCGATGCTGACGGCGGCGTGGTCATTCAGTATCTGAACCCAGCAGACTTCGAGCGCGCGATGCAGCCGCTACTCAATGCAGACGACAGCGCAAACCACGACGGACTCACGCCCTAGCACTCAAGCATCAGCGGGCGCTCAAGCACCAACGCGACGCAGTGCCAGATCTAGCGCGGCCAACAGCAGACACTCAAGCAGCATCGCGAATCCCGGCGTGGATCAGGATCTCGTCATAAGGCGCTGAGAGGGCACCCTGCTGATCTCGCTCCAAGAGCCCGAGATCTGCAAGCTCGGCCACATCCGCTTGCAGATCGCTGCCATCCCAATCCAAGGCCCGCGCAAGTTGCCGAAGGCTTAACCCCTCATGCGCAGCAACATAACGCAGCAGTTCCATCCGCTGCTCGGTAATTGCCAAAAACAGCTCTCGCAGGCTGCCGAAGGCAAGCCTGGGCGTCATTTCACGGGAAGAAGATTGCGCTGCAGTCCAAGTCTTGGCGAACTCGCCAAGCGCGGCTTCTGGCGACAGTAAGCTGATCTCGATCGTCTTCATGTCCACCTCCAAGCTGCGAGCCTAGCGCAATCCGCACGAAAGTCAGCAAGAAGCTACTCCACGGATGAAAACGGATAAGGCTCTTCTTGATCTCCGCAGTGACGATGATCGCCCTTGCCCAACTCATTGTCATAGCGCACCAAACACTGCCCAGGAACGCCGCAAAACAGCCGGTATTTGAGTCCATGTGGCCGCTCCCTGGTTGCTGCAGGAAGCGCCCAGATCACCATCTCGCAGATGGTCTCGCCCTGACGGGCCTTGTAGCGGAAAAGTTGGCGCGCTTTCATCGAATTATAGGGCCCGCGCCATCAGCACCGCGTCTTCGCGACTGGAGCGACCTGAAGTAGGGCTCGCTTCAGCAGCCGGATAATAGCCCTTGCGCAGACCGATCTCATCAAATCCCTCGGCCTGATAGAGCTGGATCGCACCCCTGTTCGATGCCCGCACCTCCAGAAAGGCCGTGTCTGCCTCGCGCTGACGCGCGAGCGCGAGCACCCGCCGCAGCAGTTGCCGGCCAAGACCTCGGCCTTGATGGCCAGGTGCCACGCAGAGATTCAGGATGTGGCACTCGCCGGCGGCCACCGACATCACCGCATGCCCGATCAACCGTCCCGCCCGATCGGCAACCAGACAGCAATAGTTCGCGCGCAAACAGTCGCGAAAGATGCCCTCGGTCCAGGGCACCGCATAGGCCTCGCACTCAACCTGCATGACCTCACTGAGATCAGCCTCGGTCATGCGCCGCAAAGCAATCGCGCGCGCCGGTGTCAGGGGGACGGTCATCTGCCGATTATAGCCAGCCGCGAGATCGCCAGCAGCCCTAGCTCGACCCCGCCTGGCTCCAGAAACGACCGATGACCCACAGCCAAAACCCTGCCGCCAAGGTGTTAATCAATAATAAGATTTGACCTAAACCGAAAGGGCCAGAGGGCATCCTCGAGCACTTCAGGAGCAACCGACTCAATTTCCTGACCCGGATCATGCGCGAGGTGAATTCCTTGGTGTTCTTGAACCGAGATCAGCCGGCGCAGGCAAGAATCTCGTTATAGTTTCGCCGAGTTCTCCGTCTCCGACCGAACCGGCGTCCAGATCGCCCAAGAGACGTAGCCAATGTCTCCTGGGAGACCGCGCCGGCGGCTCACAGGCTCCTCGGTCGGGGCACCCATCACCCATCCAACGTGGTAACACGATGTCGCAAGAGCACATGGTCACCATCGACGGCAACGAAGCCGCCGCCTACGTCGCGCATTTGACCAACGAGGTCATCGCCATCTATCCCATCACGCCCTCGTCCAACATGGGCGAGTGGGCCGATGAATGGTCCTCGCTGGGGGTCAAGAATCTCTGGGGCACGATCCCTGATGTCGTCGAGATGCAGAGTGAGGGCGGCGCTGCCGGAGCCATCCATGGCGCGCTCCAAGGCGGGTCGCTGGCAACCACCTTCACTGCCTCGCAGGGGCTGCTGCTGATGATCCCGAACATGTACAAGATCGCAGGGGAGCTGACCCCAACGGTCTTTCATGTCTCGGCGCGCTCGCTGGCCGCTCAGGGTCTGTCGATCTTCGGCGACCACTCCGACGTGATGGCCTGCCGCGCCACTGGCTATGCGATGTTCTGCTCCGCCTCGGTACAGGAGGTCATGGACTTCGCCTTGATCGCGCAAGCCGCAACGCTCGAATCGCGGGTGCCGTTCCTACATTTCTTTGATGGCTTCCGCAGCTCGCACGAGGTGACCAAGATCGCCAAGCTGCCGCTGGAGACCATCCGCGCGATGATCGACGACGATCTGATCAAGGCACACCGAGAGCGGGCCTTGAACCCGGATCATCCAGTGATCCGCGGCACCAGCCAGAATCCTGACGTCTATTTCCAGGGCCGCGAGACGGTGAATCCGTTCTATGCCGCGGTGCCGACCATCTTGCAGCAGCGCATGGACCATTTCGCTGCACTCACCGGCCGCCAGTACAAGCTGTTCGAGTATGTCGGCGCCGAAGATGCCGAGCAGGTCATCCTGTTGATGGGCTCGAGCATCGGCGCAGCGCAGGAAGCCATCGAACATCTCGTCGCACAGGGCGAGAAGGTCGGCCTGATCAAGGTGCGCCTGTTCCGCCCCTTCAGCCCCGCACACCTGCTCGAAGCCCTGCCGGTTACGGTCAAGACCGTCGGCGTGCTCGATCGCACCAAAGAGCCAGGCTCCAATGGCGAGCCGCTCTACCAAGACATCGTCACCGCGCTGGCCGAGGCCGTCGCCGAGGGCAATATGGCGACCATGCCGCGCATCGTCGGCGGTCGCTATGGACTCTCGTCAAAGGAGTTCACGCCAGCGATGGTCAAGGGCGTGCTCGATGAGCTCGCCAAGGACAAGCCGAAGAACAAGTTCACCGTCGGCATCATCGACGATGTCAGCCACAGCAGCCTGGACTGGGAGCCTGGATTCAAGCCAGACGTGACCAAAGGGGTCACCGAGTGCGTGTTCTATGGATTGGGCTCCGACGGCACCGTCTCGGCGAACAAGAACTCGATCAAGATCATCGCCGAGGAGACGCCGAACTTCGGTCAGGGCTACTTCGAGTACGACTCCAAGAAGGCCGGCGCGGTGACCATATCGCACCTGCGCTTCGGCCCCAACCCGATCAACAGCACCTATCTGATCGGTGATGGTGAGGCCAGCTTCGTCGCCTGCCATCAGCCAACCTTCCTGCCCCGTTACGACATGCTCGCCAAGGCCAAAGACGGCGCAACCTTCCTGCTCAACTCGCCGACCCCGGCGGATCGAGTCTGGGAGGATCTGCCGAAGTCGATGCAGCAGCAGATCATCGACAAGGGCCTCAAGTTCTATGTCGTCGACGCCTACGACATCGCCGAGAAGACCGGCATGGGGCGGCGCATCAACACCATCATGCAGACCTGCTTCTTCGCCATCTCTGGCATCCTGCCCAAGGACGAGGCGATCGCGAAGATCAAGGACGCGGTGAAGAAGACCTACGGCAAGAAGGGCCAGCGCCTGCTCGATCGCAACTATGCCGCCATCGATGCCACACTCGAGGGCCTGCACCAGGTGCAGATCCCCGGCGCTGCTAACAGCCCGTTCGAACGTCCGCCGGTGGTCCCCGCCAATGCCCCGGATTTCGTCCAGCGCGTCACCGCCACGCTGATCGCGAACAAGGGCAACAGTCTGCCAGTGAGCCTGATGCCGGCCGATGGCACCTGGCCAACCGGCACCACCCGCTATGAGAAGCGCAACATTGCGCTCGAACTGCCCAAGTGGGAAGACGACATCTGCACCCAGTGCGGCAAGTGCCCGCTGGTCTGCCCGCACGCGGCGATCCGCGCCAAGGTGTTTTCCGAGGACGGCCTCGAGCAGGCACCTGAGCACTTCCAAAGCGCCAAGCTCAAGGGCAAGGACTTCCCTGAGGGTTATCGGATTAGCTATCAGATCGCGCCCGACGACTGCACCGGCTGCGGACTCTGCGTCGAGGTCTGCCCGATCCGCGACCGCAAGGACCCGAAGCGCAAGGCGCTGAACATGTTGCCGGCCGAGGAGCGCCACGACATCGAGGTGCCCAACTGGGACTTCTTCTTGTCCCTCCCGGAATACGATCGCACCAAGCTCGAAGCGACCAAGATCAAGCATGCGATGCTGATGCAGCCGCTGTTCGAGTTCTCCGGTGCTTGCGTTGGCTGCGGCGAGACGCCCTATATCAAGCTCGCCAGCCAGTTGTTTGGCGATCGCATGCTGATTGGTAACGCCACTGGCTGCTCGTCGATCTATGGCGGCAACCTGCCAACCACGCCCTACACCACCAATCCCGATGGTCGCGGCCCGACCTGGAACAACTCGTTGTTTGAGGACAATGCGGAATTTGGTCTCGGCCTGCGCCTAGCCGTCGACAAGCAGACCGACCAAGCCCGTGAATATGTCGCCCGCCTTGCTGACAAGATTGGCAGCGATCTCGCCGACGGCCTGCTCAGCGCGGACCAGAGCACCGAGGCCGGCATCTTCGAGCAGCGTCAGCGCGTCGCCGCACTGCAGGAGAAGCTTGCTGGGATGAGCAGCGTCGAGGCTAAGACCCTGCTCAGCGTCTGTGAGAACCTGGTCAAGCGCAGCGTCTGGATCATCGGCGGCGACGGCTGGGCCTATGATATCGGCTACGGCGGCGTTGACCACGTGCTCTCCACCGGGCGTAACGTCAACCTGCTGGTGCTGGATACCGAGGTCTACTCCAATACCGGTGGCCAAACCTCCAAGGCGACACCAATGGGTGCGGTCGCCAAGTTCAGCGCTGGCGGTAAGGCGACCTTCAAAAAAGACCTCGCGATGATGGCGATGGCCTATGAGAACGTCTACGTGGCCCAAATCGCCTTTGGCGCCAAGGATGTACAAACCGTCCGCGCCTTCCTAGAGGCGGAATCCTATGACGGCCCCTCGCTGTTGATCTGCTACTCACCCTGTATTGCGCACGGTGTCGATCTCTCCAACAACCTGCGCCAGCAGGACATGGCGGTCAACTCTGGCCATTGGCCACTGTTCCGCTATGATCCGCGCAAGATCGCGAACGGCGAGAATCCGCTGCACATGGATAGCAAGGCGCCAACCATCCCCTATCGGGACTATCTGGCCAGCGAAACCCGCTTCAGCGTGCTCAACCGCACCCATCCGGATGACGCCGAGCGGTTCTTGAAATTGGCGCAAAAGCACGTCGAGAGCAAATACTCGCTCTACGAGCAACTGGCCCATCTGGCCTGGCAAAAGGCGGAGAAGCCCGTGACCCCGAGTGAGAGCTAAGCGCCGGTAGCCTGCGAGGGGGATTAGCCCCCTCGCCAGTCCTCCCTCTCGCCCGACCACGCTATTTGCCCCTTGGAGATCCCCATGGACCTGACGACCCAGTACCTCGGTTTCGAGCTGAAAAACCCCATCGTTCCCTCGGCCTCGCCGCTGACCAAGAGTATCGCGCAAGCGAAAGAGCTTGAGGATCAGGGGGCTGCGGCCATCATCATGTACTCGTTGTTCGAGGAGGCGATCACCGCCGAGAACGAGACCATGAACCGGTTCTTGCACCAGCAGGACACCGGCTTCGCTGAGATCGGCGAAGGCTTCCTGCCGGACTGGAACGACTTCAGCACCGGTCTTGACAACTACCTCGAGAACCTCCGGCAGCTCAAAGAGGCCTTGGACATCCCCGTGATCGCCAGTCTCAACGGCGTCACCCCGGGCGGTTGGATCGAGCATGCAAAGGAGCTCGAGCAGGCCGGCGCCGACGCGCTCGAACTCAACGTCTACTATGTGGCCGCTGATATCAGCCTCGATGGCAGCCAGGTTGAGGAGCGTTATCTCGAGATCCTGCGTCTGCTCAAGAGCCAAATCAGTATCCCGATCAACATGAAGCTCTCGCCGAGCTTCAGCTCGGTCGGCAACATGGTGCGCCGCATGGCCGAGGCCGGCGCGGATGGTGTGTCGCTGTTCAACCGCTTCTATCAGCCCGACATCAATATCGACAGCCTGCGGTTGCAGCCGAGCCTGCATCCCTCGACCTCAGCCGAGGCGCTATTGGCGATGCGCTGGATCGCGATCCTGTACGGTCGCATCGATGGCCTCTCGCTCGGTGCCACCGGTGGCATCCATACTGCGGACGATGCCATCAAGCTGCTGCTCGCCGGCACCGATGCGGTCCATCTGTGCAGTACCCTGCTCAAAAACGGGGCTCCACAGGTCACGCGCATCCTTGAAGGGATCACGCACTGGATGGAGGAGCAGAGCTTCGAGTCGATCGCCGATGTGCGCGGCCGTGTCAGTGCCCTCGCGGTGCCGAATCCGGCCGATTTCGAGCGTGCCAACTACGTCAACATCATCGACAGCTATAGCTTCTCGCCCGGCGTGTTGGTCTAGCCGAGCTGGAGCCTAGACTCGCGCTGGTTTTGCCAGCGCGAGCAGGGCGCTGAGGGCCGCCACGACGATCAAAGCTAGGGCGGCTAGTGGCGCCGAGACGGGGGCGGATAATAACGCGGCCAGCGGCCAGCCTGGCGGCGCGATCACTATGCCACCAGCCATCAGCAGGGCCCACCCGGCTGCCAACAGGTTCAGCGATAACGGCCGGCTTGGTCCAATCACCTGCAACGTCTCAGTGCCGCGCTGCCGCGCACAGAGCAACGGCCCCATCAGTCCGCCGAAAAGGCCACAGGCGGCGATCATGAAGCCGTTTTCGCGGTCGAACGCCAACACCCCAGCCATGCCCAGCAGCGCATCGGCAAGCAAGAGCACAGCAAACCCATTCAGCAGCCAGTCAAGCCAGGATTGTTGCGCCCAGCGCCGCGCGCCCTGCACCAGCAGTGCCGCCAGCGCCAGCCCGGCCTGACACAAGGCCAGCGCCATCGCCAGTGCGCGCGCCTCAGTCTCAGGTGCCGGCATCAGCGCACCAAGCTCCCCACCGGAAACGCTCAACAACAGCAGCCAGAATCCGCTGAGGGCGCTGATCGCATAACCGAGCAAGGCCCGCTGCCCGCCTTGCAGCATCCCCAAGATGACCGCCAGCCCCATACTCGCCAGCGCCATCCAGGACAGCAGCGTTGCTGCGTCACCCGACAAGGCCCCCGGCGCCAACAACCGCAGCCAGGGCAGCAGACCAGCTGAGAGTACGAAGCCAATCAGAATCGGGCTCAGCTCAACGGCCCTTCCCGAGAGCACCCGCGGCAGCCATAGGTGCAGGCCGAAGACCGCAGCCTTGGCGCCAAAGCCTAGCAAGCTGAGCACGAGCAAGACCCAGCTGCCACCAATCGCGGCACTGGGTGCAGCCGCTGACGCCAGATTCAGCCCAATACCGCCCTTCACCAGCAGCAACAGCAGCTCGAACAAGAGCAGATCGCTGAGCACCAGCAACACGACGAAGGCACGCGCGCCAGGCTGCCGAACCGCGAGGCCGTAGAGCGCATAGCCACTGACCGTCGAGGCGAGCAGGAACACCACCAGGTTGCCCGCCACCACCAATCCGAGGCTGCCACTCATCGCCAACAAGAACAGCAACACCGGACCCCGGCGGCGCAGCCGTTCGCCGGCAAGCCAACCAGCGACCGGCCATAACAACGCCAACAGCACCAGAAACGGCCGCCCGATGGGGTCGATCATCAGGCTACTACCGAGCAGCAGCTCCGGCAGTAACAGCTCTGTCTGCGGCGCCAGCAGACCGGCAAGCAGGGCTGGCAGCACCGCCCAGGGCGCCAGCAGGCCAATGACGCCAACCAGCCGCGGAAACGCTAGTAGGCCGGCAAAGGTCAAGGGCACCACCAGCACCAGCAACGGCGCCCACTGCCCCAAGGTCGCCAGCAGTGAGGCGACACTCATGGCTGATAGAACTCGCGCTCAGCGATGAGCCGCGCCCATTCCAAGGGCGTGAACGGCATCGACGCGAACAGCCCGATCAGCAGCGACAGCGCTGCGGTAACTAGCGGCGGCAACAGCAGCAGCCAAGCGGTCTCCTTCTTGCCCCCAAAATCACGCTCCTCCGGCCAGGCCTCAGGCGGCTCGCAGAACCAGGCGCGGTGCAGGATCGGCAGAAAATAGGCGGCATTCAACAGGCTGCTGCCAGCGAGCACGAACAAGGGCCAATGCAGGCCGGCCTCAAGCGCGCCGAGGCCGAGGTACCATTTGCTGATGAAGCCGGCCACCGGCGGCAGCCCGATCATGCCGAACACGCCGATGCTGAAGGCGAGCATGGTCCAGGGCATGCGCCGGCCGACGCCATTCATCTCGCTGACCTGATGGATGCCCAGGGTCTCGGCGAGGTTGCCAGCGCAGAAGAACAGCGTGATCTTCATCACCCCTTGATGCACCAGATGCACCAGACCGCCGACCGTCGCCAAGGGCCCGACGATGGCGACCCCGAGCACGATATAGGAGACCTGACTGACCGTGGAGAAGGCCAAGCGCCGCTTGAGGTTGTCCTGGAACAGCGCGCGCAGCGAGCCGTAGAGGATCGTGAACGCCGCCACCAGCGCCAGCGGCTTGGTCACGCCCAGCTCGGCCGCGACCTCGACGCCGAAGACATCGTAGACGATCAGCACGATGCCAAAGGCGCCCGCCTTCACCACCGCCACCGCATGCAAGAGCGCGCTCACCGGCGCTGGCGCCACCATCGCCCGCGGCAGCCAACTCTGCAAGGGCACCAGCGCCGCCTTGACGCCAACGCCGATGATCAGCAGCACGAAGATGGCGATCAGCGACCAACGATGGCCCTCGACCAGATCAGCGACGAAGCCCTGGGTGGTGAACGTCAGGGTGCCGGCAAGCGTGTAGAGCCAGACGGTACCCGCCAGCAACAGCGCACCGGCAATCACCGTATGAGCGAGATAGATCTGGCCGGCGCGCCGCGCCTCCTCCGTGCCGCGATGGACCACCAGCGGATAGGTGGTCAGCGTCAGCAGCTCGAAGAAGAGCAGGAAGGTCAGCAGATTGCCGGCCATCGCCACGCCAACGGTGGCGGTGACGCAGAGGCTGAAGAAACCGAAGAAGCGGCTGCGATTCGGTGAGTCTTCCAGATAGCCGATCGCATACAGCGTCGTCAGCAGCCAGAGTCCGGCCGAGAGTGCCAAGAACAGCAGCGAAAGCGGCCGCACCCGTAGCACCAGATCCAGCCCCGGCAGCAGCGGCAGACTAGCCGCATACTGCTGTTGATGGAACACGCCCCAGAGCATGGCGCCGACCAACATCAGCTTGACCAAGGAGCCGGCGAGATTGAGCAGCGTGCGCGTCCAATAGCGCCGCTCGGCGAGGAAGAAGATCACCAGCCCAGGCAGCAGCGAGCTGGCCAGCACCAGGAGCGGCAGCCAGGCATTCGGTGGCAGCGCGGCATCAATGGTTGGCATCATGGCGCGGCTCCAATCCATGTCTCTCTGCCAGTCCCTACTTCTGATCCTGCTAAGATTTCTGCTTCCAGCATGCCTGATCCCGTCACGACAGCCGCGGGTATCGCGCCAATCTCTTTGAGGGCCGCCATGCCGATCTCAGCAACAGGCTGCATAAAGGGAGCGCCAACCTCGAGCAGCGGCCACAGCCAGGGCGCGGAGAAGCCGAGCAGGATGGCGCCAAAGGCCAGCAGCAAGGCGCTCCATTGCATCGTCAGCGGCACCGCCTCGCCTTCTTGGGCGATCTCGGTCGGGGTGAAGGCATAACCGACCACCTTGAACACATAGCCAGCAGCCAGGACCCCGCCCAACAGCACCACGATCGCGAGTCCCCAGCGGCCCTGGGTGAAGGCGCTCTCGAGCAACAGCCACTTGCCGACGAAGCCACCGCTCGGCGGCAGACCCATGATGCTGATCCCGCCAAGTACGAAGGCGGTCAGCGTCAAGGGCAGCCGCTGCACCGCGCGATCGAGATCGGCGATACGGTCATGGCCTGCAAATTGGAGCAGGCTGCCAGCGCTGAGGAACATCGCGGCCTTGGCCAAGCCGTGCGCCAGTGCCAGATACAACACCGCACGCCAGGCCAGCGCGTTGACCTGAGCGCCCGCCAATGGAAAGGCCAGGAACAGGTAGCCGATCTGTGCGACAGTCGAATAGGCGATCAACAGCTTCAGCCGGCGCTGGCGCAACGCCTGCACCGAGCCCCAGAGCACGGCGGCGGCGCCGAGCAGCCCTAGCAACTCCGGCAACAGCGCCGAGAGCAACCCACCAAGCCCGCTGAACAGGTCCAGCCACAGGCGCAACAGCAGATAGAACGAGGCCTTGATCACCAAGGCCGAGAGCAAGGCGCTCACCGGTGCCGGAGCACTGCCGTGCGCGGGCGGCAGCCAGAAGTGGAACGGCAACAGGGCCGTTTTCAGCAACAAGCCAGTCGACATGACTAGCAGCGCGGTCGTGGCGACAGCACCGGCCTCGATGCGCTCGCCCAGCAATGCGATATCGACCGTCCCATAACCGTGATAGAGCAAGGCCACGCCGAGCAGATAGGCCGCCGAGCCGAGCAGACTCACCAGCAGATAGCGCATCGCCGCGTTCAACGCCGTCGCGCTACCGCTGAGGGCGGTCAGCGCCGCCGCCGACAGCCCCAGCACCTCGAGCATCACATAAAGATTGAACAGATCCGCCGACAGGTACAGCCCGTTCAGCGCCGTCCACAACAGCAGCCAGAGCGGCCAGAACCAGCGCCGCTGCTCCGGATGCGCGGCAAAATATCCCGGTGCATAGACACTGACGCCAAGCCCAACCAAGGACGTCATCAGCAGCAAGGCCGCGCTCAGCCCATCGGCCCAGAGATCGATCCCGAGGGGCGCCCCCCAACCACCGACCGCCACCCGCAGCGGACCATCGGCGAGCAGGCCCTGCACCAAGCCGAGGGTCGCGAGCAGGATCAGCAGCGCGGCCAGCAGCCCCAACCAACCGGCAGCGCGCGGCACGAGAAAGCAGGCCAAGGCCGCGAGCAGTGGCACGAACACCAGTGCGGTGGCCCAATCGGCACCGCTCAACAGCATGGGCATCGCGCTAGCGCTCATCGCCATCGTCATTGAGTCTGTTACGTCCGGTCGCCGAACTGATCGCCAGAATCATTGCCAGCGCCGACACGATCCCAGTCAGCACCATCGCTTGCGGAACTGGATTTGGCTCGGCACCGGGCGCTCGCCGCGCTACCCCGGCCAAGAGCAAGACGTTAGTCCTCATCGCCATGGTCCTTGAGTCGGGTGCGGCCGGTCGCCGAGCGCAGCGCCAGCATCATCGCCAGCGCGAGCGCGGTCGCCGCCACCGCCACCACGATCCCGGTCAACACCATCGCCTGTGGCACTGGGTCCGGCTCGGCGCCGGGCGCTCGCCGCGCCAACCCGGCTAAGAGCAGAAAGATGCCGCTACTGATGACATTGAAGGCCAGCACCTTGCGCAGCAGATGCCGCTGGACCAACAACCCGTAGAGCCCGAGCCCGATCAGCCCAACCCCAGCCAAGGCAAACACCAGCACCGAGTTCATGGCCGCCCGCCGATGAACAGGGCCGCGAGGATGGCGCCGATCGACAGCGTGGCCGCCAGCTCGATGGTCAGGATCGCCGGCTTCGCCCACCCCTGCGGATAGCCGAGCAAAGGCTGGCCGAAGCCGATCACAGCCAGACCAATGAACGCGAACACCGCCACCCCGAGCACCAGCACGAGCCGTAGTGGCCAGCCGGTCGCGCTCAGCGACAGCCGCCAACCGCTCAGTCGCAGCAATACCCCGGCAGCGCCGAGCACCGAGCCGGCCTGAAATGCCCCACCGGGCGCATAGGCACCAACCCAAACCAGATAGGCCGCGACCAGGATCATCAGCGGCGCCAGCAGTCGACTGAGCGCCGCCAGCGCCGGCTCCGGCTCCTCGTCGCCCAGATGCGGCGCCGTCGATAACGACCAGACCCCGATCAGCGCCAGCAGCAGCACCGCCAACTCAAGCAAGGTGTCGTAACCGCGAAAATTGAGCAGCACGGCGGTAACGGGATAAGCAACGCCGGCCTCATCGAGCCGTGCATCGACCAGGTTGCTGAGTCCCGGTGCCGGCACCCACAGCTGCCAAACGACGAGGCCGAGCCCCGTTAAGAGCGCGATCAGCAGCAAGGCGATGGGCAATCGCAGAGCGATTGGCGCCATCATCGCGACTTCATCCGTTTGAGACTCGGCGGGCTGCAGTTTCGCCAACGCAGCAAGCAACAAGGCACCCGTCACGCCAGCCCCAAGCGCAATCTCGGCGAGCGCGATATCGACCGCATCCAACCGCACCCAGACCAACCCCAACACCAGCCCGAGGGCGATGAACAGTACGACGGCTCGAAACAGATCCGGGCTCGTGAGCGCGCGCCAGGCCAGCCACAGCAGCGTCAGCGCCAACACCAGATCGATCGCCAGCGGCAGCAGACTCAACCACGCCAAGGTGCGATCCCCTTGCCTTGTGCCCAGCTCGCGACCAGCTGTCCGGCGGTGGCCGAGGCGGCGAGCAACAGCAGCCAGATGAACAGCAGCTTGCCAGCCGCGGCCAACGATTCCGCTTGCAGCATGAGCCCAAGCACCATCAGCCCCAAGCCCAGATTATCGGCCTTGGTCAAGGCATGCAGCCGCGTGTAGACATCCGGAAAGCGCAACAGCCCCAGCGTGCCGGCTAGGAAGAAGACGGCACCCGCGACCAATAGGGCCACCGACAACAGACTAACGAGCATTCCGGTCTCTAGCTGTGTGTCTTGGCGAGTCCCGCAACGCATCCCCCGCGGACGCCATTCTCCGCACCCGGCGCGTAAAGGCCGTCACCGTAATCGCCGCCAGCAGCGCCAGCACCAGCGCCACATCACGCAACGCTGGCGCTGCCGAGGCCTCGGCCATCAACAGCAAGATAGCGGTTGCGGTGGTGCCGAACAGCTGTGCCGCCAGCATCCGATCCGCTGCGGTTGGCCCACGCCGAATCCGCCACAGCCCAGCCACCAGCGTGAGCAGTAGAAATAGGATCAGGGCGTAGTAGAGGGTCTGCATCGAGCCGTTCCGTGATTCCTTGACTTAAAAGCCAGCAAGCCGATAGACCGCGCCAATGCGCCGCTCCAGCCGCTCAAGATCCTGATGCCAGTGACCATGCCGGTCGAGCACATGCACCCGCAGGTGATCCTCGCAGATCACCGACAGCGTGCCCGGCATCAGACTCACCAGGCCCGACATCAGCACCGTCGCCGGCCCCGGCGGCAGCCGCAGTGGATAGTCGATCAGATCCGGCTGCAGCGGTAATGGATGTCGAAACGCACGCAGCGCCACATCGACCCCGCCCAGCAACGAATGCCAGAGAAAAAAACCGATCAATCGCAGCAGCGACAATGGTGCTACTGGACTCAGTGTAGCCGCGTCTGCCCGCGGACGGAACCGAGCTAAGGCGCTGAGCAGCGCGGCTGCAGCAACAAAAGGCACACCGAATAATGCAGCAGCCTGCTGCCCGCTGGTCAGGAGCCACCACAGCAAAGCGAAGACGAACAATCGCCAAGCGAGCGCGGCGGCAAAGGCCCCCGCGGGGAAAGGCGTCTCCGCTATTGTCTGTTGTTGGTCTGTTGGCATATTGGCAGAAAACTTGACGATCCTCGCCCAGGATACCGACTTTCGCCGACAGCCAGGGTCTGATCAGCCAGATGGATTACAAATCGATGACTCAGCAATGGTGGCGAGACGACTGCGGAGAGACCAGACCAGACCAGACCAGACCAGACCAGACCAGATCAATCCTGCGCCACCTACTTCGGTTCTGATCGTGACTCAGAGATCGACGCAGGTGTTGTCGGCGTCGGCGTCGGCGTCGGCTCTGGCCTCATGACTGCCACCTTTAAATCTGCTGGAATCGCCGCTCTACGAGCCGTGTCCACCACGCTCGCCTCAACCGTGGCGTCTTAATCGATCGAAAAAGCCAGTGGGCCGCAGCCGCGGGCCGAGGCAGTGACTATAAACGTTAGACAACATCATGATCCTCCAATCGAAAGCCCATCAGTTCGAGGATCAGACCGGTGGCGGCGCCGCCGAGCATTCCCCCAAGCGCGCCCGTGGGAACCTCCCGCAAGACCTGATCGATCAGCGAGCGCTCGCCGCCAAACAGCATCGGCGTCGTCATCCCGGCCATCAGCCAAACCGCCGCGCCAACCACCGAGGCGATCAAACCCGCAACCAAGGGCGCTGCCAGGCTATCCGGGAGCCAGCCGTGGCAGGCCTGCACGATCCAATGTTCGTTGAGCTGAAACAAGGTGCCCACGATCGCGACAACGCCAGCCGCCATCACGAAAGGCCCAACGGCAAGATCCATCGTGGTGAGTACAACGACCATCGCCAAGCCAGCCCCAAAACCAGCGAGCATCCCGGTCAGCGTCTCCGCCAGTGGGCGCGCATTTTGCCGTCCAGTCCAGGCAAAAAAGGCCCCAGCCGCGAGGCCGCTACCGGCCGCAATGAGCGTGATCATGGCCAAACTGATGGTCTGTCCTGAGATCACCAGATACCCAATTGACGCCAAGACGCCGGCTGTGGCACCCACCAAGGCCAGCGGCATCGCGCTATAGAAGGCAGCGGTGGTCATCGCGGCCGTCACAGCGCCGACCACCAGGGGCTGCCAACCGCTGAGCCCGAGCAAGACCAGCACCTCATACAGGCCGATAAACAAGCCACCGAATAGTGCACCGGCTAGGCACCATACCAACAGCGACACGGCAATCGCGAAAAAGCGGTCTCTCAAGGCAGCAACTCCTCCAAGCTTGTATCGTTATTCTCGTGCCATTCTAGCCCGACGCGACCATCGCGTCGCCGCGAAACGCTGCCGAGGTCTGCGGTACCATGTGGATGTGGGCGATTATTTCATGAGCGCACGGCAGTCTAGAGCGCGGCCGTCGCTCTGGGCGAGCTGTCTAGACGTTTCTGTCTAGACGCTCGCTAAACAACAGCGCACTGAATCAGAGGAGCGACACTAAGATGGCAAGAACAGCACTCGTCACCGGCGGTACCCGTGGCATCGGCGAGGCGATCTGCATCGCCCTGAAGGACGCCGGCTATCAGGTCGCGGCCAACTATGGCGGCAATGATCAGGCCGCCCAGGCCTTTACCGAGCGCACCGGTATCCCAGCCTACAAGTTCGATGTCGCCGATTTTGACGCCGTCGCCGATGGCATCAAGCGTATCGAGCAGGACGTTGGCCCCATCGATGTGCTGGTGAACAACGCCGGCATCACCCGCGACGGCACCCTACACAAGATGCGCCCCGATCAATGGCAACAGGTCATCGATACCAATCTAGGCTCCTGCTTTAACTGCGCACGCGCCGTCATCGACGGCATGCGCGAGCGCAGTTTCGGGCGTATCGTCAACATCGGCTCCATCAATGGCCAGGCCGGCCAATATGGCCAGGTCAACTACGCCGCGGCCAAGTCCGGCATCCACGGCTTCACCAAGGCACTCGCCCAAGAAGGCGCCGCCAAGGGCATCACCGTCAACGCCGTCGCGCCAGGCTATGTGGACACGGATATGGTGCGCGCGGTACCAGCCAACGTGCTCGAGAAGATCATCGCCCGCATCCCGGTTGGCCGTCTCGGCAAGCCAGAGGACATCGCTCGCGCGGTGCTGTTTCTGGTCGCCGATGAGGCCAGCTTCGTCACCGGAACGACGCTCTCCGTCAACGGCGGGCAGCATATGTACTGAGTGGCAAGCCGCACATTCTAGACCCTTTGGCTCGGCAACCGAGGTATCAACATGCAAGCCTGTTCGCGTGTTCGTTGCGCCACAGCGGCGTTCCTGATCGCCGCCAGCGCGGCGCTGTCACCAATCGCCGCGCAAGCGGATACGGTACTGGATCAGATCGACGCAGCGCGGCGCGCCTATCAGGCCGGCGAGCCAGGTGTCGCCACCGAAGCGTTGAACGTCGCCATTGTCCAAATCCAGCAGCAGCAGACCGAGAAGCAGCTTCAGTTGTTTCCGGAGCCGCTGCCGGGCTGGACCGCTGACGACGCGACTGCCGAGGCCACCGGCTTCATAGCCGCACTGACAGGTAAGGTCCTCAGTCGCACCTACCGGCAGACCGAAACCGGCGCTGAGGTGATGATGACGCTCAGTGCAAACTCCCCGTTCTTAGGCTTCATCAGCGGCCTCATGCAGACGCCGTTCTTCACCCAAGGCGCCGAAGGGCTTGGTGCTTACGTGCATCAGGGCTACCGCGGGCTCCTAGAACCGCAGGAGAATGGCTCAGCGAAGCTCTCGTTAGTGATCGGCAATAGCATTCTCCTACAGCTCGAGGGCAGCCAAGGCACAGACGCCGAGATCCTAGAGGCGTACCTGAGCGCCATGGACCTCAAGGCCCTTGAGCAGGCCTTCGACAACTAAGGCCGTCCGAAGAAGACTTAGGCAGTTGTTGTCCAACCCCCGCTGCGCCGATAGACTTCGGCGCTTTGCCCCAGAGTCCCGCCGCCCATGCGTACCTCAGATTTCCCGCTGAACACCGTCAAGGAGACGCCGGCTGACGCCGAGATCGCCAGCCATCGGCTGATGCTGCGTGCCGGCATGATCCGCAAGCTCGCGGCCGGGCTCTATACCTGGCTACCGCTGGGCCTGCGCGTGCTGCGCAAGGTCGAGCGCATCGTGCGCGAAGAGATGGACCGCGCCGGCGCGCTCGAGGTCGCGATGCCGGCGGTGCAGCCGGCCGAGCTGTGGCAGGAATCCGGCCGCTGGGAGCAATACGGCCCCGAGCTGTTACGCCTGAAAGACCGCCATCAGCGCGAGTTCTGCTTCGGCCCGACGCATGAAGAGATCATCACCGAGCTGGCGCGCAATGAGCTGCGCAGCTACAAGCAGCTACCGATCAATTACTACCAGATCCAGACCAAGTTCCGCGACGAGATCCGCCCCCGTTTTGGCGTCATGCGCGCGCGAGAATTCCTGATGAAGGACGCCTACTCCTTCCACACCAATCAGGAGTCATTATCTGACACGTATGCAAGGATGTATGAGACTTACAGTCGCATCTTCAAGCGCTGCGGGCTCGATTTCCGTGCCGTACAGGCCGATACCGGCTCGATTGGCGGCAACGCCTCGCACGAATTCCACGTTTTGGCCGACTCCGGCGAAGACGCCATCGCCTTCTCCACCGCCAGTGACTATGCCGCCAACGTCGAGCTGGCCGAAGCCTTAGCACCAGCAGAAGCTGCTGCGGCTCCGACCGAAGCCCTGCGTCTCGTCGACACCCCTGATGCCAAGACCATCGCTGATCTAGTCGAGGGCTTTGACCAGCCGATCGAGCGCACGATCAAGACCCTGGTCGTCGCCGGCGCCAATCCCGAGACCGGCGAGGAACAAGGCCTGATCGCCTTACTAGTGCGCGGCGATCACGAGCTGAACCCGATCAAGGCCGAGAAACTAGCGCAGGTCGCCAGCCCACTGCGCATGGCCAACGAAGACGAGATCCGCGCGGCGATCGGCGCCGGCCCAGGGTCACTTGGCCCCAAGGATCTGCCGATCCCCTGCATCGTCGATCGCACCGTCGCCGTCAGCGCCGACTTCAGCGCCGGCGCCAATCAGGACGGCAAGCACTGGTTCGGGCTCAACTGGGGCCGCGATCTCGCGCTGCCCGAGGTCGCCGATCTGCGCAGCGTGGTCGAAGGCGATCCCAGCCCCGACGGACAAGGCCAGATCACCATCGCCCGCGGTATCGAGGTCGGCCACATCTTCCAGCTCGGGCGCAAGTACAGTGAGGCGATGAAGGCGGTGGTGCTAGATGAGTCCGGCAAGGCCGTGACCATGACCATGGGCTGCTACGGCATCGGCGTCTCGCGCGTGGTCGCCGCGGCGATCGAGCAACATCACGACGAGCGTGGCATCTGCTGGCCGGCTAGCATCGCGCCCTTCGAGGTCGCCCTACTGCCGATGAAGCTGGGCAAGTCATTCCGCGTGCGCGAGGTGGTCGGCGATCTCTACGCGCGCCTGAAGGCCGTCGGCATCGAGGTCCTGCTTGATGACCGCGACGCCCGCCCCGGCTTCATGTTCGCTGACATGGAGCTGATTGGCATCCCCCATCGCGTCGTCATCGGCGATAAACACATCGATGACGGCAAGGTCGAGTACAAGGGCCGACGCGATGCCGAGATGCAGCTGATCGCGCTCGACGAGATCGTCCCCTTCCTTGAGCGCACATTGGCTCGCTGATTCACTGATCCACTGATTCGCTGATCCGATGAGCCACTGATCAAAACAGCCATGTCTGCGACCCATGTCTCCGACCCATGCCTCCCACTTTTGTTGCCCCGCAGCCTTCAAGAAAAGCGCTGATGTTCCGGCAACCTCGCCCCACAGAGACGGAATCCAAACCAAATAATGAGCAGAATCGAATCCTTTGATCGCGAGCAGCTGCTCGCCTGTGGTCACGGCGACATGTTCGGGCCCGGCAACGCCCAACTGCCGGTGCCGAACATGCTGATGATGGACCGCGTAACCCGCATCGCCGACTATGGCGGCGAATACGGTAAGGGCGAGATCATCGCCGAGCTCGACATCAAGCCCGAACTCTGGTTCTTCGGCTGCCACTTCCCCGGTGATCCGGTGATGCCGGGCTGTCTCGGCCTCGACGCCATGTGGCAGATCGTCGGCTTCTACCTGGCCTGGATCGGCAACCCCGGCCACGGCCGCGCGCTCGGCGTCGGTGAGGTCAAGTTCACCGGCCAGGTGCTGCCGAGCGCCGAGAAGGTCACCTACCGCGTCTGCATGAAGCGCGTGATCTCGCGCAAGCTGGTTCTCGGCATCGGCGACGGCACCATGGATGTCGACGGCCGCGTGATCTATACCGCCAAGGATCTGCGCGTCGGCCTGTTCACCTCCACTGAGGGTTTCTGATTGAGCAGCGCGCCCGGCGATCGTAACGGCCATGCCGAGACTGACCAGTCTCCCATTCCGGAGAGCGGCCACGACGCTAGACACGAGACAAGCCCCAACATCGCAAACCAAAACGACCAAACGGAGCCCGACTTGAACTTGGACTTCGACACCAAAAACGACGAGCCGGGTGCCACCGCAGAGGCAGCGACCGAGCTGACGTCCGATGAAGCCGCATCCCGGGAGGCGATGCTGACGCCGATCGAAGCACGTGTGCTCGGTTGCCTAATGGAAAAGCAGCGCACCACGCCGGATCAATACCCGCTAACGCTGAACGCACTCGTGACCGCCTGTAACCAGAAAAGCGCTCGTGATCCGGTGATGAAGCTCACCCCCGGCGAGGTTGGCCATTGCGTCGGCCAGCTCCGCGACCGCGGCCTGGTGCATGCAAGCTTCACCGGCCGCAGCGAGCGTTTCGATCACAAGCTCACCGGACACTTCATGCTCGACCGCCAGCAGCAGGGACTGCTCTGCGTGCTCATGCTGCGGGGTCCCCAGACCAACGGTGAGCTGCGGACCAACAGCGCGCGACTGGCCGAGTTCGACAGCCTGGCCGCGGTGCAGACCTCGCTCGACCAACTCGCGCATCACAATCCACCGCTGGTGCGCGAGCTGCCACGCCAGCCCGGCATGCGCGAGCAGCGCTTCGTCCATCTGCTCTGCGGCGAGCCATCGGCCGAGTCGATTGCAATCGCAGCAAGCGCCCGCCAACCTTCACCGCCAGCCGCCAACGCAGAGCAGGAAGCACTCACGCAGCGCGTCGAGCAGTTGGAGACCGAGGTTGCCGCACTCCGCGCCGAGCTGGATGCGCTCAAGGCCGAGCTGGGCTAGTTTGACGCGCACTGCCAGTCTCATCCCGTTCCGAGCGTGTCAAGGTGGACAAGATCGACATCCCCCCAGGGGTGAGCGCCATGTCCGGCGCTGAATTCATCCACAGCAACTTACACCCGGCTAGGGGGCCACTGCGTTGGCCAGCTGCGTGACCGGGGTCTGCTGCACGCCGATCTCAATCGAGGATTGACAAGCGCTTGTCGACCGGATCGAGCAACTCGAAGCCGAGGTCAGGGCGCCGCAAGCCGAGCGGCCTGCAACACCCTCTCGACGAAGGTGTGCGTTAGAGGAATTCGACCTCGCCGGTACTGAGGTTGTGCATGGCCGGCACCACCTTGATTTGACCCTCATCAATCAACGCTTTAAGGATCGGACTCTGGCGCAGGATTTCAGCGACCTGCAGCTTGGTATTGGCCTCAGTCACGGCCTCGACGAATGCAGCATTGCTCGCGTTACGCGGCGCATCAGCAGCGACCGGCGTCGCCTCCACGGCAGGTGTGATCTTGGCTAATAACCCGGTGAGATGACCCAGCTCGACGCCATCGCAGGCACCCATCACGGCGCCACAGGCGCTGTGCCCCATGACCACGATCACCTTGGAGCCCGCGACCTTGGTCGCAAACTCGAAGCTACCGAGCATGTCATCGCTGATCACATTGCCGGCCACACGCGCGACGAAGAGATCGCCGACGCCCTGATCGAAGATAATCTCTGGCGCGGAGCGCGAGTCAAGGCATGAGAGGACGACGGCAAACGGATACTGACCCGCCGCCGCCGTGCGCTGCGCCTGAGCTGAGAGGTCACGGTTGTGCATTGACCCTTTGACGAAGCGCCGATTACCCGCCTTGAGCTTGTCGATCGCCATCTCCGGCGTCATCGCATCCTGTTTGGCCGCATCAAAGGTCACATAAGGCCGGTCGAGCAGCAGGTCTTCCGCCAGCGCGATGCCCGCAACGAAGAGCAACGGCGCGATCAAAGGAAGCATCGAAGTCGAGAATAAGCGATGTGTCATTAGGCAGACCTACGAGATAATTAGAATAAAAAAACGCGTTGTGGAGGTCCGCACGCAGAACAGCCGACCGTGCGACAGCCTTGCCGATGCTAGATCATATAGAAATTCAAAACCACTCGGGACGGACCCTTCTAATGCCGGACAATCCTTCGATCGAGCAGATCCGCATCCGCGGTGCACGCACCCATAACCTCAAGAACATCGATGTCAACCTGCCACGCAATCGGCTGGTGGTGATCACCGGCCTGTCGGGCTCGGGGAAGTCGTCGCTCGCCTTCGACACCATCTACGCCGAGGGCCAGCGCCGCTATGTCGAGTCGCTGTCGGCCTATGCGCGGCAGTTCCTGTCGATGATGGACAAGCCCGATGTCGATCATATCGAGGGCTTGTCACCGGCGATCTCGATCGAGCAGAAGACCACCTCGCACAACCCGCGCTCGACCGTCGGCACCATTACCGAGATCCACGACTATCTGCGCCTGCTTTTTGCGCGCGTGGGCATCCCGCACTGCCCGACCCATGCTGAGCCGCTGGCGGCGCAGACGGTCAGCCAAATGGTCGACCAGACCCTGGCGCTACCTGAGGGTGAGCGGCTGATGCTCTTGGCCCCGGTGGTCGCCGAGCGCAAGGGCGATCAGCAGTCGCTGTTCGCCGAATTGAATGCCCAAGGCTTCGTCCGCGCTCGCGTCGATGGCCAGCTGTGTGAATTGGACAGCCCGCCAACGCTGGACGCAAAGCGCAAGCACAGCGTCGAGGTCGTCGTCGACCGATTCCGGGTGCGTGACGATCTGCAGCTGCGGCTGGCCGAATCGATCGAGACCGCCCTCGCCCTCTCCAAGGGTATCCTGCGAGTCGCCTGGATGGACCCAGACGAGGACGGCAATGAGCGTCCCCCGCTGACCTTTTCGGCCAATTACGCCTGCCCGCTCTGCGGCTGGAGCATTGCCGAACTCGAGCCGCGGTTGTTCTCGTTCAACAACCCGGCCGGTGCCTGCCCGACCTGCGATGGCCTCGGCGTCGAGCAGTTCTTCGATCCGGCCAAGGTCATCCTGCACCCGGAGCTGAGCCTGGCAGCGGGCGCCATCCGCGGCTGGGATCGGCGCAATGGCTATTATTTCCAGATGCTCGCTAGCGTCGCCGAGCATGTTGGCTTCGACATCGAAGCAGCCTGGTGTGATCTGAGCGAACAGGCACAGCAAACCACCCTGTTCGGCAGCGGCAAGGAGAAGCTCAAACTCAAACTGCCCCATGAGCGCGGCAGCGGTAAGCTACGCAGCTTCGAGGGCATCATCCCGAACATGGAGCGCCGCTATCGCGAGACCGACTCGGCCACGGTGCGCGAGGAACTGGCCAAGGTCATCTCGGCGCGCCCCTGCCCGAGCTGCGCCGGTGGTCGGCTCAACGAGGCGGCTCGACAGGTGCTGATCGACGGCCGCAACCTGCCGGCCCTCTCCAGCCTGCCGGTCGGCGAAAGCCTGCGCTGGTTCGAGGCGCTCGAGCTGCCCGGCGCACGCGGCGAGATCGGCGCTAAGATCACCAAGGAGATCGCCCAACGGCTGCGCTTTCTGGTCGATGTCGGACTCGACTATCTGACCCTCGCACGCAGTGCCGAGACCCTCTCCGGCGGCGAGGCGCAGCGCATTCGGCTCGCCAGTCAGATCGGCGCCGGGCTGGTCGGCGTCATGTACATCCTCGACGAGCCCTCGATCGGCCTGCACCAGCGCGACAACGCCCGCCTGCTCGGCACGTTGAGTCGACTGCGCGATCTCGGCAACACCGTCATCGTGGTCGAACACGACGAGGATGCCATCCGCAGCGCCGATCATGTGCTCGACCTCGGCCCCGGCGCGGGTGCCCATGGCGGCGAGATCGTCGCGCAAGGGACGGCCGAGGCGATCGCCGCCGAGCCGGCCTCATTAACCGGTCAGTATCTCAGCGGGGTGCGGCGCATCGAGATCCCCAGCGAGCGCCGCCCTGGACGCACCGATCAGCCGCTCATCATCCGCGGTGCCAGTGGCAACAACCTGCGCGGCATCGATGCCGAGATCCCGGTCGGCACCTTCTGTGTCGTCACCGGCGTCTCCGGCTCCGGCAAGTCGACGCTGATCAACGACACCCTCTATCCGCTCGCCGCACGCCTGCTCAACAACGCCTCATTGCGACCCGCGCCGCATGCTGGCATCGAGGGCCTGGAGCAGTTCGACAAGGTGGTCGATATCGACCAGTCCGCGATCGGCCGCACCCCGCGCTCCAACCCGGCCACCTATACCGGCCTGTTCAACCTCATCCGCGACCTCTTCGCCAATGTGCCCGAGGCGCGCTCACGCGGCTACGGCCCCGGCCGCTTCAGCTTCAACGTCAAGGGCGGGCGCTGCGAGGCCTGCAAGGGCGACGGGCTGATCCGGGTCGAGATGCATTTTCTACCCGATGTCTACGTTCAATGCGACGTCTGCAGCGGCCGGCGCTACAACCGCGAGACGCTCGAGGTCCGCTACAAGGGCAAGACCATCGACGAGGTGCTCAACCTCACGGTTGAAGACGCCCTCGCCTTCTTCGGCCCGGTCCAGGTGATCCGTCGCAAGCTCAAGACGCTCGAAGACGTCGGCCTCGGCTACCTGCGTCTGGGCCAGGCCGCGACCACCCTCTCCGGCGGCGAGGCGCAGCGTGTAAAGCTCAGCCGCGAGCTGTCGAAGCGCGGCACCGGGCGCACCCTCTACATCCTCGACGAGCCCACCACCGGGCTGCACTTCGAGGACGTCAAGCACCTGCTCCAGGTGCTGCACTGGCTGCGCGATGCCGGCAACACGGTCGTCGTCATCGAGCACAACCTGGATGTGATCAAGACCGCCGACTGGATCATCGACCTCGGCCCGGAGGGCGGCGACAAGGGTGGGCAGGTCATCGCCAGCGGCACCCCAGAGCAGATCGCTGCTTGCGAGAGTTCATATACCGGGCAGTTCTTGAAGCCGTTGCTGGCCCGCGGGTGGTAAGGGTGGAATCCATTAACCGGCACCAGATGTGTGCCGAGGCGAAGAGATCAGATCACCCAAGCAGCCCGCATTCAAGCGATACTATCGACCTGTCAGCGACGATATAAACGCTATCCAGGCGCGCTTTTTCCAACCCCCAAGGAAGCAACCCGCTCATGTCAGCTGTTCCCATCGATCTTTGGTTGAGCTCGTCCGCGCAGGCCCTATCCCTGCTGCCCATCGGCCTGATGGCCCTACTCGGGATCAACCTCGGTGCGCTCGTGCTGCTGCGCTTACGATCACCGATCGTCACCGACAACCCGGACCGTCGCTCATCGGCGTCGCCCACAGCCGACTGGCCCAGCGTTGTCGTGCAGCTCCCGGTCTTCAATGAGGGGCTGCTGGTGCGGCCCTGCCTCGAGGCCATCGCGCGCCTCGACTACCCCATCGATAAGCTCTCTGTGCAGCTGCTCGACGACAGCGATGATGGCTCGGCAGCCAACAACCGATTACATGCACAGCAGATCGCGGAGCAAACGGGATTGCAGATCGACGTCATCCACCGCGTCGATCGCGCTGGATTCAAGGCGGGTGCGCTCGCCGCGGGACTCAGCCACACGCAAGCCGAGATGGCAGTGATCTTTGACGTCGACTTTACCCCGTCGCCGGACTTCTTGCAGCGAGCGCTTCCGCCGTTGCTGCATGACCCCAGTGTCGGCTTCGTCCAGGCCCGATGGGCACACCGCAACCCGCATTCGAGCTGGCTGACTCGGGCTCAGGCCGCACTGCTCGATGCGCATTTCCGGGTCGAGCAAGCAGCGCGCTATCGCAATGGGCTGCCGATCGCCTTCAACGGCACCTGCGGCGTTTGGCGCCTGTCGACCATCGCCGCGGCCGGCGGCTGGCAGGGCGACACGCTGAGCGAGGATCTCGATCTCAGCATGCGCGCTCAGCTCGTCGGTTATCGCGGCGTGTTCCTCGATGATCTACCGGTGACCGGCGAGCTGCTCACCTCGGCGCGCGCCTGGCAACAGCAGCAGTTCCGCTGGACCAAAGGCCATGCACAAGTGCTCCGCAAGCTCGGTCCGCGCTTGCTGGCCGCGCCCTGGCCAAGGTTATCGCGACTCGCCGTGCTGCTGCAGATCGCCCAGGGGCTGTTCTTCCCGCTCGCTGCGCTGAGTCTCCTGCTGTCGCTGCCTGGCGTCATCCTGGAAAGTCCACCGCATGGGATGTTGGCGGCGCTGGTCTCGGTCATCGGACTAAGCGGTCTGCTCGGAGCGAGCCTCTTCCTCGGACTCGGGCGACGACTTGCCGGCAGCTCCTGGGCACGCACTGTCATCGAGACGTTTGGGGCAATGATCCTGCTCGGCGGGCTGCTGATCTCGAACAGTCGGGCGGCACTGGAAGGACTCGCCGGGCGGCCTTCGGCCTTCATCCGATCCGACAAGCCAGGCGCGCGTGGTCAAACGCAGAATCGCGCCCCGCGCTCTGCAGCCGCGCTACCGGTTGCGCAAACCCTCGCTGGCCTCAGCATCCTCGGCTTGTTCCTGTTGGAGCAGGCCTGGAACGCACCCTTTCTCGCAACCACCGCGCTGGGCCTGCTTGCCGTCGCGCTTCCGCAGTTGCAGAGCAGCTTGCCAATCCTAACCAGTCAACGCTCGAGCTAGGCAGCGCTAGCACAGGCACCGGAAATCAGGCGCCTCTGCGAGGCCGGTGCCTCTGCTACGGGCGCTGGCCGCGACGCCGATCAAGACGGGTGACGAACTCGCCAATCAGCCGCGCGTAGAGCTGATCGCCAAGCACCTTGTCCTCGACATCGGCATCCAGACTTGGGTTGTCGTTGACCTCGATCACCACCGGCCCCGCAGGCGTCTCCTTGAGATCGACCCCGTAGAGTCCATCGCCAATCAGGTCGGCGGCCTTGAGCGCGGTCTTCAACACCGCCGCCGGCACCGCCTCCAGTGCTAAGGTTTCGTACCCACCCTGCTCGTGGCGACCGTCTTGCTCATGCTTGACGATCTGCCAGTGCCCGCGGCTCATCAGATACTTGCAGGCATAGAACGGCTGGCGTCCGAGCACACCGATGCGCCAATCGAACGGCGTGTAGAGATATTCCTGCGCCAAGATCAGGTCCGATTGCTTGAACAGCTTGGTCGCGATTCGGGTCAGCTCAGCGCGCGTCTCGGCTCGAAAGACACCACGCGAGAACGAGCCTTCAGGGATCTTCAGCACCACCGGATAGCCGATCTGCTGCTCGGCCTCGAGCAGCGTTTCACGGCGCAGCACCAGCGTCTTCGGCCGCGGCACGCGATGCGCGGCGAGCAGTTCGGCGAGATAGACCTTGTTGGTGCAGCGCAGGATCGAGTCCGGGTCGTCGATCACCACCATCCCTTCCCGATCGGCCTTCTTAGCAAAGCGGAAGGTGTGATGACCGACACGCGTGGTCTCGCGAATGAAGAGCGCGTCGTACTCGGCGAGTCGGCTGTAATCCTTACGCTGGATCAACTCGACATTGACCCCGAGCGCCTTGCCGGCCTTGATCAGCAGCTGCAGCGCCTTACCGTCCGATGGCGGCAGATCTTCATTTGGATCATGCAGTACCGCGAGATCGTAGCGATAAGACAGTCGCGCGCGCGGCTGCCGCCAGCGCCGGGACAGATAGCCTTCCAGCGCGGTAAACAACGCCGCCTCGCCTTCGGTCGGCACCGCCGCCAGTGGCAGGGCCTTGATGGCGCCGATCCGCCAAGTGCCGTTGCGCTTGAACTCGACGCGCAGGATCGGGCAACGAAAGACCTCGAAGATCTCGCGCGCCAGCGGCTGCAACTCCTTGACGTCGCATTGACCGAAACAGAGGGTCAGCTCGTAAGCGGTCGGCGCCAGCGCCGAGGTCTTGCGCCGGCCGAGCAGACGCTGCACCAGCCCGTCGAGTTCTTCGGTCGAGAGGCTATAGAGCGAACGGCTGGACAGCTCCTGGATGGTGCGCACATCGGGGATCACCTTCTGCCCGCGCGCCTCGGCCAGCAGCGAGCAGTAATAGCCCACCGAGAGGTAGCGATAGCTACGGCAGAGATTGATCACCCGCAGACCGCGCTTGGCGGCGAGCTCGCCACCGCTCAGGTACTCGCGCGCGCTCACCACGGGCAAGCGGGGAAAACCGGCCTTCCAGTCGTCCGGTTGCTCGACTAGCAACAGATGCTCAGCCATGGGCGTTGTTGTCCTGTGCCGAGATCCGGGCTTCCTGCTCGCCCACCGAGCCATGAGCCCGCGGCCCGCCCAGAGCCGGATCATTCGCTTGTGGCTGATCCTGCGATGCCGAGATCAACACCACCGCTTGCAGCCCGACACGGCCATAACGGGCCATGCGGCTAAAGTCCTCGCGGCGAATGGGCATATCGATCGAGTCCAGTGTCGTCTCTCCGTTGTCCAGATCAACATAGGGGTCGTGGCAATAGACGAAGTGGGCATCGAACCCCGTCACCACGACCCAGTGCGGGAATTTCTCCCGATAGATACGGTACGAGCTGATCAGGACCAGCGGCACCACGCCACGATCCCAGCGCGCCTGCAGGTCTTCAATGCCGAGTGTGCCCTGCTGCACGGGGATACCGCGACGCTCGCTCTCAGCGCACATATCCTCATGCACCAAACGCATCACCTCCTTCTTCTCCGGGCTGCGCACCGAGTCGATCAGCGGCACGCCGGGATCATTGACGAAGACCTCGACCGAAAACCCGCGTCGCTCTGCCGCCAATGCCAAGCCGAGCGGCCCGCAGCCACCATGCCCGGAGGTCATGAAGATGGTGGTCGACTCGCGCCAGATGCGCAGCTCAAGGGTCCGCGTCAGCTCAATCTCCGGCCGCAGCGCCTGCATCGCCATCATCAGCGACGAGGGCCCGCAGGTGAAGTCGAGGGTCTGCGCATAGAACGGCACGCGCTTGAGCAGCGGCTTGCGATCCGGCGAGAGCCGCTTCTCGTAGCGCAGTGCCTCCTCGTGGTCGGCATAGTAGTCCGAAAGCACCCCGAAACGGCGATAGCCGGCAACCTCAAACAACGCCTGCGAGGCCGTATTATCACGCCGGATCTCCAACCGCATGAAGGCGCGCTCCTCAGCCCAGGCGGCCTGCTCGGCAGCGACCACCAGCGCTCGGCCCACACCCTGGCCGCGCGCTTGCTCGGCAACGGCGATCGAGTACAGCCGCGCCACCGAGGTCGCGCGGCTGAACAACACGAGCACATAGCCGAGCAGACGCTGGTCATCCTCGGCGACCAGCGTCTGCGCATGAGCCCGCGTGAGCATATAGCGAAACTGCCGGCGGCTGAGCCGATCGCTTGCGAAGCTCGCCAGCTCCAACTCAAGCAATGCGTCGATATCCGCTACCGCGGCTGATCGAATGCGCATCGCTTTTCCAGCTTTATCATGCTAAATCCAAGGCTTAAATGCGGACATCAATACGGACATCCACAGACATCCACAGACATCCAACACCCAGGCTATCCTGAGTCAGCATAAGGCTGATCTGATTTAAAAGAAGACATTGATGCCGGTGACCAAGATATTGCGGTTGGACCAGTCGTCGCCCGATCGGAACCGGTTCCAACGATACCCCAGCTTGAGCTTGACGCCTTTTGCTGGACGCCAGGCGAGACCTCCGCCGAGCCAGTTGGCCTCGATCCACTCATTTCGCGTGCTGTAGAAGAGTTCCTCTTCCAGGTAGGGCGTCAGCCGCAGCGGCGTCAGCTCCCAAGGCGCCTCCAGGGTGATCTCGTTGCGCAGCCGAACATCATCGCTGCGCCAATCGAAGCGTCGCACCTCGACTCGGGCGCGATTGGTCACGCGAAAACCACCGAGGCGCTCGGCGAAATAGCCCTCGAGATAGCCGCGATTCTCCGGCTGCCAGTCGTCGGTGAAGCGAAACCAGGCACGCCGATAACCGAGACGCAGGCTGAAGCTTGGGTTCAGCTGGTAGCCGATCCCGAGACCCGTAAAGGCGAGAAAATTGTCCTCAAAATTGTTTCGCGAGGCCAGGTTCGAGCGCGAGATGAGGAACCAGTCATCGCTCAGCGAGGCCTTCAAGAGCAGGTTGTAGCTGGCACCGGCATCCTGCTCAGCCATCAGCGGCGCCGCCACTGGCAGCAGCGCCAAGCTGACAACGACTTCGGCCAACAATCGTCGCATCCCAATGATGTCGAGTTGTCGGACAAAGGGTCGGGGCCGTAGCGTCGGATTGGGTTCGAGCATTCGCAACTGGACTTAGCCAAGAGGGTTCGTGAGGATTGACAAGTCGAGTCTATACCCGGGCCAGCTCAGCATCTAGCCAGGCAACGGGTGCGTCCTCCGCATAATGTCAATCAGATGGTGCCATGTCGCGTAGACGACACGAGAAAAGATATCTCGCGCAGAGACGCAAAGCCGCTGAGAAGAAGAGAAGGACAAGAGAAGCGCACTGGGAACATCGAGCAAGTGCTTTCTTCCTTTGCGCCTCTGCATCTCTGCGCGAGACTCTTCTTGCCAAGTCACAACATCACGCGACACCATGTCGAGGCTACACCCCAGGCAACCTCAGCCAAAACCCTGCTGACCGTGAGAGAATGGGCGTCACCGCCTCGCTGACCCGAAGGATCACCCATGCCCCCATCGCCATTCGATCTCGCTGCCGAGAGCGCCTATCAGCGCTGGCGCGAGCGTAAGCTCGCCGAAACACCGACCCGGCTTGAGGAAATCGTGGTCGAGATCAACGACCCGCGCCAACTCAAGCCAGCCGAGCAGGCAGCCATCCTCGAGCGCTGCCAGCGCGCCAATATGGCCATCTATATCGGCAAGACCGGCGATGATCCCGACAAGGCGATTCCCACCCGACTCGGTGCAGCGTTCGGGCTGCAGCGGCTCGACCACAACCGCGGCGCCGACGATGACGCCATCACCTCACTCACGGTGCAGACCGACGCCCGGCATCGCGACTACATCCCCTACTCCAACCGCCCCATCGCCTGGCATACCGACGGCTACTACAACGCGCCCGAGCAGCGCATCGACAGCCTGCTGCTGCACTGCGTCCACCCCGCCGAGCAGGGCGGCGCCAACGACCTGCTCGATCACGAGATCGTCTACATCCTGGTGCGCGATCAATCACCCGAGTACATCCGCGCGCTGATGCACCGCGACTGCATGACCATTCCGGCGAGCTATGTCGACGGCGAGCAGGTGCGCCCTGATCGAACCGGGCCGGTGTTCTCGATCCGCGCCGACGGCCAGTTGCACATGCGCTACACCCATCGAGCGCGCAATATCAGCTGGCGCGATGATCCGCTGACCCGTGAGGCCGTGGCCTACCTGAAAGCGACACTCGAGCGCGACACGGACTGGCATCTACAGGGCCGTCTGGAATCCGGCTGGGGACTGATCAGCAACAATGTGCTGCACACCCGCACCGGCTTCAGCGATGGGGACACACCAAGACTGCTCTATCGGGCGCGCTACTACGATCGCATTCAGGGCACCTGAGCCTTGGTGTAATCCATTTGACGCATCTGCATCACTTTTCCGGCGTCAAGATGGCTCTTTAATGATCCTTGCGCTGCTTAGCTAGCCAGGCTTCGATGAAGGCTGGATCAAGCCCCTTGAGCCGATCCTCGGGATCGAGCCCCTTGAGCCGATCCTCGGGATCGAGCCCCTTGAGCCGATCCTCGGGATCGAGCCCCTTGAGCCGATCCTCGGGATCAAGCCCCTTGAGCCGATCCTCGGGATCGAGCCCCTTGAGCCGATCCTCGGGATCGAGCTGATCAAGATAATGCTTGACGAGCCACTCACGGGCTTCGCGTTTCATGTCTTCTGTGGTGTGCGCCATGTTGCCCTCTCCGAACTTGTAGTGCGCGAGTAGATTGTGCAGGTGAACACCGATCTCGCTCCGCGGGTGGTACTGTTCAAGTGCCGCGCGTCGGTGCCGCTCATCACTGGAGAATAGTCCCCAGGGGGCATTATGCGGGAGCCGGCGGAACTGGTTGATGACGACGAGGCGGACGTCGCGCGTGCCGGCCCGTAGCCGATATATGCCAGGTGTTTGACTCCTTTGACAACTACCAGCGGGCAGTTGTTTGATCAGCTTGCGTGGAAAGTGGGTCGCGATGGCGTAGCTGCGAAAGTCTGCCGCCGGCAGCAGCGGATAGGCCGTGCGCGGCTCGACGACGGGCGTGCCAGGGTCTTGATCAGCGGCCGGCAACGGGCGCAGCGCGCGGATGGAGGCGAGCTTGCGGTAGGTGACGTAGTGGCTGCTGAGCTCTTCGAGCGCCCAGGCGTCGAAGACGGCGCCGCTGGCCTTGAAGCTGAGCAGGTTGTGCGCGACAAGATCTTCGAGCCCGTCGGGGCGCTGCTCCGGGGAGCGAACGCGCTGAATGTCTTGCGGCGCTGGGCGCTGCTCGATGATGAGCACGTCGAGGCGCTGGCTGCGCAGGGCCAGTTCCTCTTCGGTGCTGACGTTGTAGGGTAGCCCGTTGAGCGCATCGGCCAGGGCTTGGCCGAGCAGAGCGTGCCAGGGGATACGATGATCGCGACTCATCGTGGCAGTCTAGCCGATTGGCAGGCAACGTATCGAGCGCAGGCGAAGGCTTTCACCGGCGATCAGGCAGGCGCGGGGGACATGGAGGGGGCATGGAATTGTTGAGCCCGGCCCTTTTCCATCTCTGCCAGCGAGGCTGCCGATTGGCAGACCAACTCGACGCGGACCTTTTTTACAGCTTGCGTCACTTGTACTAACATTCACCTCATCAATGGCAAACAGAGGGTCTCTCATGTCTGCAACAGTGACTGCTCGCACATCCCGTCTTGGGCTACGCGCGACCCCTGACCAAGAAACGGTGCTGCGTCGCGCCGCCGAGATCGCTCACAAATCGCTCACGGATTTCATCCTTGATGCGGCCTACCAAGCCGCTGAGCAAACCTTGCTCGATCAACGCCTCTTCATGGTGTCCGGCCATCACTACCAAGCGCTCCTAGAGATGCTGGATCGGCCTGAATCCGATAACCCAGGCCTAGACGACCTGTTCTCTCGTCGTCCGGTGTGGGCTGACGCATGAGCTTATCCGCACCGCAGCCGCTCGCCGCTCAACATCGCGTCGAGGACTTTGACTGCGGCAAGCCAACGCTCACAACCTGGCTGCTGAAGCACGCGCGTCAAGCACAAGGTAGCGGTTCGGCAAGAACCTTTGTGAGCTGCGATGGGGATCGGGTCGTCGGATACTTCAGCCTCACCGTTGGGCAGATCGATACAGGCGATGTCCCTGAACGGGTTCGGCGCGGGATGGGCCATTACCCGATCCCGTTGGTCATTTTGGCAAGGCTGGCGGTCGATCTCCACCACCAAGGGCAAGGGTTGGGATTCAGTCTGCTGCAAGATGCGATCCGCCGAACACTCGTCCTATCCGAGCAGGCCGGCATTCGGGCATTGCTGACTCACCCGATTGACGCAAACGCCGATGCGTTTTATCGACGGTTTGGTTTCGAGCCCACACCAGGAAGCGAGCAACAGCTGCTACTGCTGCTCAAAGATGCAAAGCGCTATGCGGCGCGGCCAGGCACCGACAAGGCGAGACCTTGAGCAGAACTCATCGGACTTGATGGCACAGGACTCGACAAGGCATCACTGAACGCCTCTTTCTGTGCCTCAGCCATCGCGAGCGCCTGCTGCTCCGAGACACCGGTAGCCTTAAGGCGTTCGAAAAATTCTAGGGGCGCACCTCGCGGGTGCCGGCCTGGAGCCGATAGATGCCCGGTCTCGCATCGAGCCGGCGACCGAAAAACCACATCAGCCCGAATCGGCTGGCCTTGTTGCCCGTCGCGGAGGTGGCTAGACTTTCTCACAGGCTCAGATCCACGGGAGTCCGCTTATGTCCTCGCCCGCGTTCACCTTGCACCATCCGCCGCCTCAGGGCGCGCCCTGGAATGGCCGCTCCGATCGCGATCCCCCCATCGACCCACCGGAAGGCACCGCGGTGAGCGAGGAAGACTACTGGGCCTATTACTACGAGCACGAGAACGGCTACGAATGGAACAATGGCCTCTTGGAGGTCAAGCCGGTGTCGGATACCCTGACCTTGCAACGCTATCGCTGGCTGCTTCGGTTGCTGGAGTGCTATCTCGAGACCCACCGCAACGCCCGTCTCACCTGCCTGGAATTCGGCTTTCGCCTGAACCTGCCGAACAAAGTCACCATCCGCAAGCCGGATCTCGGTCTGGTGCTCGACAGCAATGCCCAACCGCTTGAGGATCTCGATCGCTCCTACCAGGGCATCTTCGATCTGTGCGTCGAGGCGCTCTCGGATAGCAAGCCGTCGGAGATCGCCCGCGACACCGAGCAAAAGCACGCGGAATACCAAGCCGCCGGGGTGCCTGAGTACTACATCATCCATCATGATCCGCGGTGGCTCTTGTTCTACCGCCGCAATGCCTCGGGTCTGTATGAGCCCATCCCCTGTCAGGATGGCATCCTGCGCTCCGCGGTGGTGCCAGGATTTCGCTTTCGCCTGGCGGATCTCACCCGTCAGCCGAGTCTAGAGGCGATGATCGAGGATCCGGTCTACGCGCCCTTTGTGCTGCCGAGCTGGCAGCGGGATCGGCAGGCGCGCGCGCAGGCCGAACAGCGAGCCGACATGGCCGAGCGACTTGCCGAACGGGAGCGCGCCGAGAAAGCGGCGCTGCTTGCGGAGCTAGCGAGACTTCGCGGCGAATAGGCTTTGGATCGCGATGGCGTCGCTGCGAAAGTCTGCCGCTGGCAGCAGTGGGTAAGCGCTGCGCGGCTCGATGATCGGCGTATCAGGGTCTTGATCAGCGGCCGGTGACTGGCGCAGCGCGCGAATGGAGGCCAGCTTGCGGTAGGTGACGTAGTGGCTGTTGAGCTCTTCGAGTGATTGCAAGACCTGACCGTATGCCGTAACAGGCTGATTAACTTGCGGGTTGAAGTCCCGCCGATGGAGTTGCTCGTACACCACTGTAGTGCCCCGGAGCGGCGTTTGGGTAACCAAGGGTCGTGAGTTTCGTGGGTGCAAAACCGCAGGCCGCAGCGCAAGCGAACCTAGAGGTAGCCTCGTCACTTA